>CAWCUN010000030.1:0-33793 GCA_963798665.1 uncultured Chitinophagaceae bacterium | reverse complement strand
TGGAGACGAAGGAAGGCGAAGGGTCTGTCTTTACGATGACATTAACGTTAGTATAATTTAAGTCCCGAATTGCTATAATATTAGGATTCCACAGTTTACTTTTATATTTAAGAACAGAAAAATTGAAAAAGATATTCAGTATACTTTTTCTTAGTGCGGTAGCATCCTTGCTACATGGCCAAAACGTAAACTTTGAGTGGGCAAAACAAATGGGCGGAACTGATCTTGTGGATGCACGAGGTTTATCAATAGCCACCGATGCCCTAGGAAATGTTTATACTACCGGGTTTTTTGAAGGTAAAGTTGATTTTGATCCGGGATCAGGTGTTTATAACCTGGATCCTCTTGATTCTGTAGACCTTTATATTTCTAAATTGGATTCGTCAGGTAAATTTCTATGGGCCAGGCAAATAGATGTGAGCCTGAATTCAATTGGCTCAAGGGGAAGGGCGATAACCATAGATGCTCCTGGCTACATTTATATTACCGGTGATTTTTTGAATGCTAATCATTCCTGGAATTGTTATGTTTCCAAATTAGATACCTCCGGCAATTTTATCTGGACAAAGCAATTAGGAGAATCTTCTACCGGAACTTCAATTAAAGTTGATGCTTTTGGAAATGTCTGTATCGCCGGTCTATTATCGGGTGCAGGTGATTTTGATCCCGGACCAGGCCTTTTTAATTTGGGTGGTTTTGGAGGTATGGCCTTTGTTTCTAAATTAGATGGCAACGGCAATTTTGTTTGGGCAAAAGAGATCCACGGATATAACTCCGGGTCAGGTATCTATGGACAAATAACGGGCGAAATATCACTCGCCCTTGATGGCTCACAAAATGTTTATACCTCAGGAACTTTTAGTGGTATAGTGGATTTTGACCCTGGTACAGCTTTGTATAACCTTACTTCTACCGGTCGCCTGGATATCTTTGTTTCCAAACTCGACAGCAACGGCAATTTTACCTGGGCAAAACAAATTGGCGGAAATGATAATGATTACGTTGTATCAATAGCTGTGGATGGCTCAGGCAACATTTATACGGCGGGAAATTTTAACGGCACAGTAGATTTTGATCCGGGAACCGGCACTTATAACCTTGTTGCAGCGAATGGAGTTTCTAATACATTTATATCCAGGCTGGACAGGAACGGCAATTTTATTTGGGCTAAGCAGTTTGTCGGAGGATCACAATGGTGCTATTCAATGACTATGGACAACACCGGCAACATATATACAACAGGATATTTTGGGACCACCCTGGATTTTGATCCGGGCCCGGGCACCTACAATCTATCGGCGTCAGGATATAATATGTTTATATCCAAATTAGATGGCTCCGGCAATTTTGTTTGGGCTAAACAAATCGGGGGTACTGCTACCATTATTAGTAATTCAATTGCCGTGGATGCGATAGGCGATGTTTATACAACCGGGTATTTTCTTAGCGGCCAGGTAGATTTCGATCCCGGGGCCGGCACCCATGTGCTTACTTCCGGCGATGGTGACAATATTTTTGTACATAAGTTGAGCCAGTGCCTGCTTAACTCGTCTTTCGAAATTACTGAATCGGTATGCAACAATTATACATTAAACGGACAGACTTACAATACCAGTGGCGTATATACACAAACACTAGTCAATGCCGCAGGTTGTGATAGTATTATTACACTTAACCTGACCATTACCAGCGCAACTAAAATATTGGACATCGCAACATGTAAAGATTTTTATTTCAACAATCACATTTATAGCACAAGCGGAACTTATATAGATACATTGAACGCAACTAATGGATGTGACAGCATTATTACATTGAACCTCACGATCACTCCCCTGTTATCTGCTACTAATACTCAATCCATCTGCGTTGGGCAGACTTTTGAAGGCCATACAGCCAGCGGAACTTATATTGATACACTATTCACAGCCAATGGTTGTGACAGTATAACAATACTTAAGTTAACAGTATTGTCTTCACCTTCGCCTTATCTCGGAGCCGATACTGTATTATGTGCCGGCGATTCACTGCTTCTTTACCCCGGAAAGTTTACTGCCTACACATGGCAGGATGGTTCTGTACAAGACCATACTATAATTAAAACACCCGGCTTGTATTCTGTAACGGTAACGGATAGTTGCGGTTCGGCAACAGACGAAATAACAATAAAAGAAGGCGTCTGCAATATTTATTTTCCGACAGCATTCACTCCAAATAATGATGGTAAAAATGATTTATTCAAAATTCTTGGAGCAACCAATTTAAGCGGGTATCATCTTTTAGTTTATAACCGCTGGGGACAAAAAGTATTTGAGACATTCGATTATTCAAAAGGCTGGGATGGTTATTTTAATGGCCAATTACAATCGTCAGAAACTTTTATCTGGTATTGTGAATTTAAAAAACAAGGCGATGCAAACAAAACAAAAAAGAAAGGAATAGTAACCCTGGTAAGGTAATCGTACACCCCTTAAAAGTTACAAACAAATAACGCCAAAAACTCTAAAATGAAAAAGGTTAGCATCATGTTGTTGGCTTTTTTAAATGCAAATAGTCTTCAATCACAAAGCGTAATCGAAGTCTTGCGGAAACGTATCCTCCCGTTAAAAAATCAATATGCATCGGATTAAAGGTTACATGACGAATCAAGGAAATAGATGAACCCATTAAATCCCTGATTCATGCCATTTATGGGAAAACAAAAGTGGAGACGAATAAAGGCTAACGATCGGGTTTAATAATCCAATTACTATTTAATTCTTAAAAGTGCAGATGGGGCTTAGCCCCCGGCCCGCGTGCCGGATTTATGATAAAAATTTAATGCTTGTAAATGCAAATTAGTTTAACTTTAATAACACCCATTCTAAGCGTCAACTAATTGTATAGGTAGTAGTGTAAAAGACCGGACATGATTAAATTATGAATTTAATAGACTGTCTTTTTAACCAAAGTTTTAGTTTATGATTCTAAAACAACCGCTCAAATTGACCTTGTCAGTATTGCTGTTCTTCTCATCGCAATTTGCATTTGCTCAAAACAAAGAAGTGAGCGGCAGGATAATTGATAGCACCGACGGGTCTGCCCTGTCCAATGTTTCCGTAGTGGCAAAGGGTACAACCCTGGGTACTCAAACAGATGTTAATGGCTACTTTCATTTTACGATACCTTTATCTGTCAGAACATTAACGGTGTCAGCAGTGGGTTTTTTAACACAGCAAGTTGATATAGGTGTCACGAATAATATAGAAGTGGCATTAGTTCCTGGTTCTTCTATGCTGGATGAAGTTGTTGTAATTGGATATGGTACTGCCAGGAGAAAAGACCTCACCGGAGCAGTTGCATCTGTTACAGAAAAAGATTTCAATAAAGGCATTTTTGCTTCTCCTGATCAATTGATACAGGGCAAGGTATCCGGAGTACAAATAATGTACAATAATGGTCAACCGGGAGGCTCTGCAAACATAAAGATCAGGGGCAACTCTGCACTTACTGGTGCCGGCCAGCCTTTGTTCGTTGTAGATGGTGTGATTTTAGATGGTAGATCTTTCCAGGTAGGTAATAATCCTCTTAACTTTATTAATCCTGATGATATTGCTTCTATTGATATTTTAAAAGACGCCTCTGCCACAGCCATATATGGTTCGAGAGGCTCTTATGGAGTTGTTATAATTAATACAAAGAAGGGCCAGGCGGGAAAAACAAAAGTTGATGTTGCCGCCTCAGTTGGCGTGTCTTCCGTTTTAAAAAAAATAAAAATATTAAATGCCAGCCAGTACAGAGATGCAATAAAATATTATAATGTAAGCGATTTGAATGACAAAGGTGGAGATGTGGATGCTTTCGATGCAATACTTCAAAATGGGTGGCAACAAAACTATTCAATTGCGATCAGCGGTGGCAATGAAACAGGTAAATATCGTTTGTCCGGTAGCATTCTAAACCAGGATGGCATTATTAGAAATACCGGGCTTAAGAAATATACTTCTGATTTATCCACAAATTTTAAATTTCTCGAGAGTAAAAAGCTGCGTTTGGATGTAAATCTTAATGCCAGTCAATATCTACAGGCTGTTCCCCAGCCAGCTATTGGTGCAAGTGGATTGATTCAATCCGCTCTACAATGGAATCCCACAGAACCCCTGCGAAAAGCAGATGGATCTTTGAATATATTTTCAGGTGATAATGCTAATCCCCTCTCATTAACAGAATTGATAAAAGACAATCTAAAAGTTACCACCATTTTTGGCAGCATTTCACCTTATTACAAATTCACTGATTGGCTCGAATACAAATTATTAGTTAGTATTAACTATAGTTCGGGTATATCAAGATCTTCTGTAAACCAGGCGCTTCAGGCCATGGCTCCAGGAGGGATGGCTGGCATTAGTAATAATGAACTGACGACGAAACAAATCACCCATACTTTAAATTTTATCAAGGAAATTTTTTCCGGGCTCAATTTAGACGCTGTGTGTGGATTTGAGTATATGAAATTTACAATGAAAGGATTTTCTTTAAGTGGAAATGGGGTACAGGGTACAGGTTTTGGTAATTATGGTTTGGATTATACAAATTATGTCCAGTTTTCTGATTTAAGCCGGCGCAGCATATCTTCTTATTCTGATCCTTTAACCGAATTGAAGTCTTTCTTTGGGAGAACAATATTCAATTATAAAGATAAGTACCTGTTTACGGCTACTTTCAGGGCAGATGGTTCTACAAAATTTGGAGAAAATAATAAATACGGCTACTTTCCTTCTTTTGCAGCGGCGTGGACTATCAGCAATGAAAATTTTTTTAAACTTCATTTTGTAAATTCACTTAAACTTCGGGCTGGCTGGGGGAAAACAGGCAACCAGGAATTCCCCTCAGGTTCTGCGCAAATAAAATATTCCTTCCGTGATGGTGGGAGTATAATCCAGGTAAATAGTCCCAATCCGAATTTAAAATGGCAGTCTGATAAACAATATAATATTGGGATTAACTTTTTATTGTTCAACACCAGGATTTCAGGAACGCTGGATTATTTTAATAAGACCACTACAAGCCTGTTATTCCCCAGCGTCCCCATTCAGCCCGCTCCCCCTTTATCGGTTGTAAGATGGAATAATCTTGATGGCAAAATCATAAACAAAGGACTGGAAGTTTTCATCGATGCGGCCATTATCAGGAGGAAAAAATTCAGTTGGAGTTTGTCCGCAAATGCCACATTCCTGAAAAATAATGTTTCAGATATGCCGTCTCCCATACTTACCGGTTACCTGAGGGGTTCGGGTGTTTCGGGTACTTCGGTTGAAGTGATACAAAATGGTCTGCCGATGAATGCATTTTATACAAGGAATTTTCTTGGAATGGATAAAGCTACCGGGTTTGCCACCTACCAGGATGATGGCAATACCTTTTACTATGTGGGAAATCCAAATCCTAAAACCCTATTGGGCATCACTTCCACTGTTCGCTATAATAAATTGTCTCTTACAGCGAATATGTACGGGGCATTCGGGCAGGATGTTTTTTATAACACGCTGTTGAATGTTATAAATGTTGGTGGCATTAGTGCAGGAAGAAATATCGGTCTGTCAGTATATAAGGATCCGCTAAAAGAATCTCCCGCCAACCCGGTAACGCCTTCTTCAAGATTTATTAGGAAAGGAAATTATATAAAAATGGCTAACCTTACGGTGGGTTATGCGCTGGGTAATATTGCAAAAGTTTTTCAAGGGGCAAATGTATATGTAACGGGGCAAAATCTTTTCATAATTACTAAATACCCCGGATTTGATCCGGAGGCTAATCTCGACAACAGAGACAATGGTGGATACAATAACGATGTTCCTTCTATCGGAATTGATTATGTGCAATATCCATCTGCAAGAACTATAATATTTGGAATAAACTTGTCTTTATGATTATCTTAAATATAAAATCTATGCGACGCAAAATATTAACCGCTTTTACACTTTTTACCATTACACTTTTATATAATTGTACTAAACTGCATGAAACTTTTGAAGGCGATCTTACACAGGACCAGGTGAGCGTGGATTCATCTAATACAGCCGCATTATTACAAGGAGTATACAATTCTCTTGAATATACATTTACCAGTCATCTTGTTATATTCCCATTAACGGAACTGACGACAGATGAAGCAATAGCACCAACCCGCGGCCCTGATTGGGATGATAATGGCGAGTGGCGTGCATTGCATCAGCAAAAATGGAATGCAAATAATAGTCACATGAGTTATTGCTTTAACGGTTTGAGCGGAACAATATATGCAGCAACAGATATTTTACAATATCACCCAAAACCGCAGGAGCAGGCCGAGGCAAGATTTCTTCGTGCCTGGGCCATGTATTTATTATTGGACCAATTTAACCAGGTGCCTTATCGAGAACACGGTGAAAGTGTAATTCAACCAGCAAGAGTCAGGAAAGGAATTGAGGCGCTGGAGTACATTATTAGTGAAGTGAATGTAATAGAGGCTGATTTGCCTGATGGTCCCCCATATTTAGCGAATAAGTTTGCCGCAAAGGTTTTGCTGATGAAATGTTACCTGAACAAAGGAGTATATGCAAACAGGGCTAACCCCTCGTTTGAATCAGAAGATATGAATAAGGTAATACGCCTTGCAGATGACGTGATCAACAGTAATAAATTTTCATTCAGTGTGAACTATTTTGACAATTTTGCTCCGGATAATACTAATACTACAAGTGCCAGGGAAAATATTTTTACTCAATTGAATGTTGCAGGCGCAACCCCCGATAATAATTTATTTTTTACGTCGCTGATGGTTCTTCACTACTATCAGCCCCCGGTTCTGTGTTGTAACGGATTTTCAACATTATCGGATTTTTATAACAAATTTGAATCAACCGATAAAAGAAGGGGCATGGTTTATAGTACTGCTGCATCTCCTCCAAACCCTGGTAATCGCATCAATATCGGATTTTTAGCAGGTCAGCAATATGATCTTAATACTGATGTTCCTCTGACAGACCGAAACGGTGCTCCTTTAATTTTTATACCTGAGGTAAAAAATATTGAAACCGGGGCAAACCTTGAAGTGACAGGTATCAGGCCCCTAAAATATTTCCCTGATTATGCGAATTATTTCAGTCCCGACAATGATTATGTTTACTTCCGTCTTTCCGATGTACTACTGATGAAAGCCGAAGCCATCTTAAGACAAGGAACTCCAACTGATGCAGGCCCTTATGGCAGTACGGCTCTCACGATTGTAAACGCTATCCGTACTCATTCTTCAAGAGGTGCTACTGCTCTCTCTTCTATAAACCTCGATGGGTTATTAGATGAAAGGGGAAGAGAACTTTGGTGGGAGGGATGGAGAAGGGAGGATTTGATAAGATTTAAGAAATTTCTGGAGCCTTTCCAGGAGAAGAATTATAAAAGTGAACCAACGTATCTTTTGTTTCCAATTCCAAATGATCAAATAGCTGTTAATCCGAACCTGGTACAAAATGACGGGTATTAGAACAGCTTATTTAATTTTCATATAGAGTGCAAATATGGAAACAGGGCAGGTTTTTATTATTCTGATGCCTGATTATGGATTCTTTTAAATAATAAACCAAATGAAATTTTTCTGTAAGGCGGGGATATTTTGGCTGTTTATTTTTTTTGTTGTTAACCTTCGGATCAACGCCCAAAACGAAAGTTTACATTTTGAACATATCGGCTCTGAAGAAGGCCTTTCAAGTGAATCTGTTACGGCCATACTCCAGGATATCAAGGGCTACATTTGGATTGGTACCGAGGGTGGTGGCCTGAATAAATATGATGGGTATACTTATACAAAATTTAAGTTTGATCCGTCTGATCCTAATTCTCTTTCTTCTAATTTCATTTATACGATCTGGGAGGACAAAAAACAAGGGTCGATCTGGCTTGGAACTAACGATGGTCTTTGCAAATTCGACAGGTATTCCGAAAAATTTACCCGGTATAAACCTGATCCTAAATCAAAATTCGCCGATCCGAATATTAGTGCTATCAATGAAGATCGTAATGGCATGATGTGGATAGGCAACTTTCGCTGGCTGTGCCGCTTCGACAGGCAGACGGGAAGATTTTTACCAGACAGCTTTGATTTGAACGGCGTCAATTCCATTTGTAAGGACAAAGATGGTGACCTCTGGATTGGGGGTGCAGGGCTAAATCAACTGGTCGTTCGGCCGGATAAACCAGGCAAACTTCCCGAAGTAAAAATAAAACATTACTCGGCTGACCCGGCCAATCCGGATAGTTTAAGTGACGGACAGGTAAGTAGTGTTTATGAAGATAGGGATGATATTTTATGGATCGCAACCAACAACGGTGTAAACAGTTTTGATAAAAAAAGAAACATTTTCAAACGTTATCAGCACGACCCAAAAAACATTCACTCTATTAGCAGCAACAGGATGGACGGCTGGTTTGGAGAAAACTTCGCCGAAGACCAGGAGGGAAATTTATGGATTGCAACGAGTGGCGGCGTCAATAAACTGAACAGGGAGCGTACTGCTTTTACAAGGTATACCCATGATTCCACCGCTGCTTACAGTGTAAGTTCTGATATGATCACTTCTCTTTTCATTGACCAGTCAGGTATTTTATGGGCCGGCACCTTTAAGGGGAAACTTAACAAGGCAAACCTCATTCAAAAACCTTTTGGGCAAAGGCAAAAAATCCCGGGGAATATTAATTCTTTAAGCAACAACACCGTCACTTCCATATTGGAAGACTCCTCCGGTATTGTTTGGATAGGCACAGACGGCGGAGGGCTGAATCGTTGGGATAAGAAAACAAACAAATTTACATATTACAAACACGATCCCGGGAATGCCAAAACCCTGAGAAGCGATGTCGTTAATGCAATTTTAAAAGACAGAGATGAGCAGCTTTGGATATGCAATGGCGAGTTTTTATCAAAATTAGATAAACAAACCGGGGAGTTCTTTCATTACAACACCCTTGAAAGAAAGTTTAATGGTGACCAACCACAAATTTTAAGTATCACAGAAGATCATGATGGCGTTATCTGGTTAGGGGCAGATTATAGGGTGATGAATTTTGACAAAAAAACTGTTAAGTTCAGGTATTACTATCACAATGAAGCGGATACCACAACCATCTGCGATTATGGGGCAATGACAATCTTTTCGGATACAAGAAATAATGTTTGGATCGGACATGGCAGCAAAGGCACGGACAGGCTGAATAAGCAAACGGGCATCATCACTCACTATAAAAATGATTCGAATGATTCGGCAAGCATCAGTGCCAACACCGTCTACAGCTTTTACGAGGATTCGAAAGGAAATCTCTGGTTGGCAACCCAGGGAGGAGGATTGTGTCGTTTCGATTATCAAACAGGAAAGTTTATAACCTACACTGATAAAAACGGATTACCGGATAATTCGGTATTTTCTATTTTGGAGGATAACAAAGATCATCTTTGGTTGGGTACTGCTAATGGGCTTTCCCGTTTTGACCCTGTTACAAAAAAATTTATCAATTATGACGAAAAGGATGGATTGGTGGGTCGGGTGTTTGGGGCAGGTATTAGGGATAGGCCAGCCCATTATAAAGGGAAGGATGGTGTATTATATTTCGGGGGACCAAATGGATTTAATTTTTTTCATCCCGATCAGATCAAATCAGACAGCACTTTAGCCCCTGTAGTGATCACACACTTCAAGTTGTTCGATAGCCTCATAAAAGGTGCTAGTGAATTAAAAGAAATTGTTTTGGACCACGATGAGAATTATTTCTCATTTGAATTTTCATCATTGAGTTATGCTAACCCTGATAAAAATCAATATGCTTATACACTGGAAGGAGTAGATAAAGACTGGGTTTACAGTGGATCAAGGCACTATACAAGCTATACCAATATTGGTCCGGGTACTTATACCTTTAAAGTGAAGGCGACAAACAGTGATGGCATTTGGAATGAAGAAGGTGCTTCTTTTACAATTATTATTCAACCACCGTGGTGGAAAACATGGTGGGCCTATAGTGTATATGGGTTATTGCTGATTGCTCTGGCAATAGTAATTTATCGATACCAAAGACAACGTGTCATCCGAATAGAAAGAGAAAAAGCACAAAAGAAAGAATTGGAACAGGCAAAAGAAATTGAAATGGCCTATCATGAGTTGAAAACAACACAACAACAACTTATCCAATCAGAAAAAATGGCATCTCTTGGAGAACTTACAGCAGGCATTGCCCATGAAATACAAAACCCCTTAAATTTTGTGAATAATTTTTCGGAGGTAAATAAAGAACTGTTGATTGAGGTAAATGATGAATTAGATAAAGGAAATATTAATGAAGCAAAAACAATTACAAGAGACCTTATAGAAAATGAAGAAAAAATAATTCATCATGGCAAGCGGGCAGATGCAATTGTAAAGGGTATGCTGCAACATTCAAGAGCAAGCACAGGTAAAAAAGAACCAACAGATATTAATGTATTAGCCGATGAATATTTGCGTTTGAGCCATCACGGTTTAAGAGCAAAAGACAAAACATTTAATGCAGAAATAAAAACTGATTTTGATACATCAATCGGAAAAATAAATCTTATTCCACAGGATATCGGAAGAGTGTTATTGAATTTATACAACAATGCATTTTACGCCGTTCAGGAAAAGAAGACCGAAAAAGGTGAGGGATACGAGCCGACAGTCTCTGTGAGCACAAAAAGATTAAATGACAAAATAGAAATCAAAGTAAAAGACAATGGTAATGGTATTCCTCAAAAAGTAGTTGACAAAATATTTCAGCCATTCTTTACAACAAAACCAACAGGACAGGGAACAGGATTGGGATTGAGTTTGAGTTATGATATCATTAAAGCACATGGTGGTGAAATAAAAGTTGAAACAAAGGAAGTTGAAGGAGCGAAATTCATAATTGAATTACCAATAAAATAAAAAAACTCTTAGAAGAAAAGTAAAATGCAAAAATCAAAAACCAACCTACAAGGTGGTTCTTTCAAAGCTCTTCATGAAATGAAAAAGGGAACATCAAAATTGAAAATACTTATACCCGACCCGATAAAATATAAGGTAGATTCTGCAATCAGGTCATACCTATCTTTCTCCCCTTATTATAAACATCTGCAGAAAAGAATACAAAATCCTGATGAACAATTTTTGAATTTTTACCAGCATGTGATACGGAAACTGGAAGAATACCCGGAATTATTACAACCACTGAATAATCCGGAGATCATTGAAAAACATGAAAACCTGTTTCAACTGATTGCTGCGACCATCTTTCCGTTTTCAACTGATAATGATCTTCAGTATTTTGCATTGGGTTCTCCATATAAATTTGAAATTTTTTTTTATTCGAATTCCTTTGCTGAATATTTTAGCCCGGATGAACAAGGTTATATCACTTTTCCACCGGAGCGTCCATTTGAACAAATACAGTCCGAATATGTAATGATGGCGTATCGTTTAATTTTCAGAAAATTTTTCAGCACTGAAATCAGCGTCCCGGAACGAAGGACAAACCGATGGGTTGATAAAGCCACAGGATTACTTAGGTACAGCCGTATACATATTGATGAAAGTTTCATTGACGTTAAACTGATGGGCGAACTTCCTTCCTTCCCGGAAGGTCTTATTGATCGAAGCGCTGGATCTATCATTGATCCTTTGCGTTTGCAACAGGAATTTCCCCTGTCACTATTTTCTTTTGAAGGATTTATTATTCGCAGGAGCATTGTTGATGTGACGGTAGAAGAGTGTGTAACGGAAGTAAAGAATGCCCTGATTGAAATGCAATCAGATAAACCCCAACCAGGCTATAAAAAACTGAGATCAGCGGTAGAAACAATGATAGGGTTAAAAAATGTTGAAGTGAGTCTAAGCCCTTTTCTTAAGCTGAATGAAAAGTTTGTTTTTTATAACAAATATTCCGGAAGGAGTATTTTGCTCAAAGGGCTTTCATCACCTGAAGAAAAAGAAGCTGCTTATAATCACCTCGCTTTACTGCTCAACGGAGAGAAAAAGACTTTGTTTATAAGTAACCTCCGGGAGTCCGGACCAGAACAAAAGAATTTTCCTCTGACCGCATATCTTAAAAATTCATCGGACTGCTGCTATATAGTTACACCTTTATTTGACAATAATGAATTGATCGGTATGATGGAAGCAGCGTCTCCTAATGCCGGGGTGCTGACGATCGAAACACTGAAAAAACTTGAACCGGTTTATCCATTTTTTGAAATGGCCTGCAAAAATTATATCTCACAATATAAAAATGAAGTCGGATCCCTTATTTTGGAAGAATTCACGGCGTTGCTACCGGTAGTTGAATGGAAATTTCTGGAAGAAGCATGGGTATACCTTAAAGAAAAAGAAGCAAGTTCAACCCGCGAAATTGGCGTGGTAAGTTTTGACCAGGTATATCCCGTATATGGGGCTGTCGATGTAAAAAATTCATCTAAGGAAAGAAGCCTGTGTTACCAGCAAGATCTTCTTGACCAATTGAATTTGTTAGAATCAACTCTACATCAACTTAAAGACAATCCACATGAGTTAGTAAAGGAATCTTTACATACACTTCTTGAAAAAAATAATGATTTCAGACAAAAAATAGAACATAGTCTATTGCTTGAAGATGAAGAAAAGGTCAATGAATTTCTTGAACTTGAAGTAAAATCTTTTTTCAAACACTTATCACTTAATGATGATGATAGCTTTTCGCCGGTTACTCATTACCTCAAATCAGTTGATCCTGTTACCGGCCATCTGAATAAAAACAGGCGTGATTTTGATGAAAGCATTGGGAAAATAAATGCAACGATATCCCGGTATCTTGAAACCGAACAGGATAAAATTCAGCAGTTTTATCCTCATTATTTTGAGAAATTCAGGACGGATGGTGTGGAATACAATATTTACATAGGGAAATCTTTTACACCGCATAAAACATTTGATTTTCTTGACCTGGAAAAAATCCGGTTATGGCAATTATCGGTTATGGCTAAAATTACCCGCATTACTCACTTGTTAGTTAAAAGTATTCCTATCCCCCTGCAAACAACGCAACTTGTGCTGGTTTATAATAAACCAATCCGTATCAGTTTCAGAAAAGATGAAAGACGTTTTGATGTTGAAGGTTCAGAAAGTATTCGGTTTGAAATTCTTAAAAAAAGAATTGACAAAGTCAGAATAAAAAATACCGGGGAAAGGCTTACGAAGCCCGGAACCATTGCCATTGTGTATTCCCATGCCCTTGAAATTGCGGAATATGATGAATATTTTCGTTTCCTTCAAAAGAACAATTTCCTGACCGGCGATAAAGAAATGCTTGAACTGGAAGATGTTCAGAGTATCAGCGGCCTTAAAGCAATAAGGGTAAAAGTTAATGTTGAACAGTGACTTTACTGTAATAATTTAAACTGATTTTTTCGTTCAATAATGATTTATTATGGTCCCGGATGAATGAATTATCCGAAAAAGAAGGAGGGCTGTTTATTTTTAATTTTCCTGCACATGAAACAAGCCGGCTATTACTTACATCTTTTTATTGCCCTGTTTTTATTTACAAAAGAAAGTCCTGCTCAGACGGCACAATTAGATTTTAATCTTGTGACCGGGGCAAATGGAGTATCTCCCGGAAAAATTACAAGCATTACCCTGGATAAATGGGGATATAGGTGGTTTTGTGATCAGTCAAACAGATGCCTTGTCAGATTTGATGGATACAGAATGAAAACTTACAGGAATGACCCTAAGGACAGCAATACAATAGCTTCCTCTTTCGAATGTTTGGCGGCAGATTCATCAGGCAATATTTGGCTCCCGGTAAATGATGGCGTTGACAAATTGAATTCCCTCACAGGCATCTCCACTCATTACCGGTTTAACAAAAACAGTACCTGTAAAGGTGGTTTTACAGCTGCTATGATAGTTGATCATTTGAGTTCAATATGGTTAGGTACCGGCGATGGGCTTTATACTCTTGATCAAAAGACAGGAAACTTTACTTGTTACTCACATCATGATAATGATCAAACAAGTTTAAGTTATAATACAATAAGAGCATTGTATGAAGATCATGAAGGTACAATATGGGTGGGCACGGGTATGCCTTTTGATAAAGTAAAAGAAGGCGGGTTAAACAAATTCAACGGGACTACCGGAAAATTTACCCGTTACATGCATGATGACAATAATCCTCATACTCTCATCAATGATAAGGTAAGGGCCATTTTTGAAGATAGCAGGCGAGTTTTTTGGGTCGGTACACAAGGCGATGGTTTACATATAATGAATAAGACGGCCGGAACATTCGAACGACTTACTTATGATCCATTACATCCAGAAAAATTAAGCCGCCCCCCAATAAAAAAAGGAAATCTCTGGGATCACATTACATTTATCACCGAAGATAAATCTGGTGAAATATGGATTGGATCCTATTTGGAAGGATTGACCAGGTATGATCCTGCTACAAAAGAAATAACACATTTCATACGTGATAAATCACGTTCAGAAGGGTTCAAAGAAATCACCACCTGGAGTGCTTTTATTTCAAAAGATGGTGAGCTATGGATATTTCAGCCATTTTTTACCACAAAACCAACAGGACAGGGAACAGGATTGGGATTGAGTTTGAGTTATGGTATCATTAAAGCACATGGTGGTGAAATAAAGGTGGAAACTAAAGAAGGTAATGGTGCCGAGTTTATAATTCACTTACCAAAATAAAAGAATGAGACATTGCAAATACTAATCTTAAGGACGAATTCTTAAAAATGAAACGATATACCATAATCTTATTTCTTTCTTTTTTTATAGTTCATACACATGCACAAAACGAAACCCTACGTTTTGAACAAATAGGCATTGAAGAAGGGCTTTCAAACAATAATGTAAAAAACATATTACAGGACAGTAAAGGATATCTTTGGTTTGGTACAATGGACGGTTTAAATAAGTATGATGGTTATTCCTTCACTAAATACCGGCTTGATCCGCTTGATTCCAATTCTCTTCCTCAAAATAGTATATACACCCTGTGGGAAGATAAATATGGTTCCATCTGGGTAGGAACGTTTGAAGGTTTGTGCAGGTTCGACAGGTCCACTGAAAAGTTTACCCGTTATAAACCTTCCACAAATGCAAAATTTTCCGATCCCAATATCTCTGCCGTTAACGAAGACAGCGATGGAATGATGTGGGCAGGAAACTTTTCAGGTCAGTTATGTCGCTTCGACAGGCAAAAAGGAATTTTTTTGTCTGAGAAAGTTGGTTTAGGTGGTATAAATTGTATTTACAAAGACCGGAGCGGCACATTATGGGTTGGGACTACAACCGGCTTACACAGACTGAATCTACAGACAAGAAAAGCTGGCAAGCTTTCCGAAGTAATTTTTACAAATTACCAGTACGACACTGGGAATCTAAATAGCTTAAGCAGCAATACTGTAGTATCCATTTTTGAAGACCGGAATGGTATTATGTGGATAGGCACCGACAATGGATTAAATAGTTTTGATAAAAAGAAGGGGATATTTAAGCGCTACCAACATGATCCAAAAAATATTCATTCGATTAGCAGCAATAATGTTGCTGTTTGGCCTGAAAGTATAAAAGAAGATCAACAAGGGAATTTATGGATTGGTACTGAAAAAGGATTAAATAAGTTAAACCCTGACCGCACTATTTTCACGTCATATTTTCACAATCCAAGAGATGTTTACAGTTTAAGCACTGATATTGTTATTTCAGTTCATATTGATAAGGCGGGCATTTTATACGCCGGTTGCTGGAGAGGAAAGCTTAATAAGGCAAACCTAAATCCTAAACCTTTCGGGCTTAGTCGCAACGATTCAAACAATATAAATTCTTTAAGTAGTAACATGGTCACTTCAATAATCGAAGATTCATCCGGTATTGTTTGGATAGGTACCTATGGAGGAGGATTGAATCGCTGGGATAGAGAAACCAATCAATTTAAACATTTCAGGCACAACTCTTCCAAACCCCGTACATTAAGGTACGACGAGATAAACGCCATTTTAGAAGACCACGTGGGACATCTTTGGGTATGCAATGGGAATGTATTATCACAACTAAATAAGCAAACAGGTGAATTTACTCATTATTATACATATAAAGCTAATGATGGGGAGGAAAAAAGAAGGGTTATTTTATCTATTACAGAAGATCCCGATGGACTGTTGTGGTTGGGAACGGGAAATGGCATTAAAAGTTTTGATCAAAAAACAGGCAAATTTGAACATTATTATTTCAATCGTACTGACACAAACGGTGTCAGCGATGCCACTGCAAAAACTATTTATGCGGACTCGAGAGACAACATATGGGTAGGCAATGGCAGTATTGCAACGGATAAATTTAACAAGCGAAGCGGTCGCTTCATCAATTATAAACATGATTCCCGTGATTCCAACAGCATTAGTTCTAACGTTGTAAATAGTTTCTTCGAAGATTCAAAAGGAAATCTCTGGCTGGGAACTTTATCAGGAGGTCTATGTTATTTTGATTACAAAAAACAGAAGTTTACCACCTTTACAGATAAACAAGGGCTGCCGGGTAATACTGTGTATTCAATTTTGAGCGATAGCAAAAACCATCTTTGGTTGGGTACTTCCAATGGTCTTTCACAGTTTGATCTTTTTACAAAAACTTTTACGAATTACGATTATACAGATGGCCTGCAAAGCAACATTTTCGCTGCAGGTGGTGGCGGTGACATGGACAGGGGACCTTGTTTTAAGAGTGAGGATGGTACATTATATTTCGGAGGACCAAATGGATTTAATTTTTTTAATCCCGATCAGATCGAAGCAGACAGCACGTTAGCTCCTGTAGTGATCACACGATTCAAATTATTCGATAAACTGGTAAAAGGTGCCAATGAAACAAAAGAAATTGTGCTGAAATACAATGAAAATTATTTTTCATTTGAATTCTCATCATTGAGCTATGCTAGCCCTGAACAAAATCAGTATGCTTATAAACTGGAAGGAGTAGATAAAGATTGGGTATATAGCGGATCGAGGCATTATACCAGCTATACCAACATAGATCCCGGTACGTATACTTTTAAAGTGAAAGGAACAAACAGTGATGGTATCTGGAATGAAGAAGGTACTTCCATTTCCATTATCATTAAACCTCCGTGGTGGCGTACCTGGTGGGCCTATTGTATTTATGGTTTATGTTTTATTGCCGGCATATTTATGGTAGATCGCTACCGACGTAAAAGAGCAATTATTAAAGAACGTGACCGTACAAGAGAGAGAGAATTGCAACAAGCGCATGAAATCGAAAAAGCTTATCACAAATTAAAAGATACCCAGGCTCAACTTATACATTCAGAAAAAATGGCTTCGCTCGGGGAGCTAACTGCGGGTATTGCTCATGAGATACAAAACCCCTTGAATTTTGTAAATAATTTTTCTGAAGTAAATAATGAATTGATTGAAGAAATGAGTAATGAAAGTGATATTAACCAAATAAAAGCTATCGCAAATGATATCAGGCAAAACAATGAAAAAATAAATCACCATGGCAAGCGTGCAGATGCTATCGTAAAAAATATGCTGCAACATTCAAGGGCAGGTACCGGCAAGAAAGAACTTACGGATATTAATGCCTTAGCCAATGAACATTTAAGATTAAGTTACCATGCCTTTCGGGCGAAGGATAAAAGCTTTGATGCAATCCCGATAGCTATCGGGATGCAAACTGATTTTGATGAAAGCATTGGACAAATCGATATTATTCCTCAGGATATTGGAAGAGTATTACTTAATTTATACAACAATGCATTTTATGCAGTAGATGAAAAACGAAAACAACAAGTTGAAGAATACGAACCAACAATTACTGTTACTACAAAAAAAATTGATGACAAGGTTCAACTAACGATTAAGGATAATGGCAATGGCATTCCACAAAAGGTAGTTGATAAAATCTTTCAGCCATTCTTTACAACTAAACCGACAGGAATAGGAACTGGTTTGGGTTTATCACTAAGTTATGATATTATTAAAGCACATGGCGGTGAACTAAAAGTATTGAGTAAAGAAAATGAAGGTGCTGAGTTTATTATCAATTTTATAACTGAAACAAAATTTTAATCAATCATTATGAGTAAAGCCATCCTGGTTCTTTTATTTGTTCTGATTGCATCGCGCAATTCTGCTCAACAATCTAGTGCAGATAGTTTGAAACAAGAACTAAATATCGCCGCGGAAGATACAGCCAGGGTGAACCTATTGAGTGAACTTGCCTTTTTATACGCTTTTTCTAAACCTGATTCAGCTTTCTATTATGCCAATGAAGGACTGCAACAGGCACGGAAAATAAATTACACCCGAGGAGAAGCCCAACACTTACATCAGTTTGCTATCTATTATACCGCTATCGGATATTCTTTGCAGGGAATGCAATTTGCCAATAAAGCTTTAGCCCTTTACAAAGTGCTTGATGATGCAAAAGGAATTATCGATTGCAAGAACCAGTTAGGGTGGCTGGCATTAGACCAAAAAGATTATCGCCGTTCTCTTGAGTATGCTTTTGAGGCGCTAAGACTGTCCGAAAAGGCAGACAATTATAGATTGGAATATCCCTATTCAACTATAGCTGAATGTTATTATTACCTCGATGAGTTAGATTCTGCTTTGATTTATGCGGAGAAGGCTGAATCAGTGCCGGAGGATTACAATTGGAATCGTATAGTTTTAGGTAGAATTCATGCAAGGTTGAAGGAAAATGATATGGCACTTCAATATTATCGAACCGCACTTTTAAAAACTAATTTGCCCAAAGATTCCGCAGATGCAGTTATTGGAATTGCCGAAGTATTCGAAAACGCAGGCCAGCCAGACTCTGCGATCTATTACGCAAAAACGGCACTCAGTCTTGCCAGCCAAAAGCCGCCTTTTTTGTTTCAGATTTTAGCCGCCAGCCAACTACTGACAAAACTATATAAACAAAAGAACCTTGTCGATAGCACCGTCAAATACATGCAGACTACTATTGAAGCAAATGACAGTTTATTCAGCCAGGGAAAAATTATACAGTTTCAAACGCTTGTTTTTAACGAAAAACTTCAGCAGCAGGAGTTGGAAGCTAACAAAATACAATACCAAAACCGCAACCGCGTATATATAATGCTGGTAGCGTTGGCATTTTTTTTAGTCCTTGCTATTATGCTTTTTCGCAATAATAAATCAAAGCAAAGGGCTAACGTGCAATTACAACACCAAAAAGAAAAGATTGAAACAACATTATCTGATCTCAGGTTAACACAGAACCAATTAATCCAATCTGAAAAAATGGCTTCACTTGGTGAACTCACAGCAGGCATTGCACATGAAATACAAAATCCGTTAAACTTCGTGAATAATTTTTCTGAGGTTAATACAGAACTGCTGGAAGAATTAAGAGATGAAGCTGACAAAGGAAACATTGATGAAGTAAAAGCAATAGCTAATGATTTAATAACTAATGAACAAAAAATAAATCATCATGGCAAGCGTGCAGATGCAATTGTAAAAGGTATGTTGCAACATTCAAGAGCAGGTACCGGCCACAAAGAGCTTACGGATATTAATGCCTTGGCCAATGAACATTTAAGATTAAGTTACCATGCCTTTAGGGCAAAGGATAAAAGTTTTGATGCAATCCCGATAACGATCGGAATGCAAACTGACTTTGATGAAACCATTGGCAAAATCAATATTATTCCTCAGGATATTGGAAGAGTATTACTCAATTTATATAACAATGCATTTTATGCCGTAGATGAAAAAAGGAAACAACAAGTTGAAGATTACAAACCAACAATTACAGTTACCACAAAAAAAATTAACGATAAATCCGGGAGCTATCGGATTGAACTAACGGTTAAGGATAATGGCAATGGCATTCCGCAAAACGTGGCCGATAAAATCTTTCAGCCATTCTTCACCACCAAACCCACAGGGCAGGGAACAGGATTGGGGTTGAGCTTAACCTATGATATTATTAAAGCACATGGTGGGGAAATAAAAGTGAAATCTGAAGAAGGCGAGGGTTCGGAGTTTATTGTACAACTTCCCTATATCTAACACCCTGGTAAACATGATTGACAAAACCTTTCAATAGTTTCACACCATCTTACATTTGGATATAATCACACCTTTGAGGTATGATTAATTTGCGATATTTTTAGGTAACAATCTTTTATGATTGATATTTCCCATATCAACAGATTGCATTCCAACATTATCTTTCGTGGTAATACAAACCTGCTTTATTGCCCTTTGAAAAAAATAATTCGATTCATTTTAACCGTTGCTTTTTCTATAATCTGCAGTCACCTGTCAGCACAGCAAAATGTAAGCGGTGTAGTTTTAGATGAGGGCAATATTCCACTTGCCGGAGCGACTGTCAATATTCCGGGTTCAAACAAAACGACATTTACATCAGGTGATATATACATACTGGTCCCGTGGTAGCAGGTGTGGTGGGAATAAAAAAATTCCAGTATGATATATGGGGTGATACGGTAAATCTTGCAGCAAGGATGGAACAATCGGGAGCGCCGGGAAAAATTAATATTTCACAGAACACTTATGAGTTGGTTAAAGAGCAATTCACTTGCACACCGGGTAAAATTGATGCAAAAAATAAGGGAGAGATTGATATGTATTTTGTGGATGAATAATATATAATCCACCTTGCAGAATTTAATTTGATTCATCCTTTATTTATAATAATAGAATAAATATTTAATTTTGTTAATTGATAAAATTGGGAAACTCCGGTTCGGAACTGCAGGTGCTGGTTTATGATGGAAAATCTTTTACCACTTTTACCATTGCCCAGGGATTGTCAAATGTCTTCAATTGATACTCAGGTAATTTTTAAATCTTATATTAACGCTCACATGAGAAAATTCGCATCATTGCTTTCAGTGCTGATGCTGTTTTGTTCAATAGCATTTAGCCAAATCGTTCGTAAGGTAACCGGGCTGGTTAGTTCTGAGGAAGGGCCCATTCCGTATGCAACTATTACAGAAGCTAATACAAAAAATGGGGTAACTTCTGATGTAAACGGAAATTTCAGTATTACTATTACTGGCAATAAGATCATTGTTTCTGCAGTTGATCATGTTACACAATCCTTTACTGTTACAGGCGATGTTGCAAATGTTACCTTGCAAAGAACTACAGGACAGTTGCAGGAAGTAATAGTTACTGCACTAGGAATACGCCGTACAAGAAATCAACTTCCGTATGCTGCACAACAAATTAACGGTGATGAAGTAAGTAAAGAAAGAACTTCCAACTTTATTCAGAATTTATCAGGTAAAGTTTCCGGTCTTGAAATAAGACAATCCAATACACTGGGTGGCTCAACCAATATATTGGTAAGAGGTGTAAAATCTTTTGTTGGAGATAATCAGCCACTCTTTGTGGTTGATGGAGTACCCTATAATAATGACAATACCAATTCAACTGGTCAAATGGCAGGCTTTGCCGGTTATGATTATGGAAATGCAGGCGCTGATATAAATCCGGATGATATTGAAACTGTAACTGTATTAAAAGGAGCAGCAGCAAGTGCTTTGTATGGCTCACGTGGTAGCAATGGTGTTATTCTCATCACTACAAAAAGAGCAGGAAGAGGATTAGGCATTACTGTGAATACGGGCATTATGATTGGCTCCATAGATAAAAAGACATTTGCAAAGTATCAAAAAGAATATGGGGCAGGATATGGACAGTATTATGGACCCACTGGCAGTGATTATTTTAATCAATATGATGTAAATGGGGATGGAGTTGATGATCTTGTTGTACCTACAACTGAAGATGCATCGTATGGAGCTCCTTTCGATCCCAGTCTAATGATTTATCAATGGGACGCTTTTGATTCTACTTCTGCATTTTATCACCAGGCAAGGCCATGGATAGCCGCTGCAAATGATCCAACGAAATTTTTTGAAAAACCGTTTTCATCCAATCACAGTGTATTTATGGATGGATCTTCAGATAAAGGGTCTTTCAAATTGGGATATACAAGAAATGATGAGTGGGGAATGTTGCCAAATAGTAAAATAAATAAAAACCTTGTCATTTTTGGTGGCAGCTATAATATTACAAACAAACTAACCGCCGGTGCTACTATTGATTTTTCAAATATAAATGGAAAGGGAAGATATGGAACAGGGTATGATAATAATAATGTAGCCACCAATTTCAGGCAATGGTGGGAAACCAATGTAGATATCAAAGAACAAAAGGATGCTTATTTCCGTACCCGAAGAAATACTACCTGGAATTGGGCCGATCCATCTGATGAGCTATCAGGCCTTGTCCCTGTTTATTGGGACAATGAATATTTTACCAGGCACGAAAGTTTTGAAACTGATACAAGAGACAGATACTTTGGCAATGTCAACTTAAATTATAAAATAACCACCTGGCTGAACATTCTTGGAAGAATAGGATTGGATTCCTATGATGAATTGCAGGAAGAAAGACAAGCTGTAGGAAGTATAAAGATCCCAGGTTATTCCGGCTTCAATCGTTCCTACCGTGAAAGAAATTATGACCTCCTTCTAAATATGGATAAAGATTTTTCTAAAGCTATTAATTTTAAAGCCCTGATTGGGACTAATATTCGCAAACAACATATACATAGTATATGGGCATCAACAAATGGCGGTTTAATTGTCGCAGATATATACGCACTTTCTAATTCACTTAGTCCTGTAAATGCACCAATTGAATTTGATGGAAAAAGAGAAGTGGATGGAGTTTTTGCCGGCGCCACTTTTACATGGCGGGACATGATAACTCTTGATGCGACAATACGCAGAGATGCTTCTTCTACTTTGCCATTAAATAATAATATCTATTATTATCCTTCAGTTTCCGGCGGATTTGTTTTTTCTAAATTGCTACATTCTGCTTCTACCTGGCTTTCCTATGGAAAGTTAAGAGCCAACTATGCGAACGTAGGTAATGATGCCCCGATATATAGTGTGCTGGATGTATATGAAACTAACCCGCCATTTGGTTCAGCGCCAACAACATCAGTACCCGGCACTAAAAATAACCCGGACTTAAAACCCGAACGGACAAAAAGCCAGGAAATAGGTTTGGAGATGGCATTTCTTAAAAATCGTGTTGGTTTTGATATTGCTTACTATACTGCAAAAACAGTTGACCAGATATTACCTCTCGCTGTTACTACATCTACAGGTTATATTTCCAAATTTTTAAATTCAGGGACAATAAAAAACAAGGGTATTGAGATCTCAGCATTTGGATCACCAGTTCAAAATAAAAAATTTTCCTGGACGATTACCCTGAATTGGACAAGAAATAGAAACAAGGTAACTGAGTTATTTGAAGGCGCCGATAATTTAGTGCTTGCCGGTATCCAGGGCGGCGTTTCATTGAACGCTACATTAGGTCAGCCTTATGGTACTCTCAGGGGATCCAATTTTGTTTATACCAATGGCAAAAAAACCGTTGATGCATATGGGTACTATTTATTTTCCACTACATCAAATGAAGTAATCGGAAATCCTAACCCTGATTGGACCGGAGGTATCAGCAATACGTTGAAATATAAAAATCTTTCATTGAATTTTCTTGTAGATGTAAGGCAGGGAGGTGATGTATTTTCTCTTGACATGTCTTATGGTCTTGCAACAGGTATTTATCCTGAAACAGCAGGCAACAACGACCTGGGCAATCCTTCACGAAATGCACTTGCCGATGGCGGAGGAGTTATTCTGAATGGAGTTTATGATGATGGTAAACCAAACACATCCCGTATTGCCAATGAATATTCAACTTTTGGTTATTTGGCTGTTCCTTCGGCAGGATTTGTGTATGATGCCAGTTATGTGAAATTAAGAGAGGCTATACTTACTTATGCTTTACCATCACAAACAGTGGCAAAATTAAAGCTGTTTAAAGGAATTGATATTTCATTGATCGGAAGAAATCTTTGGGTCATTCATAAAAATCTTCCTTATTCAGACCCGGAAGAGATTACAAGCTCAGGAAATTTACAGGGTTACCAGGTAGGAGCTTATCCGGCAATAAGAACTTTAGCTTTAAACCTTAAATTAAGATTCTAATTATGAAAAAGATTATAACATATATACCAATGTTGTTTATTGTAGCTTGTGCAAAAAATCTGAGAAGCCTTAACAACGACCCCAAAAATCCGACGAACGTTCCTGCCTATTCATTGTTTACAAATGCGCAACGAAGTTTAGCAAGAACAGTTAGTTCCGCAAATGTAAACCTGAATATTTTCCGGCTCATAACCCAGCAATGGCAGGAAACTTTTGTGCAGGAAAGCCGGTATGATTTAAATAACCGGAATATTCCTCAAAATTTATGGACTGCTTTTTATCGTGAGGCATTAAGAAATTTTGATGAAGCAAAGAAATTAATTCCTTCACAAGTAACTTATAATGCTGCACAAAGAGACAACGAAGTAGCTATTATAGACATAATGGAAGTATATGTATGGTTTTACCTCGTTACTACCTATGGCAATATTCCCTATACCGAAAGCCTGGACATCAACAATGTTTTCCCGGCGTATGACGATGCAGCAACTATATACAATGATCTCCTAACAAGATTGGATCATGACATTGCTGCTTTAAATACTTCTGCACCTGGGTTTGGTTCCGCTGATGTAATTTATGGAGACGATATAACTGCCTGGAGAAAATTTGGTAACTCTTTTAAATTAAAAATGGGAATGACTATAGCAGATGTTGACCCTGCAAAAGCAAAATCCACTGTTGAAACCGCTGCAGTATCCGGAATATTCACTTCAAATGCGGACAATGCACAATTCAAATTTTTAGCTTCGTCGCCTCCCAATACAAATCCTGTCTGGGAAGCCTTAGTACAAAGTGGCAGAAAAGATTTTGTGGCAGCCAGCACGATAGTTGATTTAATGGAATCATTAAACGATCCGAGAATTGATAATTATTTTACTGTTGATGCTGCTGGTGGTTATTCCGGAGGGTCGCCCGGAAGATTCAGTAATTATTCCACATTTTCCAAACCGGCTACTGCTATCACTGCGCCAGATTTTCCAGGTTTATTGTTAGATTATTCAGAAGTAGAATTTCTTTTGGCAGAAGCGATAGAAAGAGGATTCAATGTTGCGGGCACAGCATCCACACATTATGATAATGCAATAACTGCATCTATTCTTTATTGGGAGGGAACGGCAGCAGACGCAGCAACATATCTTGCACAGCCATCAATTAATTATGTAACGGCACCAGGAAATTATAAACAAAATATTGGCATACAAAAATGGATTGCATTGTACAACCGCGGTTTAGATGCATGGATAGAATGGAGAAGGTTGGATTATCCTCAATTGCAAGCCGCTTATTTAGCAGTGAGCGATATTCCCGTTCGGTTTACCTATCCTGTGAATGAGCAAAATTATAATACTGAAAATTATAATGCGGCCGCATCCGACATTGGTGGTGATGATGTAACTACCAGGTTATGGTGGGATAAATTCTGATATTACTGCAACCTATCTTAAAAGTAAAAATAGGTGAATAGTGTAATAAAAGTTCTTTGAATCAGGGTATTGAGGATATGATCTTGTGTTATGAGTTTAACACAACCTCAATGGGAACTGATTGCTCCACATAAACCAACAATCCGCCGTCTGACCCAGACTATGAAATCAGTGATAACAAATTTACGCCCCGTGTAGGCCTAACTTAGATGTTCAGCCAACGTATCTGCCTACATCATGCATGATGAAAGTTTTTTGGCACAATGAGGAGCTATTTTTGATGGCGGCAGGTTGCCGCCGCTTACAGGAAGCAATAGTGAAATAGGCGTAAAAGCTTTACTTTCCAAGAAACAACTATCCATTACCGCATCCTTATGACGAATGTTTACTCACCAGTTAAGTTTGTGAACATCCAGTCCACAGAAAATGGTATTACTTGTAAAATCTAAATGTGTAATTTTAGTCATGGTGGAACGGTTTTACGATGAATGAATGGTTTGCTCTTTAAAGTTAAAAAGAGCACTATAACTCAACTCAAACATAAGACCTATTTTCTGCACTTCGGTAATACCTGGCCGGTGATGTGCCGATAGTTATCGGGATGAAAGTAGCAACGAAAGAAAGCGAAGGTGCGGAGTTTGTTGTTAATTTACCTCACTCATCAACGCAAAATGTATGAAAATAAAAGTACTTCCCTTTATCATATGCCTATCAGCAATTGCCTGCACCCCAAAGCAAGAAGTAAAAACATCACCTGATATCCCTAAAGAAGCAGTTGGTGTAATTAACAAAGACAGCACCGCTTCTCCTGTTATTACTTTTATTGATAAAACCAATGCACCTAAAACCATTTCAGCCGGCAAACCAGAGGTACGTCCAAACCCCAATTCAGATGGCTTAGGCGCACCCAGTTTTACCAATTATAATACTGAACAGGGGCTCGCTTTGAGCAGCATTTTCTGTGGGTACAGAGATAAACGGGGAAATCTATGGTTCGGCACAGATGGCGGAGGAGTGAGCCGCTATGACGGGAAATCATTTACCAACTTTACTACGGCACAGGGACTGGTAAGTAATGGGGTTGGGAGTATTACGGAAGATAAAACAGGAAATCTATGGTTTGGTACGGGTGGAGGGGTGAGCCGCTATGACGGCCAAAAATTTACCAACTTTACCATGGCACAGGGATTGGCGAATAATAGTGTTATTGATATCATGGAAGATAAAACAGGAAATCTCTGGTTCGGCACAGGGGGCGGTGGAGTGAGTCGCTATGACGGTAAATCTTTTACAAATTTTACGACAGCTGAGGGGCTGGCAAATAATGATGTTCTTGATATCACGGAAGATAAAACAGGAAAACTATGGTTTGGTACGGGTGGAGGAGTGAGCCGCTTTGACGGGAAATCATTTACTAACTATACTATAGCGCAGGGACTACCAAATTATGGTGTTTATAGTATCACTCAGGATAAAACAGGAAATCTCTGGTTCGGCACAGATGGAGGTGGGGTGAGCCGTTATGACGGTAACTCATTTACCAATTTTACTACAGAGCAAGGGCTGGCAAATAATACTGTATTCAGCATCACGGAAGATAAAACAGGAAATCTCTGGTTCGGCACATTAGGAGGGGTGAGCCGTTATGACGGGGAATCATTTACCAACTTTACTACAGAGCAAGGGCTGGCAAATAATACTGTATTCAGCATCACGGAAGATAAAACAGGAAATCTTTGGTTTGGTATGTATGGCGGAGGAGTGAGCCGCTATGACGGGAAATCATTTACCAGCTTTACTACAGCTCAGGGGCTGGCAAATAATAATGTTCTTGATATCACGGAAGATAAAACAGGAAATCTATGGTTCGGCACAGGGGGCGGTGGAGTGAGCCGCTATGACGGAAAATCATTTACCAACTTTACTACGGCACAGGGACTGGTAAGTAATGGGGTTGGGAGTATTACGGAAGATAAAACAGGAAATATATGGTTTGGTACGGGTGGAGGGGTGAGCCGCTATGACGGAAAAACATTAACAAACTTTACTACCACGCAGGGGCTGGTAAGTAATGGGGTTAGACATATTACAGAAGATAAAAAGGGAAATCTTTGGTTTGGGACGGGTGAAGGGGTGAGCCGCTATGACGGTAAATCATTTACCAACTTTACTACAGCGCAAGGGCTGGCAAATAATATTCTACACAGTATCACGGAAGATAAAAAGGGAAATCTTTGGTTTGGTACCCATGGAGGAGTGAGCCGCTATGACGGTAAATCATTTACCAACTTTACTACAACTCATGGTTTGGCAGATAATAATGTATACAGTATCACAGAAGATAAAACAGGAAATCTATGGATTGGAACGCTTGGAGGAGTGAGCCGATATGACGGCAAATCATTTATCAACTTTACTACAACTCAGGGATTAGCGGATAATAATGTGTGGGCTATGGTGATTGACCTTCAGGGAAACATATTTATTGCAACTAATTTGGGGTTTAGTGTCCTCAAAGGATTTAAAAGCCTGGCCACTGCCCCCTCTCCGGAAGCGGGTGGGGCGAAGGGTGGGGATTCTCTATTTGAGACAGGATTCAGGGGGGTGTCAAATAGGGTTATCAAAGCCGTCAATTCTCTTGCCAATGAAGAAATAAAAAACTACCATCCTGTGTTTGAGTTATACAACATTAAAACCGGCTACCCGATGAAAGACCCGGTCGCCACCGCCATGTTTATAGACAGCAAGGGAATAATATGGACAGGATGCGGAGATAATAAATTGGTAAGATTTGATTACAACGCCCTACTCAAAAGCACAGAGCCACCGGCAGTATTCATACAAGCCGTGAAAATTCAGGAGGAAAATATAAGCTGGAATAATTTGATAGAAAAGCGAAAAACAGATTCTGAATTCGATTCTTTAGTCATTCTCAACGAAGAGGTCCTCACTTTCGGCAGAGTATTATCCGCTTCAGAAATGGATTCAATGCGCCGCAAATTCTCGGGTATAAAATTTGACAGCATCGCCCGCTTTTATCCATTGCCCCAAAATCTGGTACTTCCCTATAATCACAACAGCATAGCTTTTGATTTTGTTGCCATAGAACCCGCCAGGTATTTTTTGGTTCGTTATCAATATATTCTTGAAGGATATGATAAAGATTGGAGCCCGGTAACAGAAAAGAGATCAGCTTCATTTGGTAATATCTCAGAAGGGACTACACATTTAAGTTAAAAGCCCGCAGCCCCGAAGGCGTTTGGAGTGAACCCATTACTTACACCTTTAAAGTGCTTCCACCATGGTGGAGAACCTGGTGGTTCAGGTTATTAGCGGCGGTTGTTATCATTTCTCTCATCTACGGATTCATTCAAAACCGTTCACGCAACCTTCGTAAGAAAAATATTCAGTTGGAAGAAAAAGTGATGCACCGTACAGAAGAGCTGAAACGTTCACTTGAAGATTTAAGAGCAACGCAAAACCAACTCATACACCGGGAAAAGATGGCAAGTCTTGGAGAACTTACTTCAGGCATAGCACATGAAATTCAAAACCCATTAAACTTCGTCAATAATTTTTCAGAAGTAAATAAAGAACTGCTCGACGAAATGAAAGAAGAAATTAAGAAAGGAAACATTGACGAAGTAAATGCCCTTGCCAATGATGTAATAGAAAATGAACAAAAAATAAATCATCACGGCAAACGGGCCGATGCAATAGTAAAAGGTATGCTGCAACATTCAAGAGCAGGTACCGGTCACAAAGAACTCACGGATATTAACGCCTTTGCCAATGAACATTTAAGATTAAGTTATCATGGCATGCGTGCAAAAGACAAAGGTTTCAATGCAACAATTAAGACAGAGTTTGATGAAAGCATTGGGAAGATAGATGTCATTCCACAGGACATCGGCCGGGTTTTACTCAATTTATATAACAATGCATTTTATGCAGTAGATGAAAAAAAGAAACAACAAGTTAAAGATTACGAACCAGCGATTACTGTTACCACAAAAAAAATTGACGACGAGGTTAAACTAACGGTTAAGGACAACGGCAACGGTATTCCGCAAAACATCATTGATAAAATCTTTCAACCCTTCTTTACTACAAAACCAACGGGACAGGGAACAGGATTGGGCTTATCTTTAAGCTATGATATTATAAAAGCACACGGTGGAGAAATAAAAGTGAAATCTGAAGAAGGCGAGGGTTCGGAGTTTATTGTGCAACTTCCCTATATCTAACACTCCGGCAACCATGATTGAGAGCCTTCCATTAGTTTTACACAATCCGGGATTTGGGTATAATCATACGTTTGCCTTGTAATTAATTTTTGATATTTTTAGATACAATCTTTTTATGATTGCCATCTCCCATATCAACGGACTGCATCCCCACATTATCTTTCGTGTTAATACAAACTTGCTTTATCGGACTCTGAAAAACATAACCATCGGGATGCAAACTGACGTTGATGAAAGCATTGGCAAAATCAATATCATTCCGCAGGACATCGGAAGAGTTTTATTGAATTTATATAACAATGCATTTTATGCGGTAGATGAAAAAAAGAAGTCAGGAGTCAACAATTATGAACCTACAGTTTCAGTAAGCACAAAAAAGATTGTTAATAAGGTAGAAATTAAAGTAGCTGATAATGGCAACGGCATACCGCAAAAAATTGTAGATAAAATCTTTCAGCCCTTCTTTACAACAAAACCAACAGGACAGGGAACAGGCCTGGGATTATCTTTAAGCTATGATATTATTAAAGCCCATGGTGGTGAAATAAAAGTGGAGAGCAAGGAAGGTGAAGGAAGTGAGTTTATAATTTTCCTGCCATTAAGAGAGAATTCTTAAATATTTTATTTATGAAGGCCTTTTTGTCAGCTTTTTTTCTCTTATTGTTTTCATGTTGTGCTTTTACCCAGGTTCCTAATGTAGACACGCTGCGCCAAATAGCAAACAATCAAAGGGAAGATACTTCAAAGGTTTTAGCACTAAGTACGCTGGCTGATTATTATGGATTTAATCAATTTGATAGTTCCATATTTTATGCACAAAAGACTATTGATCTTGCCCGGAAGATAAATTATCCTTATGGCAGTTTCCTCGGATTAAGAGGTTTATTCTTTGCTTACAATTGCCAGGGCAATTATTCCCGGGCACTGGAAGTGACCTTACAGAATTTCAAAATAACCGAGAAAATAAAAGACGAAAGGCCATTTCCCTGGGCAATTGTTCATTACCTGTTGGGAGTACTCAACAGGGAAATGGAAAATTTTCCCGTTGCCATTTCTCAATTTCAGCAGGCAATACAAATAAGTGAAAAAGCAGAAGGGCCCAATGGTGATGTTTTCCCGGAGTATGCCCAAATGGCGCTTGCTTATCAAAGGTTGAAACAGCCTGACTCCGCAATGTGGTGTGCAAAGAAAGCCTATGATTTAAGCCTGGCATCTGTAAGATTTAAAAAATATAGCTCATTAGCTTCATTGGTATTAGGTAGCATGTATCTCCAGTTGCACCAGTTAGAACTTGCAAAAAAATATTTTTACACCGGTATAGAGCAAAGTAAAACATATAATAACTCCTACTTCCTTGCAAGAAGTTATTATAGTCTCGCAAACCTTTTGAAAGAAGAAGGACAGATTGATTCATGCGCTTATTATGCCCGTATTTCACTTCAGATATGCGGGCAACATAATTTTATCGAATATGCCCTTGATGCCAGCTCTGTTCTTACAAAAGTTTTCGAATCGCAGAACCAGCCAGACAGTGCATATAAATACATGAGGGTAATGGTGGCGGCAAAGGATAGTATATTCAGCCCTGCCAAAATGCAGATGTTTCAGAAGTTCTTTTTTAACGAAGAACAAAGAAAGCAACAGATACAAAAAGAACAGGACCAATACAGAAACAAAATAAAAACTTTTGCATTATTAGCAGGCATATTTATACTAATTTTAATTGCTTTTATATTATGGCGTAATAACAAACGAAAACAAATCGCTAATTCAAAAATCGAAAAAGCTTATAAGGAACTTAAATCTACCCAGGCACAACTTATCCAATCAGAAAAAATGGCTTCGCTCGGAGAACTTACCGCGGGCATTGCACACGAGATACAAAATCCATTGAACTTTGTAAATAATTTTTCTGAAGTAAATAAAGAATTGCTTGAAGAGTTAAAAGATGAAGCTGACAAAGGAAACATTGATGAAATAAAAGCAATTGCAAATGATGTTATAGTAAACCAGGAAAAAATAAATCACCATGGTAAGCGTGCAGATGCAATTGTAAAAGGTATGTTGCAACATTCAAGAGCAAGTACCGGCCAAAAGAACTAACAGATATTAATGCCTTAGCCAATGAATATTTAAGATTAAGTTACCATGCCTTTCGGGCAAAAGATAAAAACTTTAATGCAGTCCCGATAGTTATCGGGATTAAAACTGACTTTGATGAAACCATTGGTAAAATCAATATCATTCCTCAGGATATTGGAAGGGTATTATTAATTTATATAACAATGCATTTTATGCAGTGAATGAAAAAAGGAAACAACAAGTTAAAGGTTATGAACCACATTTACCGTCACCACCAAAAAAATTGATCTCCGGAGAGTACCGAATTGAACTATAACGGTAAACGATAATGGCAATGGCATTCCGCAAAATATAGTTGATAAAATCTTTCAACCATTCTTTACAACAAAACCAACAGGGCAAGGAACAGGATTAGGTTTGAGTTTAGCTTATGATATTATAACAAAAGCACATAACGGAAAAATAAAAGTGGAAAGCAAGGAAGACGAAGGAAGTGAGTTTATAATTACATTGCCTGATAATAAAAAATTAAAACAGTTGAATCAGGCAAATCCTAAAAATCATGGTTCAGACAATCATCACAAAAGAACATAACGGAACTATAAAAGTGGAAAGTAAGGAGGTGAAGGAACAACGTTTATTATTCAATTACCAACAGCTTAAAAATGAAAAGTCTGCTTATTAAATTATGCCTGTTTAATCTCTTACTTATTTTTTGTGTTGATGTCTTTGCGCAAAGTGATTCACTGAAAATTGATTCGCTGAAGAAAGTTTTGCTGACAGAAAAAGAGGATACGAATAAGGTGAATACGCTGATTAATATTGGTCAAACTTATAACAGCAAAGGAATAGTTGATACATGCCTGCAATATTATTTTAATGCATTGAAAGTTTCGGAAGAGACGGGTAATACAGAAAGCTTATATAAATCTTTTTATACAATTGCAGATTTTTATACGAATGGATTTGATAATAACCTGGCATTGGAATATGCATTAAAAGCCCGGCAAATTGCAGAGCAACAACATGATAAGGATAAGCTTTATAAAATCTATAATTTAATTGGAGGCTTCATCTATTTTAACGACGGAAAATACAACCAGGCTTTTGAGTATGGACATAAAATGATGAAAATTGTAAATGAAACTAATGATTCAGAAAAGATAAGATACATGCAGGCATGGTTTGGCGATTTGTACCGGTTGGCAAAAAAATCTGACAGCTCTGTTATTATGTACAAAATGGCGCTGCAAACCTCAAAAGCATTAAAAAATAAGCAAGCTGTTGCAGATTGCTTACATGGCATTGGGTTGGCGTATGCAAGTGACGGTAATAACACAGAAGCAATTAATTACTACCGGCAGTTACTGGAATATTGCAAAAAAGAAGATGTATTTACAGGATTTTATTTATCAAATATTGCAGAAGCAAATTTAGAAATACATAGGTATGATTCTGCTTTATTTTATGCCAAATCAGCCCAGAGCATATATAAAAGTTCCAACTCAGGGTGGTTACTAATGAATGGGTATGAGTTGCTATCAAAAATTTATGCTGCTGATAGCAATTATCAACAAGCTTATTTTAATCATTTACATTTTGTTGGAGTTAAAGATTCTGTTGAATCCGCTGAAGTCCAAAATAAATTGAATTTGATTCAATCTAACTATAAAACTGAAAAGCAAAATAAAGAAATAGATTTTTTGGAAAAACAGGCAAGGCTCCAAAGTACATTACGAAATGTAATGATAGTTGCTTCAATATTGCTTATTATAGTTGCAAGCCTGGTTGCCAACAAATACCGTGAAAAAAGAAAGTCGGAAGCTATTCTAAATTCAAAAAACATCGAACTTGTTACAACACTTGAAGACCTTAAATCAA
>CAWCUN010000029.1:0-13638 GCA_963798665.1 uncultured Chitinophagaceae bacterium | reverse complement strand
CGGCTGAGGAAGTTTACAATAAGGCCCGAAAAGTTTATGATGAGATTATCAAGGAATCATCAGGGGAGTAGATTACGGTGAGATCGCGTTGATTGCATGAACACGTTTATATAGACAACGTTTTTTTATTTTCATTCTTTACACTATCTAATTTATACTCCTTAATCACCCTCAATATTTCTCCAACCCTCCAGGCCTGTGCCACACAATCCCTGGGATGATGCGTAGGTTCTGCATCAAAAATTTCTGATACGCTGCCTATGCAACCTTCGTTCAGATGGTATCTAAAATCAATGATTACCTGTTGAGCAATGACTTTCAGCCAATTAATCTGTAATAAAGAAATTGGCTGAACAAAACTTCTTAAATTTGTAGAATGAAAATTGCACTTCAATACGTTAATGATACTAATGGGAAAACGCAAGCTGTTCAATTGCCTCTGACAGAATGGGAAAAGGTGCTCAATAAGCTTAAAAAATATGAGCAAGCACTTAAATTAAAGTCTGACCTGAAAGAAGCCTTTGAACAAGTAGCTATGCTTAAACAAATGAAAGGAAATAAACAAACGCTAAATGAATTTCTGAATGAACTTTAGTGTTATTCCAAGTGACAAGTTTAAAAAGGAAGCAAAGCGTCTCATAAAAAAATTCCCTTCGATAAAACAAGAACTTGCAGACCTCAATAATATTTTGGTAACAAAACCTGACTCAGGTACATCTTTAGGCCACGAGACTTATAAGATAAGGCTTGCTGTTAAAAGCAAAGGAAAAGGTAAAAGCGGCGGTGCCAGGGTTATCACTTATGTTGTGAAAGAGAACAAGGAAGTTTATTTACTTACCATTTATGACAAATCAGAATTTGATAGTATTGATATTAAAACGATCAAGGCAATAATAGAAACATTGATCTCGAATGAATAGTTATTGATTACTCAATACCTCTTCTTCAATTTCCTGCTCCACGTCATACAATTCATATTCCTTCATCACCCTTAATATCTCTCCAACACTCCAGGCCTGTGCAACGCAACCCCTTGGATGATGCGGAGCCTCTGCATCAAAAATTTCTGATATACTGCCAATACATGCTTCATTAAGATGGTATTTAAAATTATTGACTACCTGTTGGGCATTCGCCTTTCCCTGTTCACCTTTTACTTTGAAAATAGCGTCTATGTAGGGCCCCAGGAGCCAACTCCACACAGTTCCTTCATGATACGATGAATCCCTGTGCCAGGCATCCCCGCCATACACGGGTATATAATGCGGATCGCTTTTTGCCAGGCTCTTTAATCCCACCGGTGTATATAATTGTTCGTCTACAATTTTAAGAACTGCTTTCGCCTTTTCACCTGTAAGCAAGTCGAAGGGGAGACTTATTGCAAATAACTGATTCGGACGTATTGTATCATCAGGATTGCCGGAAGGCTCAATTACATCGTATAAATAATTCCCTTCTTCATACCAAAATTTTTCAGTGAAACTTTGCCTTGCTTTTTCTGCGCTTAACTCTACGAGTGATGCGTCATTTTCCTGGTTGTTCAATTGTAATAGTTCCGAAAATATTTTCAAGGCATTATACCAGAGCGCCTGTATTTCTACCGGCTTTCCCATACGTGGTGTAACCACCCATGTTCCGATGCGTGCATCCATCCACGTTAGTTGTTGGCCTGTTTCACCTGCAAACAACAAACCATCTTCATCTACATGAATATTATACCGTGTTCCTTTAAAATGCCAGTCAATGATTTCTTTTAACACCGGTAAAATTTCAGTAAGAATAAAATCTGTATCGTCGGTATGCTGCAGGTATTTATAAACAGCAATAAAGTACCAAAGTGTTCCATCAACATTGTTGTATTCCGGCGCTTCGCCATTATCCTGGAAACGGTTGGGCAACATTCCCATACTTACACTCTTTGCAAATGCCGAAAGAATTTTACTCGCATCATCATACCTGCCGGTACTCAAACATAAGCCGGGCAATGATATCATCGTGTCTCTTCCCCAGTCAGTAAACCAATGATACCCTGCAATTACTGTTTTTAGATCATTGCCCCGTTTAACAATAAATTGATCGGCAGCAAGGGTAAGTTGTGCTGTTGTTTCATCATTTATGCCTTGCAGGAGCGATTTCCTTCTTTGAGTTTCTTTCTCAAATAATTCTAATCCGTTTCTTTCCCGGGGGTCTTCTGTCGATACGACGATGCCTAATGTGTCTCCTTCATTTAGCTCAACAGTAAACCTGCCTGGATTAAATAAGTCTTCGATAAAGTCCAAACCACGGTATTGCTCTATGCTGTAGTTAAAATTATAAAACCATTTTGGGTCTGCCTGATAATTACTACCGGGAACTTTGATGAATATATCCGGGGTTCCTTCATATGCTGTTGTTTTAAAAATATTATTATCAAATGATGCATGCCTGTTAATTGCATCATTGGCATGCATCATACTGTGATAGCCTCTCACTGCGAGTAAGGGCAGTAATTCAAAGGAAAAAGATTTGTTTGCTTTTAATACATTATAAATTATCACCACGGTGTTTTCGCCATGAATCATGGAAATAGTTTTCTTTAGTTGTATGGCATTTACTTCATAAGTAAACTCGGGAAATAAATTTTTGGTGAACGAGGTTAAATAATTGTAGCCTTTTGGAGAAACTACATTGCCATAGTTATTGGTACCTAATTCAAATCTTTCATCACCTGAAATGATCGTCTCATCTAATTTTGACACCAGGGCCATTCTTTCGGTAGGCGGTACTGTTGCTGCAACTAGTAAGCCATGATATCGCCTCGTGTTGCATCCGATGACAGATGTACTGCTCCAGCCACCGAGGCCATTTGTTTCAAGCCATTCGTTTTGAATTGCCTGGTCGTAATTTTCGAGGACTTGTTTGCTGAGATGTAACATATGTGAAGCCTCACCCCTCCAAAGGAGTCCTTCGGACAACCCCTCTCCCAAGGGAGAGGGACAGGAGTATTAGAGGAATCTTTTTATGAATTAGATAATTCAGATACGAATTCTTCTTTCTTCACGGTTTCTTTTTCAATTCTTCTTGGTTGTAGTAACTTGGCCACTAAACCCGTCCAACCTGTTTGATGCGATGCACCAACTCCTCTGCCACTATCGCCATGAAAATATTCGTAGAATAAAATGTAATTATTAAAATTGGGATCATTTTGTAATTTTTCATTTTCTCCCAGGAATGCACGTTTTCCATTTTCATCTCTCAGAAATAAACCGGCGAGGCGTTTTGAAATTTCATTGGCAACTTCATCTAAAGTCATATATACACCACTGCCTGTCGGGCATTCAACTTTGAAGTCATCCCCATAATAATAATGAAAACGCTGAAGGCTTTCAACCAGCAAATAGTTTACCGGCATCCATATCGGACCACGCCAGTTGCTGTTGCCACCAAACAGACCTGTTGTGGATTCGCCTGGCGTGTACTCAACGCTGAAACGATTTCCTTCAACCCAAAATTCATAAGGATGTTCATTATGATATTTTGAAATAGCTCGAATGCCATAGTCACTAAAGAACTCGCTTTCATCCAACATTCTTTGCAGCATTTTTTTCATGCGATGACCGCGCAATAAACTCAGCAAATGTTTTTCATTTTCATTTTTTTCCTGCCAGCGTGAAACAAGACTTGCGAGGTCGGGCCTGTTGGTTAAAAACCATTGCAGCCTTTTCTTAAACTCCGGAACGGCATCCAGTAATTCGCGATCCAATACTTCAACTGCAAACATTGGAATAAGACCCACCATGCTACGAACCTTTAATTTTATACTTCCATCATCAGGCATTTTCAATACATCATAAAAGAACTGATCTTCTTCGTCCCAAAGCCCGCCCATATCCATTGCCATGTTGGCCATAGCGCCTGCGATGTACAAAAAATGCTCAAAAAATTTAGTAGCCATATCCTCATATACAGGATTGTATTTAGCGAGTTCCAAAGCGATACGCATCAGGTTCAGAGAATACATAGCCATCCAGCTCGTGCCGTCTGCCTGCTCAATGTGGCCACCGGTTGGCAGGGGAGCGCTTCTGTCAAACACTCCTATATTATCCAGCCCTAAAAATCCTCCCTGGAAAATATTATTTCCCTCTGCGTCTTTACGGTTTACCCACCAGGTAAAATTCAGTAGCAATTTGTGAAAAATACTTTCTAAAAACTTCGTGTCACCCACACCGTTATTATTCTTTTCATCAATTTTATATACCCTCCATGACGCCCATGCATGCACAGGCGGATTCACATCACCAAAAGCCCATTCATAAGCGGGCAATTGACCGTTCGGATGCATATACCATTCCTTCGTGAGCAGTGATAGTTGATTTTTTGCAAAGTCAGCATCTACCAGTGCAAAAGAGATGCAGTGAAAAGCGAGGTCCCATGCGGCATACCATGGATACTCCCATTTATCAGGCATCGAGATTATGTCGGCATTGTTGAGATGTGCCCATTCACGATTGCGTCCGTTTCTGCGTGATGTTGGTGGAGCAGGTTGGTCAGGATCGCCTTTCAACCATTGATCGACATCATAGTAAAAAAATTGCTTGCTCCATAACATTCCGGCGAGCGCCTGGCGCTGTACCAATTTTTCATCTTCTGATTGAATATCCTTTTGCAGCTCATAATAAAATGAGGATGTTTCCTGTATTCTCTTTCTGAATATATTATCGAAATCGTCGAACGCATCCTGTACATTTTCTTCTTTTAACCTGAGCCTGAATGTTTTTGATTTACCTGCCTTTATTGTTGCATCAAAATTAAAGGCAGCTTTTGTTCCCTGTTGATTTGGGTTAATGGCATTTTCATTTCCATGAACTATAAATTCATTGATACCATCCTTACAATAATGGCTCGCATTTTCTGAGCCATATAATTTTTTGTTATTAGATTCATTATCACAAAAAAGAGATTCTGCCTTCTCATCAGCGTACAATGTAAAACTTCCAAGCGATGTGTGATTGATGATAATATCACCGTCATTTGATGACATCATTTGCGGCTTATAATCATCGTAACCCCACGACCAGGTATTACGAAACCAAATGGTGGGTAATATATTTAGTGAAGCATCTTCTTCACCACGGTTATGTACCGTAATTTTAATCATGATGTCATTTGCAGATGCTTTGGCGTATTCCACAAAAACATCAAAGTATTTATTATCGTTAAAAATGCCGGTATCTATTAATTCAAATTCGGGTTGGGTTTTATCTCTTCTTTTATTTTCATTTATCAATTCATTATACGGATACGGGGCTTGCGGATACTTATATAACATTTTCATGTAAGAATGGGTGGGAGTTGAATCAAGATAGTAGTATAACTCCTTTACATCTTCTCCGTGATTGCCTTCATTACCGGTGACACCGAAATATCTTTCTTTAATAATTGGATCTTTTTTATTCCAAAACGCAAGAGCAAAGCAAAGCAATTGCTGATCGTCGCTTATACCGGCAATTCCTTCTTCGCCCCAACGATACGCTTTACTTCGTGCTGCATCATGGCTCACAAATTCCCATGCCGTTCCATGTTCGCTATAATCTTCACGAACGGTTCCCCATTGGCGGTCTGTTACATAAGGTCCCCATTTTTTCCAGTTTATTTTTCCTTCCCTATGTTCCTGTAATCTTTTTTGTTCCTGCATAATATTATTTTTTAAATAGAACAGAATTTTGAGAGATCGCCATAATCCAAGGTATAACGGAAACTACTATACGATCTACCCATTGTCTTCAAAGCCAGGGTACAATGTCATTCCTCCGTCTACAAATAATGTAGTTCCGTTAATGTAATCTGCATCATCACTGGCAAGAAATACAGCAGCATTTCCAATATCCTGTACCTGGCCAATACGTTTTTCCGGGATCAATTTTAGTAAATCCTGTAAATGAGCTGCGGTGTCCCATGCATCATGGTTGATAGGTGTCGCAATGGCGCCGGGCGCTATAGAATTGATGCGGATTTTTTTTGGTGCAAATTCCTGGGCGATTGTTTTCATCATCATCATAATCCCGCCTTTACTAGCCGCATAGTTGGCATGCCCGGCCCAGGGAATTACTTCATGCACGCTGCTCATGCAAATAATTTTTCCTGCTGCCTTACTTTTTGTTTCATCAATACCTCTTCTTAAAAATTCTTTAATGGCTTCTCTTGCGCAAAGAAATTGTCCTGTAAGGTTTACTGCCAAAACAAAATTCCATTGTTCGAGAGTCATTTCTGTAAATTTTGCATCACGCTGGAGCCCTGCATTATTTACAAGTATGTCAACGGTGCCAAACCGGGCTATTACATCCGTAAACATTTTTATCACCTCGTCTTCTTTACTTACATCGCAGCTGTAGGTGATTCCGTTGCCACCACGGGTTATTATTTCCTCTAAAACTTTGTCGGCCGCATCCTTTGTGGCCGGAACAGGGTAATTCACTACAACCGTGGCGCCGGCCGCGGCGAGTGCTTTGGACACGCCTGCTCCAATACCACTGCTGGCACCGGTAATGATTGCAATTTGTCCTTGTAACTTCTTTTCCATTTTAATAACTTGATTTAGTAGTTTTTTATTTTTTGTTATGCTTAGGTATTATAGTAAGGTTGTAAGATCTATATCATTTTGACCAGGAGAAACTTTGGGAAGAATGATTCTGTCTTAGAGGTCAAATTGAAGGAATCCTTATTTTCAATGGATACAAAAGTACGATGATGTAGAAACGAATATTGTCAGGTCTTTGACACTATCCATATTTTTAATTCCAAACCATAAGGTCGTTCAATTCAATACGCTTACGATTATAGAAGAGAAGCCCTGAATCACGCAGCTCGTTAAAAAGTACGTTTACGCTTTGACGTGAGGTTGCAATTACCCCGGCGATTTCACTATGCGTCAGATAATTGTTCAAAATGATTTTATCACCAATACGATTGCCGTCTGTTCTTGCCCAGTTTTTAATAAAGCGAATTAATCTTGACTTTGCATCGTAAAATACGAGGTCTGCGTGGCGACCCTCCAATTTCTTAAGTTTATTATTAACAGTATTGGCAAAGTTTAAAGCAAGAAGAACATTAGATTGTATGAGTTTTTTAAAATCCTCGATATTGAACGAACACACAACCGTATTCGAAGTCAATGCTTCGGTGTATTCGTTGGCTGACGTCCGGCCCTCGAGGCTAAGATCGCCGAAGATATCGGGAGCGGTCAGGATATCTTTCACGAGTTCGTTATCCAGTTCATCGCTAAGGGTAATTTTAATTTTACCTTTAATAAGTAGATAAAGCTTGCTGAAAGGGCCTATACCATAGTCTAAAAATTCGCCACGATATACAGTTCTTACTTTCACTAACTGCAGAGCATCTTTAATTTGCTGTTCCGTATTGTTTGCGAAAAGCGGATGACTTTTCAGGTAAACATATTTGATTTCGTCGCACATTGTTTTAGTATTTAAGGTTTAAAATTTATTTTAATTTGATAAAGCATTTTCAATTTTTGAGATCAATACGTTTTTTGAAATAAGCCCGACAGCATGATCTACAAGTTGTCCATTTTTGTAAAAAAGAATAGTGGGTACGTCATGTATACCATATTTGTTGACTAATAGAGTTTCAGTTTCAAAATCAACTGTGAAAAAGTTTACAGTTCCGTTATAAAATTTTGCCAGGTCATCATAAATCATTGAAACAATCTGGCATGTTCCTCTCCATTCGGTCTTAAATTGAACCAGAGACAAGGTGTGATCTTTTAAAGCTCTTTCATTAAAATTGGATCGGGTGATTTTCTTCTTCATTTTTGCTTTGTAATTTGTGCCTTTCACAATACCATGGGTGTGCCAGTTTTTTATTAATATGATTTTTATGGCTTGAAAGCCTTGCCAGCAAAGGGTGTAATTTTTTTTTCGTAAATTACTTTTGGAAATTTGATTTAAAAGTTTCTCACGACAGGTTGGGAAACTCACAATATTTTGGGAGAAATTTTTTGGGAGTTCCCGGAATTTTGATACAGACAAGAGATTTTTTTGCGAAACATTTATACAATTAGCGATCATTTTGTAGGAAATAATCCTGTTAAAAGTTATTTCGAGACCAGATACGGTGAACGAGGCGCTAAGCTTTCGGAGGGTTATTAATAATTTTCTAATCGTTACATATTGTCGCTTTTACGACAATAGCCAGGAGAGAAGGCCCATAGATTTGCACCTGATTATTATTCAAAAAATTTAAAAATAGTTTATGCAATTCCGGGAACCAGTAAAAAATGTGCTCAATCAATTAAGTGACTCATTGGTTAATTTGACCGACGTTGAATATATACAGCAGAGCAGGATTTTATTTAATGCTACTGTTGGGCAGCATGTCCGGCATGTGATTGAATTGTATATCTGTCTCTTTACAGGATATGAGGCGGGTGTAATAAACTACGAAAAAAGAAAAAGAGATATTAGGATTGAGACTGATAAAGATTTTGCTGTTGAGTTAATGACGATGATTATTAACAGCCTTGATAAGGATAATAAGGAACTGTTACTGGAGGTCAGCTGTGATGATAGTTTCCCCCCGGTTTCGGTGCCAACCAATTACTACAGGGAAATAATTTATAACCTCGAACACACCGTTCACCACATGGCTCTTATACGGGTTGGCATAAGCGAAGTTTCAAAAATTTCGTTACCTGAGGGCTTTGGTGTGGCGTCATCAACATTAAAATATCGTAAAGAATGTGCACAGTAACTTTCATTCCGCTCAAGAATAAATATGTAATCACATCCAACCGTGATGAGCAGCATAACCGTAAAAGGGCCATAGCGCCTTCCATCTACACAATAGCGAGGAATAATTTATTATATCCTAAGGATGAATCCGCTAACGGAACGTGGATCACTCTTCATGAAAATGGAAATGCAGCTGTATTATTGAATGGCGCTTTCAGGAATCACCCGAGGAGCGCTTCTTATAAAAAAAGCAGGGGCCTTGTTTTGCTTGAAATAATTAATACGAAAATGCCGGTAAGATATTTTACAAAAATGGAACTGGCCGGGATTGAGCCTTTTACCGCAATTGTTTTTGATGATAATAGCCTTTACGAGTGCAGGTGGGATGGAAAGCAAAAACATTGTATTCAATTAAGAAAAAACCGCCCTTACATCTGGTCATCGGCCACGTTATATTCCGGCGAAGCGGCAAAAAAAAGGGAACAATGGTTTACTGCTTTTCTAAATAAATATCCCACTCCCACACAAGAAAATATATTTCACTTTCATCAATACGCCGGAAACGGAGACTCAAATAATGGTTTAAAAATTGACCGCAACGGACTTGTTTCCACCGTGAGCATCACCAGCATTTGTATTGGCAATGAAAGCGGACACATGAGATACCTCGATTTAAAAGAGAATAAAATCACTGAAAAGGAAATACCATTTCTATACTACCTGCATGATGAGGCTCTATGCTAAAGCCTTATGTTTAAGAAAATATTATACCAGCCCTTCTTTATTAAACTATTCAATTGGGAATACTGGCCTTTTCATGTAGTTTATGCCCCGGTTTATTTTTACTGGATATGGCTGGGCATAAAATCACGTTCATTTTTCTTTTTCAACACATCAAATCCTACAATTAAAAACGGGGGCTTTTTGCTTGAATCAAAAAAGGAAATTTATGACCTGATACCAAAGCATTATTATCCGGCAACTTTATTTTTTAAAGCCGGTTCCGGTGCAGGTACTATCGTTCAGGAAATTTCCAATCAAAATTTTTTTTTCCCTCTTATTGGCAAACCGGATATTGGCGGAAGAGGCAGAGGCGTAAAAAAGCTTGAGACAATTGAGGATGTAATCGAGTATGCTAAAAACAGTCATGTGGATTTCTTATTACAGGAATATATTCCTTATGAAAACGAAGTAGGAATATTCTATTACCGGTACCCTAATGAAAAGAATGGCCATATTTCAGGAATCGTCTATAAAGAATTTTTAACGGTTGAGGGCGACGGGCATTCGTCTATTAAAGAATTGCTGAAAAATGAAAAACGATTTATTCTACAGTTAGCAACTTTACAAAAAACAAATAAAGATGAATTGAAAATAGTATTGGGCGCCGGTGAAAAGTATTTGCTTGTACCATATGGTAACCATGCGAGAGGCGCAAAGTTTTTAGATGCAAGTGATAAGATTGATCAGGCACTGACCCAATCAATGGACGAAGTAAGTAAAAAAATTGATGGTTTTTATTTTGGAAGATTGGACATAAAATATAATTCGTGGGAAGATCTGCGGCACGGAAAAAATTTTTCTATCATAGAATTAAATGGTGCCGGCAGCGAACCCACACATATCTACGATCCAAAACATTCTATATTCTTCGCATGGAAAGAGATCATAAGGCACTTAAATATTCTATCCCGCATCAGCCGGATCAGTAAATCAAAAAACAAAATCCCCTACATGAATCTTTCCAACGGTTTGCAAATGATAAAAGAAAACAACCGGTATGAAAAAATTATGGAGCGGAGTCTGAAAAAAGCGGTGGCCTGTTCATGAAAAAATTCCTTCAAATATTTTACTGGGGAATGATTATTAGCTTTCTCGGTTCGTTGCCTCTTGGTGTGATGAATATTACGGCAACGCATATTGCCATTGAACAGGGAGTAAAGGCAGGGCTTATCTATGCGACAGGGTCCATGATCATTGAAATAATGGTGGTGCGACTCACGTTAGTTGGGATGAACTGGCTATCGCGGCGGCAGAAAATTTTCTTCGTTTTGGAAATTCTTACCACGGGTTTATTATTCCTCGTTGCAATAGGAAGTGTTATCGCCGCTTATAAAATGAAAGGATTTTCCAGCGCTCTTCCCGGACAATTCGTACATCCTTTCTGGACAGGCGTTGTGCTTAGCCTTACCAATCCGTTGCACATTCCCTTCTGGCTTGGATGGAGCACCATTCTTTTAAATAAACAAATTCTTGAGCCGCGGCCCATTCAATATAATTGGTTTGTAAGTGGCATTGGAACCGGCACTATACTTGGATTTATGGTATTTATTTATGGAGGTACGCATTTTGTTTCTCAAATTGTAAAGCATCAAAACACAATAAACTGGATATTGGGTATTGTATTATTTGGAACGGCCATCTTCCAGGCGAAGAAGATAATTCTTGTTCCGGCAACGGTGAGATATGGCAAAATGCTGAACCACGGCGTAGGAGACTGATTTGCTTTTTTCCGAAATGTTCTAAGCAACATCTGATACACGTGCCCCTCTTTTAATTCCAAGCTTTTTCATGCGGGCCTCGAGTGTTGTAGGGTTTAAGCCAAGTATCTTCGCAGCTCCATTCTCCCCACTCACTTTCCAATTGGTACTGTTTAATACGTCAATGATGTGTTTCTTCTCCACGTCGCCGAGTTTTGGGGTGTAGGCCTGAACGTTAGTAGTTGTCGATTTTGAAGCTGGTAGCCAGGAACCGCAATCTAACGTAGTCCCGGGACTTAATATCATAGCTCTTTCAATCACATTTTCGAGCTCCCGTATATTTCCCGGCCAGTTATAGGCGACCAGGTCCGCCATCGCTTTGGATGAAACATTAGTTATTTTCTTTCCAACTCTTGGTTCGTGTTTCTGGCAAAAATGTTTTACGAGAAGTGGTATATCTTCTTTCCTCTCACGCAACGGCGAGCATATAATTGGAAAAACATTTAACCGGTAATAAAGGTCCTCCCTGAATTCCTTTTTATCTATCGCCTGCTCCAGGTTGCGATTGGTAGCTGCAATTACCCTTACATTTACTTTAAATGTTTTTGGATTTCCTAGTCTTTCAAATTCACCTTCCTGCAACACCCGAAGCAATTTTGACTGGAGCTCAACAGGCAGTTCTCCAATCTCATCTAAAAAAATCGTACCTCCGTCTGCCAATTCAAAGCGGCCGATTTTTCTATCCATGGCTCCTGTAAATGCACCTTTCTCATGGCCAAAAAGTTCACTCTCTATAAGATTGGCGGGAAGCGTAGCGCAGTTAATCTTAACCAAAGGTCTTTTGCTCCGGTTACTTATATTGTGTATTGCCCTTGCCACCAATTCCTTGCCAGTGCCGGATTCGCCAAGTATTAACACTGTGACTTCGGTAGAAGCAACCTGTTCTATTTGCTGCAATACTTTGTTGAAACTTTTACTTTTACTTATTATTTCATCAAAATTGTTATTGAGTTTTATCTCTTCCTGCAGGTAAATATTTTCTGCCTGTAACCTTGCTTTCTCCCTTTCCATCAGCACCTGTTCCGTAATGTCAATGAACATGGTACGTGTAAATTGTCCGCCAATATCCGGGTTTGACCACCATTGAATCCATATTGGCGTACCATCGTCTTTACGGCGCAGTTCAAGAACAACACCGCTGGTATCTGTACCCCGGCCTATCGAGTCAAACGCTTCTTTAAGACGCCGCTGGGCATCAGGAGTGCCGGGTGCCAGAGACTTCCCGTACATAAAAGGAACCTGGTCGGGCCGCACGCCAAGTATTCGCAAAGCAGCCCGGTTCGCTTTGATAAATTTTGAGTCCAGCCCTTCATGAACATAAGCAATTGGAGCTTCTTCAAACAAATCGCGAAAACGTTCCTCACTTTCTTTCAGCAAACCTTTTAATTCTTTATTTGCAATCTTCAATTTTTCTTCTGCTATAAGCCGCTCAATTTCGGCACCCGCCCGTGCTGCAAAAATGCGTAATATGGCAAAATGGTTTTGTTCATGAGACATGGGGATATTATCAAATGCAGCAATATTGCCAATCACTTTTCCGCTAGACGGACTATATATAGGAACGGCCACCCATGATTTTATTCCTTTCTCACGGGGGAATGTTTCTTCCAGTTTATCAGCACAAAAAAATTCTTTACCCTGCATTACAATTTCACAGGGAGTTCCTTTTTTATCGTATTCAATATTTTCAAGAACCTCCTGCCTGTCAACATATGAAAGCATTCTAAGCCTGGTAGCTTCCTCGCTGGAGCATGACACCACCATTGAATATCGCACATTCAAAGAAAAAGTTATATACTTTGTGAGTTCTCTGAAATAATCCTGGCCGGTTACAGAAGATGTATGCTCCGCAATAGTTCTGAGTAAATCCTCTTCGAGTTTTTTCTTCCTTATGTCACGAACAATGCTACACGTAATTTCCTGCCCATTGTACACAATAAAATTGCCTGTTATTTCTACATCATAGAGGTAGCCGGTTTTATGCCTGTGTTTTGCTTCAAAGGTGATTTTCTTGTCTTTTTTCAAGCGTTTCCAGAACTTCGGAAAATCGGCAACTATTCTTGATGGATTTAAATTGAAAACGTATAGCGAGGTTAATTCTTCTTTTGTGTATCCCGTCATTTTGCACGCCATATCATTTACCTGGAAAATTTTCCCATCGGAAGTTATCCAAAAAACGGCCTCATGTAAATTTTCAATTGTAAAATGCGAAAGCTGTAATTCTTTTTCAAAGTCAGTAGATGAAGTGGTACCCATAAAACAGGCAGTTTAGCTGGAAAAGAAAATTTACCTCTTAAAGTTAAACAATTGGCAGAAAGGAAATATTAAATATTTACTTTTTTGTCAATTCCTGTGTATGGAAACTATGAAAT
>CAWCUN010000028.1:0-158746 GCA_963798665.1 uncultured Chitinophagaceae bacterium | reverse complement strand
TTAAGCTAACGAATTTCAAAAATGTTTTCCAAGACATAAAAATCGAATCAGCAGACGCCAATGATTTTATTATTATTTTAAATAAAATCATTGCCACTCTTATTGACAAGTTCCAAATAAGAGAAGTATGTTTAATCAGAATAAGGAATTGGTTTGACCATAAATGCCTCAGCTATTCTGGAAAATCTGTTGTTCAATTTCATGGCGGTGCAGGCTTGATTGACTCATCTCTCAATAATGAATGGAGAGAGAAAATTACAGTTCCTCCCTTTAATCCCAATCGCGTTTTATCAGAATTATTTTTTAAAACTCAACAGACGGACAATAAAATGTAAAGGACTGCAATGATAATATTCAAAATAGAATTTCCAAATACACGAGTGGAATGTTTATTTGGTATTCATCAGAGATAGAGATAAACCAGAAAGGAAGTTTAATGGTATATATAGTTCAAGAGGACGAGATAAAGCCCTTCTATGCATCCTTTATAAATAAGAATGGTTGGAAAATTAATCAGGCAAAAAATGCCTCTGTTCGTGAATTAGAAAGTTTTTTAAACGATAACTAAGAAGGACCACCTGAAAACGGCAACACAACACTGGGCTTGCTGCGATGCTGGCTGACCTGCAAATCCTCATCTTTAGGAATGTTATCAGCAGCGGTTCGGGCAGACTTTCATTGTTGAGCATTTAAACAACCAAAGAGCCTATATATTACAGTAAATCGAGTCCGATTATTGAAAATCCCTTTGAAAGATTAAATGCAGAATTAAATGAAATTAAGCGCATGCTACGAATGCTCCTGGAGACTCAAAATAAACCGGTAGAAAAATCCGACCTGATTGATTTAAAGGAAACGTGTGAGTTTCTCAATCTCAGCGCTTCAAGTATTTATAAAATGACAGCAAAAAAAACTATACCTACGATTAGAAGGCAGGGATCAAAAAAATTAATATTCTCACGCTCTCAGCTTGAGGACTGGTTAAAAGAATCTCAACCGGTCAGTAATTCAAATGTTATCAACGTTAACGAATATTTGCACAAAAATTCGCGTATTCGCAATTTGTAAATAACGAGAAATTTTGTAGTATAATTGTAGTATAATGAAAAAGGGTTTCAAGCTTTAATCTCCTGAAACCCTTTATTGTTTTGCTCCCCCTGTTGGACTTGAACCAACGACCCTCTGATTAACAGTCAGATGCTCTAACCAACTGAGCTAAGGAGGAATATTTTTTTAAATAGAATATACAAACGGGCTGCAAAAATAGAGATTTTTGCCTTGTAACAAAAATCGATTTGAAATTATTTCAGCCAGCTAAAAAGGCCCCCCTCTTCAATGCCTAGAAATATGCCAACCACATTCACTTTCACGGGAAATATTTTTAGAAAATATCCTTCCCCGGTTATATCACGCCCGGTTTCCAAATTGAATATATAATGATGAATAGGGCAAACGATATTATCAGCATTATCAAGATATCCCTCAGCCATGTTACCACCTGCATGAGGGCATTTGGCTGTACATGCTGCCAGGTTATTATTTTTCTTTACAACACATATATGCTTGCCGGCAACTTCTACCTGCACAATATGTCTATCACCAAAATGAAGGTCAGCTACTGTTTCGGCAATTTTATACCATTTATATTTCTTTTGCAGCATACTTTATGAACAAAACCTTGTAAAACACGTTTATAAACTTGAAGCGCAACATCGATTAATAAAAAAATTCAGCTTTGTACGGATATCTAAGCTGGTATACACTTCGTACTTTATTTAAAATGGCTTGCCTTAATTCATCTAAGTTCTTTCTTTCAATCGCAGAAATGAATACACAGGTTTCTTCCATTTGGTTCCCCCATTTGTCTTTTAATTCCTGAAGCAATGCTTCCTTTACTTCGGGATTCAGCCATTCATCAAATGTATTTTTTTCATATTCATCCATCTTATTAAAAACTGTTATCACCGGTTTTCTGTCACTCTCAAGTTCATGCAGGGTTTTATTCACAATACAAAGTTGTTCTTCATATTGAGGATGAGAAATGTCAACCACATGCAACAAAATATCTGCTTCCCTCACTTCATCCAGCGTGCTTTTAAAACTTTCAATGAGATGATGGGGTAATTTTCGTATGAAGCCGACTGTGTCACTGAGTAAAAAGGGCGTGTGACCAACTACAACCTTTCTTGTGGTAGTGTCTAATGTCGCAAATAATTTGTTCTCAGCAAATACATCGCTTTTACTAAGCAAGTTCATAATGGTAGACTTGCCAACATTTGTATAGCCAACAAGCGCCACCCTTATAAGTTCCCCTCTTTCCTTTCTTTGGGTAAATGCCTGTTTATCTATTACGTTTAGCCGTTTCCGTAAGATACCTATTTTTTCTTTAACGATACGTCGGTCGGTTTCAATTTCAGTTTCACCCGGGCCACGTGTTCCAATGCCACCCCCCTGTCGTTCAAGGTGTTTCCACATACCTTTCAGCCTTGGTAAAATATATTGATACTGAGCCAACTCGACCTGCACTTTTGCCTGCGCTGTTTTTGCACGTGAAGCAAATATGTCGAGGATCAGGTCACTTCTGTCAATTGTTTGTACCCTTAATTCCTTTTCAATATTCGTGATCTGTGAACCTGTAAGCTCATCATCAAATATTATAAGCTCTACTCTTTTTGTGGAAATATATTTTTTTATCTCTTCCAGCTTCCCTTTGCCTACGAAAGTGCGACTATTAGGATGAGAGAGTTTTTGAGTGAAAGTCCTGATTGTATTTGCGCCAGCAGTTTCCGCCAAAAATTTAAGTTCTTCCAGGTATTCCTTTACTATTTCTTCCGATTGGTTTTGTTGAATAACTCCAATAAGTACAGCGTTAATTTCTAGATTGTTCTTTATTTTCTTTTCTATCAAACGATATATTTAACGACAAAAATAAGAAACCACCGACAAGTGCAAGAAGTAGAAGATCAGAGTCCGCTTAAAGTGAGGCCAATCTGGTATAAATGCATAACGGGACCTGCTGCATCTTTTAAAATATTATTAAGCTGATAGGTTCCAAAAAGCGAGAAAATACCATACCCGATCCTTCCGGTTACTGTAAAGCGGGTTCCATCAATAAAACGCTTGCTGTTTTCTTTGGCGGTATAGGTAGTAATTGTATTATTATTTTTATCTAAAAGCGTCTTCCCTTTTGTATGCACATTTACCAGTGTTCCTACTTTGGCTCCCAGCGCAATTTTAAAACTTTTGTTAGGCTGTAAGGGCTTCGATGTAAATCTGAATTCAACAGGAATTTCCAGGTAGGAAGTGGCAAGCTTATATTTTTTAAAGTGATTGGTTGAATCAACGGCTGTAAAAGGCAAAAGTGTTGAATTACTTTTGAGATCTATACTTTCCCTTTTGAAAAAAATATTACTGGTGCTCACGCCAATACCAAAACCGATACTAAATTTTGGGGAAGACCTAAAAGGTTTATCCAACATAAAATATGCACTGAAACCTCTTGAAAATCCTTGCTGATGGCTGCTAATGCTATCGGGCATCCCTGACCAGTGGTCAGATGAAAGCTGTATCATCAGGTGATCACCGGGGCGATTCGATAACTTTATTTTTTTGTTTGCCGAAGGAATTGCTGTAGTTAAAGTATCCTGTGAAAAAGCAAAGGAAAACAGTAAGCAGCTGGTTACTACAAAAACAATTTTCTTCATAAATTCTGGTTAAGTTGGCAAATGTATTTGTTACATGGTTAAAAAAAGGTTAAACAATGAAGCCTGTTCTAAGGCATGTAGTAACATTTTCAATTAAGTAGAAGCTCGTGTTGACAGCCTTTCAGAATTTCCATTAGTAAAAATATGAGTAAAACAACACTATCCCTCCAAATTTGATGACGAAGAAGAATGTCCAAATTTTTGATAGCTCTTAAAAAACTTCTGACAATCTCTACTTTTTAAGAAGGCTTATCCGGCCACGTTAACTTGAATCTGAGTCGTAACTTTTAAAGGCAATAAGAGGCGTAAAAATTATTTCTGCAGGACACAGTTTTTAATGAAATTATTTTTTTTCATAATTTAAAAATCAATAAATTTAGTTTCAACTTTTTATCAACTAAATTTTTTATTATGAAAAAAATTTTTCTTGCTTCAGCAATATTTTTTGCTTTTGTGGTTATAGCCCCGGTCAGCATTTATGCACAGGTGAAAGCCCCAACTAAAACTGTTACAGTAAAAGCAAAACAAGGATCGAGTGGCGAGAGCGTAAGCCAACCCACCGATGAGAAGCCGAGGGAAAAAAGTAATACAAGAGGCTATTGTTACATTTGGTTTGATAACCCCACCGGTTACTATGTTGATGTATGGGTGGAGGACATTTACCAGGGAAGGCTGGCCCCATATAGCACATCGGTGCGTATTAATGTTTGGACACCGGGAAACTGGACAAAGTGGTACGCCCAAACAGCTGGTGGCTCTTATTATTGGAGTAATACAGGATACTGTAATGACTCCAGGCGATTTACGGTTACCCTTTAATTTTTTTTTCATTTGACGCAGGCTGGTGGTAGAAATATCACGGCGCTTTGTTATTTTGCCCGATTGCATCTTGGTTTGGTATGACGACATGGTCAATAAGGAGAAACGGAGCTTACATGGGTGGAGAATATCAATTCGCTCTATCAGGAAAATACTTCTTTAAGAGCTGTTTATATTCGTCCATATTTCTGATATTATCCAGGTCCGTATCCTGTTGCAGGTGATCATAATCTTTGTACCCATTCTTAAAAGAGAGTTCCAAATTTTCAAGGGCTTCCTTGGTTTTTTTATCCAGGGAAGCAAGGCAGGCAGTGTTATAATAGAAGTAAGATAAAAGCCCCGCCTTTTGGTAATAGTACCGGCTCTTGTAGGGACTTCCTGTATTCAAATAAGCAAAGCCCAGGTTATTCAAAAAATTCCTTTTCGTAATACTATCTACTCCGGAAATATTATACGCAGAGTCATAATTATACAGGAGCTGGGTAACTTCAATTTCTTTAGTAAACAATTTATTTTTCTGGAAAAAATCTGACATGATTTCACCAAATTTAAAAGTAGACGAGTCTCCAATTTTATTGCCTATGATTTTCTTCAAAAAATAAAACGAAGAATCCATCTCATTTTTTACAAAGAAGCAAATGCTTAAAAATGAATTTGCTGTTAGATTTAATGAATCTAATGCGATTGCTTTGGAGTAATTCAAAATTGCTGAATCATACTGTTTTTTATCAAAATAAATATTCCCAATTCCCAGGTAGGCGAATTTATATCCAGGATCGGCGCTTATGGCTCTTTTGAAAAATATCAGGGCCGAATCAATTTGTTTTTCGCTTTTGAAAAGATTTCCTAAAGCACTATAGCTGCTCGCAATTTTCGGATTAATAGCTATTGATTGGTAAAAATAATTTTTTGCTGAATCGAATCGGTTTTGATAATAAAAAAGTAAACCCAGGTTATGGTAGGCGTCCCTGAATTTTGGATCAATGCCAAGGGTTTTATGGTAATAAACCGCTGATGAATCATATAACTTTTCATCCATAAAAGCATTTCCTAATCCATTATAAGCAGTTGTATAATTTGGATCGACACCAATAGCTTTATAATAATAATTCATGGCTGAATCATACCGGTTTTGCTGAGCAAAAACAAAACCCAGATTATAATAAGCATCTGTATATTTCGGGTCAATATTGATGGCTTGGTGGTAATAAGTCCTGGCTGAATCATATTCACCAGAATTCATAAATGTGTTGCCTAAATTAATGTAGCCGTTTATAAATTTAGAATCAACAGCGATAGCCTTGTGGAAATAAACTTCAGCGGAATCATAGTGTCTTTGATTTTTGAAAATATTTCCCAGTCCGTTATAGCCATTCGTAAATTTCGGATCAATACCTATGGTATTATGAAAATAAAGCCTTGCCGAATCATACTGAAGTTGGTCATAAAAAAGCAATCCGAGATTGTAATAAGCATTTGTAAATTTCGGATCACTACTTATAGCTTTATGGTAGTAAATAATTGCTGAATCATTTAGTTTTCCAATTGTAAAATCATTGCCCAATCCATTATAGGCATTCGCATAAGAGGGATCAATACTTAAAGCTTTATAGTAATAATTTTTCGCCGAATCATATTGTTTTAGCCGATCAAAGCGAAACGCCATATTATAATAGGCATCTGTGTACCCCTGATCAATATTTATGGCTTTAGTATAATAGATCCTTGCGGAATCATATAAGTTCTCATTCATAAAAACATTTCCTAACCCATTATAAGCGTTGGTGCAATTCGAATCAATACTTAGTGCTTTATAATAATAAACTTTCTCTGAATCATATTGATTTTTGTTATAAAAAAGTAAGGCCAGGTTAATATATGCATCGGTAAATTTCGGATCAATACTTAAGGTTTTATTGTAATAAAACCTCGCAGAATCATATTGCAATTCATTTTTAAAAATAATTCCCAAACCGTTGTAGGCGTATGCATAAGTTGAATCAATAGACAGAGCCTTATAACAATACCACTTCGCTGAATCGTATTGGCTTTGGCTGTTTAAAAGTAAGCTGAGATTGTAATACGCATCTGTGAATTTGGGATCAATACTCATAGTTTTATCATAATAAATTCTTGCCGAATCTTCTTGCCGGTTTTTCTTAAAAATATTGCCAAGTGCATTGTTGGCGTAGGCATATTTCGGGTCAATACCCAAAGCCTGGCTATAGTAATATTTAGCCGAATCATACTGGTTACGACCATAAAAAAGAACACCGAGATTATAAAAAGCATAGGTGGATTTGGGATCAATATTTATGGCTTTATAATAACAAGCCTTTGCCGAATCGTATTGTTTGAAACGAGTGTTAAAAATATTTCCCAGGCCGTTATAGGCATCTGTATAGTTCGGATCAATACTCAATACTTTATAATAGCAATCCTTTGCAGAATCATATTGCTTTTGGTTTTCAAACACCAGGCCCAGATTATAATATGCATCTGTATATTTCGGACTAAGGCTTATTACTTTCAAATAATACATCTTCGAGGAATCATAGATCTTTTCATTGTAAAAAAGGATACCAAGATTATTATATGCCGATGTATATTTCGGATCAATCCTTATAGCTTTTTGATAATAATTTTTTGCAGAATCATAGATTTTTTGGTAGTGAAAGATAATTCCTAAAACATTATTACCTCCCACATACAAAGGGTTAAGGGCAATGGCTTCCCGGCCATATTTATACGCAGAGTCGTAACTGTTCTGGTTTGAAAAATTATAACTGAGGTTAGTGTACGGAATTAAAAAATCAGGATTGATTGCAATTGCTTTCCTGTAATAGAACCGGGCTGAATCTGGTTTTTTTTCAGCATCAAAGGCTAACCCGAGATTGTTAATTGCGTTCACCCAGTTCGGAGCTAATTCCAGCGCTTTTCGCACATAATAAATTGAACTGTCGTACTGTTTGTTTATATAATATAAAGAACCAAACAACTGGTAATTGTATGCCGCTTTTGGCTGCACCTTTAAGGCTTTTTTAGCTAATTGAAGAGCTTCGGGGAATTCGGTAATAATACCCTCATCGCTAACAAAACTCCGCGCCAATAAAAAATCAGCCTTAGCCTGGAGTTGAGTGATGTATTCCATATCAGCGATGGTATCCCGTCTTAATAACTCAATTGCCCGCTCCAGGTATCGGGCATTTTTCCCATAATTTATTCCGGAGGATATCACCTGGGTTTTATTTAAGGTACCTTGATCTTCACCTTTTGCTTTTGAACTGGCCATTATAGTTAAATCGTCCTTTCCGCTCAGGTACAAATTAATTTTATCCTGCGCCAGGTTTATGTATTCCATGGCCAGGTTAAAACCGGCCTGCTCTGTCAAAGCGTTACCGGGAAATTTATTTAACAACTCGCCATAGATTTTTTCTGCAGATATGGGTCCGCTGTCCAGGCTATCCGCCTTAATTAATTCCATCAGTTGATTGTACATTGTGATAACGGCACTGTCTTCCTCCCGTACATTTCTGCCTGCCGCTTTAGGAGGATTTTTATAGTTGAGGGCAAAGTCTTCCCCACTTATCTTTTCCATGGCCCAGGCATTCTTAAAGCTGCTGTCTACAATACTTAATGTTTCATCACCATTGTAAATAAATCTTGGGTTTTGGATCACATTGAATTTCGTTTTTGCATCAATGCGGACCTTTCGTTTTACCCAGTTTTCCAGTTCAATCATATCCACTTTGCCATCACCATTTCCATCAGCTTCGGGACTATCAGCGGCCCCACTCAAACCATCAATCAAATAATAAGTAAATAAACCATGGCCGTGTGCATAATTATTGTTTTCAAGAGCTACTTCACCTGCGCTGGCCGAAAGCATAATTGATTCGCCACCGCTTTTTTCTGCAATTCCTTCCTGCATATTTCTTAGCCCCGTTTCACCACCAGGTAGTTCATTAGTTCGGCATGCATCCCAAATTAAAAATACATCTACCCCATTTTTTATAAGCTCATTTTTTATAAGAGATTTTATATTATACATCTGGATGACACTTGCCATGCCACCTGTATAATTATTTTTATCACCGGCAGGATTACAATCCTGTAAAAGGAAGAAATATTCATCAGGATTGATTGCGTCACCATGACCCGCAAAATAAAAAAATACCCGATCCCCTTTTTGCAGTTTTTTTATTTCGGTAAGCCATTTCCTGATGCGGGGTTGCGTGGATGCATTTGCATCCTTATCTAATATCAAAAAGATATTATCAGGTTTAACACTGCCACCAGATTTGGATTGCAAAAACTCCTTAAACAATAAAGCGTCCTGGTCCGCAAATGACAGAGGCGTTACATATTGATAATTTGATACACCCACAATTACTGCATAGATGTTTCCATTAAAAACAGAGGTATCCCTGGTATTGTTGGTAACAACACCCCGTGTGTCGGTCTGAGCAAATAGATGGGATAGACAAAGAAAAAAAATAACGCAGGTTATAATGATTTTCATAAAAATTTATGAAGCTTCTCTAAGTTAAAAAATTTACTACACTTATCATAGTTTTGTTAAGCGCCTTTAAATAGTTACCGGCTACCCGGTAAATTTTCAGTTGTAGCCAACTAACCTATTTATTTAATTATTAATAGCTAAAAATCTCGAAAATCATCAACAGCAGGATAATGATTGGCGGGAAAGATTCAACGGCCTTTTCACTTAATAAAATTTTCTTGTACGCTAGTTAGTTGCTAATACCAAAGTGTTTGTTGGTAAATAAAATTTCTTCCTGACAAGACAAAGCGCTTTCGAATGTAATTGTCTGCCTTTGAGGGATCAGCCCCTGTTCTTAAAAGAATCAAATCAATTATTCCTGTCGTGCCGCAGAGTCTTAAAACGGTACCGAGGTCCGCCATATCTTTTACTATCCAGATCTGGCTTGTTTGGTCTGAGAAAATTCCTGCAGCAGCAATTGCCCAGCTATTATTAAAAAGTATTTTCGGGTCAATCACTTTTTTGTTGACCTGAGAGTTACCAGGTCGTTTTGGAGTCTGATTGTTATAAGAACTAGAGGTATTTGGATTTGAAAAACTTATTATAACTTTTTCATCTCCTTGTTTTAAGGTACATCCTTTGTTACCCATCATATGGTAAGCTATGCCGGCATTTGTTTGTGCGTTTGAAGTTCCGGAAGTTATTTTCACTTCATTAATCTGATCATTTTTTGAGACCTTAAGCGTTACTGCATCACCGGGATTTATTTTCTCGAAGGCTCCTAACACTTCCTGTACATTTCGTACCTCTTCATTATTTACAGAAAGGATTCTTGCATTTATATATTGATTCAATATACCATCTGCAGGGCTTTTGGGAATAACATTGGTTATTAACGGCAACATGCCAGGAAGGTTTTCCGCATTCACTTGCTGCATTGCCTCAGGATGTTCCCGATCAATTTCATCCTGTGCAATTTCCAACCCAAAATATGCCCGTTTTATTAGTCCATTGTTCGTTAGAATATCATGTATTAATCTTTCTGCAGTAACTGATTCCAGTGCGAAATTTATCTGGGGCTGCCATATAGAAGTTTTGCCCATATCCGCAAAAGCTATCTGCGAATTAATGCCGGCAACATTTCCATTAATATCAACCAAAGGGCCGCCGCTGTTACCCCAGATGATGGTAGCTGTCGTTTGCAAAAAACCGAACTTCCCTGTGATACCGCCTCTTATCCTGTTTTTACCACTTATTATGCCATCGGAAACTGAGAAAGGATAATCACCTAACGGATTACCAATTGCAAAAACCTGTTCACCCAATCTTGCTTCTTCAGGTTTAAATTTCAGAGCGCTTATTTCACCCTCAGGAACTTCATCCATAAACTCTAATACCGCCAGGTCATAAAATGTATCTCCACCTACAATTTTTACTTCATATTTTTTATAGCTGATGGTATAAACATAAATACTTCCTTTCTGAGGCCGCAGCCTCCTGTACTACATGCGCATTTGTAACTAACATAGTTTTTATGATTGTAGTCAATGATAAAACCAGAACCACTTCCTTTGGCACCTGATAAATCGAGCACTTTAGAATAAGCTAAATCAGAAGGTGCTCCACGAAAACCCATTGGCTTCATGGCAACATCTGTTTGATAAATTGCAACCGTAACTACGCCTTTCAGCGTATTTTCCAGCATGTCAGGAATATGATTTGTTTGGGCTGTAGTTGAATAATTAATGAAGTGTATAAAAAATAAGAGGAATAGATGTCTTCTCATAAAATTATTTTTAGTAATTATTTTGTAGAAAATGTATTACAGTATTGATTTATTTATTTTAAAGAATCTCCGTCTCTTTTGAATCAGGAATTAATACAAATTCTCCCAATGGATCATCGTCTCCAAATCTCGCAGTGTGAGGTGAAATTTTTAAAGCTGCCGTCTCATTATAACTTGCCGTTTCCAACACTGAGTATAGATATTACTTAATGTTAGAATTCCATTCGTGCCACTTCCCTTCGTTCTAAGCACCTGCAATAAAAGATTAGCAAAAGGTGAATGCCTTCCTGCTCTTCCATCGAAAGCAGATTCATTTCCAACAGAAGATAAAACCCGTCGTGTTTTGTATTGTGATTTTTCTTTTAAAAACTGCAGAACATTCATATTAATGTTGGTATTCACCAGTGATTATCTCTTCCCTTTGCTCCCAAAATATCTTCATCAAATGTGCCGCCATGGCAAATATCCAAGCATCACTAAAATTTCCTTTGCAGGGATCTTATTGATCATTCTTTTTATTTTGGAATATTGTATATAAGTATTACGTATTGGATCCTGCTCAACTAGATTTTGAATCTGAACAAACGATAAATCCATCATCAAGTAATGACTTCATCAAAATCTCCGTGGCCGGCAAAATAAATTAACAATTGATCGTTTTCTTGCAGCTTTTGGTAATATTGCCTTATGCTGTTATAGATTGTATCCATTGGAGGGTCTTTCAATAAATTAACTTCAAATCCATAATCGTGTTTTAATTCATCGGCAACTGCAGTAGCATCGTAAACAGGGTTATTTAAGTTTTTGCCATTCATTCGCCACTAGTAATTATCCGTCCCGACTATCAAACGCATATCGTTTGCCTGTAAGTACCGGCAACTTCATTTAATTTGTTTGTTTCAACTGTAACACCTCTTGATTCTATTTTCTTCATCACCAAAAATTTCCTTGTATTGCTGAAGGAAATTGCTTTTCAAAAAACACGTCGAAATATTCATAATCGAAAGACTTTGCAGGTAATTAGATTTTGCTTTTAAAAGAAATGCAATTTGAGTCAGCCTGATAATTATCTTTAAAAATGTCATATATATTATATGCAGAATCTAAGTGAAGTAATAAAGTAATTTATAGGTCCCTTGTTCGTCCTTTTAATCCGTCGCAAAATCACCTCATCATATCCTATTCTATTAGGCACAATTATAATCCGGTTTTTATTTAAAATCCGATGATACCGTTGGTGAATTTTGCATCAAAGTTTTAATAAATTCTGTCTTGAATTTTTCGGAAGGCCCGGCTTCAGAAATGAATAATTGATTATGTTGCCGGAATAAGCTGCATATATTCCTGCAAAGTTTTTTACGATATTAAACTTTTTACTACATTTGCTGTATCATTCGTATTTCTTTTTATAATATGGTAAATCGATATAACGTAAGCTACATCGTAAGGAAAAAAACGTGAAGTTGAATAATTCACTGAATCCAAAGTATATAAATCGCTCTAGTCCGTTAAATTAAAAATGAAATAATCATTACTATGACGCCTTGGAAGATAATTTCTTTTAAAACCTTTAAAATAGAATCTTTTGTTGCATTACTGTTAAGAAGTAAATATCCATGAAAAAAATCTACGTTACGGGGTGAGATGAATTTTTGGTATTGCTTCTTAAAAAAATCCATATAACTTGAGGCATCCGATTCACAATTATCATACTTTAGCGATTCATAGTTATCTATTCCTATACTAAGCATCCATACCTGCCCAACTAAGTTAACTACAGCAGTATCGCCTTTAACAAACTTTTCGTAAGAACGCTTGCATGTCGAATCGTTCCGTTGATAATCCAAATTGCAAAGAAGATAAATTTCAGATGGTTGATACCTTGCGAGGGCATTCGGATAATGATTTTTATCTAATATAAATACCGCCCGACGCATCCTTATTCCGGCGAAAGATGCAATTGTCAAGAAACAACAAATAAATAGTAAGCCAAATAGAAAACTATTTTTTGTCATGATTTTTTATTAAGTGGGTTTACAATGTTTTAGCTTATCTCACAAAAATGCAAAACAATTTCCATCGGCATTTCCGATAACGTAACTGCCCCATAAGTCCCTGTCTCTTTTATTTTCCAGCAAGGGCGAACGCAACAAGAAAATTACGATATCTAAACACTTCCATAATTAGATCACTTCACTTTATCCAGAAAATATTTTTTTAGGAGTTGCTTAAATTCGTCTGTGCCTCTTATGTTATCCAAGTCCGTATCCTTTAGCAGATGATCATAATCTTTATAGCCCTTTTGAAAAGATAATTCAAGATTTTCCAACGCCTCCTTTGCTTTTTTATCTAAAGATGCCAGGCAAGCGATGTTGTAATAATAATAGTATAGAAAGCCCTCTTTCTTGTAATAATATTTACTCAAAGCAGGCTGCCCGGTATTTAAGTAAGCATAGGCGAGATTATCTAAAATATTCGCTCTTTGGTTACTATCGACTTGGGGAATATGAAATGTAGAATCATAATTATATAAAAGACGGGTAATCTTAATTTCTTCATCAAATAACTTATTCTCCTGATAAGAATTTGATAAAATTGACCCAAGTTCATAAGTCCGTTGATTCGCAATTTTATTTTCTAACATTTTCGTGAAATAATATGCAGAAGAATCAAGATTTTGTTTTACACCGAAGCAGCTAACAAGAAGATTATATGCATTTAAATTTAAAGAATCTAATGATATTACATTTTGAAAATGAAAAATTGCCGAATCATATTGTTTTTGGTTATAATAATTCTGTGCTGAATCGTATTGGGTTTGACCGTAAAAAAAACTATAAAGCATGTCCCAATTATTTGTATTGAGAGAATCAGCTTTTATGGCCCGCCGATACATTTCTCTCGCGTTTATATTTTGAACTGCAGCCATAACATCTTCATCTATTAAGCCGAATAAAAAGCTTGAATCAATTGCAAGTGCTTTTTTATAAAACATAGCTGCACTATCATATCGTTTTTGATTATGATAAAAATTACCAAGCTTGTTCCAATTATCTGCATTAAGAGAGTCGGCTTTAATTGCACGCCAATATATTTCTTTTGCCTTTTCATTTTGGTGAAGTGCAGCGTAAACATCTCCAAGATTTCTTAAGCCGTATAGGTAATTAGAATCAATAGTAATTGCTTTTTCGTAAAAAATAGCCGCACTATCATCTTGTTTTTGTCTATCATAAAAAATACCAAGGTAATACCAGTTAACTGTGTTAAGAGGGTCGGCATTTATGGCCTCCCAATACATTTCTTTCGCTTTTTCATTTTGGCGAAGTGCAGCGTAAACATCTCCAAGATTTCTTAAGCCGTATAAATAGCTTAGAATCAATTGCAAGTGCTTTTTTATAAAAAATGGCTGCACTATCGTATTGCTTTTGATTATAATAAAAATTACCAAGCTCGTTCCAGATACTTGCATTAAGAGAGTCGCCTTTTATGGCACGCCAATACATTTCTTTTGCTTTTTCATTTTGGCGAAGTGCAGCGTAAACATCCCCAAGATTTATCAAACTGTATAAATAGTTTGAATCAATAGCAAGGGACGTTTTGAAACAGATTATGGCACTGTCATATTGCTTTTCAGATATAGTGAAATAAGAATAGCCGAGGCCATTCCAAATTTCTTTATTGAGGGAATCACTTTTTATAAAATTATAATAAAGATTTTTTGCATCTTGTAATTTATGTAAGCTGGTATAACATGAAGCAAGCGCATATATAGGAAAAACCCATTCAGGTTTTAATCTATGTGCTTTTTCAAAATAAGGTAGCGCTTCATTCCACTTCAGCCTGTCCATTTTAAGTAAACCTTTTGTATAATGTAAGTAAGCAACAGTGCCGTCTAACGTTATCGCGGAATCAATTTTTTCGTTAGCGAAACCGTATTTTGAATCCTCTCCCCGCATGCTTTGGGCTTCCATGAATAACCGGTTAATAGTATGAACCTTATACAAGGGATGCTCTTTGGGCATAAAAGTCAACGCAACATTTAATTCCTTTGCGCCTGTCTCAAAATATTTTGTAGTGTAATTTGTGTCTACTCCTTCAAAATATTTATTAATGCGAACCTGCGCATCATTCAAAAGGTAAATTATATATTCCTCGGCAGCTTCCTCATATTTGCTTTTTGTCTGTGAAGTTTTAATCTGCTGTAATAAGCGGTAAGCATTGCCAGGCTCATCCTGGAAAAAAATCTTTTTTTCCAAAGCTGCTGTAAAATTTTTATACAACACAGAGGTGTCTCTATCCAAACCCCTGTTTACAACAGCAATCAAATTATCTTCTTTTAACTGTTGATTAATGAGTTTACCGGGCTTTATATAAGCAACAACTTCTTCCTGGTTATCTGCGCTACTGATATTTATATAAGGCATTTGTTGTACCTGATTCGTAACTAAATTCCGCGAATCGTTTCGAACATGTTTTTCCACATAGGCTTTAATTTCTGCAAGGGTTACTTTACCATCTTTCAAGTCTCCTACTTCTTCATCCGCATATCCGCATAAGCCTTTAATAAAATAATAAGTAAATAAACCGTGACCACCGCCCCATTTTGCATCTTCCATAGAACTCTGGTTCCTGCTACAGGAACTAAACTGAATTTCCCCGTCGTTAACTTCTAGTATGTTTGGAAAATTTAATTGAGATGAATCTTTTTGTTCATTATTTCTACAGGCATCGGTAATTAAATAACTAGTTACGCCATTATTCCTTAATTGCTCTATTGTTGTTTTTAGCTGGTATATAGGGATAGCTCCACCCTGGAACCCAAACTGGCTTGGATCGCTAACATCAGGCGCATCGTAGGCTATCAGGAAACCAAGAGCTGGACCGGAAGCAATACCGTGTCCGGCAAAATAAATAATAGCCCTATCCCCTTTTTTTGCGTTTTTTGTCAGCCAGTCAAAGCCATACCAAAGCTGTATTGCAGTTGCTTCCTTATCGCGAATGATCTTAATATTATCGTCAGGAATAGAATCGAAAAAGATCCCGGATTGCAGAAATGATTTTAATAAGTCAGCATCATTAACGGCATAATGGAGTTGAGCAAAATTTTTCCTGCCTGTATAATTAATACCTATTATAAGCGCATACGTATTGCCCGTTTTTGATTTGCCTAAATTACCGGATACCGTAACCCCCCTTGTTTGCTGAGCCTCAGAAAATAAAGACAGCATTAAAATTATAATCCCAATCAGGAACCTTCTAATTTTGTGCTTATTCATTGTTAAGAGTTTTCATTCAAATCACTTACTCTAGTTATTTTTATTTAGGATGCAAAACAAAAGTTCTTTGTAGTATTAGAGTTCAATGTTTTTAGTAATAGTATTTATTTTCATATCGCTCCACATCGGATCATCATATATAATAAGATTATTTATAAGATTTGTTTTTGACCCACTTGTCAGTCATTTTGTTATTTATAGCAACTAATGTAAATAATCATCCGAGGCATTTGATAAATACAGTATCTAAAAATTCTATTATTTCGGTCTTATCTCAAACAATAAATTAAAACAACTTCCATCGGCATTGCCAATATTGTTTGTTTCGGTTCCTCTTGTACCTGCTTCATAAGATTTTTTTACCAAACCCTCTAACACTGTGAAGCTACCTCTGCTGCCTTCTCCTCTTGTAGTTGCTATATCTTCCATATCAATCTTTTGCTTTGAAACAAATATTTTAAATATCTCGGTTCCATAGGGCGGGCCAACTGTAATGGGATATTTTGAAAACAGGAAGGACGAACCTCCTTCGATCTTCAAATCGCCCGGGTATATATTTTTACTTTTATCGGGTAAAACTTTATTGATTATTCCATCAGGTTGCATGTCGAGTATATTAATAAATACGTCTGCATCCCCGTTATTTTTTATCCATAAAACAAAACTATCGCCATTTCTAAATTTAGGAGTTGTCATTAACGACATATTTAGTTGACTGGTATCAGCCTTTCCGTTAATAAACGGCACCAGTTTCACTTCTACATTAGCGGTTTCATCTTTAATATCCAGCCCCTGTAAAAACTTATATTGTATATATTGCTGTACCTCCTCTTCCAATTGCGATATATTAGAAGCTGCATCTTTTACAGTATTAAATAAATAACCATTAGAAGCTACTTTTATAGAATCTAACCCGTCTCCTTTTACAATTATTAAATCCGGATCTTTATCAAACCGCACCAGGGGTAAAGCGGCTAAAGCGTTTTTTATATTCGCAATTTCATTGTTACTAAAAGCGGCAGTAGATGTACCTCGTACATTGTTCAATCCAAAGCTTATTCCAAGTGGTTCTATAGTATAAACGGGGTCTTTTATAAAAACCCAGCCCTCTGCCGGCTGCTCTATTTTAAGATCATTATCCAACTTTACTGTGCTGGCATAAATATCAGCCTTCACAACTGTACCTGTTGCCAGCACTCTGGATTTTGATGTGTCACTGGTACCTGCAGGATAAACTGCCACCCTTGCCCCCGAATCAAGACCCTGCATTTTTCCTGCTCTTAAAGCAATCCCGGGTCCATCAATTTTTTCTATTTCTATATAAGGTTGTTGTTTTATGAACTTGCCCCCGAAAAGAGTCCGGTCTAAACCATTCCCTTCCAAAACCGGGTGCTGTTGGATTGATTTTTTTTCCATCTCTGTCCGAATGCCAGCAAAAAGAGAACGATAGGTGGTATTTGGATTTAGATTGGAGAACACTTTGCTAATTGCATAAGAAAGAGAACCTATACCCTGGTGGTTGTCATCCTCGGTTTCGTAATCAAGTTCTCCAGCCTCTGCGGCAGAATATACCACATAGGTTGCAAGGGAACTTTCATCTCCTCTCGATGTGCTTTTTTCTTTAAAAACTCCGGATATATCGCTGGATGCAAATTTTTTGGGATCAAAATCTTTTGACACCAATGCAGGTTTGCCCCCGCGGACTTTTGCGATACCCCGGGTGCCTGTGCCGGAATGACACAAATCCATAAAAACAACAACGTCGCCGTTGCTGCCTAACTTAGCTCTTAATTGATTTATATAATCTCCGAACAGGTCATCGCGGAAATAATCCGCCTGGAACTTATCGTATTCTTGTTTGGACAATGATTCACCCCTGAAAGGTAATTTAGCATTATAGGTTACTATACTTTCGTCGAGCCCATCAGTCTCATCTCCATTATCATCTTCTATTTGCTCTCCATGTGATGAGAAATGAATAACTACAATATCACCTTGTTTTACTTTATTTATCATTTCGGCTAAAGCGTTGGAAATTCCCTTTGCAGTAGCCTGGGAATTTGAAACTATTTTTATATCATGAAAGTCCTGATTTTTTAACGCGGTCTCAATAAAACCAACATCCCGCAAACTGGAAATAGTTGGCCATCCGCCTTCCCGGGGATAATCGCCAATGGCAAAAATGAGGGCATGTTTTGTTTGCGCCTTTGTATTTATAGAAAGGATAAAGGAAAGCAGGAGCAAAACATAAAATTTCATTTTTTTCATGATTGAAATTTGATTATAAGGTTGAATAGATATTGATAAGCTTTACCGGTAGAAAACTCTTTTAAAGTAATTCATAGTAAGGGATTTATTTAGCCAGATAGCCTAAGAGCAGTATAAGTTTATAGCCAAATGCTTAGGGAAATTAAGAATAAAAAAATATATTTCTGCATTTATTTAAATTAATATCTTAACTAAAATTTCACCCTAAAAACGCACTTATGAGACAGCTGCATGACAATATTTTTTATGCTGTTTTAATTATCCTGGCATCCTGCGCCTCCGAAAAAAAATCGGGCGAGAATAAATTCATAAGAATTAATGAGACGCCAACAGGATTGTCTTTTAACAAGCTGAAAAACCAGCAACAATTGGTGAACAGCCAGGGAAACTCAAGGGGCGTTTTGGATGCTTACCTGGTATCCTTAGCCACTAATGGGATTAAAAATATGATAGACAAGCGGAAAAAGAAATACACTGCTGAGTTTTCAATGGCATTGACCGATCTCCATTTTTACAATAATCTTTCTACACGTGGCATCTTTGATCCTAACGGAATCATCTTTAAAGGTTTTACCTTAGTGCGATTAGTTAACAATAAAGAACAGGGCAAAATGGATACCGCCCTTATTGCTCATTTCTTATTAGATACCAGTAACAGCTACGAAATTGCCAACAGCAGCATGTTTCGCGTTAAACTTGACTCATTAGACTACCGGTTTCCGAAAGCAAAGTATAAGCATGATAAGAAAACAATAAACGTTGACTTTGAAATTACGTTCAGTTGCTCATATGTAAATGAAACGGGAAATTTTTTTAGCAACGTAGTTTTAGGTAAGTTTTATTTACCCGTTCGTAATGCACCTCTCGATAAAAACGGTTCAGACTATGCTCTCTTTTATCAACGCTTGCGAAATACTCCTTTAACAGGGGCATGCTTTATTGTACCGCGTTCATTCGGCTATTACGTTGCGGAAGACAATGTATTGAAGCCATCGTATAGCTGGGGAAATTATTCTATTGCAGCGACTGTAACCGAAAGTTCTAAAGAGGCTTTCGTGGATAAAATAATTTCGGATAATAGTGACCTGATAATTAATGCAAGTAAAACTCAATTAAATAAAACATCGAATAAACTGATAAAGAAGTAAACGATTTTTTAGTTGAATTGGTATTAGAAGAATCCCGCTTTAGAAATTTAGATCCAATCATTTGAACTTATCGGGAAAATATTTTTTTAATAACGCAGTAAACCCCGGAGTGTTTCTAATATATTCCAGGTCTTCATCACTTGTGAGTATAAAATAATTACCGAACCCCAATTCCAAACTTTTTTGCAGGTTTTCTAAAGCTTCACTTTGTTTTTTTTGAAGAGATTTATAACAAGCATAATGGTAGTAGGTATAAACATCGTATTCTTTATAATTCTTCATCAATGTAAAAATGTATTCGATATTATCATTTAACACAGAAAGAGTCGGATCCCGCAAAAAACAATAAAGGATGGATACAAAACTCACATATTGAATATTGAATTCGAAAACGTGGTTCCTGAATTCTTTATATTTGGTAGTGTCGGCGATATGATATCTTTTATTAAAGTACATGTCTAAATCGGAAATAAACGCCTCATCATATGAATTGCTATATCGAATTACCCTGAGCAATTTAATTATAGCAGCATGATAGTTTTCCTGCATTAAATCAATTGTGCCCAGGTTGAAATTTACATAAGGGAACGTTGAATCGGCTTTAAATAGACGGTTAAAATAAAATAAAGCGGAGTCTAAATTTTGATGCATTAAATAAGCATACCCAATATTATTGTCGATCATGTTATCAAAGCCATTGGCCCTGCATAATTCATAATAATGCCGGGCGCTATCAATATTTCCTGTTTTTTGATAATAAACTCCGAGTTGAAAAAACCCATCTGTTTCAGTTGCCGGGGAATCAAGCATTTTTTTTGCACAAAGCAATGATTCCTGACTTTTATTATCATCAAAATATACCTGGCAAAGCAGGTCATACGATAAATTTTTTTGCGGAAAACTATCAATTAAACTTTTTAAAAGTATTTCCGCTTTTCCATATTCTTTTAATTTAGAGAACAGATCGGCAAGGGAATATTTCGCATAAAAATCATTTGGTCTTAAATCAAGATACTTTTGAAATTTCTGGAAAGCCTTTTTATATTCATACAAATAATAATAACTAACGCCAAGCGCAGAAAGAGTATAAGCTGCATTGGGCTCCAGTTTTTCTGATTCTTCCAGTAGAACAACTGATTGCTGAACTATGGGGGTAAAGCCAATATTATACTCCGATTCGGTTAAAGCCCATACAAGTGACATTGCATCCATAAAAAGTTTTCGGGCTTTAATATTGTTATAGATATAATGTTGTTTGCCCAATAAACCCAGACAGCTATCTAATTCCCCGGACGCATATTTACATTCTTCCCGGCTTGAATAACTTGTTTGTCCCTTTAAAAGGGGAGCAACTATAGAGTCAAATTTTTCATTTAATGCTGCGGCTAAATCCCGTTTCATTATATGAGTAAGTTGATTATCCGGATTTTTTTCTTCAAACACCCTGTAATTACTTAAGGCATTTGTGTCTTTCGGTGCTATTAATCTTTTTTCCTTCAAATTTTTTTGAAACTCTTTGTATAATTTAATACTAACAGCATCCAATGAATCGACATACTTTTCCACCATGCCTTTGGAATTTGCTTTCGCCAGCATTGGATAATCTCTGGATTTTTCCTTCTTTAAGATTGCTAATACGTTTGGATTTACTTTCGCAACACCTTTGCTTAAATCGCCCACTACTAAAGGAATTTGAGTTCCATCACTCATTGCTGAAACATTATCAGTGAGATATTGTTGTAGTTCTAAAAGGGTTATTTTTCCGTCATTGTTTTTATCAGCAAATCCTTTCATACCCTCTTCGAGCTCAAAAGAAAATAATCCTCTCCCGCCACCCCATTCTTTACTTTCTAAAGAAATTTGATTGGGCTGGCAAGAAAGAATTTTAAATTCCTTTCCCCACGCCGTTGCTAATGCCGAAGCTGTCTGCTCTTCACCCTGAATCCCGCCTTTTAAATTGCCGGCATGGCAGGCGTCTACGATAAAATAAACTTCTATTCCGCGTTGTGATAGTGGCGATAAATATCTTTTCAAATCCAGTATTTCCAGCACATCATCATTCATACCGAAATAATTACCGTTAGGACTATTATAAAGCAACAATAATCCATTTTCTATTTGTGTAAGGTCCTCCATATCCCCATGCCCTGCAAAAAAGAAATAAATTCTATCTCCCGTTTTTGCCTTTCGAACTTCCTGGGATATTGCATCGCCTATGTTTGTTTTTGTAGCATTATCATTAACAAAGGTTTCAATATTACCTGGCGGAATTTTTTCTTCTTCATTATGAAGAAGGTAATCTGAAAAAGCTTCGGCATCTTTATCAGCATATTGTAAGGATGGCAGATTTTTATAATTACTTATTCCTACAATTATTGCGTATATGTTGCCCTTTATGACATTGGAATCGCCCCTATTAGAGGCATGGGCACCCCGGGCATCGGTTTGTGCGTACAAATTAGCCAGATAAAGAAATACTATTAAATTGGTAATAATCTTTTTCATAAAAGAATTTATGAACACTTACCGGATTTAAAAATAACAAACAATAGTAATAATTTATTGTCGACGTTTTCTAATCTTTCCTTATGAAATAATTAATAGCCGATAACCGAAAAAATCATCAGCTTTTGAAATTTTAATTTTTGAAGTTAGAATGCCCCGGCAGTTATTTATTGTTAGGGGAACATGAACAAAAAAGCCACTTCATACTTAGCCCAGCCAAAAAATAATTTGAGCTGGCATTCACCACACATCCCAATCCGTATCAAATATTTCACTTCTTGATGTTGGTACCTGTAAGCCATTAGTTAATTCAGGCACCCGGTTATTTACATATAATTTAAGTCCTGATAGTTTAGCATGCTCTTGCTTTTTCATGTATTCAAGAATACTGTAGGTAAACACACCATTCTTTAACTCACCCCTTTCAAGTGCAAACTGTGTTCCTGCGGCGGCGGAAATAATAGTGGCTCCCGTGTTCTTCCCCACATTTACAAACAGTTGCTGCATCAACTCAAAACTATTCTTCATTCCTATTTTGCTACTGTCCTTATTTACCAAGATTGCACCTTTTACGCTATCGAGTTTTTTTTCTACTGCTGCATATTGCTGCATTTCATCTTTGTCAATCTCTCCACTATGGCATGCGTCAATAAGCATCAGTTTCTTTCTTGCCGGAATAGCGTCTAATAAATCTTCCAGTTCATCATAAGGCAACCCGTTTTGTTCAGGTTGATTAAAGTTGATGTTATAAGTTGAAAGATAATAATCATAATCCCTGCTTAATAAACCATGACCAGAATATGCAACAATTACTTTATCGTTTACTGATGTATGTTCAAGTATTTGTTTTAATGCTTTTACATTGTTTACAGTTACATTCTCATTAAATAAAGTGTCTGTTTCAATTGCATCTTTATATTTTTCTTTCAGATGTGTTGCAAGGTCTCTTACATCTTTTGTGCTCCATTGTAAATCATTTTCTGATTGTGCGAATTTATCAATACCAATGCCGAGGAAATATGTTTTTTCTTTTTCCGGTTGCATTGGTGTGTACTTTACATACAAAGGACGGCGATAGCTTTCTATACTATTTACATTGGTTACCGATGTTTCTATTTTATTATCACCTTGAGATAAGGTTACTGTAACTGTTGTGTCAAAAATATTTTTGTTTTTATAGCGGAGGTTGATGCCTTTTAACCCGTATAAAGGAACATCGTTTATCCAAATATTGAAGCGGTCCAATTTATAGGTACTGTCCATACTATGTATTGGGAGTTGCAATGTTTTAATGCTTTGTTCATTTTTTACATTATCGCGATTTATAAAATCTGCTTCCGGGGCAGCAAAGTCATCCCGGAAAGAAGTAGTATCTATATGTAATTTTTTTATTCTTTTATAATAGGCATTTCTGTAAGCCTTTATTATAGCCGGATCAGCCATTCCAATTGCGGTCAAAACAATATCGGGTCGATTGTATCTCACATCAAATTGCTCAAAAGGAAATACCGTGATACCTGAAACGTAACTCAGCGCCTTAGCTGCGTTTTTAGAAGTCATATAGTAGCCATTATTAAGGACCATTATCCACTCAAGGGAATCAATCATTATCAGGGAGACGGTGTCTTTTGATTTTTTGTTGACCAGCAAAGTAACAGGCCCATTAAACCGCTCAGCAAATAATACCTTATAATAAATACTGCTGGTATCATAATATTTTTTTAGCCTTTCAGACGTTTCTTTTGAAACACCGTCCATCGGCTGTTGCATGAGTTGTACCTGGTAAGGAATAGCCTCACGATTCCCTGACTCCGACTGTTCATTTAGTAACAGATAATTTTTATTTGAAGAAATAACCTGGTTATCCCGGGAAAAAGTAGGTGCCTCCTGCGTGACCGCGCCGCCCCGGCTAAGATCCCAGAGTAAATTATACCCGTTATAATTCCCGGTCGTTACCGAAGGGTATGACTTTAACCTTTGCTTTACAAGCCTGTCCTTTTCATCCTTTGTCAATATTTTCTTATTAAGAAAAGCCTCATGCTCAATTCCGGCTTGAATTTCAAGAGAAAAAAACTCATTCATATCCGGGTAGCCATAATAGTTAGTGTACACATGGTTGCCATCATCTGAAAAACCAAAATAAGCTGATGGTGCACTACGCCCTCTGAACTCCTCCTCAATTTTGCCGTATCGGTTCATCCGCACCATATTTTTCCCATTTATCGCAATAAAATAATCGCCTGCCGCTGAAAGACTGAACTTATAAAAATTGTACAATTTCGGCAGTTCCATAGACAGTACATTTTGAAAAGTTTGTGTATTCCAGGCTTCAATATAATTACTTACACTGGTGGAGGAAGCGGAAAGAACCGTAACCATTTTACTATATGCATAAATCGTATTGCCATCTGCAGAGAATTCGATATTGTCAACCGTTTCACCTTTTGGTTTTATTACTGCCAACAATGAATTAGCGTCCACCTGCCAAAGCTGTATTACAGCTTTTCTTCCTGAGTCTGTGGCAAAAAATCCTTTCTGCGGAGATGTAACCAGGAGGCGGGGGTATTGCCCGATTGAAAATTTTTTCCAGGGAGCGGGTTTTCTTTTTTCATCGGCAGGAGCTGCCAGGCTTTTTAATTCCCATACATTGATGTTTAGATGGCTGGTAGCATAGGGATCTGGATCAACCTCCGTAGCAATAAGATAATCCTTGTTATTGTAACTCACCGTTTGTGCATTATCAAAACGCCCGTTTAACCTGTCAACTACTTTAAAGCTATTCCGGTCAATAAGGGTATACGTCTTATTGAGCGGGTTTGAAGAAATTACGGAAGAGGCCTGGTCCGTGTACTGCTTCATAAGTTGTTTATTAAATTCTTCCCTATTTTTCTTATCAGTCAAATCCTTGTTACCCATATTTTTGATTAATTCCTGGGCCTGTTTTTCGGCAGCTTTTTCTATCGAATCATAATTAATCGAATTCACAATTTGTTGGGCTGATTTTTCAGGATCAATGAGGGCAGAAATTGAATTGGTCAGTTCATTCTTTCGTGGTGAAAGATCTTCTGAATAATCAGGCACCCATAAATTTCCTGATGGTAGCAGGTATTTCAGGCCGGGCGACGCGGTAAAAGAAAGCTGGATTAACATCTTGCCTGTTCGTGTATCCCATTTTTTTAGCACTGGCTTGTTCACAGAGGCCAATGTCACATCCTGCCCGGTAACTGTGATCAGGTAAGAAGCATCCGGTGAAAATATTACCTGTTGCACGGGCCCACCGGTATTAACCTGGCGAATTTCAGAGCCTGTTTTTACATCCCAGATGATAAAGCTATTGTCGCCACTACCGGTGGCAATTAATTTGCCGTCAGAAGAAAAAGCCACGGAATTGATCCTCTGTTGGTGACCCATCGGTACTCTTAATACGGGCTTTTTTGGCTGACAAACTGCCTGCATAACCGTTAGGCTTGTGAAAAGAATCAGCGCAATATTGATTTTAAAAAACGAAAATATATAGGCAAAACAGGATTTCATTTTATTTATTTTTTCTGATTAAAATCATTTTGATTTCAGCATTGTTTCAGCCCACTCATCACCATACATCCCAATCCATTGTTTCGCTTCCTGAGGTAGGATTTAAGCCTTCGGAATGTTTAGAAGCATGATCATATCATATTCATAACCCTCTCACAAATAATCGTCACTATTTATTGTTGCTCCGGTTCTTTCAGATCTTTCAGTACTTCAGCGGCCTTTTTATGGTATTGAATTTCGTTGGAATTTTTTGACAAGGAAGAAAGTAATGGCAGGGCTTTTTTTGCATTATTTTCTTTTAGATAAATAAGCGCCAGGTACCATTGTGCTTTTGTTTCTAATTGCGGGTTTTGGGCGCTATCAATTACCCATTTTAAATTTTCGACAGCCTTTTTGTTATCATTCGTTTCAATATAGGAGATACCCTTATAATAGTGACCTAACTGAAGAATGTTTTGCTTACTGTTTATATCTGCTGAGGAACCTCTTGTATTCGGTACATTGCCGAAATTGATCTCATCCGTATACGAATAGTTGCCTTTTTGGTATTGTTCAGGTACTGCTGCAAGCAAATCGGGCATGGAAGGATGGGCAGTATCTTTCGTGTAATATTTTTTGAATAATGCAATTGCGTCCACACCTGGCGCTTCCGGATTAATATTTTTTATCGAATCCCCGGGTATTGTTTTGGTAATATTGGTATTTTTTTTAATCGAAGACGTGTCAATGTTTTTAACGATAGATGATGGTGCATGCGATTGCGGTAAAAACAAGACAAGGCTTGCAACTGCCAGCAAAACGCATGCCGCTGCCGCTATACCAATCCAGGATTTTAGATTGACTACTCTTGCTTTTGGCAGCCGGGGTCTGTTATCAATAATAAGTTCGCTTATATTAGGAGAATTTTTATTTTCCTGTTCCCATTCATTATTTGCTTGTTCAATTAAATTTCTTATCGAATTATTATCAGCAACATTTTTATCAGTTTCATAATAATCATCCGGCTTTTCGAACAGATTTTTTTTATCCTGGATGGACCTAAGGTTTTGTCTTAGTTCTTTTTCAAAATCAAAGCTTTCTTTTAAAGATGCATTTTGCTTTAGCTCATTTAGGAAAACTATTTCTTCCTGCGGCGTCATTACACCATCAAGATAGTTTTGAATGTTTTCATATTGTTCTAAAGTAATTTCCATGTAATCATTTTAATTCTCTTGTAGCCTTTCCACGATCTCTTTTAATTTAATAAAGGATTTATAAACTTCATTTGGCACCGTATCAGGTTGAATGCCCATCCTGCCTGCAATTTCTTCATTTTTTAATTTAAGAACCTTCTTCCAGATTATTAAATTGGAACCTCTTTCGCCTAATTCTTTTAATGCTGCAGAAAAAATTTTTTCCTGTGTATTTAATAATTGTTCGTACCATAACCCATCATTTGCGTCATCGTTATAAAATTTATCGGTCTTATTAATTTGAACCGTTGGGTCCACTAAAATTTCCTTTATAGTACGTCTTTCCAGGCTTTTTGTTAAGCCTTTTAGCTTATTAACACAGAAACTAAAGAATGCGGTTTTCATCTGGGCGCCTCTTTCTTCAAAGCCTTCATTTTTTAATTTGAAATAGAAACTCATCAAACCATCATTAAATGCATCCCTTGCCAATTCCGCTTCTTTTTGTTTTGTGTAAAGTTTATTAAGACAATATTTATAAGTAAGGCGCTTGAAGTCCTCAAAAAATAAATTGAAAAAACATTTGAAAACCCTGTTTAGATGCACATTATCTTCTGTTCGAAAATGTGTAACCAGCAGTTGAGAGTTGGTAATTTCTTTACAATCCATCTATTTCCGAATTAAGAGAATTATGATACTCAGTTTAAAGATAAATATTGATTGTAAACAAAAAAATACCACGCTAAAGCTTTTAATAGCATTCATCCCGGAACCAGTTCATTAAAATCACTAATTATTTAATAGCCTGCTGTTTTCAAAATCATCGAATTATTTTATAGTGAACCGGCAATTTCCTAATGAATTGTTTTAGCAATAATATTTGTATAAGATGATTATTTTAAATCAGGGCTATAAATTAAAAACACAATCAATCCTCCGACTTAAATAAATACGAGGCATCTGATCGTGTTATTAATAATTTATAAATCTTAAAAAATGAAAAAGACAATTATTCCAAACTTTGCAATTTTCTGTACGTTCCTTACATTTTTATTTGTGCAGAATCCAACATTTGCGCAACAAAAGACGCACAAGAAAAAGCAAACTATTGAAACAAAGGCTTCAGACAAACCTTCCGACGAAGCAGGCGCCTTAAATAAACCTGCAAATGAAAAACATCCTAAACCAGAAGCTAAATCACGCGGCGATGTGTATGGTCCGAACTACAGTGACATTATTGTTGATAATTACACTGGTTATTCGATCGACATCTACGTTAACGGATCTTTCAGGGGAACAATTTCTCCCTATGATAAAAAAGTTACCTGGGCTGTTCCCGGCAACACACGTCTGTATGCTAAAGCGGTTTTTAATGACGGTTCTTATTTGTACTGGGGACCTACCGTGACTTATACGGGATATGATTATACGTGGAGATTAAATAACTAAATTGGGATCAAAGATGCGATTTTCGAGCGCCATCCACAAGAGTTCGAAAATCCACGCAATCAGGTTTTTAAGATTTTGTGGTATAATCGTCGTACAATTAAAAAGGGTTTCAAACTTCATTGTCTGAAACCCTTTGCTATTGTGGGCCCACCTGGGCTCGAACCAGGGACCACCTGATTATGAGTCAGGTGCTCTAACCAACTGAGCTATAGGCCCTTCTTTCTTGAACAAAACCTTACCCCAATCTTTTTCCCACCTGTCGCGATAGCTGTCGGAAGTGGCAGGGTGCTCTAACCTACCTATAATATCGGGATGAGCTATAGGCCCGATACCGCAATGGATAAAAATTGGATTGCAAAAATAGAAAAATTCGCCAAGTGGATAGAATTAATTTTCTTTGAACATGCAAAAAACTGAAGCAATTATTTTTGACCTCGGTGGAGTCATTCTTAATATAGATTACAACCTTACACGTACGGCCTTTGAAAAATTGGGTATCCAAAATTTTGATGAAATGTATTCCCAATCTGGCGCTGATAAGCTCTTCCAAAAATTAGAAACCGGGCATATAACGGAGCAAAATTTTTATGTTGAAATTAATAAACGCACCGGAGTACAATTATCATCTAAGGAAATTAATACGGCGTGGAACTCAATGTTGTTGAACTTTCGTGAAGAAAGCCTGAGGTTTCTTGACAAGCTTAAATCAAAGTATCGATTATTTTTGCTAAGCAATACGAATCATATTCACCTTAAAAAATTTACTAAAATCTATAACGAAGTAAAAAGAGAAAAGCCTTTTATAAATTTTTTCGAAACAGCTTATTTCTCTTGTGAAATCGGGTTAAGAAAACCTGACAAAGAGTGTTACGACTGGGTATTGAAACAGGAAGATTTAATACCTGGAAACACAATTTTTATTGATGATTCTCATCAAAATGTAGAAGCGGCAAAGTTATCAGGGATGCAGGGGATTTTACTGGAACAAGGAAGCTATATTGAAAACCTCAAATTATAAGCCTACTTCACCTCTTCAAATTCGATGTAATCTCCTTCCTTTTTCTTCTTTTCAGGCTCTGCGGTTGTTTGATGATTGTTGTAAGAGTTCATATCCTGTTGCATTTTGGATTGCATTTCACCAAATTGTTTCCTTATTTTTTTTGTAGACTGGTATACAGGAATAATAAACTCAAATATGAGCTTGTACAGTATATAAATTAAAAAAAGCTCTGCAACAATTCGAAGAATACTCATTGCACAAAAATAAATATTTAATCTTTTAACGGTTTCTAAAAACTTTACTTTAACATAATTTGGTACAGAACTTCTAAATATAGTATATTTGCACTGGCAAAAGAATCATTGAAGGGAACGAAAGCGTTCCCTTCTTCTTTTTTCAAAATTTCGGTACCTGAGAAAGAATGATAGCGTCTTTAAAAAAAATTGAGGATTTTATTGCAGAATATACTTCTAAATCGGAAACCATTTTCCCGGTTGAAACAAAAATATCTTCTGCTAATGATATTAAAGTCTTTATAGACGCAGATGATGGGATTACGATTGAGAAATGTACCCTGCTAAATAAGGCTCTTTACAAATATATTGAAGAAACAGGCCTTTTTCCAAATGGAAATTTTTCATTGGAAGTTTCCTCACCCGGTGTAGACGAGCCGTTAAAGTTGCATCGCCAATATCAAAAAAATATTGGCCGAAGGGTGGAAGTACAACAAACCGATGGCAGTAAAATTGAAGGCATGCTTTTAAAAGCTGACGATGATACAATAATTGTAGAAGAAAAAAACGGCAGGGGAAATAAAACAGTTATTAAAACAACAACAATATCATTTAATGAGATAAAGCATACAAAAGTGCTGATAACTTTTTAAAAAAACATAGATGGCAAGTATTAATTTGATTGAATCCTTCCAGGAATTCAAAGATGCAGAAAACATAGACAGACCTACACTTATGAAGGTCATGGAAGATGTTTTTAAAACCTTAATCAGGAAAAAATATGGTTCTGATGAAAATTTTGATGTAATTGTAAACGACCAAAAAGGTGACCTTGAAATTTTTCGCAGAAGAACAATTGTTGACGATGACGACCTGTATAATACACTTACTGAAATTGAATATAAAGATGCTATTAAAATTGAGCCTGACTACCAGGTAGGCGAGGAATTATACGAAGAAGTTGATATACAAAAGGAATTTGGAAGAAGAGCTATTCTTGCGGGAAAGCAAACGTTGGCAAGCAGAATTAATGACCTTAAGAAGAATATTCTTATAAAAAAATACGAAGATAGAATTGGTGAGATTATAAGCGGAGAGGTTTACCAGGTTTGGAAAAAGGAGATTTTATTGCTGGATGAAGAAGGCAATGAAATGTTGCTTCCGAAATCTGAGCAGATACCTTCTGATTATTTCAAAAAAGGGGAAACGGTTCGTGCGGTTGTAAAAAAAGTGGAACTTAAAAACAGCCAGGCTGTAATTATTGTTTCGAGAACAGATACGTCTTTCCTTGCCAAGTTGCTGGAGATTGAGGTTCCGGAAATCTTCGACGGTCTAATTGTGATAAGAAAAATTGTGAGAGATCCCGGAGAAAGAGCAAAAGTTGCTGTTGAAAGTTTTGATGACCGTATTGATCCTGTTGGCGCATGTGTAGGTATGAAAGGTAGCCGCATTCATGGTATTGTGCGTGAGCTTAAAAATGAGAACATTGATGTTATTAACTGGACGAATAATATCCAGCTCTTAATTCAGCGATCACTCACTCCTGCAAAAATCACCAGCATGGATGTCGATTTGGAAGCCAAACATGCAAATGTTTATTTAAAACCAGACCAGGTTTCGCTGGCTATTGGCAGAAGGGGTGTGAACATCAAACTTGCATGTGAACTTACTGGTTTGGAATTGGATGTTTTTCGTGATAACGAGGGAGAAGTAGAAGAATACGATGTTGATCTCGATGAATTTACAGATGAAATAGAATCATGGATAATAGACGAACTTAAAAAGATAGGCTGTGATACCGCAAAAAGTGTTTTGGAATTGTCTGATGAAGAACTGGAACGCAGAACTGATTTAGAAAAAGAAACGATTACTGAAGTTAAAAAAATATTGAAAGAAGAATTTGCAAGTGAGTAACTAATTTCTTTTTAAAAGCAATTACTTATTTAAACATAATTTTAATCACAAATATTCTTCTTTATTTAAAAAGAAAATAAGGAGAGGCTTAATGGCAGAAGTAAATACACCACGTTTAATGGCAGCAGCCAAGGAATTTAACATAGGTAAAGATACCTTGATAGATTACCTTATGTCCAAAGGTTTTGATGGAGATGAATTAAAGCCAACTTCCCGTATATCAGAAGAAATGTATCGTGTATTGCAGGTAGAATTTCAAACTGATAAAGTTGCAAAACAAAAAGCCGAGCAAATCGACCTACCCAAAAATGCAGTTACTGATTATAAAAAAAGAAGAGATGAACAGGACCTTTCTTTTAATAAAAAGGAGCCCGCCAAAGCAAAAGAGACAAACGCTGTGGTTGAAACTTCTGTAGAAGTTAGCAAACCGGAGACTAAATCTTCTGAAGCAGAAGCAAAGGAAAAGACTAAAGAAAAGCTACAACCTGAAACGATTAAGATTGATGTGCCCGAAATGGAGTCTCCAAAGGTGATTGATAAAATTGACCTCAGCACTATCGATTCTTCTACAAGACCTAAAAAGGGGTCTGCAAAAACAACTGCAAAAACGAAGAAAGAAACTTCGCCAGAAAAGGCTGTAACTGCTAAACAAAAAGCTGGTAAGTCAAAAGAAGAAGAGGTTGCCGATACCGAACAACCGACGGGTCCTGTAAAAGCAGAGCCCGCACTAATTACTAACATTAAAGCTGATAAACTTGAAGGACCAAAGATTCTTGGTAAGATTGATCTGCCGTCCAATAATGAAACCCGTCCAAAGCCTTCTGACGAAAGACGTAAACGCAAAAGAATAGTTGTTGAGAAAAAACAGGTGCGTGACATGCCTCCCGGAAATTTTAACCGTCCCCAACAGCAAAGACCTTCCGGAAGATTTAATAGAAATGCTCCTGCCGTTTCACGCCGCGAGGAAAAAGAAATTGATCAAAAAGAAATACAAGACAAAATAAAAGAGACCCAGGCTAAACTGGCAGGATCAGGTGGAAGAGGTAAAAGCTTAAAAGCAAAGTATCGTAAAGCAAAACGTGAAGAAGCTGCTGAAAACGTGGGTGAAGAAATAGCCGATAACAAACTCTTAGTGACTGAATTTATTTCCGTTAGCGAGTTTGCAAACCTCATGGATGTAAGCTTTGCAGACGTTATCAGTAAATGTATGAGCCTGGGAATTATGGTATCAATAAATCAAAGACTGGAAGCAGACGTAATTGAATTGGTCGCCGGCGAATTTAATTACGAAGTTGAATTTATTGGTGTAGATGATGAGGCTGAATTTGAAGAAGAGGAGGAAGAAGAAAATGAAGAAGACCTTTTACCCCGTCCCCCAATTGTAACGATAATGGGGCATGTGGATCACGGTAAAACATCCTTGCTTGATTATATACGAAAGGCGAATGTAATTGCAGGTGAAGCTGGTGGAATTACCCAACATATAGGCGCTTACGAGGTTACCCTTAAGAACGGCAGAGCTATCACATTTTTAGATACACCGGGTCATGAGGCATTTACGGCTATGCGTGCCCGTGGGGCAAAAGTTACGGACATAGCGGTGATTGTAATTGCAGCAGATGATGCAGTAATGCCTCAAACAAAAGAAGCAATTTCCCACGCACAGGCTGCAAATGTTCCGATGATTTTTGCTCTTAATAAAATTGACAAAGACGGGGCAAATCCTGAAAAAATAAAGGAGCAGCTTTCTACGATGAATATATTGGTAGAAGACTGGGGGGGCAAATATCAAAGTCAGGAAATAAGTGCCCGGCAGGGTTTGCATGTTGATGAATTGCTGGATAAAATTTTACTCGAATCAGATTTACTCGACCTGAAAGCCAACCCTGATAGAAGCGCAAACGGTACTGTTATTGAAGCTTCGCTTGATAAAGGCCGCGGCTACGTAGCTACTATTTTAGTGCAAAACGGAACTTTGAAACAAGGCGACCTGTTAGTATCAGGGCAAAACTATGGTCGGGTGAAAGCGATGTTTAACGAGCGTAATGTTCGTATAGATGAAGCGCCACCGGCCACACCTGTATTAATACTGGGACTGAACGGAGCACCACAGGCAGGTGAAACCTTTAAAGTTTATCATGATGAATCTGAGGCAAAAGATACAGCGAACAGGAGAGCCCAAATTCTACGTGAACAAGGTATTCGTGCCAAGAAGCACATTACACTCGATGAAATAGGCCGCAGGCTGGCCCTGGGAAATTTCAAGGAACTTAATTTGATTATACGTGCCGATGTGGATGGCTCAGTAGAAGCTTTGAGCGATTCATTACAAAAATTAAGCACCGAAGAAATCGTAGTAAGTGTAGTACATAAAGGAGTCGGCCAAATAACGGAGAGTGATGTCTTACTTGCCACAGCATCTGATGCTGTTATTATTGGGTTTAATGTACGGCCGGCTTTGCAAGCTTCAAAACTCGCCGAACATGAAGGCGTTGAAATAAAAACCTACTCAATTATTTATGATGCTATCGATGAAGTGAAGAGCGCAATGGAAGGTATGCTTGAACCAAAAATCCAGGAAAAAATTCTTGGTATTTTAGAAGTAAAAGAAACGTACAAATTTGATAAAGTAAGCGTAGCGGGCTGTATTGTAATAGAAGGAAAGATTGCCCGCAATAATCGTGTTCGCCTGGTGCGTGATGGTATCATCATCTTCACCGGTGAATTAGGCAGCCTTAAACGTTTTAAAGACGATGTAAAAGAAGTTACCACCAATATGGAGTGTGGTATTAGTATAAAAAATTACAGCGATACCCGACCTGGCGACATGGTTGAGGCTTTTGAAGAAGTTGAGGTGAAGCGAACCCTTTAGTATATAATTTAGAAGATTTTTCTTTAACAAAAGAGGTTCAACATTTAACGTTTCAGAAAATCACCTCACGTTTTACAAGTGTACTTTTGATAAAGCTATTTGCTAATTTTTTGCAAGTTTCTAACATACTTAATAAACAGAATATTACTGATGAAAAAAAGCCTGCTTACGATTTGTTTCATCGCTGGCACATGCACTTTATTTGCCCAGATCAAAAAGGTAATGGCCGACCAAATAATTGCAACCGTTGGAGATAAAATAGTTCTTAAAAGTGAAATTGATAATAGCATTTCCGACATGCAACGTCAGAATATTGACATACCTGCAAATGGTAAATGCCTTTTACTTGAGCAAGCCCTTGGGTTGAAAGCTTTGGTATTGCAGGCAGAAATAGATTCTATACCGGTTTCCGATGAAGAAGTAGATGCTGATATCGATAATAAAATAAGATATTTCGTGAATCAATATGGCTCGAAAGAAGTTGTAGAACAGATTGCCGGAAAATCACTTTTTCAACTTAAAGAAGATTTCAGGCAAACATTTCGCGAACAAAAATTGGCACAAGGTGAGCGTGACAAAATCGTTGCTGACATAAGAATAACTCCTAAAGAGGTTCAGGAATATTATGATTCTATTCCAAAAGACAGCCTTCATTTTTATGAGTCTGAACTGGAGGTGGGAGAAATAGTAATTTACCCAAAAGCTAGCCGCGATTTGGAAACCTATGCTATTGATCAATTAAAAGAATATAAGAAGGAAGTGGAAGAAGGGTCCAAAAAATTTGAGGTGCTTGCATCTTTATATACTGATGACCCTGGTAGTAAAGATAATGGGGGCAGGTATGAAATAAACAGAAACGAAAAACAATGGGACCCCATTTTCCTTGCAAAGGCTTTCAGCTTAAAAGATGGACAGATTTCAAATGTTTTTAAAACAAGATTTGGATATCATATTATCCAGATGGTAAGTAGAAACGGTGATGATGCAGTAATAAGACATATTTTGAAAATTCCACAAATAAGCTCCATCGAAATAAATGAAGCAAAACAAAAAATGGATTCAATTCGCTCAAAACTTGTCGCCGGCAGCCTTGATTTTGGCGAGGCAGTTTCGAGATATAGTGAAGATGAAACCAGCAAGTTTACCGGGGGGCGCATACCTGCAAGAGATGGAAGTGCCTTCGTAACAATTGATCAACTTGATAAAGATCTCGTTCTCATGTTGAAAGATCTTAAGCCGGGCGAATTTTCACAACCGACTGAATTCACCGATGACCGTGGCAAGAAAGGGGTACGTATTGTCGAAATTTTGACCAAAACCGAACCTCACCGGGAAAATCTAAGAGATGATTATGACAAGGTTGCTCAAAGAGCTTTAGAGGAAAAGAAAAATGATGCGTTGGAGAAATGGTTTGCAAAAAAAATCCCTTCTTTTTATGTTGATATTGCAGACGAATATAAATCATGTCCTGAAATGCAAAAATGGCTAACCAATACGACGGTAAAAAAATAAATTGGCTAGGTAATTTGAAACACGGCTCCTTTGGTGTCTTTTTATTATACACGACAAAGAATAGTTATAAATTTTAGTCTTTCTCTTAAATAAAAAACAATTAGGTTTTCTTCTTTGGCGTCTTTTTAATAAAGCGCTAATTTTGCGCTTCATTCCAATAAATGAGCGACGAAATAAAACATGAATGTGGGCTGGCATTCATGCGCTTACGCAAACCTTTTTCTTTTTACCGGCAAAAATATGGTACAGTTTTGTACGGCCTTAATAAGCTGTATCTCCTGATGGAAAAGCAGCATAACCGGGGACAGGATGGGGCTGGCCTTGCAGTTGTAAAACTTAATACGGAACCCGGCTATCCTTTTCTGCATCGTATCCGCAGTTCGGCAAATCAGGCCATCGCTGATATTTTTTCACAAATAGGCGGGCAAATAAATGAGATAGAACAATATCATCCTGAAATACAGCAACATCCAGGTCTTATGAAAGGTCACATTGATTTTTTAGGAGAGTTACTGTTGGGACACTTGCGCTATGGTACGCAGGGGAAAAACAATGTGCAGTTTTGCCATCCTTTTATAAAAAGAAATACCATTCCATCAAGAAACCTTGCTCTTGCCGGCAATTTTAATCTTGTGAACAAAGACGAACTATTTTCTCTTATAAATTCACATCCTGATGAACTGGACAGGCAGAGTGACCTCGGTGCAATGATTGATACGATTCAGCATTTTCTTATTAAAGCGGATGAAACTTCTCCCCAATGCCTGGACATAGTAAGTGTTTTAAAAAAGTCTGTTTCTCTTTTTGATGGCGGCTTTACATTTGGTGGTATAACGGGCAGCGGCATTGGCTTTGCCGTAAGAGATGCAAACGGAATAAGGCCTTGTTACTACTATACCAATGATGAGGTCATTATAGCTGCGAGTGAACGTGCTGCTATCCGGACAACTTTTAATGTTGGTGAGAATGAAGTAAAAGAACTTATGCCGGGAACCGCATTGATTGCGTTCCCGGAAGGAAATTTTTCTATAGAGCAAATACTTGAGCCCAAAGAAAGAAAGGCATGCAGCTTTGAAAGAATTTATTTTTCCCGCGGCAGCGATGAAAAAATTTACAGAGAAAGAATCGCCCTCGGCTATCACCTGAGCGAAGCTGTACTTAAAGAAGTGAACTACGATTTGAAAAATACCATTTTTTCTTTTATACCCAATACGGCGGAAATTGCATTTTATGGCTTATTGAAAGGAGCTGAAGATTATTTGAGCAAGACAAAAGTGGAAAAGATTATAAGCTGGGGAAAAGACTTTGATGAAGAAAAACTAACGGAATTGGTTAGCCGCAAAGTTAGAATTGAGAAAATTGCGATTAAGGATGTCAAGCTGCGTACTTTTATTACTGCGGACACAAGTAGGAATGAGATGGTGCAGCACGTTTATGATATAACCTATGGAACTGTAAGAAAGCATGAGGATACCCTGGTAGTGATTGATGATTCAATTGTAAGAGGTACTACTTTAAGGGAAAGTATTATTCGTATGCTTTCGAGGCTTGAACCTAAAAGAATTATTGTGGTTTCTTCGGCACCACAAATCAGGTACCCTGACTGCTATGGAATTGATATGAGTAAACTTGGTGAATTTGTAGCTTTTAGAGCCGCTATGGAATTAATTAAAGAACGGGATATGCAATATTTGTTGCATGAACTTGTTGAAAAATGCAATGATCTAAAAAGGAACAACAGGCTTCATTGTGAGAACGTAGTCAAGCAGATTTATAAACCATTTACGGTTGCAGAAATTTCAAAAAAGATTGCCCAGTTAATCACTCCTGAAGAAATTGCAGTTCCGGTGGACGTAATATATCAAACTATTGAAGACCTTCATGAAAGTTGCCCTACCAACCTTGGCGACTGGTATTTTACTGGTAATTATCCTACGCCGGGGGGCAATCGTGTGGTGAATAAAGCATTTCTTAATTTTATACAAGGAAAAAATGTAAGAGGATATTAATTGATTTTTAGAATTATGCAGCGTTCACAATCAACATAACAACTAATAATGAAAACACTTCTGCTTGTACGCCATGCTAAAAGCAGCTGGGACAACTTAGAGCTTTCAGATTTTGACAGACCATTAAATGGCCGTGGCAAACACGATGCGCCTGAAATGGCGAAAAGGGTTAAAGAAAGAAAAATAAAGATCGATCGCTTCTTATCAAGCCCTGCTAAGCGGGCCAAAAAAACTGCGGAATATTTTATGGATGAGTACAGTTCAAAGAAAAATAATCTAGTACTTATTCCTTCGTTATACGAGGCTTCAGTAAATAATTTTTTCGAGGCTCTTGAAAATATGAATGATAAAGATGATGTTGTTGGCTTATTTTCCCACAATCCCGGTATTACGAATTTTGTAAATTCATTAACTGAAAAAAAAATTGACAATATGCCTACCTGCGGTGTCTTTGCTATAAACATTCAGACCAAAAAATGGAAAGATTTTCAAGACGCAAGAAAAGAATTTCTATTTTTTGACTATCCAAAAAATATATAGCTGATAAAAAAACGCTGGTAGTTCTCTTTTACTAATTTTAATTTTTGCCTGCCTTAAGCGACTGAACAAACTCGCTTATTATTTTTTTATACTCGTCATCAGAAGATTGAGGTTTAAGAAAAGGAAAAGAGATTGCTTCGTCTATGACTTTATTTAAAGAAAAGCCTTTTTGTTGGGCTGAATAAAAATATTTCTTTTTCATCAGGTATTTAGCCAGGAACTCTTGTTCTCCCTGACCCGGAGTGGGCACAAGTATCGCATTTTTGCCCAATTTCACAAGATCCATAATGGTGGAATAGCCACTTCGGCTTATTATCATTTCTGATTGCAGAAATGCGGTATTTAATTCTTGCGATGAAAGATGATTTATGATTTCTATTGATTGATGATTGCATTCTTGGGTTCCTAGTTCTCCCGGTAAACCTCTCACCAGCAAAACGCTTTTTTTAAACGTTTTAAGTTGAGCTAAGATTGCTTTTTCAAAAATGGTACGCTGAGGTTCCGGCCCCGAAAGAGCAATTAATAAATTATACTTTAGAGCTACATCATTTAACCTTTCGAACCGCGACAAAGGTCCGATGTATATCACATTTGACGGCATATTTGCCGGGTGAGATAAATCTCCTGCAAGATCATTTTCCTTATTGTCGGGAACCCAGCAACAATTGTATTTCTCAATAAAGTGATAATGTATTTTGGAGGCAAATTTTTCAAAAATTTTATTGCCTGGTTTAATGCGAAGTTGATGTGTTATATAAACCGATATAACTTTTTTATTATAAAGTCCGAAGCGGTTATCGGAAATTACCGCATCAATTCTGTATTTATTTATGATCTTTTTTAGCCATAAATTTTCTTTTAAAACGAAAAAAAAAATCTTTGGAAATTGAAGCAGGAGTTTTAACGAGAGGAGGCTCCCATTTCGGCTATATTTGATTTTATAGCCCTGAATCGGCAAAAAAGCTATCCCTGGAAACTCTTTTTTTAAAAGAAATTTTACACTTTTATTGGCTGCAATAAGCACCTCGCAACCTTGTTTAATTAATTCTTTTATTATTGGTATACAGCGAGTTGCATGGCCTAAACCCCAGTCCAACGGAGCCACAAGTATTCTTGGCCTGGAGCGTCCGGTATTAAAAATGTTGTCATTTATCAAAACATTGCAATAATTATTTGTGAAAATAGTTTAATTTAGGAATTGTATTTTATGAAAAATGCGAAAAAACTCCTGCTGTTATTAATAATTGTGATTGCCATTTTTGCTGTAAGTTGCAACTCTTCAAAAAAAAGCAATTGTGGTTGTCCCAATAAAAAAGGAATGGTAGGATATTAGACTATAAAAAACCAAATCCAAATGAACAAATTCAACCGGGATCTTTTGGTGTTGTTCAAAGAAGAATTAATGAACCCCCAATCAATAGAACATGAAGTGGAGATGCTTCACGAATTGTTATATTCTGTTGAACGAATTGACAATTTAATTGTTGCTCACGAAGTAATTAATTTGAATAAGTACAAAATCATTTCGGAAAAAAAGGTCGTACAGGCCACGTTGCGGGAAAATGATTTGAAACCATTTATTTTTATTAATAATAAAAATTAATCGCTATCTGAGTTAATTTATTACCCAGTTTTCTCTTCCCTTTAATAGTTTATCTAAATTACCTTCACCCTTGGCTGCAATTGCTTCTTTTATTTGCGCTGACATAACATCTTCATAACAAGCCCGCTCATTTTGATAAAAAACACCGAATGGCCGTGGCAAATGATCTTCTTTTAAAGGATTATCAAACAACCTCGTAAGAATTTGTGCTTTATAAAAATCTTTCTCATCGTGTATCCACAAATCATTTTCACTAACTCCCTGGTTTAATTCAACCACTATAGGGCGAAATCCATCAAGCTTAATACCCTTATTTCTTGCAGTACCAAATACCAGAGGCAGTCCATTTTCAAGAAACAGTGCTTCTTCGGGTTTCGACTTTTTCTCGGTAAAAGTTTCAAATGCACCATCGTTGAAAATATTACAGTTCTGGTAAATTTCAAGGAAGGAAGAACCTTTATGTTGATGAGCTCTCAAAATCATTGCCTGCAAATGTTTCGGATCACGATCCATGCTTCTTGCTACAAAAGATGCATCTGCGCCCAAAGCCAATGCCGCCGGATTAAACGGATGATCGATACTGCCCATTGGTGTGCTCTTTGTGATTGTACGCTCCCGACTTGTAGGAGAATATTGGCCTTTTGTTAATCCATAAATTTCATTATTAAAAAGCAACAGCGTTACATTATAATTTCTTCTTAATAAATGAATAGTATGATTTCCACCTATGCTAAGACAATCTCCATCGCCCGTTACTATCCATACATCTAATTCGGGCCTGCTCGCTTTTAGCCCGCCGGCAATTGCAGTAGCTCTGCCATGTATGCTATGCATACCATAAGTATCCATATAGTATGGAAAGCGGCTGCTACATCCGATGCCTGATATAATAACAATATTTTCTTTAGGAATTCCTAAGCCAGGCATTAATTTTTGAACCTGGGCTAATATTGAATAGTCGCCACATCCCGGACACCAGCGTACTTCCTGGTCTGTAGCAAAATCCTTCGTGGTTAATGAAACCGGTACGGTTTTTTCAGCTTCGCTCATTAGATAAAATTAATATCAAAGTTAACACATAAGTACTTATTTTAAGTGGTAATCAATTACTAAAAAAAATTAATGCTTTTGTTCTGGGGGCAACGCATGTCAATATTCTGGCCTTGCTCGTATGTGGTGTGCAATTAGGCCTCCCATAATACCAACTATCCAAAAAAATTTACACATCTGTTATTCATTATTAAACTCATTTAGCAATGCAGACGTATAGGTTAATTTTAGAAAGAAAGATATAAGGTCAGATTTAGCCATCCAAACACACAAACCCATTTTTGTTAATTTTACACACTAATATTTTTTTATGAATGATGTAAAATATGATTTTGGTATGGTCGGCCTTGGTGTTATGGGCAGTAATCTTTTACTCAATATGGCCGATCATGAATTTGCAGTTATTGGTTATGATAAAAATCCCGACAAGACTAATTTATTTGAAACCTCTGCTCCTCAAGGCAAGATTGTAAAAGGAGTAAACAAACTCGAGGAAATGATAGGCCATTTAAAGGTTCCAAGAAAAATCATGATGTTGGTTCCGGCGGGAATCCCTGTAGACAGTGTAATAAATGATCTTCTTCCCTTATTGCAGGATGGCGATATTATTATAGACGGCGGAAACTCACACTATACTGACACGCTTCAAAGGATCCAAATTCTGCAAGACAAGGGTTTTCATTTCATGGGCATAGGAATTTCAGGTGGGGAAGAGGGTGCACGAAAAGGGCCCAGTATAATGCCGGGGGGCGACATAGCTGCTTACCAAGAAGTAGAGCCAATATTGAAGGCGGTCGCCGCAAAAGTAAATGGCGAGCCTTGTGTTGCGTATTTAGGAAAAAATGCAGCCGGGCATTATGTAAAGATGGTTCATAACGGTATCGAATACGCGATAATGCAACTCATAAGTGAATGCTATGACCTGTTACACAACGGAATGAACTATTCAAATAATGATATTCATAGAGTTTTTGAAGAATGGAATGAGGGAGAAATGAAATCGTTCTTGCTGGAAATATCAGCCGCCATATTTGAAAGAAAAGATGAAAAAGCAACAGAGAAATATTTGGTTGACATGATACTTGATAAAGCCGGGGCAAAAGGAACGGGAAAATGGACATCTCAGGAAGGGCTTGATCTTCCCATGCCTATACCAACTATCGACTCAGCAGTTATGATGCGTAACTTATCCTCACTGATTGAGGAAAGGACCAAGGCTTCCTCGATTTACAGAAGCAGCCCGCAAAAAATTAATATCGAAAGAGACAGGTTTGAATCTTTGCTGCGTGACGCATTTGGTTTTGCGACAATCATAAGCTATGCCCAGGGATTGGCAATGCTCACTGTTGCCTCCCGGGAATTGAAAATGGATATCCCCCTTCCCGAAGTAGTGAGCGTATGGCGGGGCGGATGTATAATTCGCTCTGCATTGCTCGACCAATTTAAAAAAGCATATGTGAATGCTGATTTGAAAAATTTATTACTTGATGATGATATCGCCGCACTTTTGCAGCAAAAGGAACAAAGTGCGCAACAAATTGTTTCTTTGGCGGCGTTAAATAATTATCCGGCTGCCTGTTTAATGTCGTCACTTAATTATTATAATGCTTACAGGAGAAAGTTGTTACCTACAAATTTGATACAGGCACAACGCGACTTTTTCGGAGCTCACACCTACCAAAGAATTGACACAGAAGGTGTTTTTCATACTGAATGGGAAACAGCCGCAGAAACCTTATCTACTAAAAACATTGATACCAACTAAGAATGTTAGACTACAAAAAAATATCACCAATGCTCGTATTTATTTTTGGCGGAAGTGGTGACTTGAATTATAGAAAATTAAATCCTGCATTATTTAATCTTTTTCTGGATGATGCAATGCCGGAAAATTTCAGCATCGTTGGTATTGCCCGCTCAGAATACGGTGATGGGGAATATCTAAAACATTTAAAAGAAGGAATCGATAATTTTTCAAGACGAAACGACTCAGATAAAGAGTGGAAAAATTTTTCCAAACATATCAGTTACCTGCCAATGGATGTGAAGGATACTAAAGACTATTCTAAAATTGCCAGGATTGCTAAAGACAAAGAAGCCGAATTTGGTATACATCCCAATATTCTTTTTTATATGGCAGTGGCACCGCAATTGGTTCCAACAATTGTAAAAAATTTAGGAAACCTTGATATCTGCCATGATACAAAATGTACGAGGATTGTTGTAGAAAAACCTTTTGGGCATGATCTTGACAGTGCCAAAGAAATGAACCAGATGCTGGGGGAATATTTTAGTGAAGAACAAATCTTCAGAATTGACCACTATCTTGGAAAAGAAACCGTGCAAAATATTCTTGCATTGCGATTTGCCAACGCATTATTCGAGCCTATATGGAACCGTAATTATATTGACCATGTACAAATAACCGCTGCGGAAACTGTAGGCGTGGAAGGGCGGGGTGGTTATTATGAAAGTTCAGGCGCATTAAGAGATATGATACAAAACCACATTTTGCAATTGCTTTGTATGATAGGAATGGAAGCCCCTGTGTCCTTTGATGCTAACGAAATAAGAAATAAAAAGGTAGATGTTTTAAATGCCCTTCGTAAAATTTCCAAAGATGAAGTTCAGGATTATGCTGCCAGGGGCCAATATTCTGAAGGATGGATGGAAGGTGAAAAAGTACCAGGCTATAGGGAAGAAAAAGATGTTGCAAACGAATCTCATACCGAAACATTTGCAGCGGTTAAATTTTACATTGACAACTGGCGATGGCAAGGTGTTCCGTTTTATGTTCGTACAGGAAAACGACTACATGAAAAGACTACAGTGCTAACTATACAGTTTAAGCCGGCTCCTGCATTTACCTTCCCAAAAGAGGCCGCTGAAACCTGGCGCCCTAACCGCCTTTCCATAAGCATCGCCCCTGAAATGGATATCAACCTCCGATTCCAGGCTAAGAGACCAGGGCAAGCAATGATTCTTAGTCCTGTGGACATGGTCTTTAATTATAAAGATGAATATAATGGTGAAGAGCCTGAAGCGTATGAAACTCTTTTATATGACGTAATGGAAGGCGATGCAACATTATTTATGAGAGCCGACCAGGTGGAAGCAGCATGGGAAGTCGTGATGCCAATTCTTGATGCCTGGAAAGCGAGGAAGCCAATGGATTTTCCTAATTACTCTCCCGGTTCCTGGGGACCTGAAGATGCTGAAGCCCTTATAGCCAGAGATGGCCATAACTGGATAAATCTACCTGTAAAACATAAATAACATGAGCCTGCACATTTACAGAAATAAAGAAGAAGTCTCGGAGCAACTTGCAAAATGGATGAGCGATATTATAGAGTCAACCTTGCGAAACCAGGAATTTTTTACCATCGCCCTTTCAGGCGGAAATACCCCTCATTCACTTTACAAAAAATTATCCTCTGTTGAATTCAGGAAAAAAATAGACTGGAAAAGAGTACATATCTTTTGGGGTGATGAGCGGGTTGTTCCATTTAATGATAAACTTAATAATGCCGGGACAGCCTACGAAATGTTAATTGATCACATTAATATTCCGGCTGTACAAGTCCACAAAATGCGCACTGATATAGAGCCCGTTTTTGCCGAGAAAGAATATGAGAAAATTTTGCACAATTATTTTAATAACACAGTTAAAAGCTTTGATCTCGTTTTACTCGGTGTCGGAGACGATGGACATACATTATCTATATTCCCCACATCTCCATTAATAGAAAACGAAGAGCATAAGTGGGTACATGCGATATATAACAAAGAACAACAAATGTTTCGTATCACCTTAACACCGGAAATTGTAAACCGTGCGTCATATATTGCTTTTATGGTCACCGGTTCAGATAAAGCCAATATATTAAAGCGGGTTGTGGATGGTGACTACATTCCGTCCGTTTTACCAGCACAATTAATTAATCCTGAAAACGGTAAATTATTATGGTTCCTTGATGATGCTGCAGCTAAATATTTGAAAAAGTAAAATCATATGGTTGAAGTTCCGGAAGACTGAAATTTACACATCACTATTTGGGATGAAAGTTTCTAAAGCAAAGATGCAGGTCATAAAATTATATATATTAAAAAATTCATTTTATATTTCAGTAAAATTTACGTTATGACAATCCTCGGTTTTTTGGTACTCCTGCTAATCGCCGCAATTTGTGGTGGTATTGGCCAATCAATTGCCGGTTATGATTTAGGTGGTTGCCTCGTCTCTATCGTCGTTGGCTTTATAGGCGCCTATATAGGCTTATGGGTTGGGGGTAAAATGGGGTTACCACATTTTTTTGAAATAACTATTGATGGTAAGCCTTTCCCCGTGATATGGGCAGTAATCGGATCTGCTATTTTTACTTTAATCGTAGCTTTGCTGCGAAAGTTATTTACTGGGCGCAATTAACGTGAATTGATTTAACTACTTATTTTCTTTTTCAAAGTCGAGAATCACTGAATTGATGCAATAGCGTAACCCTGTAGGTGGAGGACCATCTTCAAATACATGACCGAGGTGCGCTTTACAACGACCACATTCGACTTCTGTTCTTTTCATGCCATGACTATTGTCTGGTAAATAAATAATACTATTCTTACTGATGGGTTCAAAAAAGCTAGGCCATCCGCAGGTACTATTAAATTTGCCGTCACTTTTAAAAAGTGGGTTGCCACATGCCGCGCAATAATAAGTACCTACCTCATTATGATTATTATATTTCCCGGTAAAAGCTCTTTCTGTACCCTTCTCACGTGCTATATGGTAAACATCTGAAGGTAAAACTTTCTTCCATTCATCATTGCTTACTTCAATCGGAGCGTTATCAGTTTTTGAATATAACGGATTTTTTGTATCAGGCATAACGTTGATTTCTTTTAAAAATATTTAGGCAAATTTACAAAGCTTTTTTACCTCCTGAGATTCAATAAAGTTTTATTTGATAAAAAACCCGGAAAAGCCCTTCACCGGATATTTTGATTTTAAAACAATAATAATATGGATAAGGAATTTTAAAATCCATCCTTTATATTTGAACTTCACAAGGGCTTAAGAAAGTATGTTTAATCTTATTTTATTCGGACCACCCGGCAGTGGGAAAGGTACGCAATCAGAACAGTTGATTGCAAAATATCATTTCAAACATCTTTCAACAGGAGACTTGTTGAGAAACGAAATAGCCAGTAAAACTCCACTTGGTCTTGAAGCAAAAAAGTTTATGGATAAAGGGCAGTTGGTGCCTGACGAGGTAGTGATAGGTATGATAAGTTCTGCGTTGGATGCTAACCCTGATGTAACAGGATTTCTATTTGATGGATTTCCACGCACGGCAACCCAGGCGGAAGCATTAGATAAGCTTTTGAAATTAAAAAACAACACGATCAACGTAATGCTTGCGTTAGATGTATCTGAAGAGGAGTTAGTAAAACGTCTTGTAAAGCGCGGGCAAACAAGTGGGAGAACAGATGATAATAATGACCATGTAATAAGAACCCGTATTTTGGAATATCACAAGAAAACTGCGCCTGTTGCTGATCATTATAAAAAGGCAAATAAAGTTGTAATGATTAAAGGAGAAGGTAGCATAGAAGATATTTTTCAGAGACTCACAAAGGAAATTAATTCCCGGATAAAAAAAAACTGACCTTATAAATCATTCTAGTATTAAATGGATACTTCAAAAGAAATGTTCTTAAGGAAAGATTTTATCGCCCTTCTTAAAAATTTAAAAGGAAATGAAAAGGGTAAATGGGGAATTATGAATGCCCATCAAATGGTAGAGCATTTTGCCGACGCCGTCGAAAATGCAAATGGCAAATTAGCGCTGCCGATTTTGAATGAGGGAGAAAGATTGGAAAAGTATAGAGCCTTTTTAATGAGTGAGGAGCCCTTTAAGGAAAATACAAAAAACTCACTTATACCTGAAGGAGGAATGCCTTTACGAAAGAGTAATATTCAATCGGCAATTAACAAATTGGAAAAAGAACTCAGCTATTTTTTTGAAGTTTTTGAGAAACATCCGGAACTTAAAACCAGTAATGCCTTTTTCGGAGAACTCGATTATGAAATGAATATACAACTGCTGCATAAACATGCTATGCATCATTTAAGCCAGTTTGAACTAGTATAGCCGAAACCCGGACTCCTTTTATCGACTACCAATTACTGCCGACTTATTAGTCCTTAGCATCACATCTCACTTGGTCACTTAATCTTCCTTTAACTTAACTATAGTTAATTTTACCGGCTAAATTTATATCGATGAAACTGGGCAATTATATTACAGGCCATTGGGTGGAAGGGGAGGGAGAAGGCCAGCAGTTATATAATGCTGTAAATGGCGAACTGATCGCAACAGCAACCTCCCGAGGCCTTGATTTTGCTGAGGTACTCAATTATGGCAGGACAAAAGGAAGTTTTACTCTTCGCAAAATGACATTTCACGAAAGAGGAAGAATGCTAAAGGCACTTGCACTCCATTTACTGCAGGAAAAAGAAAAATTTTATAAACTGAGCTATAAAACGGGCGCTACCCGTGCCGATAGTTGGGTCGATATTGAAGGAGGAATAGGCAATCTGTTTTCAAATGCATCATTAAGAAGAAAACTTCCCAATGAAACTTTTGCTCTTGATGGCGACAATATTGGATTAAGCAAAGGTGGTACATTTGCTGCTCAACATGTTTTGCTCCCCAAAGAAGGAGTTGCTTTACACATAAATGCATTTAACTTTCCTGTATGGGGAATGTTGGAAAAGATTGCGGTCAACTTACTGGCAGGCGTAGCTGCAGTTGTGAAGCCGGCATCAATAACGTCTTACCTCACCGAAACGGTAGTAAAAGAAATTATTGCCTCAAAAATTTTACCGGAAGGCGCATTGCAGCTTATTTGCGGTAGCGCAGGAGGTATTTTAGACCACGTTACTTCACAGGATGTGATAACTTTTACGGGATCAGCATCTACTGGTCTTCTCTTAAAAGCCAACCCAAATATTCTTAAAGAAAATGTTCCTTTTAACCTGGAAGCGGATTCGTTAAATTGTATAATTCTTGGAGATGATGTCAAACCCTGCATGCCTGAATGGGAAATTTTCATAAAAGAGGTAAGAAAGGAAATGACTTCAAAGGCCGGGCAAAAATGTACAGCAATCCGCAGAATATTTGTTCCTGAAAATAAAATGGAAGATGTATGGAAAGCTATCAGCAAATCTTTAGCGCAAACGACTATTGGCAACCCTGAGAATGAAAAAGTAAGAATGGGCGCTCTTGCAGGAGAATCACAAAAAAAAGAAGTTAAAGAACAGGTTCAAAAATTGCTGGCTTCATCTCAAATACTTTATGGCAGCCTTGATAGTGTTGAGTTAATTGATGCCGATGAAAATAAAGGCGCCTTTATAAGTCCGTTATTATTGTTGAATGAAAAACCTCTTGCCTGCGAAGAGCCACATAATATAGAAGCTTTTGGCCCCGTAAGCACAATCATGCCCTACAAAAATATTGAAGAAGCGATTACTCTTTCTAAAAGAGGTAAAGGTTCATTATGTAGTTCTGTAGTCACTACTGATAAAAAGTTTGCAAAAGAGTATGTTTTAGGTGCCGGTACCTTTCATGGACGAATTCTAGTTCTGAACAATGAGAATGCAAAAGAAAGTACAGGTCATGGTTCGCCTTTGCCTATGCTGATTCATGGCGGCCCAGGGCGGGCAGGTGGCGGCGAAGAAATGGGTGGATTACGTGGAATAAAACACTATATGCAAAGAGTAGCATTGCAAAGCTCGCCTACTATGCTAACGGCTATTACAAATGTTTACCAGCCTAACGCCAAAGGAAATCTTTCGGAAATTCATCCCTTTAAAAAATATTTTGAAGAGCTAAATATAGGTGACCAACTGATAACAGAAAAACGAATTATAACCAGCCAAGACATAGATAGATTTGCAGACTTAAGCAGCGATCATTTTTATGCGCATATTAAAACAACCGATTTTACTGATACAATGTTTGAGCAACAGGTAGCTCACGGATATTTCATTATTAGTGTTGCCGCAGGTTTATTTGTTGACAGTTACGAAAAAAATCCTGTTTTGCTAAATTATGGAATTGAGGAATTACGGTTTACAAAACCTGTTTACCCGGATAATGAAATTTATGTACGATTTACCTGTAAAGAAAAAATTGAACAGGAATTAAAAGAACAAAATCCCGATTTGCCTTTCGTAAAAGGAAGCGATATTTCAAAAGGCATAGTAAAATGGTATGTTGAAATTTTAGATGAAAGCGAAGAGCCGTTAATTGGTGTGGCTACAATACTTACCATGGTAGCTAAAAGAAAAGAATAAATATTTATTCATAGAGTATTTGATATTTTTGGCATAAATATTCTAACGATTTTTAGACTTTTTATCTCTTCCCAATGGATGGTTATGTACAATCTCATACAGAACATGGAATAACAACAATAGAATTTTATCATCCGCAAAGCAACTCTTTACCGGGCAAAATTCTTGAAGAATTAACGCAGGAAATACACTATGCAGGAACCCATGATTCAAAAGTAATAATCTTGCGAAGTGCCGGCGAAGGTGCGTTTTGTGCCGGGGCTAGTTTTAATGAGTTAATTGCTATTAAAAATAAAAAAGAAGGTCTTGCTTTTTTCCAGGGATTTGCAAATGTTATTAATGCCATGAGGAAGTGTAACAAACTTATAATTGGCCGTATACATGGTAAATGTGTCGGTGGCGGCGTTGGCCTGGCCGCAGCAGTTGATTATGCAATTGCACTAAACACTGCTGATATAAAATTGAGTGAGCTTGCTATAGGAATAGGGCCATTTGTTGTAGGGCCAGCAATAGAAAGAAAAACAGGAACTTCCGCCTTTAGCCAACTCGCCATAGATGCAACACTTTGGAGAAATGCTGACTGGGCAAAGAAAAAAGGCCTGTTTGCGGAGGTTCATGAATCTGTTGAAAATATGGATGAATCTGTTTACCGGCTTGCAACTGCTCTTTCACATTCTAGTCCTGATGCTATGAAAGACATGAAAAACATATTCTGGAAAGGCACGGAAGATTGGGACCTGCTTCTTTCCCAAAGAGCGGCTATAAGTGGAAGCCTCGTCCTGGATGATTTTGCAAAAAATGCAATTGAAAAATTCAGGATGAAAGCAAAATAATTTCTGCAAAAATATTTATCTATAAGTCATCGTACTCATATAAAGGATCTATATGAGTACCTGCATCCATTTCAAATACCGGGTTTATTAAACCATCCTTTAAACCATATACCCAGCCATGTAATTGCGGCCGTTGCTCATTATGCCATGCACGCTGAATGATAGATGTTTTAGCAAGGTGCATTACTTGTTCCTTTACATTTAATTCAACCAGCCTGTCTGCCTTTTTTTCTTCATCATCTATATTATTTAAATCATCGCGGTACAAACGATATACATCTTTAATGTTTCGCAGCCACATATTGAGCACATATTTATAATCATGGTTGGTCATGGCCGCCTTTATTCCGCCGCAACCATAATGACCACACACGATTACGTGATTCACTTTTAAATGGTTAACCGCATAATCCAGAACACTCAGCAGGTTTACATCAGTATGTACAACCATGTTGGCTATATTACGATGTACGAATATCTCACCTGGTTTTGTACCCGTTATTTTATCGGCAGGCACGCGGCTATCGCTGCATCCTATCCATAAAAATTCCGGAGTTTGCAAATCCGATAGTCTCTTAAAAAACTGCGGATCTTCCTCCAGTTGTAATTTAGCCCAGTCTTTATTTTGTAATAATAATTTGTCGTATGATGTCATAAAATAAATTTAGAATAAAAAAATTGATTCACGTTATACACAGGTCAACTCAGCATTTCTTTTTCGAGAACATTAGTACCATTTGTTCCTTCGCCTGTAATTATATATTCGTTTGAGAAAAGCAAATGCATTTGTTTATGCATACTCTTTTTTATCTCCACTTTTATATTTTTTAGATGTGCATGCTTTAAAAAATCATTGATAACCTCAATAACATCCTTATCGATAAAGTCGGCACGCAATGCATCTATAAATACGAAGGAATCTTTTGGAACTTCTTCAAGCTTTCTTTTTAAAATTGATTTGTTTAAAAAAGAAACATCTTTTCTAAGCCTGAATAAGTATTTGTTTTTATCATGCACAATAAAAACGGAAGCCTTAAAGTTACTTCTCATTACAAAAAATAAACCTGCTCCAATCCCAATAAGAATTCCTATAAGCAAGTCAGTAAATAAAATTGCAAGTATAGTAATCACAAAGGGCATAAACTGATCCATGCCTTTTTTATAGAACGACCGGAAAAGTGACGGCTTGGCAAGTTTGTATCCTATATAAATGAGTACCGCTGCAAGCGCTGAAAGTGGGATAAGATTAAGTAGGGTTGGAATAAAAGCAACGCTTATTAAAAGAAGAAAGCCATGCAATATTGCAGAGGATTTTGATTTTGCCCCTGCATTTACATTAGCAGAAGTTCGTACGATTACCGAAGTAAGAGGTAATCCTCCCAAAAAGCCGGAACACATATTACCAATTCCTTGCGCTTTCAATTCCCTGTTGGCAGGGGTTACTCTCTTAAAAGGATCCATTTCATCTGATGCTTCTATATTAAGTAAGGTTTCAAGACTTGCTACCATTGCTATTGAAAATGCAGTTATCCAAACATTGGCGTTTCCCAGGTATCGAAAAGAAGGGAATTTAAAAAATGACAGGAAGCCATTAAACGAATCAGCTATAGGAATGCTTACCAGGTGCGTTTCTTTCAAAGCCCATGAATGTTGGTTATCCGAGAAAGCGATATTGACTACGACGGCTGTTATAACCACTATTAAAGGAGCTGGAATTAGCTTAAATATTTTCCCTTTTTTCAAAAGCACTTTATCCCACAATAGTTGAATCAATAATGAAACTAATCCTATAATAATTGCAAGAGGAGCGATGTTTTCCAAAGATTTCAAAAGCCCGCTGAATGTATTTTCGCTATTCTTCTGGATGAAAGATTCATCTCCTTCAAAGTTTGCATCATAGCCTATAAAATGAGGGATTTGTTTAAGAATTAATATAATACCAATAGCAGAAAGCATACCCTTTATTACTGAAAAAGGGATGAAATCGCCTATAACACCAGCTTTTATGAACCCGAGAACAACCTGTAAAATTCCCGCAATAACAACAGCAAGTAAAAATGCTTCAAATGAAGGGAGGCCGATTATTGCTGACGCAACTACCACTGTAAGGCCGGCGGCAGGACCGCTTACACTTAAAGCAGATCCACTTAAAGAACCAATAATAATTCCTCCCACAATACCCCCTATTATTCCGGCAAACATCGGAGCGCCGGAACCGAGAGCAATTCCTAAACATAATGGGAGGGCTACTAAAAAGACCACTACTGATGCAGACATATCTGCACCAAAATTTTTGAAAAACTTTTGCATAGTTCTGACTAATTTTTTCGTGAGTGAATTAATAATGTGTTACCAGCTACAGGCCGTAACAGGTAATTAATAAGAATTAAAAACTAGCAAAATGAATCAGGCGGAGGGGTTTGCACGTCACTTGCAAAAGAAAATGGAAGTGTTTCGGAAAAATGAATATATAAATGTTGCTTACCGCTGTGCTGCGGGTTGTAACCGCCGAAATGATCTGCGGTCAAAAGCCACTTGCCTTCCGTATTAGCCGTAGTTGATTTTGATGAACCGGCATCAGGAAGCTCCTCGGTCATAGTAGCTCCTGCAATCAATTGTCCTACCTGCTTTATTGGTAACAGTTGGACGAGGAATACTGAAATAAAAAATACGGCAACAATTTTTTTGATCATCAAGGCCGCAAAAATAATTTTTCTATTGTTTTTAAAAAAGTGTTTTGTGTTAATTCGAATAAAAATATCATATATTTAAACCTCCGCAGGTGCTTATTACCTGACCCGTTATATATGAGCTCATATCGCTTGCAAGAAACAATGTAACATTAGCTATTTCTTCTGCGCTTCCAAACCTGCCCAAGGGTATTTTTTCAAGAAATGTTTTTGCAGCTTCGCCGTCTTTTAAATAATGAGTCATATCTGTTTCCACAAAACCCGGCGCTATTGCATTACATCTTATATTGCGGCTGCCCAATTCAGCAGCGATTGATTTTGTAAATCCTATTATTCCCGCTTTACTGGCTGCATAACTGCTTTGGCCCGCGTTTCCCCGCATTCCAACGATTGAGCTCATGTTTATGATGCTTCCTTTCTTTGCCTTCATCATTGGACGGATAACATGCTTTGTGATATTAAAAACACTTTTAAGATTAGTTGCCATTACTTCATCCCACTGCTGGGGTGTCATGCGAAGCAATAAATTATCTTTTGAAATTCCTGCATTGTTAACACATATATCTACCTTACCAAATTCTTTAACCACATCATTTACCATGACTTCGCTTTCTTCATAGATTCCTGCATTGCTTTTGTAGGCCTTCGCTTTTACGCCTAAGCTTCTTATTTTTTCTTCCAACGCCCTTGCCTTTTCATCACTGCTCACATATGTAAAGGCAACGTGAGCGCCACTGTCAGCAAGCTTTATTGCGATAGCTTCACCAATACCACGGCTTCCTCCGGTTACAATTGCAACTTTATTTTCTAATAATTTCATGATTTGAATTCTTTTACGTACAACAATTTTTTATTAGGAACTAATACAATTTCTTACATAACTATGCAACAGGCATCGCCAGAATTTCTTCAACTAAATTTCTTTCATTACTTAATCTTGGTACCTTATGCTGCCCTCCAAGCTTACCCTTTTTCTTAAGCCATTCTCTGAATGTTCCTGTAGGTAAAATATGAACTATCGGCGCTCGCAAAGCAATATTCTTGTAACGTTTTGCTTCATAATCACTGTTTATCGATTTCAATGCGGCATCCAGCTCAAAGGTAAATTCATTAATATCTGCGGGCAATTTATCAAACTCAATCAGCCATTCATGGGAGCCGTTCTCGTCTTCACTAAAAAAAACCGGTGCTGCAGTATAGTCACTTACAACCGAATTGGTTTTTGCTGATGCCAGGGCGATTGCTTTATCGGAATTTTCCACAATTACTTCCTCTCCAAAAGCATTCATGTAATGCTTCAGCCTTCCGGTAACTCTTATTTTATATGGACGAAGAGACGTAAACTGTATCGTGTCACCTACCAAATATCTCCAAAGGCCGCCATTGGTGCTTATTACCAAAGCATAATTTTTATTAAGTGCCACCTGGTTGAGGCCGAATGTTTTTGCACCAGGCCTACCATATTCTTCTACCGGCATAAATTCATAAAATATTCCATGATCAGCAAACAAGAGCATTCCATCATCTTCAGGCATGTATTGCGCTGCAAAAAAGCCTTCGCTTGCATTATACATCTCAAGATAATTAATTGGCCCTCCCACCAGTCTTTGCAATTGCTCACGGTAAGGTGTAAACGAAACACCACCATGTATATATAGTTCAAGGTTAGGCCACACTTCTTTCACGGTCTTCTTCCCTGAGATCTCAAGTATGCGTTTGATCAAAACAATTGTCCAGGTAGGAACACCGGCCATCGAAGTTACATTTTCACTAATAGTGTTTTGCGCCAGTTTTTCTATTTTACTTTCCCACTCATCCAGCAGCGCTATTTTTAATTCCGGAGTCCTTATCCAGTGTCCCCAAAAGGGAGTGTTTTGCATTAGAACGGCACTTAAATCTCCATATTGAATTTCTTCATTAAAATTATGCACCTGGTGGCTGCCGCCCACAACAAGGCTTTTGCCGGTTAGCAAATCGCTATCGGGGAAATTTTTATAATAATTGGTAAGAACATCTTTGGAGCCTTTAAAATGCGTTTCTTTAAGAGTTTCCTCGCTTATTGGAATAAATTTGCTTTTGTCTGATGTGGTTCCGCTGCTTTTTGCAAACCAATTAATCGGGGTATTCCATAAAACATTTTCTTCACCGTTCATCATTCGAATGATGTAAGGCTTTATATCATCATATTCACTTATCGGAACCCGGTTTTTGAAATCCTTAATTGTAAATAGTTTTGAAAAAGAATATTTACGGCCAAACTCCGTATACTGAGCCTGGGTGACGAGATGCTGCAAAACATTTCTCTGTGCAGCCACAGGATAAGTTACCCAATTCTGAACCCGCCATAGGCGCAGCCTTGCTAAACGTGATATGGCAGGACTCAGCAATTTCATGTAAACTATCGTTGATCGTTCTTATAAAGATATAAGTATTGGATGGTTTATTTATTGATTTGACTGCGAGCAAATTTCTGCTTAAAATAATACCTATTTAATCGCATCCGTATGCAGATAGTCTTTTCTTTTAAGTTCAAAATTTCGGCCGAGATACAAGCGACGCACATGTTCATCCCTCGCGAGCTCCTCAGCTGTACCATGTTTATAAATTTTACCTTCTATAAGCAGGTAAGCCCTGTCGCATATTGACAACGTTTCATTTACGTTATGGTCCGTAATAAGAATCCCTATATTTTTATATTTTAAACGGGTAACTATAGTTTGAATATCTTCCACGGCAATGGGATCTATTCCGGCAAAAGGCTCGTCCAGCAAAATGAATTTTGGGTCAACCGCCAGCGCTCTCGCTATTTCTGTGCGTCGCCTTTCCCCACCACTCAATACATCACCATTACTTTTACGCACATGACTAAGATGAAACTCGAGCATCAAAGTTTCCAATTTTTCTCTTTGCTGAATTTTTGAAAGCTTTGTCATTTCCAATACTGCTGAAATATTATCTTCTACGGTAAGCTTCCTGAAAACACTTGCTTCCTGTGGCAAATATCCAAGGCCCATTTGAGCTCTCTTATACATGGGGAGTTTTGTGATGTTAATATCATTTAAAAAAACATCTCCATAATCTGGTTTCACCAACCCTACTACCTGGTAAAACGATGTTGTTTTGCCTGCACCATTGGGTCCCAGCAGTCCAACAATTTCACCCTGCTCTACCTGGAAAGAAACTTTATCGTTAACGGTTCGTTTTCCGTAGTGCTTTGTAAGTTCTTTGGCGTAAATAATCTGGTTCAAAACAAAAGTATTTAAACAAAAATAAGCGAATGAACATTAATACTTTGCTAACATCTTTCTCGTTTGATAAATTGATTTAGTCAATAATGAAAAGGTATTGGCAGTTGGTGCCGGCTTTTAAAAATTTTTGTACAATTACTGACTTTTTGACTATTGGCTTTTTGAGTTTATGTTTGCATCTATTTTTTAAAAATGAAAGTTACTGAACACATCAAACAAGCGAAAGATACCGTAGTTTCATTTGAAATATTGCCTCCCCTTAAAGGGAAAACAATTGAATCTATCTATAATCATCTTGATCCGCTGATGGAGTTTAAGCCGGCTTTTATAAATGTCACCTATCACCGTAGTGAACAAGTTTTTAAAAAGAAAGCCGATGGCACATTTGAAAAAGTGGAAGTGCGTAAAAGGCCTGGCACCGTGGGCATATGCGCAGCAATAATGAATCATTATAAAGTTGACGCTGTGCCACACTTAATTTGCGGCGGTTTTAATATACAGGAAACAGAAAATGCTTTAATCGACCTTGCTTTTCTCGGGATTGATAATGTGTTGGTACTTCGTGGAGACGCTGCAAAAAATGAAACTCTTTTTGAACCTGAAGAAAACGGCCATTCTTATGCCCTTGACCTTTTAAAACAGACAATAAATCTTAACAACGGAATTTACCTTGAAGAAGATATAAGAGACGGGTACAAAACCCAGTTTTGTATAGGTGTTGCCGGCTATCCTGAAAAGCATTTTGAAGCACCCAATATGGAAAGTGATCTTCGCTATCTCAAAATGAAAGTTGATGCGGGGGCCGACTATATAACTACTCAAATGTTTTTTGATAACAAAAAATTTTTCGAGTTCGTAAAGAAATGCAGGGAGGCCGGAATCCAGGTTCCTATAATCCCGGGACTTAAACCTATAACTTCAAAGAAACAACTTGCAGTTCTTCCGCGTACATTTTATGTGGATATCCCGACAGAGCTTAGTAATGAAATTTTAAAATGCAAAGCGGATGCTGATGTAGAAATCGTAGGAACTGAATGGTTACTTGCACAATCAAAGGAACTGAAAAAAGCAGGAGTACCTGTGTTGCACTATTATACTTTAGGTAAGCCCCACGTAATTGCAAATGCTGTTAAAGAATTGGTATGATAATACGAAATCCGGGCTGAAATAATTTTCTGCATTCGCGACCTGGCTTTGCAAAAAGATTTTTTTACCCTTGGCATTTATAAGATCGACTGCAAAACTTTCTGATTAATTGTTACAGGGTATTTTTTCTTCAGCTCTTGAATCCATTTTTTCTCAATAACATTTTGATAATCATTAATCACCAATCCCCGGGCTTCTTCAAAGTCTCTTTGCTGATCCGGTGGATACAGTTTAATTATCTTTGAAAACACAGTTGTGCCGTCGCCACTGTTTACAACAGGGGCTGTAACAAGGCCGGGCTGAAAATTGGTTTTTTCTGCAACCGGGATCTGGCTTAATTCATACCTTGAGGAATCTGCCTGTATTTGAGATGAATTTTCCGCAATAATGTCTCTCCAGCTTTGTCCATTGCCTAGGCCTGCGATTGCATCTTTGGCCACCGTTTCGCTGGCGCAGGAAAATAAAACGGCATCAGCGCTTGCATCCCATTTATAATTTGCCTTATGCTCATCGTAATACTGCTTAAGGCCTGTACTATCACCGGATGCTTTTGTCCATACTTCTCTTTCCATTACTTCAAAAAGCATATTACCTTCTTTAAATTCTTCCAGCTGGTATTTAAAGTCATCATTAAAATTCTGCAGTCTTTTCCTGTAGTTCTCAAGAGCCGCCACCGAAACATAATTTTTAAACATATCAGGATATGCTTGCTCCGCATGGGCTGCATAAGTATTTTTTACATTTCTTGCATATAGCATCCAGTCACCCGCTGTTACTTTTTCATTGTTAAAAGAAAACAAAACAGTGTTTACATTTACGTTGCCCGATGATATTTTTTTATTTGAAATGGCAAAAGTGTCCGTAATCTTCCAAAGATCTTTTTCATTTACTGATACGTTTTTTTTGTATCCCACTTTTGCGAGTACTTCCTTTACGAATTTTTCTTTTGCTATTTCAATTCGTTTATCATTCAATACTTCCTGTTTCAGGTTTTCCATATAGGCTTCATCACTCTTATTTTCAGGTACGGGTGACCGTGAAATTCGCTTAATAATATGATATCCGAATTCAGTCTGGAAAGGTTCGGAAATGTCACTATCATTTTTAAGCGAGAAAGCAACATGCTCGAAACCACCATCATATTTTGCAACGCCGAATTCAGGCATAATCCCCCCGTTCATATACGTTGTTCTGTCATTGCTATACATCTTTGCCATCTCTCCAAAATCAGCCCCGGATTTTAATGCATTGTACACCGAATCTGCTAATTGCTTTGCATGATCTCTCATACCGATATTGCCTGCAGGCACTGCAAATAAAATCTGGGCCGCTTTCATTTTTCCGACTGCGGGTCTCTCTTCCTCATTCTTAAAAATATGCCATCCCTTTGCAGAACGATAAGGTTTACTTACCTCGCCCGGTTTCAAATTGTAAACTATATTTTCAAATTCGTAAGGCAATGTAAACACGGTAATAAACCCGATATCGTTGCCATGCACCGGAGCGATTTCTTCTTTTACTTCAGAAAGAATTCCCTCGTAGTCCTTTCCTCCCTTTTTAAGTTCGTTGTATGTTTCATTGATGGCTTTATATAATTTCAATGTATCTGCCGGGGGCATTTTATCATTTACTGAAACATAAAAATGCTGAACATGAATATCTTTTTTACTTCGGTTAAATGCTTCATCAATCAAAGCATTCGTCTCCTTTTCGTCTTTAAGATAATTTTCTTCGATTTGGCTCCTAAAATTCTGAAGATCTGATATTAGAGAAGGAAGTGTGTCAAGATGCATGTCTTTGGCAGCCTGTACCTTGAGCTTAAATTTTATATACAGATCGAGGTAGTCTTTGATTGCCTGTTCATTATTATTGCCGCCTGTTCTATTCTTATTATAAGCCCTTAAAAATTCATTTTTACTTACAGCATTATTTCCATAAGTAAAAAGGGTTTGACAATACGACGCAGAAAGAAAAGAGAAAAAAATAATTAACAAAAACAGTTTTTTCATCAGAAAATAATTTAAATACCCTGGGTTTTAAAGAAATAAAATATGGCAATAATTTATTGACCGGCATTATTGCTATTAGCGGAAGTTTTGCTTTTAATTTTCATATCAAGTAAGTCATCCATTTGTTGCCACGTTAATTTTTTCGCAATAATATGTTTGTCCTTATCCAGCAGATATAGCGTGGGAGTTTGGGTTACATCATATAGTTGTTTATATGAAGGCCTTTTAGCATCCTCACTTTCTTTCTTTTGCTTATCGGTCTGGTAAACGTTTATCCAGCTTTCTAAATTGTACTTATTTATAAATTCCCTCCATTTATCCTGCTCCTTGGTTTCAGTAAGCACACCGTAAATTTTAACCCCTTCCTTCTGCCATTTCGCATGATATAAAGAATCGAGCCTGGGTACTTCCTCACGGCAATGACCACATGTGGGGTCCCAGAAACAAATAATAATATATTCTGCATTAATGCTGTATAATGGTGTGCTTTTCCCGCTGGAATCCACCATCTCAAGATCGGCAGCCTGCTCGCCTATCAGGTTAGACATTAGCATATAAGCCCTGTTTGAAATTGCCGTGATTTGCTTTTCGTTGAGCCATGAAGAAACTCCTTTCGAATGATATTTTTCAAATAAATGCACAAACACTGCATCCTGGCCCATATATTTTGGATTAATGTACTCGTCGGTAAGCCAGTTTAATAAAAACTTATACATTTCAGGAGTAGTCCTTGCTCTTAGCAATAAATAATCTGACTCTTTAATAATTGAATCCGGTGCAGGCGATACCACTTCATTAAAAAACCTTTCCAGTTTTGGAAGAAAAAACGGAGTTCTCAAAATGCGATCATCGGTAAACGTGATCCCATCCCAATAGTGTTTCTTATAATAATCATAGTTGTTTAATGAATCCTCCCTGGTAACAGGTTTTGTATCCAATACCTTGGGCTCCCGCATTGCATTAAGTAAAGTTGCAAGCATAGATTCCGGATGCTCATTCATAATTTTCTCCCTGTAGTCATTTAACTCCTTAGTAAGGTCTTTATAATTTTTTTCATGAAGATCACTGTCATTTTTATTTTTAGCGGCCTTAAAAGAATTGAGCTCCTCTTGCAGTCGGCCACTTTTTGAAGCAATAAATTTTTGATACTGTTGAAAAAGAACATTTTCTTTTGAGCCTGTTATACTTGTTTTATTTATGAGATCGGCAGTATCTGCTTTTATTGAAATCTCCTGTTCTTTATCCACGAGAAAATCAAATAATTTGTTTTTACCAGGAAACACAATTGAGTATATCCCGGGAAGAAGCTTCTCATTTTTTTGAAATACGGCAACACCTTTAGGACTCACGGCCGCAGAATCTTCTACATTAATATTTTTCCCATAGTAATAAGTAAGATAAGCGATCCCGCTACTATAGTTGGGCGATTGCAATGTAACCTTGTAACCTTGTGCAACAGAAGCAAACGATATTACAAAAAGAAAAATTATTGTAAAAAATGTTTTCATTGACTTTCGAAAATAGGGGACAAAAATATTCAAATTGACTAAAAAGAGCTATCGGTGCAAAATACTTAACATTTTGCGTGCAACCATGATTGGGCTCTTTAGTTGCACTATTTTTGCAGGATTGAAGAGAAAAAAAATTATCCTGGAGAATCTCGCCGTTACCGGCTATGCAGCCGAAGGAAGGGCACTCGGTCATGTGGAAGGCAAAGTAGTTTTTGTGGAAGGTGCTGTACCAGGGGATGTCGCGGATGTGTTAATAAGCAAGAATAAAAAAGATTGGGCGCAAGGTAAAGCCACTAAAATAAAAGCATTTAGTAAAGAAAGAATTGAGCCTTTTTGTATCCACTTTGGCGTGTGCGGTGGTTGTAAATGGCAAATGCTACCCTATGAAAAACAACTTGAATATAAACAGCAGGAGGCTGCAGAAGCGTTTAAGAGAATTGGAAAACTTGATAAGGTTCCCATATTGCCTATTATCGGTTCAGAAAAGACGATTCATTACAGAAATAAACTTGAATTTACTTTCAGCAATAAGAAGTTTTTAACAACACGACAGATTGAAGAACTGGGTGATGATACATGGCCGGGAACGGCTTTGGGATATCATGTACCACGGATGTATGATAAAATTATCGACATTTATGAATGTTGGCTCATGGATGATCTAAACAATGCAATCAGGAATACCCTGCGTGATTTTTCTGTTGCAAATAAGTATAGTTATTATGATATAAAAGAACACAAAGGCTGGCTGAGAAATATTATTATCCGCCATTGCACTACAGGTGAACTCATGGTAAATATGGTTTTTGCTTATGATGATAAAATTGAAAGAGAAAAAATATGTACACATTTATTGGACAAAGTTCCTTTCATAACCACGCTTTTGTATACTATCAACGGAAAGTGGAATGACAGTATATATGACCTTTGGCCCAAAATCGTAACCGGTAAGGGTTATGTAATTGAGAGGCTTGGAGATTTTGTTTTCAAAATTTCTCCGAAATCCTTTTTTCAAACAAATACTAAACAGGCTGAACGATTATACAATGTTGTGAAAGATTTTGCAGCTCTTGATGAACATGAGATCGTTTATGATTTGTATTGTGGTACTGGCAGTATAGGAATTTTCTTAAGTAAGCAAACTAAAAAAATTATTGGTGTAGATGCAGTTGAAGATGCCATAAAAGATGCAAAGGAAAATGCTGCGTTCAATAATATTAACCATACATCTTTCTTTTGTGGAGACGTGATTGAAATATGCAATGACGGATTTTTTAATGAACATGGTAAGGCTGATGTAATAATTGTGGATCCGCCACGAGCAGGGCTGCACGGAAAGCTTGTACAGAAACTTATAGAAATCGCCCCTGAAAAAATAGTGTATGTAAGCTGCAATGTCGCCACACAGGCGAGAGATTTGCAATTGCTCAGTGAAAAATTTTCTGTTGAAAAATTACAACCTGTTGATATGTTTCCACATACGCATCATATTGAGTGTGTGGCAGAATTGAATTTGAAAATCTGACTTCACCGAAATGTCGGAGGAACAACCGGCTTAATAGGCAACCAAAACAACACAACCAGGAGCAATTGATTTATATTTTTCAGATATTAATGGATCAAGCTGCTTTGTTAATTGATCCTTCTTTCTACTCTGTGGACTTGCATTTTTAAAAATGAAAAGACAAACAATTGAAATGAAAATAGCTTTATACATTTGAATAAATAATAGTTGGATAAATTATTTGATTCGCTAAAATCTTTGGCTGATCCTTATTCCCGGGGTAACATCTTTAAAAAAATTATTAAAATACATTGAGGGTTCTATATCCGTTTTTAATAACCTCAACTTTCCTGCACCTAAACGAAAAGTATTTTTATCAATAAAATCTCCCTGCCTGCGGATAAGATATCCCAATGAAAACACGGCGCTGTATGCAAAAGCTTTTTGTGGATTATAATCTGTTGTTCCACCTTGTCCGTAAGTAAGTGTTAGAAAATCGTTTCTATAGGTTTTTAGTTTCCCCGCAGTATCTCTTGCAAATAAAAAATGTGGTTCCCAAAATATCCCGGGTTCCCATTTAAAAGTTCTGTCTCTATTGGTGAATACAAACATTGCTCCAAGGCTGAATGAAGGCACAAAATAATTTTTATAATTCTGCACATTAACTGTAATCATCGCTTCAAGAAAATCACCTGTTCCGCCCGGAGTAAAACCTTTAGGCTTGTCAGCAGATATACTTTTATCTTTTGACAGGTAGTGTGAGCCACCGCCTAATATAAGCGGCCATTTTGCATTAACGTTACTTTGAATGGTTTGAATTTTCTCTGTCAGAACACCATGCAGGTATTCCGCCAATTCGTTTATATTATTAAGATAGAAAGTAAGATGATAATAACGTGGATGTGTAAGGCTTATTTTTTCTGACGGCTTTGGTGGATTAGGAATGATCCCTATGATATTGATTGTATCCTGTTCCGTCCTTAAAGAAGCAAGCTCTCCGTTGCCTGCAAGAAATGATGCGCCTTTTGGCTGAAATTGCTGAAGCCTTATTTTTTTCCTGTTTTGAGCATCGGTCAAATAATCTATACGCTTTGAAGTAAGCGGATCAGAGATTGAATCTTTTAAAGGAGTAATATCATCAATAAAGATTTGTAACAACGAATCAATATTCGCAATCCTTTCAAGGTCTGTTATATCGGTAAGTTCGATTGTAAGCTTGTTTCCTTTTTCAAGATTAATATAAAAGCGCCTGGTAATAATGATATTTTCGGGAACTTCAAATACCTTATCTGATTTATTACTTGTTTGTGCGCAAAGATTTGGCAGGATGCTTACAAGAAGCATCAATACAGTAATTATTCTTTTCATATTATTTTAGTTTGGAGAAGATTTCATTTTTAAAACAGTGAACCCATTTGTATTAGACACCGGAGCGGAATTTATATAAACCACCTGGTTGGCAAATTTGAATTTAAAAGAATGTGTCTCCTTGCTATGTGCGATATCCGTAGATTTTTCGACAGGGTCTCCCAATTCATTTATATGAACCACTTTTAATTTCTTCCTTACGGGAAGCTCGTCCGTAATATTCAAAATAGTATCTATCAGAGACGGCCCAGTAATTATTGTTTGAGCTGCCACATCGTGTTCACTAACGGAATTGGGTACATGAACTGAGTTTTTTATACGGCTTGAAATTTCCGGTTTACTTTTATTTTGGTCATTAGTGGTCGTTTCATTCTTCTTAAACAAAACGGGATTTATAACTTTAATTTCACCTTTTTTACTGATAGGTGCAGGCTGAATAATTAGTTTCTCCGTCTGTTTTTTCGCCACTTGATGTTTCAGAATTTGATGTCTTTCCCTATCCGGATTTAAAAATGGAGATATTAAAGCAAATACCAGGCAGGCGGCTGCAACCCAATACCACAAAGCTTTTTTATTTCCTTCTTTTTCGCCGAGTCTTTGATGCAGCTTTTCCCATAAAAAATTTTTATCCGGCAACGTTTTACCAGGTAAACTTTCCAGTTCATCTAGTTTACTTTTCCAGTTGCCCGTATTATTGAGATTTCCGTTTGACATATTCAATTCCGTTTGATGATAACATTTTTTGCAATAAATTTTTTGCTTTAAACAATTGTGACTTCGATGTATTTTCTGAAATACCAAGCAACACAGCGATTTCGGTATGTTTCATTCCGTCTATCTCATATAAATTAAAAACAGTGCGGTACCCTACGGGAAGTTGAATGATAAGATTATAAATTTCGACAGCCGACAAATTATTGAGCGCTTCCTCTTCCAGCGAAATATCTTCAACGACCGTATCAGATACAATTATGAACGCATTTTTTTTACGAAGGAACATCAGGCATTCATTCACCATAATCTTTTTCAGCCATCCAAAAAAGGCCGCATCACCCTGGAAAGAAAATGAAGATAAATTTTTAAAGAACTTATAAAACCCATCCAATAATAATTCTTCAGCATCTTCATTATTTTTTACATAGCGGCGGCATATAAGCAGCATTCTTTCTGCCCACTGATCAAACAGGCATTTTTGTGCGGCAGAGCTTCCTCGTTTAGCTTCCTTAATCAGTTCTGACGTGTCCATGTAAAAATCAACATATTGTAATGCTCTATAAAAGTATAAATGCGTTTTTAGTAAAAAAAGTTGCCTGTGGTATTTTAGCATTTTAATTTGAACTCCCGCACTTGATATAATAAAAAAAGCCACCCTTTTAAGATGGCCTTAAAAAAAATTATTACCTGCTTCAGCCAGCATTCATTTCTGCGATCTTTGCTCTTATTTTTCCTTCGAGCTCTGCAGCGAGCTCAGGATTGTCTACCAAAAGCTGCTTCACCGAATCTCTGCCCTGGCCGAGTTTAGTGGTATCGTAACTAAACCAACTGCCGCTTTTTTGTATAATTCCCATTTCAACACCCATATCAATTATTTCCCCGGTCTTAGAAATACCGGTTCCAAAAATGATATCAAATTCAGCAATACGAAAAGGAGGGGCTACTTTATTTTTAACCACTTTTACTTTTACGCGATTTCCTATAGACTCGTCACCGTCTTTTATTTGTGCCATGCGTCGAATATCGAGACGTACAGATGAATAAAATTTCAATGCATTACCACCGGTTGTTGTTTCAGGGTTTCCAAACATCACACCAATTTTATCCCGTAGCTGATTAATAAATATGCAGCAACAGTTTGTTTTACTTATTGTGGCTGTTAATTTTCTCAAAGCCTGACTCATAAGCCTCGCCTGTAAACCCATCTTACTATCGCCCATTTCACCTTCTAATTCTCCTTTTGGTACAAGTGCCGCCACAGAATCTATAACTACAACATCCAATGCTCCTGAAAGTATTAATCTATCTGCAATTTCCAAACCCTGTTCACCATAGTCGGGCTGGCTTATTAAAAGATTATCGACATCAACTCCGAGTCTTCTTGCGTAGGCGCTATCAAAAGCATGTTCGGCATCAATGATAGCACACATACCACCTTTTTTCTGCGCCTCCGCTATAACATGAATCGCTAAGGTTGTTTTACCTGAAGATTCCGGGCCATAAATTTCAACAACTCGGCCCTTTGGTAAGCCCCCGATTCCAAGGGCAACATCAAGACCAATAGAACCTGTTGAAATAGCGGCTTGCGGTTCCTGCGATCTTTCGTTCATCATCATCACACTTCCTTTTCCAAAATCTTTGTCGATTTTATCTATAGTAAGCTTGAGAGCTTTTAATTTTTCAGAATTTTTATCTGCATTTTTTTCTGTATTAGCCATAAAATATTAATTATAGATTTTACTGTAAAGTTATTAGTTGCTCAAAGATAGATAATATAAGTTATTAACACTAATAATTTTAGCAAGAGTAGTAAGTATTTTAGCAATGACGAAGACATAATACCTTTTTATAGATTTTAACTGCCTGTTATTTGCAAAATGATCCGCCTGAAGCAAAAAAATGTTTTAATGTTTTTATTCTATTTTCATAGAAATTTTGCCCGATGAAAATTTTCCTTTGTATGCTCTTTTTACTAACCATTTTTAACTCCTGCAATGAAGGTGGCGAACAGAAAACAGAATATGCCAGTGATACGACAAAAGTACAGGATACCGCTATCACTATAAAAGAGTCTGTTATAGGGGCAGAACTTCCTGATAGTCTCCCTTCAGGTACCTACCAGGGGGTATTCCCATGTAAGGGATGCGAGGGTATACAACAAACGATAGTATTTAAAGATGACAAAAGCTACGAGCAGGAACAAGTAGTTTGGAGTAAAAATTCAATGCCGGAGACAAGTGAAGGAACATGGCAATTAAAAGATGGAAAAATTGAATTATCTCAAAATAACAAAACTGCCATCAGTTTAATTAAAAGAAAGGACACTTTGTTTGGTATCAGTATAAATGGGATTCCCGTTAACGACTCGTACAAATACATGCTTACCAAAAGAAAACTTGCTTCTATTAATCCCGCCTGGAATAAAAAACGCTCTGAGGGAATTGATTTTGCAGGATCAGGTAATGAGCCTTTCTGGAATCTTGAAATCGATAATGAAAAATTTATTCAATTTAAGCTTGCTGACTGGAAAAACCCGGTAACTGCGCCTGCTGAAAAGCCTGTAGTAAATAACGACAGCATCTTTTATAATATAAAAAAGGATTCATCAAGCTGGACTATTACAATTTTTCCACAATTTTGCAGCGACGGCATGAGTGATTATTTATATCAATACAAAGTGACTGTAAATTATGAAGGGATACTTTATAAAGGTTGTGGAATAATGTTAGACAAAAAAGAGATACGATAATTTGTTGCTTAGTACGAAACAATAATTTGTTACCTATAAAATTTAAAAAATGCAATGGCAAGGCAGAAGAGAAAGTGATAATGTAGATGATCGCAGAGGAATTACCGGCGGTCACGTAGCAGTAGGAGGTGGGATACTAGGAATTATTTTCATCCTGGCAAAATTTCTTTTGGGAGGCGGCGATGTAAATCAGTTGCAGCAGGATTTACAACAGCAGCCTCAACAGCAGGAAATGACCGCAGAAGAAAAGGCTGCAGATGATAAAGAAGCTTCGTTTGTAAAAGTTGTACTGGCAGATACTGAAGATGTATGGGCAAAAATTTTTGGTGATATGGGAAGGACATATAGTAGACCCACCCTGGTTCTTTTCAGAGATGCAACATCTTCCGGATGCGGAAATGCCAGTTCGTTAAGTGGCCCTTTTTATTGTCCTGCTGATCAAAATCTATATATTGATCTTTCATTTGCTCAGGAACTGAACCAAAGGTTTAATGCTTCAGGAGATTTTGCAATGGCATATGTGGTAGCGCATGAAGTCGGCCATCACATTCAATATTTATTGGGCACTACTCAAAAAATGGATAGAATTCGTCAGCAGGTCAGCGAAGCTGAATACAATAAATATTCCGTTCGCCTGGAACTCCAGGCAGATTTTTATGCCGGGGTTTGGGCGCATTATGACCAAAAGATGAAAGATGTTATTAAATCATCCGATATAGATGAGGCTTTAAATGCAGCAAATGCAATTGGTGACGACAGGCTTCAACAGGAAGCTACCGGAACTGTAACACCGGATGCCTTTACCCATGGAACTTCCGCTCAAAGGATGTATTGGTTTAAAAAAGGATATGAGACCGGAGACATCAACCAGGGAGATACTTTTAATGCTTCCTCGCTATCAATGAACTGAAGATCTCGCTTTTAATGTCTTTTAAAATATTGAACTTCCTGTTCATGTTTTTCCGCGGCTGATCTTGTTTTAAAAGTTCCTAAGTTTTTCCGTTTATTTGTTTTTGGGTCTTTCTTTTTTGAGTACAAACGATACTCTCCTGATTTTAATTTTCGGATCATAAATTTTTTTTTAGATGTACGGTATAAAGAAACAACCCCGTATGCCATTGTAGTATTATTGAACATTTTCTTTTCTCTTTTCAATCACTTTCATACAATACCTGGCACATCTCACAATAAAAAGTCCTACGCTTAGTTTTACCAAGATATTTTTTTATAAAAGGAACTTTATCTCTTGGACAAATTTTTTTTGAGTATGCGAGCCAATGCTTTCTTAATACAAAATCTTTTTTCCATCTAAGAAAATCAAAGCTATAGATACGGGCTTCTTTTATGACCTCGTTTAATTTTGCCGTGGGAATGTTACGAATTTGGTTATTTGGATGAATGCGTGTCCGAAACAGCACTTCGTTTTTTATTATATTTCCAACACCTGCGAAAATATCCTGGTCCAGCAAAGCATCGGATATAATTTGTTCCTGATTCTGCTTCAATTTTTTCTTTGCAGCTTTTGCATCCCATTCATCATTCATTACATCGGCAGTCCAGTCATAAATGACATCAATTTTCTCTTCAATAAATTTTAGAGAGCACGCATAAAAATTAAGTTGACCCTGATCGAAAATTAAAGTGAGGCGGGGAATCGCCGGGCGTTGCTCGTTAATGCGATAACTACCAAAAAGCATAAAATGAATACGGACCGTAAAATTTTTAAAACAGATTAGAAAATGCTTGCCCCAGCTTTTAAAATCAATAATTTTTTTGCCGGATAATCTTTGAATTTTCAACTTACTATTGCCTTCAACCTTTATTACTTTTTTCCCCTTGAACTGCTGAACAGCGTCCTTTAAAATTATTATCGATGGCCCTTCGGGCATACTTTTTTTAAAGTGTTCCTTTCAAATGATAAGCCAATAAATTCTATTGATTAACGCTTTTCATCATTGCCTCTGGATAACGTTGGCCCGAAGCTATATCTTCAGGAAAAGCTTTATTAATTTGTTGCAATTCTTCAGGAGTTAAAGTTATATTCACAGCGGCAACATTTTCCTCCACATATTTTACTTTTTTTGTGCCTGGTATTGGAAAAATATATTCACCCTGTGCAAGCACCCAGGCAAGCGCAAGTTGTGAGGGTGTACATCCTTTTTCTTGAGCGAGCAACTCTACTTTTTTCACCAGTTCAAGGTTTTTATAAAAATTATCTTCCTGGAAACGTGGTGACATTCTGCGATAATCCTCTTCGTCAAAATCATCAAATTTTTTTATTTGCCCGGTTAAAAAGCCGCGGCCTAGTGGACTATATGCCACAAAAGCGATTCCCATTTCGTTGCAGGCTGGTATTATTTCCTCTTCAGGCTCCCTGCTCCATAAGCTATATTCAGATTGTAATGCCGTAATTGGATAAATATCATGCGCCTTTAATAATGTTTCGAGGTTTACTTCACTTAAGCCTATGCCTTTTATTTTGCCTTCCTGTACTAACTCGGCCATTGCCCCTACCGTGTCCTCAATTGGTGTATCCGGATCTTTGCGGTGCAGATAATACAAATCAATTGCTTCAACATCCAATCTCTTTAGACTTGCCTCACAGGCAGTCTTTATATATTCAGGTTTACCATTGATTGCTCTCGCCTGCGGATTTGAAGGATCTCTTACAATACCAAATTTTGTAGCAAGCGTCACTTCGCTTCTGAAAGAACGAATGGCTTTGCCAACAAGAATTTCGTTTTTAAATGGGCCGTAAGCATCTGCTGTATCATAAAAAGTAATACCAAGGTCAAATGCTCTTTGGATTGTTTTAATAGATTCCACGTCATTTGTTCCTCCATAAAATTCACTCATACCCATACAACCAAGCCCCATGGCTGAAGCAACTAAACCCCAATTACCTAAAGATTTAATTTTCATAACCATGATTGATTATTTGAATTTCAAAAATAATTTCTTAGACAATCACCATGTATAATTATTTTTGTTCTGTAGAAGCATTTTGGCTCGCCAACGCATCGGCCAAAGGATCATCCTGCGATTTTGAAGGAGCAGGATTTTTTTTAGGAGACTGTCTTGATGTAGCTTTATTCTCTTCGCTGTAGCCTGCCTCACTTACTGATCCTTTCTTTTCACCATTATTTTCTTTTCTTCTCTGATAATATTTTTTTGATCTTGGTTTCATTTAGCCTTTTTTTCAAAATAACCATTTCAATCCCTTTATTCATGAATCTGTCCTAATAGTTACAAAACGTAAACTTGAAAAGAATGGAGATATCATCTAAACAATTATGTCGTTTCATCATCTGGAGATAGCTTCTCCTTTTTTTTTACTTCAGATTCACCGCCGTCATCTACCGAAGTGACATTTTTTATGGATAGCTGGAACTTAGTGTTTAAGCTGATCTCATAATTATTATTTTTCATAATTTCTTTGGCACCCTCATCTTCTATTATTACCGAGGCAAGGTGCATCGCCAAGGTCGAGCCACTAATAACGTTTCCAACCTTTCCATCCGTAAGCTCAATGGTAAATTTATAGCCAGCCTTCCGACCGGTACCTGCCCGCTCAAAATCTACCCTGTTAAGATCCAAAACCTGGTCTTCAGCAGCGGCTTTTTTCATTAAAATTTTAATTATTGGCAAATATTTTTTCCAGATGTGATTATACATGTAAGAAATCTTATTTAATTTTTAGAAATCCGTATCCGGAAAATATGTAAACCGGGGGTAACCTAATGTAAATATATGCTAACCGTAATAATTATAAAATTAATGTAAATTTTTGCATAATAAATTTACTCTTTGAATTACAAAGCGGTGGAAAAGTCGACAATGTAAGAATATAAAAAATCCCCTGACAAAATTGCCAGGGGAAATCCTGATTAAAAACTACACACCCCTTTTGTACTTTATTTAGTCGATTAATTTTTTTTATTTGAATTTAATACATAAATGTGCTTTGAAATGCTAAGTTTTGTTTATTTTGTTATACATTTTTAAGTTGTTTAGTATATGGTAACTTATACTTATTAACCGGAAATGATAACCTCGATTAGCCATGCCTTTAAAACATTGTCTGATTTATTCAATATAAAAACAGATTTTTCTAACTTGCTTGAATTCTAATGATAATTGCCAAATGCGGATGTGAAACTATTGATTAGAAAAAATTGTTAGCTTATAACCACTTGTAAATTAATTGTTCATCTGCATGTAGTATTTATTAAATTTGTTGAAGTCTTAACTTTCAAATTGATGGCATTAATTGAATTAAAACTTCCTAAATCTCTTTCAAGGGCGCTGAACATTCCCATTAGCTCACCCCGGAGACAACAGGTAAAAGTTTTAATTAAATTGTTGAAAAAATCCCGCTTTACAGAGTTTGGCCAAAAATATCATTTCGACAAAATTCTTTTAGACAGGCATCCTGGCAAGGCATTTCAGGAAAAGGTGCCCACCTATGATTATAGCAAAATATTTCACGAATGGTGGTATAGAGCTTTAGATGGCAAGCCAGACGTTTGCTGGCCGGGAATCATTAAATTTTTTGCGTTAAGCAGTGGCACAAGTGACTCTTCGAGCAAATACATACCCATAACCAAAGAACTTATACGAGCTAATACACTTACCAGCATACGTCAGCTTATCAGTCTTGCAAGCTATACAAATGTTCCTAAAAAATCGGTGGGCAAGGGATGGCTAATGTTAGGCGGCAGCACACACTTACAAAAATCGGCGACATATTATGCGGGTGATCTTAGCGGCATCCAGGCAAAAAATATTCCGTTTTGGTTCCAGGGAATGTATAAGCCGGGGAGAAAAATTGCCAAGAACCCTGACTGGTCAAAAAAACTTGATGAGATTGTCGAGAGAGCGCCACAATGGGATATCGCGTTTCTTGTAGGCGTGCCGGCCTGGGTTCAACTTTGCATGGAAAAGGTGATAGAGAGATACAATCTTAAAAATATTCATGAAATATGGCCCAACCTTGCATTTTATGTGCATGGCGGTGTAGCGCTTGAGCCGTATAAAAAGGGGTTTAACCGGTTATTAGGCAAGCCTATTACATTTATAGAAACTTATCTTGCCAGCGAGGGATTTTTGGCGTATCAAAACCGGCAGGATGCCAAAGGAATGCGCCTTGCTTTAAACAATAATATCTTTTTTGAATTTGTTCCTTTTGATTATAAAAATTTTGATAGCGAAGGGAATATGATTGAAAACCCTGAGACGCTAATGATACATGAGGTTGAAGAAAATAAAAACTATGCTATTCTTATCAGTACCAATGCGGGCACATGGCGATACCTTATCGGGGACACAATTAAATTTGTTGATATTGAGAAAAATGAAATTGTAATTACAGGTCGCACTAAACATTTTCTTAGCCTGGTGGGAGAACACTTAAGCGTGGATAACATGAACCAGGCAATAAAGTTAGTGAGCGAAGAACTCAATATTTCTATAGGAGAATTTACCGTTGCGGGTGTGCCTTATGGCAGTTTTTTTGCACATCACTGGTTTGTTTCTACTGATGATAATGTGAATTCAGAGAAATTGAAAATAATGATTGATGAAAAGCTTAAAGAATTAAATGATGATTATGAAGTAGAAAGGAAGCATGCACTCAAGCAAGTATTTGTTGATGTACTTTCTGAGGCAACGTTCATGAAATTTATGAAGGCCAAAGGTAAAGTTGGCGGTCAGCATAAGTTCCCGAGGGTATTGAAAGGGAAAATGCTTGAGGACTGGCAAAAATTTTTAAAAGGCGAACGGGTTTAATTTTTGATTTACTAATATATACATAGCAACCCCGGTTGCGATTTAAATTGTAGTTTTATTTTCCTGCAATTTTACTAATATTAAACGCTTCTTTTTTATATGGAAGATGTTATTCAGGCAATGCTTAAAGGTTTTGCGATGGGGTTGTTGCTTGTTATCTCTGTGGGTCCTGTTATTTTCACAATAATTAAACAAAGTATTAATAACGGCAAAGAAGGCGGCTTTAGTTTTATTATCGGCGTGTGGATTAGCGATTTCGTGCTAGTAGTTTTCAGCAATGTTTTTTCCGAATTAGTTACACACCTTCTTGATTTTAAAAAACCAATTGGTATTGCCGGAAGTATTTTCTTAATCGCTATGGGTGGCTATTATATGTTTTTTAAAAAAGTGCCTCTGCATCCTGAAAATGTTTTGTTGCCACCTCTAAGAGCCAGCGATCACGCCAAAATTGCATTACAGGGATTTCTTTTAAACACGCTTAATCCGGCCGTGATAGCCTTCTGGCTTACAGCAGCAACGGCGATTGCCATAACACATACCATAAAAGAACGCATAATTATTTTTACAACCGCTCTACTTATAAATATGACGGCCGATGTAGCCAAGGTAACGCTCGCAGGTAAACTAAGATCGAAGCTTACAGTAAAAAATATCAGAGTAATTAATAAAGTATCCGGACTAATATTGCTCATTTTTGGAACAGTATTACTTGCCGGAGTTTTATTATTATTAAAAAAGTCTATTCATTCATGAAACCCGTATTCGCCCTTGCCATCCTCACTTTTAATTTGATCTTTTGCTTTGCACAACCCTCTGATATACTTATTTTCAAAAAGAATAACCGGACTATCCAAACTTTTTTCCCCGGCAACGAAATAAGCTTCACAACCTCTACGAGATATTACAACGCTACAATTAAATCCATAAATCACGACTCAGTATTTTTAATTCAATATGATATAAGGCAGGTTCCCACCAACCTTGGTGTATATATGTTGGATACAGTAGGTGTGTATCCATTTGCCATCAATTACAAGGAGATAACAGGCTTCGGGAAAAAGAAAAACAGGGGCTTTGATTGGACGGGCTCAGGAGGAGTTCTCTTTGGTGGCGGAATTCTTTTAACAACTGTTGGCTTAGGCTCCTGGCTGTTTGCGAAACCAAATACACGATATTACGCCAGTCCCTATCTTGTTGGGGGAGCAGCTCTGCTGGCCGGTGTAGGTTATCTTATTCTAAAATCAGGTAATAAGAAAATGATGCTTGGAAAAAAATATTCTCTTGAATACATTACAGTGAAATAAACAATTCTTTTGTCAATAAAAACTAATGAAAAAAGGCGGGGCTTGCCTGTAAGAATATTACGAACTCTGGTAAAGATTTTTGTATATGGATTTATTTTCTCACTCGTATATGTTCTTTTCTGCAAATGGATAAACCCTCCTGTCACTATTACTCAAATAGGGAGTTTAATGCACGGCAATGGACTTCACCGGCGATACGTAAATATGAAAGAAATGAGTTCGAATATAAAACTGGCAGTTATCGCCGGAGAGGATCAGTTGTTTCCGGACCATAACGGTTTTGATTTCAAAAGCATTCAAAAGGCAATGAAACATAATCAAAAAAGTAAATCGCTACGTGGTGCCAGTACCATCAGTCAGCAAGTAGCAAAAAATGTTTTTCTCTGGCAACATGGAGGATTTTTTAGAAAGGGGTTGGAAGTATATTTTACCTTTTTGATTGAAACCGTATGGAGCAAAAAAAGAATTCTTGAAATGTACCTTAACGTGGCAGAAACAGGTAAAGGGCTTTTTGGAGTTGAAGCTGCGGCCGAACATTATTTTAATAAACCGGCTAAAAGTTTATCAAAAAAAGAGGCGGCGCTGATCGCGGCGTGCCTTCCTAACCCAATTGGTTATACGATAAAGCCACTATCGGCTCACGTAGCGTCACGCTTTCCGTGGATATTGCGGCAAATGAATAATCTTGAAAAAGATCCCGATATCCAGGCGCTTTTAAAATGATCTTTTCGCTTTTTTCTCTATAAATATTACCGCTTTTTTGAGTCTCTGCTCATAATTGCCACTAATGTTAGTCCAGGGCTCGGACTGATTTACCATAATATCTTTATAATAACGGTATAATTTGTTTCTTGTTTCTATATCAGGATATTCCCTGAGATTATCTTTAACCCAGGGTAAATCCACATCGCACAAAAGGTAGCCATCATATTTTCTTTCAGCAATGCGGTTTAATATCCAGTTGTGACATTTATCAAAAACGTATTCACACCAAACTTTCATTACATACATATTTGTATCAATAAACACAATATCAGATAGTAAGTATGATGTACCATCTGTAAAGTTTTGGAGGGGTTTTTCCCGAAGTCTTTTATTTGTGATGTTTTCTTCCAATTCAATTTGACCTTTGGCAATCGCGAACAAATTTTCGTAAGAATAATCTGTTCCATTTTTTTCAAGATATTCTCTTGCATATTCGGGCACCCAAAGTGTTTGATAATGTTTTGCCAGCTGACCACATAACGTGCTTTTACCTGTTGACTCAGGTCCAATTATCACAAATTTTTTTATTGTTTCCATTCAGGTATTTCCTCTTTTTTTGCAATATGTTTTTTAGCTCTTTTTATCCATTCATACAATCCCGAGAACGCCATTATCAAAAGAATAAAATAATAAATACTTGTAAATACATAATGTTTTACAAAGTATAAGGGAATAGACGAAATATTAGTAGCAATCCACCAATACCAGCTTTCCACTTTTTTTCGTGCCATAAGCCACATCGCAGTAAACGCAGTAGAACTTGCAAAGGCATCTGCCCACGGAATGGCGCCGGGGGCAAAGTCTTTTTTAAGATAGGTGAGGGAAACGAAAATTGCTATATAAACCGATACAAAAAAGAATATTTGTCCCAACCATTCTTTTTTATCCGACCAGGTTATTATCACAATATGCTCTTTTTGCTGATTTTTTTTGGCCCATAATATCCACCCATAAATACTCATAATTGTATAATAAAGATTTACAGAAGCTTCTCCAAAGAGGCTCCCGTTGATACTAATATACACGTATGTAATTGTATTAACTAGCCCAACCGGGTAAACGAGAATGTTTTCTTTACGGCTATACCATACACTAGCAATTCCGAAGAATACGGCGATATATTCCAGCAGCGTTGTATGCCGCATGTCTGATATAAATTGTTGATAAATTTCTGAGACGCTCAAATAAGTCGTTAAGTACCAAAAATAGTTTAGAATAACTAAAAATGGCATCCTGTCAAAGATGCCATAGTTATTTTTAATGCCGTTTATCTTCAGTCCGCTTCCGCCACAACTTCCTTCACCTCGGGAATCATACGTTTCATCATTCCTTCGATTCCTGCTTTTAAAGTAATCATTGATGAAGGACAGCCGCTACAACTGCCCTGCAGCATAAGATTTACCCTTCCATCTTCATAGCTTTTAAACTGGATAGCTCCTCCATCCATCTCAACTGCGGGTTTTACATAGTTTTCAAGAAGCTCTTTAATTCGTTTTACAACATCGCCATCATCCGCACTTACTGTGTTTGAGCTTGTCGTTTTCCTGGCTGCAATTTCTTCTTCATTCACAACAGACTTTCCTTCTTCCAGGTATTCCTTTAAAAATTGCTTTACAGAGGGAATTACATCCTGCCAGTCTTCTGTTTCGTTTGTTTTTGTAAGCGTTACAAAATTGCTGGCTATAAATACAGACTTAATAAAAGGAAAACTAAATAATTCCATAGCCAATGGTGACACTGAAGCGCTTGCCTCATCCTGGAAATCAATGCTCTTTCCGGGATACAGCAATTTATTAGCAACAAATTTCATTGTTTCTGGATTGGGAGTCATTTCCGTATAAATACTTATTACGGGATTACCGGTTTTTATCATTTCAAAAAAATTAGTTGACAAAGTTAGCAAGAATTATGCTTATCGTAAAGGACGAACTGTTAAGCATTTCCCGAACCGAGGTTTTTTCGGAATTCGAAAACAGGCTAATAATTGTCTCGATTTTATCCCACTATACGAAGTTTTGCATAATTGAGCATAATTTTCTTTTCGCCGTTATGTTCAAATTTTACAGTTGCCACAGGATTATGCGCAGCGCCTTCCATTTTTATGACTTCCCCGAAGCCAAATTTCTGATGTTCTATTTTCTGGCCCTCCTTCAAAGCACTAGTATCGCTTGGCGCAAAATCAGGTGACGGTATATGCTCTTTTATCCTGATAGTGGTGGGTGTTGTAATATAAGATGGCTTCTGAATGGCTTGGGCTGGTTGACTGGTTGTTTGTTGTTTTCCAAAGTAATTCTTTGTTTTTTCAAAAGGATTCCACAGATTCGTTTGATTATTTCGCATATTTCCACCTGCAAATGAACGGTCAAGACGCTCTTCTGGAAGCTCATCAATAAATCTGCTTGGATCATTTTGAGTAAGGTTTCCAAAACGATAACGTGTATTAGCATAAGTAAGCCACAACTTCTGCTTTGCACGGGTTACTGCCACATAAAATAATCTTCTTTCTTCTTCAAGTTCTTCCCTGGTATTAATTGACATCGCATTGGGAAACAGGGTTTCTTCCAATCCGCCTACAAAAACCACCGGAAATTCAAGCCCTTTGGCGGCATGTATTGTCATGAGCTTTACTACATCCCTTTCTCCTTTATCATCATCGGCATCGGTCAAAAGGGTTATCTGCTGAAGGTAGCTGCCGAGACTTTTATCAAGCAATTCCCCGTCTTCAGTAGGAGTTTCGGTGAATTCTTTGATTGAGTTTAATAACTCCTGGATGTTCTCATACCGTGCAAGTCCCTCGGTTGTTTTATCATTAAAAAGCTCCTTGATTATTCCAGTGTTCTTTCCAACGAGAATTGCAAGATCATAAGCATTCTTTTTCTGCAATTCGCTTTGAAACATTTTTATCATTATTACAAAGTTGCCGATGATTTCCAGGGTAGATGCCCTATACCCAAATCCCGAAGCACGTTCAAGTACATTCCACATCGGAATATTGTTCTGATTGGCAAAAAGAATTGCTTTTTCCACAGTTGTTTTGCCGATTCCTCTTGCAGGAAAATTTATGATCCTTTTCAAGGCTTCCTCATCTCCGGGATTTACTATTACTCTCAGGTAGCTTAGAAAATCTTTAATTTCTTTTCTCTGATAAAAACTTATTCCTCCATATATCCGATAAGCGATATTCATACGACGCAAACTTTCCTCAAAGCTTCGGCTTTGGGCATTTGTTCTGTACAGGATGGCAAAATCGCTGTTGCGGTAATGATTTCGTAATTTCTGTTCCTGTATCGCATCCGCAATATATTTTCCTTCATCATTATCTGTTGCTGTACGAACCAGTTTTATTTTTTCACCTTCCTCATTGCTTGTCCATAATTTTTTAGGCAGTTGTCCCTTATTATTTGCTATAACGCTATTGGCTACATGTAAAATACTTTGAGAGCTTCTGTAGTTTTGCTCGAGCAACACAATCTTAACATCATCATAGTCTTTTTGGAATTGTAAAATGTTTTCGATAGTAGCACCTCTGAAGCTGTAAATACTTTGTGCATCATCACCTACAATCGCCACATTTTCATGCATTGCCCCTAATAATTTTATAATCTGGTATTGAGCCGTATTGGTGTCCTGGTATTCATCAATCATTATATATTTAAACTTGCGCTGGTATTTGCTTAGGCTTTCCGGATGTGTTGTTAGCAAACGATAAAATTTCAAAAGCAAGTCGTCGAAATCCATAGCACCATTTTTAAAACAGCGCTTACAATAAGCATCATATATCTGGCCCGTCATTGGCCTGTTAGCCCTCATATCTTCCTGTTGCAAACCATAATCATTAATATATTCCTCTGGGGTTATTAAGGCATTTTTCGCCGAAGAAATCCTGTTGTAAATTGTACTTGGTTTGTAGTGTTTATCGTCGAGATTTAATTCATTTACTACGGTCTTCACAACACTCCTGGCATCATCAGTATCGTAGATGGTGAAATTTCTCGGGTAGCCAATCTTTTCTGCTTCCGCCCGTAATATTCTCGCAAAAACAGAATGAAATGTTCCAATATAAATATTTCTTGCCTCATTGTTGCCAAGTATATACTCTACACGTTCTTTCATTTCCGCAGCTGCCTTATTGGTAAAAGTGAGAGCCAATATATGGAACGGATCAACTCCGGTGGCGAGTAAATGGGCAATGCGGGTTGTAAGTACTTTTGTTTTTCCACTGCCTGCTCCTGCAACAATCATTATGGGGCCATCACGATGCAACACTGCCTCCCGTTGCGGCCCATTCAATTCCTTTAAATATTCCTGCATACAGCGAAGTTACAGAAACCTGAAAGTTTTTGCTACGCAAAAGATTATGAAACCAATTACTAACCTTATGTAATCTTAAGTTCTGCAGCTTTACCTTTTATTCAAAATATTTAATCAGGTATTTTTTATAGAGCAATGCCATTTATCCCAATTTTTTTAACTGATAAGTTTATTTTAAGATATTATTAATGCGGCTTCATCATAGAAAAATCTCACTTGAGTTTATTTTAATAATGCTTCATCTTACCCGTTAACTATACATTAACGAAAATCGCTCCCACACTGCATTACCGTCAATACGAATTCATTAGTAATGGTCTTCAAACACCATTAGCTTTATATCGATTCCTTAACCAATTAAAATAAAAATTTATGAAAAAAATTATTTTTATCTGCCTCGCAGCATTCATTTCAGCAACCTCTGTTTTTGCAGCTCCTTCTTCTATTGTGACTGAAAAGGTATTGAAAGTATTTCATGAGGCCTTTCCTGAGGTTAAGCAGCCAACCTGGTATACTTTTGATAATTATTATGAAGTATACTTTGCCAATGCAGACAACTCTTCATGCCGTATAGACTATAGTCCCGATGGAGTTGTATTGAGTACCACAAGGTATTATACATCACAAAACCTTTCTCCTGCTATTAGGGCTAAAGTCAACGAAAAATATCCCGGAAAATCAATATTTGGAATAACCGAGGTGTCCAACAGCGAAAATGTTACCTATCACATTGTTTTGGAAGATGACAAATATTGGTTAACTGTTCAGTCTAACGCAACCGGTAACTTAACCCTGGAAAAGAAATTATTGAAGTCAGAAGAGTAATGAATCTTTTTTTAAGAGCAATTTGAAATTTATTTTTCAAGTTGCTCTTTTTATTTAACAGATCCCTCTACGCTTTTCACAATCAATGTAAAAGCATACCACCTCCTTAAACAATAATTTTTAAATATGGCACGTTATATTTTTATAATATCTTTTTATGAATATCAAAACAAATGGTCACCGAACAAGCTTGCTCCGAAGCCGTTTAAGGGTTTTGTTTGAGCGATTAACTCAAAGTCCTGAATTCTATAACATAAAGTATTATACGAAGAGCAGGGGAAGACGGCGTATGCACCAGAGAACCTGGTAAATCACGTGGCTGCGCTAACCGCCGAAATTGATTGTGGAATTTACGGAAAATGGAAAGAGTGATTGTGCTATTGCAAAATTTTAAGCATTGCTTTTATTTTAAAGTCTGAAATAAATCAAGAATTTTTAAACACCTTTTAAATCCATTTTATGAAAACTCCGGTTTACCAAAAAAAAACAGCTTTCTCGATGTTCTTTAGTAATCTTTCAAAAAATTTTATTGCACTGTTTGAATCCGGCAATAACAAAGAATTTCAAAGACTAAAGGACTTCATCACCTCTTAATTAGCTAAAAAGATATTCGACATCTTCTTTACTAAGACTTTTTACAAAAGTCTGGTCATCGGCTATTAATTCTTTTGCAAGGACACGTTTTCGTTCCTGAAGCTGCAAAATTTTATCTTCAATCGTGTCCTTGCATATCATTCTGTATGCAAAAATATTTTTGGTTTGCCCGATACGATGCGTGCGATCAATGGCCTGCTGCTCCACAGCGGGGTTCCACCAGGGATCAACAATATAAACATAATCAGCGGCAGTGAGGTTTAAACCAACACCGCCCGCTTTTAAAGAAATAAGGAATACCCGGCAATTTTCATTAGTTTGAAAATTCTGAATTGCCCTTTCTCTTTCATGGGCAGGAGTACTACCATCAAAATAGTCGAATATTATATTATTCTCTTTCAGTTTTTCTTTTATTAATCCCAACATTCCAAGAAATTGTGAAAATACAAGAGCTTTATGTTCGCCGATATTTTCAGTTATTTCTCTCGTAAGTTCATCTAATTTTATCGAATGATTGGGATACTTTTCTTCTTCATTTAGAATTGCCGGGCTGTCACATATCTGTCTTAATTTCATTAATCCCTGTAGAATTGTAAGCTGTGATTTATCAATTCCTTGTCCTTCAATAACCCCCATAATCTTATCGCGGTATGTACTGCGGTAAATCTCGTAAACTTTTCTCTGTTCTTCCTCCATCTCACAAAAGAGAATGGTTTCCGTTTTCTCAGGCAGGTCCTTGGCCACCTGCTCTTTGGTTCTTCTCAATATGAACGGGTAAAGAAGCTTTCTCAAATGGTCTTTTTGTTCCTGTTCTCCAAATTTGTCAATCGGGGTAGAAAATTCATTTCTAAAAAACTCCACGGAACCTAATAAACCCGGATTTAAAAAATTCATCTGTGCATAGACATCAAATGTATTGTTCTGCAAAGGAGTTCCGCTCATGCATAACTTGTTTTTAGCCGTAAGCAAACACGCAGCTTTTGTAACTTTTGATGATGGATTTTTTATGGCCTGGGATTCGTCAAGAATTACGTAGTCAAATAAAATTTTCATCATCAATTGAATATCACTCCTTAAAGTTCCATAAGTTGTGATAATTATGTTGCTTTTTTCGAAGTCTGCAGTGTTTCTGGTACGAATACTTCCATGATGTATATACCAGCTGAGCGAAGGTGTGAATTTTTTTATCTCGTTTTCCCAATTATAAATGAGCGTTGTCGGGCAGACAACAAGAGCCTTAAGGCTTCCCTCCTGTTTTGCATAATGACTGAGCATGCTCAGAGCCTGCACAGTTTTACCCAATCCCATATCATCCGCCAAAATCCCTCCCCAGCCTACCGTATTTAAATAATTAAGCCAGTGATACCCAGAAGTTTGATATGGCCTTAACCGGTCTTCAAGCTCTTCCGGCGTGTCGACTTGCGGGATGCTTTTGAAATTTCTTAGCCTCTCATATTTTTCGTCCAATTCAAAAGAAAGTTCCGTTTCATCCCGTTTCTCATATAAATCATCTATCACACTTAAATGAAATCTTGAAAGCCTTAGCTTATTATTTTTGCCTTCCCCAACTTTAAAAAGAAGGGCATACCTATTTATCCATTCATCCGGCAGTATACCAAGAGAACCATCGTTTAATTGCACAAACGATTGCTTGTTAGCCAATGCTTTTTTGATTTCAGAAATTCCGATTCGTTGCTCGCCGAAGGAAAGTTCAACTTTGGCATCAAACCAATCAAGGCCATTGCTAAGATGAATTTGAGTACTAGGTTTTGCTGTGTTAAATCTAAAATTTTTCAAAGCATCAAAACCAAAAACAGGAACTTTCATTTCCTTCATCGCATCGATAAATAAAAAGAACCAGTTATTTTTTAAAACGTCTGTCCCTTTTAACACCAGGCTGTTGCTTTGCTTTTGTATAATAAATTGAGAATGAAGGCCGGCAAGTTTGTTAAAAAAATTTTGCTCTGTTTCTTTATTCCTGTAAACAATTGATACTTTATTTTCCTGTGGAACGATAACGGTATCTTTGTCTCCCTCTTTCACAACGAACCCGTTATAATTATACATCGGTTGAAATAAAAGATAATCGCCTTTCTCTATAAGCATAATTTTTATATCCGGTTCATCCTCTTTAATTTCCTTTACCAGGGATTTGTCGAATATTACCGAATACTCTTTTGTAAGCGGAAGCACAACTTCTTTTAAAAAGGCTGGCCACTTTTCTATCGGAATACACAATGAGTTACTGAATTTCTCTGCGACAAGAGAATCATCTGACTTTGCCCAATTGTATAAGACATCATCGTGTAAAAACAATAAATAGCTATTCCAGCGATTATCCGAAACACTTACCAGCTCATTATTTACAAGTATAAAACTTTCCAATAAGCACTCTTCATCTCTTTTTCTAATTTTAAATTGGAGAGTCGGGGACGATTCTGATGAAAATAATCTTTGAAGATTGCCCGTATTAAATTTTTTTCCTGCCGGTAAATACAAAATAATATTTGATTCATTGAATACCTTCTTTAGTTTGGGATGTAAAAACTCTACCATCAGCATTTTAGTTTCTTCAGGCAAGTCTTCATTTTCATGCTGGATAATATTTTCCCAAAAACCGCTAAATGGAGAGTTGCGGTTTAAATATTTGTTTATTTCAGATTTTTGCAATTTTCTGGCTTGCTGAATAAGAAGCTTATCGTTTTCAGAAAAGACGTCTGTATTTATAAATTTGCCAAGATCAAGTTTTTCAACATTCCCAATAAATTTTTCTCCCGCCTCGTCAAATTCTCCCTGAACCACGTCAATTGAAAAGAAAGGAAAAGCTGGTTCGTTTGCATTAAAAACAATTGCAGCTTTTTTTCGCTTCAAGGCGATCGTTGTAGCCACCGTTTCCGGCTCACGGCCAGAAGCATAAGTATTTAAAACTGATGAAGGAATAACCCTTTTAATGGACGGGTCAAGAACTTTCAAAAAAGGTTTACCATCCTTATATGTAAACTCAAATTTTCCGGTTAGTTCTTCATCCAGGCTATAGCCGTATAATTCCAGCAGTTTGTTTTTTTCTTTGTCCCAGTTGCGGATAGTTTCAAAATAATTAGGGCCATAAGCATTTAGTAATTGAAGAAATAAAACTGTTTTATGCTTACACAATGCATGATGTTTTTCATCGCAAAAACAGGATGTGTCAAAATTTCTCTCGTCATTCTTTTGAATAATAAGTCTGAATTTTTTTTCATCTATTTCAAGAATAGCTTCCACTTTTTCGTTTTCAGCTGAGATAATATTCGCCTTATTAATTCTAAGTATTTCTTCAGCTTCATTATAGTTTTCAGTACCTGCCAGCATCCGGATAATTTTAAGATCAATAAACTTCATTTTAATTACCGTATGCTTTTGATCATAAACTATAGTATCATTTGTAGTAAACAAATTTTTATCAATAAGATCCTGCAGCTGAAACAGGGCTGCTGCCTCGTGCCGGCATATATCACCAAGATTATAAGGGCAGCTACATCTTATTAAAAGTGTCTTGGGGTCACTATATTTTTGCACGTGAACTTTATAAAAAGTAGAGTAACTATCGTCTTTCACACGAAAAGTCACCGATTGAACAAGATCATCATGATCAATAAGCTCGACATATCCGAAAGAATGGATTTTTTTCCCCCGGCGTATAACTTCGTCAGTTCCGGAATTATAAACATATTTAATTAAATGCGGTAAAGCCAAGAAACGTTCTGTTTTCGTTTATTACAGGTTGCTTACAACGTACGGTTTGGAAAAAGGACAATTTGCAAAAGTAACTAAAAAATAAGTCCTGCTGAAAACTTTACCCCAAAGAAATTTTAATAATAAGCCCGCGCTTTATTTAATTTACGATCTGTTCTTACTCTGTGTGACCAAACGGCCAGCATCGTAAATTACCAGTGCATTGGCATTGTCAATAGTAAGACAAAACCTGATATCCTGTTCCAGTCCATATCCCATTAATCTTTGATAATGTGATGCATTGTGTTCTTTTATAAATTCATAAAGATCATTTTGAGCTTGAAGAAACAAGCTTTCTGCAATTTGCGTAGCATCACAATCCGGATGAAATTTGTGCTTTAAGCGATTTACCACTGCTCCCGCAAATAATGTATCTTCAATATTTATACGATCTTTCCAGGCAGCACATGCGAGTATTACATTTTTATTCTGCGCAATTAAATAATCACATACAGCCGAGAGATTACAAAATGATCCGGTTGTAATTGCCAGGGCGCCTTCGGCAAGTGCCATGTGCAAAAGTCTGGTGCCGTTTGTAGTGGTAAGCACAAGCGTTTTACCCTTTATAAATTCAGGTGTGTAATGCAATGGCGTATTTCCATACTTAAGTCCTTCCGCTATTTTGCCGTCTCTTTCTCCGGCCGTTATCACATCCATTTGGCGGCCAAGCTTTATACATTCTGCCACACTAACAACTGGTATAATGCTTTTTGCTCCATTAAACAACGCATTGGCAATAGTAGATGTTGCCCGTAACACATCAATGATAACGACTATGCTTCTGCTCACATCGTATAAATGCAATAAAGAAGGTGACAGTGATGTTGTGAGAGTAGGAAGGCCACTTTTTTCTAATTTCATTAGTACCCGTAATTTAAGCTACTTTTCAATCAAAAGGCATCTTAACCACTTTAGCTGTAAGAAGTTTATCTCTGACCTTTATATAAACCACAGTATCAATTTTTGAAAAAGCAATGTTCACGTACCCCATTGCAATTGCCTTATTTAGGGAAGGTGACTGCGTTCCACTTGTCACCCTGCCGATGGTGGTTCCCTCACTATCTTTTATTTCATAATTATGTCTTGGTATTCCTTTTTCAATCATCTCCAGACCAATAAGTTTTTTTTGTATTCCAATATTTTTTTGATCTTCCAGAATATCCTTAGCAATAAAGCTTTTAGTAAACTTTGTTATCCAACCAAGACCTGCTTCCAGAGGGGTAGTGGTATCGTCAATGTCATTACCATAAAGACAATACCCCATCTCAAGTCTTAGCGTATCTCTGGCCGCCAGTCCTATTGGTTTTAAGCCCGCCGGTGTACCTTCTTGAAAAATTTTATTCCAAATGATCTCCGCTGCATCGTCTTTATCTTCAAAATAAAGCTCAACACCCCCGGCACCAGTGTAACCAGTTGCACTGATCAAGACATTGTGAATACCGGCAAATTTTCCTTTTACGAAAGTGTAATACCTTAAATTCATAATGTCAGTCTCCGTAAGACGCTGCAATATTTTAGTTGCATTCGGTCCTTGCACCGCAAGCAAGCAGGTCTTTCCGGAAATATTATGCATCTCTACTTTCTCTTTGTTGTGGGACGTTATCCACGCCCAATCCTTTTCAATATTAGAGGCATTTACAACCAGCATATATACCTTATTTGCCTCAATACAGTAGACAATAAGGTCATCGACAATACCTCCGTTTTCATTAATAAGACAACTGTATTGCGCTCTTCCGGCAACGAGTTTTGCGGCGTCGTTACTTGTAAGGGTCTGTATAAGATTCAGAGCTCCGCTTCCTTTAAGAATAAATTCTCCCATATGACTCACGTCAAAAACACCGGCATTTTTTCTCACGGTAATATGCTCATCATTAATTCCCGAATAGCTAATAGGCATATTATAGCCTGCAAACTCTGCCATTTTTGCTCCCAGTTCGATATGTTTTTGAGTAAATGGGGTATTTCTCATACACTTTTGAGGTGCAATTTAGGCGAAAATCAGGTTAAAGACTTTTAGAACTCAGTAAAAAGAATAGCAATATAGTTGCTGATCATACTAGGCAAAAAAATAAGGCCCCGTGCAAATGCATGAGGCCGTTTTTGTTCAACTTCAACCTTTAAAAAACTAGTTTGGCCTATATATGCATTACAAAGTTGCAGTAGTTGTCATTGTTTGATTGTATATATACCGCCGGGGTTGCCTTTTTATCATCAAGTTTTTCAATTTTTTGTTCGAGCTTCTCTTTAGCATTTCGCAGGGAATCTTTCAATTTAATCATCTGCTGTTTTTTCAATATTTCCAATGAATCAACCGACTTTTGGATTTTCTGAATTTGTTCTTCTTTTGAACTTTTCAACGAGTCTAATTTATCATTTTGATCATACCTGTAATTCTGTTCATTTCCAGAGTTGTTATCTGCATCATTTGAATTCCAGTCATCTTCTTTTCCTGCACGAATTCCCTTTAATGTATACAATCCGTCTTCTCTCATTATATATTCAATGCCATATTTGAAATAATAATCGTCATCATCCCAATCATACCAATCATCATGTCGCCAGGGGCCCATTATTCTTATACGATTATATCCCATATTTTTATTGACTTTAATACGATGCCCAACCGGTACATAAATAATAACGTCTACACTCTGGTTACGAAATTTGTCGTTTGTATTAATCGAAATTGCCCGGTCTGTAAGCAGCAAAGAATCATTTTGTGAAATATTGAAATTGATAAGAGACGCCAACGTATCTGCATTTCTCCGGGTACTGCCATTACACATCTTTATTAATCCCACTTGAAAACTGTCCGTTAGTGATTTTTCGATTTTTATTCTCACATTACCAATAAATACTGTGTCATCATCAAAATTGGCAAAAGGCTCAAATCTGAACCAGCTATTATTTCTATAGTATCTGCTATTGGTGAAAGAACTAACCTCCAGGCTTTGAACACCGGGGTTAGGCAAGTACACTTTTTCTTCGTTTAAAGAACTTGTTCTTCTAAAATCATTGCCTACTGACCCTATCAGAGAAACAAAACATATTATTCCAAGAATCCACAATCCAACAAAAGAATAGCGCATCATACGATTTCTGCTTTTTATTTTAGCTATCCTTCTTATAATGAAAGTAATCACCCCAATAACCGGAACACCGATAAAAAATATAAGTGTTCCCCATGCCAGAAGGCTTTGCCATCCGTCAGTAAGAACGAACTCCTTTAAAGGAAACAACCCAATTGAAACCACAGCTAGTGAAAATAAAGCCACTATAAGAGCCAAGGCAATACAACCCAAAACACAATAAGCGAAAATTTTGAATAGTGTTACAATTATATTTCCCAAAGCACCACTCGTTCGTTTTGCTGCATAATGAATCTCCTGGCCCATTTCACCACTTTTTTCTTTCGCCAACGTGCCTGCTTCTTTGCCTAACTTACTCACTCTCTCTTTTACACCTTTCATTTCTTCAACCACCGAATTTTTAATCGAGTTTATATCTACCTTTTCTCCCTTCATCTCCAGTTTCTCAGAAGTAGTATGTGCCTCAGGAATTACCAGCCAAAGAATTATATAAATTATAAAGGTCCCCGGGCTGAATGAAAAACTTAGAAAATTTGGAAATGTAAGTGGCCCGATATGTCCCCATCTAAAAAAGAAAGAGATAAAAGGAATTAAAAATATTGCCCGGGGAAGCCATGGGTTTATGTTAAAATAGCTGCCCATCCCGCTACATACTCCTCCGATTATTTTTCCATCAGGATTGCGGTATAATCTTTTACGAACTCCGTTCACAACCATATTGCTGCCGGGAACAAAAATCCATAGAAGCACGTACACGAAGAACCCAATCCCGGAAACAATAAATAAAACCCGTACAATTACCGGATCAATTCCAAAATAAGCCGCAATTCCACTGCAGACACCACCTAGTATTCTGTTATTTTCATCCCTGTAGAGACGTTTTCCTCTCCAGTCAAAATTTTCCTGGGAATATCTTTCCCGCCTTTCATCGCCAGCATTTTGCTTGTCTCCGCCCGAGCTTTGATATTGCTCTCCTTTTTCAGCGTCTTCCAGCTCTTGCGGTCTTCCTATATTCTTAATAATATTATTTACATCATCATCAGAAATACAGGTGGAGCCTTTCTTCAGGCGTTCCTGAAATAGTTCACTAATGCGACTTTCAATATCATTGATGATTTCATCACGTCCTTCTTCATTTGCAAAATAAAGACGCAGGCTTTCTATATATTGTTTCAGCAATTCATAAGAAGTTTCCTCTATGGGAACTACGGCACCCTGGAAATTTATATTAATTACTTTTTTCATGTCTGTTCTATTTTATTAGTTTGTTGAAGTTGTTACGGTAAATTTTTCTTACCTGTTATTTCGTCTACAGCATTTGCAAGCTCGAGCCAGGTAGATTCAAGTTCATTATAAAAATCTGCGCCTTTTTCCGTTAGAGAAAAATATTTTCTTGGTGGTCCGCTATTACTTTCTACCCACCTGTATGTAAGAAATTCCGCATTTTTAAGTCGTGTAAGAAGCGGATAAAGGGTTCCTTCCAAAATATTTAAGTTGGCTGCCTTCATTTTATCTATTATATCACTAGGGTAGGCTTCTCCTAATTTAATTATAGATAAAATGCAGAATTCCAAAACTCCCTTTCGCATTTGGCTTGCAGTGTTATCAATATTCATTTTTTAAATTTTTACTCATTTTGAACCTGTAGGTTATTTTCCCTGAATACAAAGATAATGACTTTTATAATACTATGCAATACATAATACCTGCTTTTTTAAGGTAGCATACATACTATATTTCTATAGGGCTCATGAAACGCAGTACAGATAAGGATTTCGTGATGTTCTTGTTATTTCACAATTTTTTTTAGATTTTGATCAACGGTCATTTTTGAGTTACAATCGGCAAAATTTTCGATTTCTTGGATACGATTGTCACGAAATGATAAAACGTTTTCATGTAAATTAGCTGACTTTTAAGTCTTTGCTTTATGTTATAGTCTATTAAGTGAAAAAAAATTACGATGAAAAAATGTTTACATATAGCTGGTGTAATTCTACTTTACTGTTCTTGCAGCACTTCAAAAAATTCGATTGCCTATACATCGGAGGACAAGGTATTATTGAGTGCTATAAAAAATTTTGATAAAAACCCCGCTGATACAACACTTAAATCAACGTTAAGGGGTTTGTATACCGATGCCGCAAAAGTTCATCTTGATAATATTGACGTGTACAATTCGCTTATTGATGCGGGTAAATGGGATAAGATTATTAAAGAATACCTGGCACTACAACATCTTTCCCAGGTTATACAAACCTCTGATGCTGCCCTGAGTCTTTTGAAGGTTCCGGCATACAATGCAGAGTTAGCAGTCGCCAAAGAAAACGCAGCTACTGATTATTACAACACGGGACTAGAATATTTAAACAATAACGATAAAGAATCGGCCCGCAATGCATACTATTCGTTCAAAAAGGCGAACGAATATATTCCCGGATTCAAAGATGTCAAAAGGCAATTGGATAAGTCGTACCAGGCGGGGGTCCTTAATGTAATAGTGAATCCTGTTAACGATAATTCACTTTATTATACTAGCCTCGGAAGGAATAGATTTGGCAACAGCTTTAATAATGATTACCTGCAACGCAGCCTTGTGAGAGATCTCGGAGGAACTTATTCTAAAAATGCTCCTGCCCGCTTTTATACTGGCCGCGATGCAGAAGTGGCTAATATAACTCCTGACCTGGTTATTGATTTAACCTGGCTAAACCTGGATGTTCCCCGCCCGTATACTTCAACATATACCAAAAATGTGAGCAGGCAGATAGAAACAGGTCGTGATACTTCTGGTCATGTTTACTACGAAACCGCCTCCGCAACTTTATCTATTACAAAAAAATATTTTACCGCAACCGGTGATTTGGAAAGCCGGATTACTGATGCATTTACAGAAAATGTTGTGGATACAAAAAGATATTCTGCACAGTTTAACTGGCAGCAGGAATATGCAACATATACAGGTGATTCGAGGGCGATAACCGGAAGTGATCTTGCAATGCTGAGCAATAATAAATACACAATTCCGGGTAAAGAAGATATTTTGAACGAGCTATATCAAAGAATTTATCCGCAGGTAAAAAGCGGTATCTATAATGCAGTGCGATGGTGATTATTTAAATATGCTAAAGGCTATAAAACTCATAATGTAGGCAAGGCCCGTCATATACGCCAACTGTATCGCTGGCCACTTCCAGCTATGTGTTTCCCGTTTCACAATTGCCAATGTGCTCATACACTGCATCGCAAGAGCATAAAAAATTAGCAATGATAAGCCAGTAGCAAGGTTATAAACTTTTGTTCCATCCGCACGAACGGCAGCGCTCATTTTTTGCCGAAGTGTTGCATTGTCTGCATCATGATCTTCTCCAACGCTATATAATGTAGCCATTGTTCCTACGAATACTTCACGGGCTGCAAATGATGTTATTAAAGCAATCCCGATTTTCCAATCATAGCCTAAAGGTTTAATAACAGGCTCAATAGTTCTACCCAAAATACCTGCGTAGGAATTTTCGAGCAGCTCCGTTCTTTTCAACTTGTCAAATTCTTTTGAATTAGCGGGTTGCTGCATTGCAAGAGAGGTGTATTTTTCAGAAACATTTCTCATCTTTTGTGGAGGGCCATAAGAACTCAAGACCCAAAGTAAAAGACTTATTACCATGATAACTTTTCCCGCATCAACAACAAATATTTTTGCCTTTTCTATCATTGTGTAGAGGATATTTTTCCACCTGGGTTCCCTGTAAACTGGCAGCTCAAGAATAAAAAAGCTTTTGTCCTTGCTTTTGATAAACCATTTCATAACGTACGCGGAAAAGAAGGCCATTATAGTTCCTAACAAATACAAACACATCATTACCAAACCCTGCAAACTAATAAACCCAAGATATATTTTATTGGGAATCACAAGCGCAATTAGGATAGTGTAAACCGGGAGCCTGGCACTGCAGCTCATAAGTGGAGTACACATGATAGTTAGCAACCTTTCTTTTTTATTTTCAATATTTCTTGCACTCATTATCGCCGGCACTGCGCAAGCAAGCCCGCTTATCATGGGCATAACGCTTTTCCCGTTCAGGCCCGATTTTCGCATAACCCTGTCTGTTAGAAAACTTATGCGTGCCATGTATCCGGTATCTTCTAATAAAGTAATCAACCCAAATAGTATCATTATCTGGGGAACAAAAACCAATATCCCACTTAGGCCGGCGAGTATGCCATTTATGAAAAGGTCGCTAAGCCAGCCTTGCGGTAAAAAGCTACTTAGCCATCCTCCCGCTTCAGCAAAAGTCCATTCAATAGCATTCATCGGGAATTGTGCAATTACAAAAATGCTTTGAAACAATAAAAACAGCACCGCAAATAAAATCACATAACCCCAGATACGATGAAGTAAAATATCATCCAGTTTTTGTGTAAATAAGGCTTTCTGCAGCGGATCTGTTTCTACTACAGTCTGGTGCATTATCGTTTTAATTTTTCCATACCGTTGTAAAATTTCTTCCGCTTGTGTTTTGGATGGATTGAAATTCGTCTCAATCTCGATACTTTCGATAGCCTCCTGCATTGGTTTTTCCAATGCAAAATTTTCGTGATTTATTAAATAATGTATTGCCCGGTAGTCGCTTATTTCTGGAAATATTTTTTGTACTTTTTTAATGGCTACTGGTGCAAATGATATAGTGCTGATAAAATCCCGCTCAGGATTTTTGTGGAGATTTTCGGCGGTTTGCTCTATTGCTTTTTTAAGTTGCGATATTCCCTTGTTTTTCCTGGGATTTACAGGAACAACCAAAACGCCCAGTTCTCTTTCTAACCCGGGAATATCAACTTGAATATTGCTTTTTTTAGCTATGTCCGTCATAGTAAGCGCAACCACCACAGGCCGCTTCAGGTCGATTATCTGCGAACAAAAAAGAAGATTTCGTTTGAGATTCGATGCGTCTGCGATTAAGACGATTATATCTGCTTTTATATCCGGGTCTTCGTCGAGTAACACTTTATAAGAAACCCATTCATCACTTCTTTTTGGATAAAGACTATAAGTGCCGGGCAGGTCAATAATTCTAGCCGAAAGCTTTTCTGAGATTTTACTTATCCCCGTTTTTTTATCAACAGTTACCCCTGGAAAATTTCCTACCTTTTGGTTCAATCCGGTAAGCGAATTGAATAAAGAGCTTTTTCCACTGTTGGGATTGCCTACTAATGCGATATTTAATTGACTGTTCAAGTGATCCTTTAATAATCAGTAAATTTAGACTGAACTTATGCTCCTTCTTTACGAATTAAGAAAAGAGATTAAGTCTGTAATATTTTATCATTTACTTCACTAAGATATTCCTATTAAATTTGCATTTGAAACTTCAATTTATATGAAAAGCATTTTCCCTGTTATATTAATTTTTTCTCAATTTTTTGTGCCGCAGCAATATGCATTTGCGCAAAGACTTAAAAAGTCTGATCGTGTAATTATCGATAGCCTTCGATCAGAAATTAGCTTCCTGGCGAGTGATAGACTCGAAGGAAGAAGGACAGGAACGCCAGGCGAAAAACTTGCCTATGAATATTTATCCGGTGCGTTTAAAAAAATTGGTCTCCAGCCAAAGGGAGATAATAATTCATTCATTCAATCTTTTGAAGTAAATGAAGGAAAGCAAATTTTACCGGCGACTCATCTTTCCCTAAACGGCACTGAGTTGACTGTAAATAAGGATTTTTTCCCTTTTATTTTTAGCAGCGAAGGTTCTGTTGACGCATATGCTTCCCCTGCACTTCTTGAAAAGAATATGCCCTGGTTTTTGGATATAAAAGAAACTATTGAAAAAAATAGTACTAACCCCCACTTCAACCTTGAAGAGGCTATAAAGGACAAAGCCAGTGACTTTGCCAGCAAAGGCGCCTCTGCAGTTATCGTTTATAATACGGGTTCAAAAGATGATGAATTAAAGTTTGAGGGAAAAGAGAAAATAGATGCTTTGAAAATTCCCGTGTTATTTGTTACGAAAGATGCTGCAAAAAAATATTTAAATGATAACGCTTCAAACCTTGAGATAAAGGGCAAGATTGCCATTAGCGATAAAAAGAGAGAAGGTCACAATGTAACCGGCTACATCGATAACAATGCAACAAAAACTATAATTATCGGTGCACACTATGATCATCTTGGACTTGGGGAAGATCATAATTCATTATGGACAGGCGCACCTGAAATTCATAATGGCGCGGATGATAACGCCAGCGGGACTGCGGCAGTTATTGAAATTGCAAGGATGCTAAAAAATTCCAAACTTAAAAACAATAATTATTTATTTATTTGTTTCTCCGGTGAAGAACTTGGATTATATGGATCAAAATACTTTACTGAACATCCAACCATAGATCTTTCCTCAGTCAATTACATGATTAATTCTGATATGGTGGGGAGATTGAATGAAAGTACCCATACGATTACTATTGGTGGTTACGGTACGTCGCCTGAATGGGGTGATATTCTCGATAAGAAAACAAAAGCTTTTGACGTAAAATTTGATTCAAGTGGTATAGGACCAAGCGATCATACTTCATTTTATCTCAAAAATATTCCCGTTCTTTTCTTCTTCACGGGAGCACACAAAGATTATCATAAGCCAACAGATGACGTTGAAAAAATAAATTTCCCGGGAGAATTACAAGTAATCAAATATATATATCATGTAATCGATGAAACTAATAAATTGGGCAAGTTGGCTTTTTCAAAAACGCGTGAACCTAAAATGCAAGGTGTCCGTTTTACGGTGAGCCTGGGCATTATGCCTGATTATACTTTTGATGGAAAAGGAGTGCGTGCCGATGGAATTATAGATGGAAAAATTGCACAGAAGGCGGGAATCCAGGCGGGTGATGTTATTACAAAGCTTGGTGATAATTCTTTCACTGATCTAAACTCCTACATGTCAGTATTAAGTAAATATAAAAAGGGAGATTCAACAACAGTTACCGTAATGAGAGGGAACAACGAACTGAAATTTAATATAGTTTTCTAGAATATAAATTGAATATACCTATTGAAGCTTCGTATTGACAATGACGTGATGGTTGAGGAGTTTTTTGCAGACACCCGTTTGCTTGGCATTGTTGCGCCGATTGAACAATACCGTTTTTGCTGGCATCTGAATAAGATATTGAATTTTGATTTTAGGATAAATAATAACATAGAGATCCAATTAAATAAAAAAGCAAGGAAATATTTCTTTCCGATTTATGAATACGGAGAACAATCAGGCACAATAAAACATTATTTATATAATAATGAAGATGATGGAGAATACTTATTGCCTGAATTTAAACACCTTGATTTCTTATGGCTCATGAAAGACGATATATTACGTGACGACGAAATCGGTATTCTTATCAGTTCTATCAAAACAATACCGGCAGTGCAATTGATTACTGAAATGACTAATGAAAAAATAAAGAATAAACAACACCTGATCTTTTAATTAAAAAATTGACATTATGTGGCAGGAACAAAACAATACACTTCATAAAAAATTTGAGTTCAAGGATTTTTCGGAAGCATTTGCTTTTATGACCCGTGTTGCATTAGCTGCGGAAAAAATGAATCATCATCCTAAATGGACCAATGAATATAATAAGGTGGAAATATGGCTTTCATCCCACGACGCCGGGGACATTGTGACTGAAAGAGATCACAAGCTTTCAAAAATAATTGATAAATTATAACACCCCCATCGGAAGATTATTATTATGAATTCGCCTGATCTTTTATATTGATTACCTTTTCTTCTTTCTTAACTAATACACCAATTGGATTCGTAAATTTTTCAAGGCCCTTTTCAATTATTATTTTTTGGACTTCAGCCACTGCTTTTGGATCTACTGCTATTAATAAGCCGCCGCTTGTTTGCGGATCGGCCAATATCGATTTTTGAAATTGAGAAATTTTTCCAATTTTTTCCCCGTAACTATCCCAATTTCTGACCGTACCACCAGGAATGCATTTTTTCTGCACATACTTTTCTATATCATCAATAATAACCGGTATTTTATCAAAATAAATCAAGGCACATACGTTGCTTCCTTCCGCCATCTCAATTAAATGACCTAGCAAGCCAAACCCTGTAACATCTGTCATTGCGTGCACTCCTTCAATCTCTCCTAACAATTCACCAATAGTATTTAATTGCATCATTTGCTTAGACGCTAAACCGAAATGCTCTTTTGCAAGCATTGATTTTTTTTCGGCGGTAGTTAAAATTCCTATTCCAAGAGGCTTGGTTAAAAAAAGCAAATCCCCTTCTCTTGCTGTATTATTCTGCTTGATATTTTCTATCCTTACAAAGCCATTTACTGCAAGTCCAAAGATTGGTTCAGGAGAATCGATGCTATGCCCTCCTGCTAAAGAAATTCCTGCCTCTATGCAAATACTTCTTGCTCCTTCAATAACTCTTTGTGCAACTTCCGGTGCTATTATGTTTACAGGCCAGCCCAGAATTGCAATAGCAAGAACAGGCTTTCCGCCCATTGCGTATACATCGCTTATTGCATTAGACGAAGCAATACGGCCAAATTCAAAAGGATCATCAACTATCGGCATAAAAAAATCTGTGGTAGAAATCAAGGCCATTCCATTTCCCATATCATATACTGCAGCATCGTCTTTTGTATGATTGCCAACAATTAATTTTTTATTATCCGGAACCGCGAGATTACTTGATAGGATCTTTTCTAAAATAAGAGGGGAAATTTTACAACCACATCCGGCGCCATGAGAATATTGGGTAAGCTTTATTGAGTTTTTTTTATCTTCTTTTTCCAATATATCAGCCATGCCTAAGCGCTGTTTATTAAATTAATTTTCCCTTTCCCTTTTTAAAATAATGGCAGAATTCTTCTTTAAATCGCCACTAAATCGAATTTCGTAGACCGCATCGCCATCATGCACTACAAGTAGCCCGGTATTAGGTGGAATACTTCCAAGATTTTCAGCATACATAATTAACACGAGCGAATCTCCCATTTCGGGTGTAAGGTAAATAGTTTTACTTATTCCCTTTGCGGTTAACCCCTGGAGTGGCATAATAATTTTACCATTCAATAAAACACTTACCGTATCCCCATCAATCTCTCCATTATCATAAAGAGTCAAAAGGAGGCTATCGCTTTTTATTTCTACACTTCTTACCGTTTCGATCTTTCTTGACGCAATTTGCTCAGCTGCTTTTGGTACTGATTCGGGTTTTGCGGTGATTGTTGCGATAGTGTCTTTTTTTAAAATTACATCCGGAGTTTTTTTATTAGTGTTTTGCTTTTTTTCTGCCGGAGTTCTTTCAGCTTTTGATGTCTGCAGGTTAGTTGACGATACATCGTTTATGCCATTATTTTGTCCTTTTTTATTTGTTTCAGCAATTTCTTGCATTTCTATTTTCCTATTTCTTATTCGGGTCTCTTTCTTTAACTCTTCAGAAGTTTTATCCATTTTCCGCCCATTATCCTGCGAAGATTTCTGACTAATCTGGCGCTTTGACTCTGAGCTATCTTCCTCAGCATTATTCTTTAATTTTTCCTGTTTTTCTAAATTTAAAGAAGGCGTGGTTATGATGGCCACATCTGCTGATTTAGTCTGCACTGGCATGAAGGATAATGATTGCGCAAGTCCTAAATTTTCGAGCTTTTGAATTATTAATGTTTGATTTAGCTCCTTCTTCTTTTGCAGAAAAATATCGCCCGTTATTGTTCTAAAAACTTTAGTGGTATTTGTTTTCCATGGACCTTTTAATATCATTTTACTGTCTGTCTCCAACAAGAAAAGTTCACTGTATGTTCTTACCCCTTTTGCGGGAGGATCAGTATAATTGTCATAAACCAGCTTGTTATCTTCCAAAAAATATTTGTTTCCCGCCTTCTTAATTTTAATAGATTTTACACCTATATTTTCCACACCGTCAATTACAAAAGTCGTATGTGAATAACCGCTCAGCTTTCCATTATATTCACTTATTGCTAATTCATATTTAAAAAATTGCTTTGTAGTATCGCTGTACAATGTTCCAGTCCATACGCCGGTAACGTCCTGGGCAAAAAGCTGTAAAGGAAGGAGAAAAAGTGCCAATAAAAATTTCATGCTTCGGGATTGGATTTAACTAATTACTCAAGCCTTTTGGCTGCAAAACTTCTGAGTATTACTTATATCAACGGTTGCGCATGGTATTTTATTTAGTAAGCCTTCAATATTTTCACGTTTATATAAACTATTGGTATATAACTTATCATAGTAAGAAAGCAAAATTGTGAAACATTCTTTTACTTTATTTTCTAATAGATAATTAATGGCATTTTTGGTTTCAAGGCCTCCCAGTCTTTTTTGAATTCGCATAATTGAATTGACTAGCTCCTTTTTATCAAATCCTCCGTAAGTAGAAACTATGTGATTCAGCCTCTCCTCAAAAGGAATGTCCAAAAAATATAGCGTGCTCTTTCTCATCAGTTCCCAAAAAGTTTTTGGAATACCAACCATTCCAATGTGTCTGCTTTCATCTTCAATCCAGATATCACCAGGGTTATTGTTTGTAGTTGGTACTTCATTGAACATCTGCCCTGAAAATTGTGTTGCTTTGTATAACTCAAAAGCAAGTCGGTTTTCAAACATCTCCTGCCCGGGCTGTGGTTTTTGCCCTATAGCACCGAATGCAGAGCCCTTGTGATTGGCTAAATTTTCAAGGTCAATTGTAGTATTTCCTTTTCTTTTCAGTTCCTGCAGAAGTTCAGTTTTGCCAGAGCCTGTATATCCTCCTAATATATTTATTGTATAGTCTCTTTCGAACTGTGTAAGCGCCCAATTACGAAATGCCTTATAACCGCCTCTAAGAGTATATACCTTGAAACCATACAGGTCCAAAAGCCACGCCACTGCTCCGCTTCGCATCCCGCCACGCCAGCAGTATATTAATAATCGGTTTGTATTGGAAGAAATATTCCCTGTATTTTGTTTTTTATTATCCGCGATTAATTTTTCTACTTCATCCGGTATTGTCTTCATTCTTGATGAAAAAAAGCCAAGGCCTTTTTTTACAGCTACTTGCCGGCTTTCTTGTTTATAGGCTGTTCCAATAATTTTTCTTTCCTCATCACTAAACAATGGTAAAGAAAAGGCCCCCGGAATATGCGCATGTAAAAATTCTCCGGGACTTCTCACGTCCAGAACTGGATACTCATTAGAAAGTCTCAGAAAATTTTCAATATCAATTTTTTCCATTGCCGTTAATTCAAAATTATTTATTGTTCTAACAAAAAAACCACCGTCTTTCAACAGTGGTTCCATAAGTTACTATTTTGAAGGTTGTTTATCCGTTCATTGAAGTAAGGAATTCCATATTGTCTTTAGTGCCTTTCATATTTTTCATCAAAATATTTATAGCTTCTTCAGGATTCATATCTGCCATATGGTTGCGCAATACCCACATACGTTGCAGCACTTCCTTATCGAGCAATAAGTCGTCGCGCCTTGTTGAAGAAGCAACAATATCAATTGCGGGGAAAATTCTACGATTCGATAGTCTGCGATCGAGTTGAAGTTCCATATTGCCAGTCCCTTTAAATTCTTCAAAGATAACCTCGTCCATTTTGCTCCCGGTGTCAACCAAGGCGGTGGCGATAATAGTAAGAGAACCGCCAAATTCAATTTTCCTTGCTGCGCCAAAAAATTGTTTGGGCTTTTGCATTGCGTTTGCTTCCACACCTCCTGATAATACTTTTCCACTTGCAGGAGCAACAGTATTATGAGCCCGGGCGAGACGGGTAATACTATCCAATAAGATTACTACATCATGGCCACATTCTACGAGTCGCTTGGCTTTTTGTAATGCCATCGTACTTACTTTAACATGCTTTTCAGCAGGTTCATCAAAAGTTGAAGCGATCACCTCAGCTTTTACACTTCTCTCCATATCTGTAACTTCCTCAGGTCTTTCATCCACTAATACTATCATTAAATAACATTCAGGATGGTTTGCCGCAATTGCATTCGCAATTTCTTTTAGCAACATTGTTTTACCAGTTTTTGGTTGCGCAACAATCAACCCTCTCTGGCCTTTCCCAATGGGTGTAAATAAATCGATAATACGTGTCGAAAGATTATTTGCGGTTAAAAACAAGTTCAATTTTTCAAAGGGAAAAAGAGGAGTCAGATAATCAAACGGTACCCGATCACGGACCTCGTCAGGACCTTTGCCATTAATCGTTTCCACCTTCAACAAAGCGAAATATTTTTCTCCTTCTTTGGGCGGACGAACAGAGCCGTAAACGGTATCCCCGGTTTTTAAACCAAATAATTTTATTTGAGATGGAGAAACATAAATATCATCCGGAGAGGAAAGATAATTGTAATCACTACTTCTTAAAAAACCATAGCCGTCCGGCATCATTTCCAAAACCCCTTCGGCAAGTATAACGCCATCGAATTCTATATTAAAAGAGGTTTCTTTTTTCTGTTGATACGCCTTTTGTTGGTTCTGATAACCATTACTTACAGGAGGTTGTTGTATTTCTTCTTCGTCCTCATCAACCAATAACTGGACGAGCCCTGGCGCAATTGATTTTGGATCGGAGAGTGTTATTTCGTCAATAGAATCGCTTTCCTCTAAGTCGTCGTCTTCATCCTCTTTTTGTTTTTTGACAGACTTTTTCTTTTCGTCCGATTTTTTATGCTTTGGTTCTTTCTGTTCTTCGGCTACAGTCGTATCTGCAGATTTGGCTTCGGTTGCGGTTTTTCTAATACGCTTACGCTTTGGTTTTTCAACGTCGGTTTCTTTTTTCTCGGTATTCATCGTGGCTTGTTTATCAAGAATTTTATTTATTAATTCCTGCTTTTCTAATTTTTTTGCATTGGAAATACTTTGTTGCTCAGCGATATCCAGCAACTCCGGAACGAGCATATCATTCAGTTGTAAAATGTCGTACATAAAAGACTTGTAGGTTAATAGTCAAAAACAATCTTGAAAATTGTGAAGATCTAAATTTGATGATTTATTTTAATTGGATCGGATTGTGTTAATACCGTAGAGACCGTAGCAAAGGAATACCAGTCAGCTTCTAATGCAATAATACACCAATTTTACAAAACTATAAAAATATTTAATAAATATTAAATTGTTTTGAAAATTAATCTTCCGTTTCTCGTAAGAGGCTGATTGTGTGATGATAAATATTTTAAAGGATGTATTACTCTTTATTGTTGAATTATATTTGCCCGATAATGTACAAGCAATGTTTAACGACAGGATAAGAATAAAGGAGGTTTTAAATGGCAAAATCATTGGCCACACTATTACGGTTATGGGTTGGGTACGAACTTTCAGAAATAATCAATTCGTTGCGGTAAATGATGGTAGCACTAACAACAATTTGCAAATAATTGCTGAACTCGGCAAATATGATGAGCCGTTCCTAAAGAGAATAACCACAGGCGCAGCGGTAAAGGTAACCGGCAAGCTAATTGTTTCTTTGGGCAAGGGGCAAAAAGTAGAGTTGATCGCGGATACAATTGAAATTCTCGGAGATAGTGATCCCGAAAAATTTCCGCTTCAGCCAAAAAGGCACAGCCTGGAGTTTTTAAGAGAAATCGCTCATCTGCGTTTTCGCACCAATACTTTCGGTTCGGTTTTTCGCATACGACATTCGCTTGCTTTCGGTGTCCACAAATTTTTTAATGATAAGGGATTTATTTATTTGAACACACCTATAATAACGGCTTCTGATGCTGAAGGAGCGGGTGAAACTTTTCATGTTACGAATTTTGATCTTGATCAGCCCGCGAGAAACAGAGATGGATCTATTAATTATAAAGAAGATTTTTTTGGCCGGGCGACTAACCTTACGGTTAGTGGTCAGCTTGAGGCGGAGCTTGGGGCGATGGCATTGAGCGATGTTTACACATTTGGACCAACCTTTCGGGCTGAAAATTCGAATACTGCCCGCCATCTTGCAGAATTCTGGATGATTGAGCCTGAAATGGCTTTTTCCGATTTGGAAGATGATATGAATATAGCAGAAGAATTCATTAAATATATTATCAGCTACGCTTTACAGAATAATCGCGAAGATCTTGATTTTCTGGCTTCGCGCCTTCTGGAAGAAGAAAAACCAAAACCACTAAGTGAACGAAGTGAAATGGGACTTATAGAAAAGCTTGAATTTGTGATAAATAATAATTTCGAACGCATTACATACACCGAAGCAATTGATATTTTGAAAGAATGTAATCATAATAAAAAAAAGAAATTCCAGTATTTTATTAATGAGTGGGGAGTAGATCTTCAGAGTGAACATGAAAGATACCTCGTAGAAAAACATTTCAAAAAGCCTGTAATATTATCCAATTACCCTAAAGACATTAAAGCATTTTATATGCGCCAAAACGATGATGGTAAAACCGTTGCCGCTATGGATATTTTAGCCCCTGGAATTGGCGAAATAGTTGGAGGTTCTCAAAGAGAAGAGAGGCTTGAAAAATTGGAACAACGTATGAAAGAAATGAACATTCCGGTTGAAGAAATGCAGTGGTATCTTGATACAAGGAAATTTGGCACTTGCCCTCATGCTGGCTTCGGGCTTGGTTTTGAGCGGCTGATGCAATTTGTAACGGGAATGGGTAACATCCGGGATGTTATCCCGTTTCCTCGCTTTCCAAAAAATGCCGACTTTTAGACCCACCTGTTTCCCCAGCGCCAAACAAGCAAGTGTCCCTCTTATCGGGAACAATATTTGAAAGAAAAATACCAACTCGATCAATTAATAACAATTTCTTTTGTAATTTGACATAATTAAGATTTTCTTATACCATTATCTAATACCAAAGATTCAAATTGATACTATGACGATCCCGGTTGTTGATTTACATGATTTTACAGATGCAGATCCTCAGCGGAAATCTTCTTTTGTAAAAAAGCTTGGCAAAGCATATGAAGAAGTTGGATTTGTCGCGGTTAAAAATCACGGTATCCCGTCAGATTTAATAGCAGATTTATATAAGTATACCCAACAATTTTTTTCGCTTCCGTCAGAAAAGAAAAAAAAATTTGAAATTCCTGAACTTGCCGGGCAGCGTGGTTATACTTCATTTGGCAAAGAGCATGCAAAAGGCAGCGATGAGCCGGATCTAAAAGAATTTTTTCAATACGGCCAGGTGGTTTCTGAAGATCACCCATTAAAACAAGAATATCCTGATAATGTAAAGGTTGATGATATAACAGGTTTTAATGAAACTTTATTTAAAGCCTATCGTGCATTTGAAAAGTCTGGCGAAGCTTTATTGCAAGCGATTGCTTTGTATCTTGGATTAGATGAGAATTATTTTGATGATTTTGTTGAAGAGGGTAATTCAATTGTAAGAGCAATCCATTACCCTCCTATAACTTCCGAACCCAAAAGCGCAATTCGTGCAGAACAACATGAGGATATAAATCTTATTACTTTACTGGTAGGCGCTTCAGCAGATGGTCTACAAATTCTTACAAAAAATAATGAATGGGTGGGTGTTACTTCGCTACCTGATCAAATTGTAGTGAACGTTGGCGATATGTTGCAACGCCTTACCAACAATAAATTAAAAAGTACAACCCACCGGGTTGTAAATCCGCCCAGGGATCACTGGCATACCTCTCGCTTCTCAATTCCTTTTTTTTTACATCCAAAATCTTCTATGAGCCTTGCTGCCCTTGATAGCTGCATTGATGAACGGCATAAGAAAGCTTATGAAGACATTACTGCTGGTGAATATCTTGATGAAAGATTGAAAGAAATTGGTCTAAAAAAATAAAGAAAAGAATTGAGCTAAGTTCACAAGGCTTTTTTAAATGCAGTGCACATAAACTTGTAGATTTATTTCAGATGGTATTGTTAAGGCATGTCCCTTTTTTAAAGACCGTTTTTTATTATACAATTTCAGCCTTCGGCGGTCCGCAGGGGCATTTGGGGATGATGATGAAGACATTTGTTGATGGCCGAAGAGATATTACTAGAGAAGAGTTAATGGAATATGTAGCATTTTGTCAACTATTACCCGGTGCAACCTCAACCCAAACACTTACATTAATTGGGTACAAAAGAGGAGGTGTCCCCCTGGCGGTATTAACATTGATAATCTGGATATTACCGGCAAGTTTACTGATGGGTTCATTTTCCTTTCTCGTGCATTACATTAGTTCAAATGGAATAAGCCTTGATATATTTACTTATGTGCAGCCAATGGCAGTGGGATTTATTGCATTTGCCGCATACAGGATGTATAGAATTTCTATCAAAAACACCATCACATATATCATTATGCTGGTGGGATTATTTACCACTTACTTCCTTTTTAAAACCCCCTGGGTTTTCCCGATTCTCATTATTTTAGGTGGAGTTGTTACAAATTTTAGTGATAAAAGAATTCCTGAAAAAGAAAATATAAGACCTAAACAAATTAAATGGACGAACATCTGGCTATTTGTTTTATTATTTGCGGTGGTGGGATTTCTTAGTGAAATAGCCAGAACGCATGATTGGGAGCACCGAAGGGTTTTTAACCTTACCGAAAATACTTATCGTTTCGGCAGCCTGGTTTTTGGTGGAGGCGATGTGCTCATGCCAATGATGTATGAGCAATATGTGGTGAGAGACAAAACGAAATATATGACTAAAGAAGAATATTTAACTGGCTGGGGATTAGTGAGAGCAATACCGGGCCCGGTATTTTCTGTATCCGCTTATACAGGAGGAATGATTCTGCGAAATAGCGGCACGCATATGCAATTTCTAGGCTGTGTTGTTGGCTGTATCGGCATTTTCCTTCCAAGTGCTTTGCTGGTATTATTTTTTTACCCGGTTTGGCATAATTTAAAAAAATATGTCGTCGTGTTTCGTGCACTTGAAGGAATCAATGCCGTAGTGGTAGGTATTATGTGGGCCGCATCCCTCTACCTGCTAAAAGATATTTCGATTACCGATCTAAATACTGTAAGCTTCATAGACTTTTTTGTAATAATAGGAACGTTTCTATTACTAACATTTACAAAAATCCGTTCCCCCTATATTGTCTTGGGATGCCTGATCCTTGGCATTGTGTTCTGATCATTTATAGAACCCTTTTTGCTCAATTTCCTCTTTTACAATATCAGGAACCAAATACCGAATTGACTTTCCTGTCTTTATTTGCTCACGTATCCGCGTGCTTGAAATATCCAGTAAGGGCGCCTTTATTAGAATTATGTTTGCGACTGGCTTTAATAATAATTTGTAGCCCGGGCGTTCGTAAACGTAAATTGGATAGTTTTCCAAAAGCATCTTAAAATTTTTCCAGAGTTTTATAGTTTTAAAATTGTCGCTCCCCATAATAATTGAAAATTTGTGCTTAGGAAGTGCTTTGGTTAAATAGAGAACAGTATCGATGGTGTAAGAGGGTCTTGGAAGTTTGAATTCTACATCGGAGGTTCTTAAATTTTTTTCACCCTTTATCGATAGATCAATCAAACGCTTTCGATCTTCCTCATTTAGAGAAAACTTATTGTTTTTTAGTGGATTTTGAGGAGAAATTACAAACCAAACCCGTTCCAGGCAGGTGTTATTTGCAATGTAGGATGCGATGATCAAGTGACCAATATGAATGGGGTTAAATGAGCCGAAATAAAGTCCAATTTCCAACTAATATTTTGTTTTTCAGTATTTTATACGACTTCAACGAAAATTTTCTCCGCCTCATCAGCTCGTAAACTTAAGGAATATCCTGAAACCATTATATAGATAGGATCCCCAAATGGGGCTTTTTTCAGAACTAGTACTTCTTCCTCTGGAAGACACCCCATTTCCATCAATTTCAATATGATATCGTCATTTTCAAATGACTTAATTTTTACTTTTGTTCCTGTTTTTACTTGCGACAAATTCATGCTTTGGTTAATCTGGCTGTAAATATATTACTCATCCATAAGATTTAATTCCGATTTTAGAAAATACTACATCTTGAAAAGCATTTCATTTAGTAATCATGGGGTCTCTTCCGGAATTCGAAATAAAAAAGAATTGGAGTCTTTTTTTATTTCCGTGTTCGAAACCGAAAAAACTAGATTTGAAAATATTTCCTTTATTTTTTGTAGGGATAACTACTTATTAAAGCTAAACCAAAAATATCTCCTTCATGATACCTATACAGATATTTTGACATTTACACTATCGGGCCTTGGTTTACCCATCATTTCCGAAATTTACATAAGTGTGCAACGTGTTAGAGAAAATGCGTCTTTATTGGGACTTGATTATTTCGACGAGCTTCTTAGAGTAATGATCCACGGAATTCTTCATTTATGCGGTTATTCGGATCATGCGCCCTCTGAAAAAAAACAAATGAGAAAAAAAGAGGACCATTATTTAGCGATATTTAGTTCCACGTGAAACAACCTATAAATCCGGGCTTTTTGAATGTAGTAAATTTGCCACATGTTCCCAAAATTTGACGTAATCGTTGTTGGCGCCGGACATGCCGGGTGCGAAGCTGCGGCTGCGGCGGCCAATCTTGGCAGTAAGGTTTTGTTAATTACCATGAATATGCAGAATATGGCTCAAATGAGTTGTAATCCGGCCATGGGAGGCATTGCTAAAGGGCAGATAATTAGGGAGATCGATGCTATGGGTGGTCTCTCGGGAATAGTGTCTGACGAGACGATGATTCAATTTAGAATGCTAAACAAAAGCAAAGGCCCCGCAATGTGGAGCCCCCGAGTGCAAAGTGACCGTCAGGAGTTCGTAAGAAAATGGCGGCTAATGCTCGAGAGTATCTCAAATTTAGATTTCTACCAGGATTCGGTAATAGGCCTGATAAAAAAAGGGGATCTCATTTCAGGAGTCAAAACGGCCGCAGGGCATGAAATCCAGGCAAGAGCTGTGGTCTTAACCAACGGAACATTTTTAAATGGAATAATACATATTGGGAAAAAACAATCAAAAGGAGGAAGGATGGCAGAAAGGGCCTCGGGCGGAATCACCGAGCAATTAGTTGAGTGGGGATTTGAAAGTGACAGACTCAAAACGGGGACCCCTCCAAGAATTGACGGACGCTCGTTGAATTACTTGAAAATGGAGGAACAGGAAGGAGACAAAGAAATTTCCGGCTTCTCTTTTGAAAAAACAAATAAACCGCAAAAACAGTTGAGCTGTTGGATAACCTATACAAATCCTGAAGTTCATAAAATTTTGCGGTCGGGCTTCCACGAAAGCCCAATGTTCCAGGGAAGGATACAAGGGCGTGGACCACGATATTGCCCCAGTATTGAAGACAAGATCAATAGATTTTCTGAGAGGGACCGACATCAGCTTTTTGTTGAGCCGGAAGGCTGGAACACCGTTGAAGTGTACATAAATGGCTTTTCTTCTTCTTTGTCAGAAGAAATTCAATATGAAGCGCTCCGAAAAATACCTGGATTTGAAAATTGCAAAATGTTTCGGCCAGGTTATGCGATCGAGTATGACTATTTTCCCCCCACCCAGCTTAAGTTGAACCTTGAAACTAAACTAATTAAAAACCTTTTTTTTGCCGGTCAAATAAATGGCACTACTGGGTATGAAGAAGCTGCTTGTCAAGGACTTATGGCTGGAATCAATGCTCATCAGGCTATCCTGGGAATGGAGCCACTAATTCTCAGAAGAAATGAAGCTTATATTGGTGTCTTGATTGATGATCTAATTAGTAAAGGTACTGACGAGCCATATAGAATGTTCACAAGCAGGGCCGAATTTCGGACCCTGTTACGGCAGGATAATGCGGATTTGCGCTTGACTGAAAAGAGCTTTCTTCTAGGACTGGCATCGCAGGAACGAATGAGTGCCGTAAAAAATAAGCGTGCAGAAATTGCCGGCCTGATAAGTCTCCTCGATCAACTGAATTTCGATCCAACTGAAATAAATCCATTTTTAATTAGAAATTCATCTTCTCCTGTAAGCCACAAAATAAAGGCAGCCCAGATATTATTGAGACCAGAAATTAGTCTTGAAGCCATGTTTGAAGACAGCCCGTTAAAGGAAGTAGCAGAAACCCCTGTAAAGGAAGTTGTGCAACAGGTGGAGATTCAACTTAAATACCGGGTATACCTTGAAAAGGAGGAAGACCTGGTGAAAAGAATGAATTTGCTGGAAAATCAGCTAATTCCCGATAATTTCAATTACGATAAAATTGTTTCTCTTTCAAATGAATCCCGTCAAAAGTTTAATAAAATAAAACCGAGGACTCTTGGGCAAGCAAGCCGGATAAGCGGAGTTAATCCTAGTGATGTCCAGATGCTTATGATATTTATGGGGCGTTAAATTCGTTTAGCCGTATCAGTTATAATCCTAACTATTTGCTTGCAACCTTCGTGTATGTATAAGGGTTATACAACTTCATAATAATCAGTATTGGATTTGTCCTGATTTATAAACTGTATACAGGAATGGCATAAATTAATGATGCAATAGTTGTGCTGAATATGATTCTAATGCAAAAATTTCTCCGGTTGCAAGTGTAAATTTTTCTTTTTTCATAACGTTTGTTCTTAAAGTTTTTAGTGAGATAATGATGCATCGCCAACACTTAATGAAAAATTGTTAATAAATTTAGAAAGGGTGGAATCATCGGCGTTAAAAGGATAAACTAATGTGATGAGCCTGCTCTTACTAAGGTTTTTTAAATAGGAATTCGTTGTAGTAAAATAAAAAAGCGACAATAAATTTTTATCATCGCTTAAGAAGTGGTGTGGGGCGGGATCGAACCGCCGACACAAGGATTTTCAGTCCTTTGCTCTACCGACTGAGCTACCGCACCATTGGGCGGCAAAAATATAATTATTCACCTGAACTACAAATTCAAATTCTTCAATTAAAAAGAACCGCTCCGCATTAATTTCCATACTCACTTAAAAATTTGATGCGCATGATTTTTAATTGTTCGAAACTGTAATTTCCTTCAGCCAATTCCTCACGTGCGATATCAAGGCTGGATGTCTGGCATCCCTTGAAATAATCGATTATTTCTTCTCGTTCAAATTCTTCCACAAGTTCCTCAATTGCATAATCAAGATTGAGTTTGGTGCCGCTGGCAACAATAGTTTCCATTTCTTCCAGCAGCTCTTCGAGTTTTAGTGTTTTATGTTTAGCAATAGTTTCTAACGGCATTTTTTTATCCACATTTTGGATTATAAAAACTTTATTACTGTTTTTATTAACCACGCTTTTCATCACAAAATCGTCAGGCTTTTCTATCTCATTTTCTTCTACATATTTCTCAATTAAATTAACAAATGGCTTTCCGAATTTCATTGCTTTCCCGATACTTACACCTTGGCATTTTTCAAGTTCTTTTAATGTGGTAGGATATAGAGTAGCCATATCGATGAGACTGTTTTCAAGAAATATAACAAAGGGCGGGAGATCTCTTTTTTTCGCTTCCTGCTGACGCAGATCCTTCAACAATTCAAAAAGTTTATCATCCGCAGCAATAGATTCTCCAACACCATTATCTTCGTCATCGTCTGCTTCCTCAAAAACATGATTTAACGCTATTTTAAAAGATGTTGGTTTTTTTAGGAAAGTTTCTCCCTTGGGGGTAATTTTTAGAACTCCGTAATCCTCTATGTCTTTTTTAATAATATTTTCCAAAAGCATCTGTCTCAGCAATGAGTTCCAAAAGTGCTCATCTTTATCTTTTCCCGTCCCAAAAACCGGCAATTCATCATGCCTGTACATTTTTATCTGAGGATTTGGTTTACCTAAAATAACGGCAATCATATAAGTAATCGGGAAACATTCATTCAGTGTGTGAATAGCTTTTAACGCAAGCTGCGCTTCTGTTTTTACCTGGATAAATTCCTTAGGATTTTTACAATTATCACATTTGTCACCGCAATTGTCTGCTCCGTATTCTTCCCCAAAATAATTTAACAGCATCTTTCTGCGGCAGATTGCACTTTCTGCATAGGCAACGGTTTCATTAATAAGCTGGCCTCCTACTTCCCTTTCGCTTAGGGATTTATCACGCATTAAATGTTCCAGCTTGGAAACATCTTTATGTGAATAGTATAATATGCATTTACCTTCCAGGCCATCCCGGCCTGCCCTGCCTGTTTCCTGGTAATAGTTTTCAATGGATTTAGGTATATTATAGTGGATAACAAACCTTACATCCGGTTTATCTATTCCCATCCCAAAGGCAATTGTGGCAACTATTACCTGCACTTCTTCCCCCAGAAATTCATCCTGGCGTTTCGCTCTCAATTTAGAATCGAGGCCTGCGTGGTAGGCAACAGCTTTAATTCCATTTGCCATGAGCATTTGCGCAAGTTCTTCAGTAGTTTTTCGGTTAAGCGTATAAATAATTCCGCTCTTTCCTTTATTTTGAGAAATAAATCTTACTATGTTTTTTACCGTCTGGTCCTTTTTTAATTTGGGTTGCACTTCGTAATAAAGATTGCTTCTGTTAAACGAAGAGATGAATACAGACGGTTCGCGAAGGCCCAGATTCTTGATAATATCACTTTGAACCTTTGGCGTTGCTGTTGCAGTAAGAGCTATTACAGGAATTTTGCCGTTAATCTCGTCCATAATGTCTCTAAGTCTTCTATATTCAGGCCTGAAGTCGTGGCCCCATTCACTTATACAATGTGCCTCATCAACAGCAAAAAAAGAAATTTTAAGGTCTTTAAAGAACTCAATATTTTCTTCCTTAGTAAGCGTTTCGGGGGCCACATAAAGCAATTTTGTTTTTCCGGAAACAAGATCGTCTTTCACAAGTTTTTGCTGTCCTTTGTTTAAACTGCTGTTGAGAAAGTGGGCAATATCGTCTGCACTGCTGTAACCTCTAACTAAATCAACCTGGTTTTTCATGAGTGCAATAAGTGGAGACACTATTATTGCACAACCCTTACTCATCATTGCAGGGAGCTGATAACACAGACTTTTACCGCCACCAGTTGGCATAATTACAAAAGTATCCTTCCCCGCCAAAAGACTATTGATAATATCTTCCTGCTGATCTTTGAAGTTATCAAAGCCAAAATTTCGCTGAAGATGAATGTCTAAAGAATTGGAAGCGTTTTCGGTGATTGTGTTACTTTTCGGTGATTTTTTCACCGGGTTTTTCTGGGATTTCAATTTTGTTGTAGGCATGAGTTTCTTTTCTTCTCCACGTAATTAATTAAGGATTTCAAAGTTAATTCAACTAGAATGTAAAAATGGTTATAAACAATAAATTGAAATTTTATAACCTTTTTTTAAATAATTTACTATGGTTAAGTTACGAAGAAAAATGTTAGCTGCCGAAATCCTTTTTGCTTTGCCCTCCCATCCATTTACAGTAGGTTTGCTTTCTTTTCGGGACATAGAAAAGATTTTTTTCTTTATAATTCGTGTGAATGAAAAACATTATAGCTATAGCAAAAAAAACAATTGAAGTTGAAGCTCGTTCTATAAAGCAATTATCTGACTTAATAAATAATGATTTTGAAAAAGCTGTGGAAATTATTATCCAGTGTAAAGGACGACTTGTTGTAAGTGGAATTGGAAAGAGCGCAATCATAGCTCAAAAAATCGTGGCCACCCTGAACAGTACCGGCTCACCTTCAATTTTTTTGCACGCTGCTGATGCTATACACGGCGATATTGGGATGGTACAACAACAAGATGTGGTAATGATAATAAGTAAGAGTGGGGACAGCCCTGAAATAAAAGTGCTTGTACCACTGATAAAAAACTTTAAAAATCCTATTATCGCTATGAGTGGCAATGTGCATAGCTACCTGGCAAAATGTGCTGATATTTTTCTGAATACCACTGTTCCGGAAGAGGCCTGCCCTAACAATCTTGCTCCTACAAGCAGCACAACCGCGCAAATGGTTATGGGCGACGCCCTCGCAATTTGTCTTATGGAAATAAAGGGTTTTGACACTGATGATTTTGCAAAGCTTCACCCTGGCGGAACCTTAGGGAAAAAATTATACTTGCGTGTTGCGGATCTTTTTATTAACAATGAAAAACCTTCTGTAAAATCAGAAAGTACCTTGAAAGAAGTTATATTAGAGATTACTAAAAAGCGTTTAGGCGCAACGGTTATTACAGATGACAATGAAAAAATTTTAGGCATAATAACAGATGGTGATTTAAGAAGAATGCTTGAAAAAGATATCACAAGAATAGAAGTGGAAGCCAAGGATATTATGACGCGAAAGCCAAAAACAATTGAAAGCAGCGAGCTTGCTGTTGACGCGCTTGATGTGATGCGAAAAAACAACATAACACAATTAATAGTAACAGAAAATAACAAGTATGCAGGTATACTACATTTGCACGATCTTGTGCGGGAAGGAATAATTTAATTTTTTAGGAAATGAATCAAAACAATTATGTAGCAATCATGGCCGGCGGAATTGGAAGCCGTTTTTGGCCTGTAAGCCGCCTGGATTATCCAAAACAATTCCTGGACCTTTTAAACCGAGGTAAGACATTGATACAATCGACTTACGAGCGCTTTGCACAATATATTCCTGCACACAATATTTATGTGGTAACCTCAAGTCAATATAAAAAAATTGTTGAGGAACAGTTGCCACTATTAAGACCTGAAAATATTTTGTGTGAGCCATCCCGGAAAAATACTGCCCCCTGCGTAGCCTATATTTCTTACAAGCTTCATGAACTGAATCCAAAAAGTAATTTGATTTGCGCCCCCGCCGATCATTTGATAGCAGACAATACCTCCTTTATAAAAGTAAGTCTTGAAGCGCTTGGGTTTACTGAGAAAAACAATGCTCTCATCACACTTGGCATAAAACCACTTCATCCGAATACCGGTTATGGTTACATACAACACGAAGAATATGCTGTACAGGATAATATTTATAAAGTGAAAACTTTCACGGAAAAACCAGATATCGAACTCGCAAAAAAATTTATCATCAGTGGCGATTTTTTATGGAATGCCGGAATATTTGTTTGGAAAACGGAAAATATTATTAAAGCTTTTGAAAAGTATCTTCCTGAAATTCATGAAATTTTTGATGGCGCCAAAAAATCCCTTGTTACTCCTGGGGAAGCTGCCGCTATAGATATGATTTATCCGCTTTGTGTAAATATTTCGATTGACTATGGAATACTTGAAAAAGCTGATAATGTATATGTAATTCCCTCGGCCTTTGGCTGGAGTGATCTTGGAACCTGGGGCAGCGCCTATGAAAATCTTGAAAAGGATAATAAAGAAAATGCAATCATTGGTGACAATATCATAACATTTGATTCAACAAAAAATGTGATTCACTCTCACGACAACAAGCTTCTTCTTTTACAGGGACTTGATGATTTTATTGTTGTAGAGACTGAAGATGTCTTATTAATCTGTAAAAAAGAGAGAGAACAACATATCAAAGAATATCTTTCCGAAGTGAAGAAAAGCAAGGGAGATAAATATCTTTAATTACATCGCTAACCAACCTCATGGAGTTGTAACCAAGGCCGGCTTTTGACCTTTGTTTCCATACTAAAATCAACTCACCGGCGTTTAATTTTTTTGCAGCAGAACTTTTCACCAATTTTTTGCATGAAATTTTTAGCCCTTTTATTGTCTCTATTATTTCTTTTACCTCTTTTTTTCAATATTTCTCTTGAAAAAAAACCCGTGTATAACAATAAGGAACTTTTTGATCCTTCGTTGGCACACATTAATTCAATTCAGAGCCTTCTTAATTTTGCTGACAGCTCGGCTCGCCGTGAGCATATAAAAAACGGCTCGCTTGGGTATGCTGTTCTGGTCTCCTGTATTTTAAGAAAACGTTTCTATCATGGTTTTTCAAATTACACTTTACAACAAAACTGGATAGCGGCTGCAGGACAGCTCGTATTTGGGAAAAACATCGCTTCTCCTGTCAACCCAAACGAGATATTAAAATACCCATATGCGGGATGCTCTCAACAGGCTATTGTACTAATGGAAATAATGAAACGAAAAAATATTTCTTACAGAAGCGTTGGCTTTCCACACCATTATGCAACCGAGCTTAATTTCAAAAATACATGGTATTTCTTCGATCCCAATATGGAGCCAACAATAAAAGATAAAGAAAGAAGTCAGAAGAAATGGAAAGGCTCGGCAGAGTTTCTAAAAAGATATTATAAAGGCAATTGCGAATACCTGGACTGGGCCTTTGGAAAATCAGAACCCGTTATTTTCGGCATACCCAATGCTGAGCCTGCACGCAACGCATATGTTTTCCAGACCGTCACAAAATATCTCTCCAAAATCTTATGGATTTTTCCGTTGATAATTTTTGTTTCTCCCCGTAAGCAGAAAGCAAAGCTATTGCCTTAAGGTTTTGTATATTTTTGACAGACCTTTATCAAAAATTACACTTTGCAAAGCCTTTCAATAGACAGTAAGCTCCCGCAAACACGCCAAACTATTTTTTCGGTTATGAGCTCTTTGGCTGAAAAACATGACGCCATAAATCTTGGCCAGGGTTTTCCCGATTTTCAAATGAATGAAGGTTTAATTGAGCTTGTGTATAAGGCCATGAGAGAAGGACATAATCAGTATGTGCATATGAATGGTCTTAAATCTCTAAGAGAAAGCATTGCAGCTAAAATTTCTTTTTTATATAGCAATATGATAACTCCTGAAACAGAAATTACAATAACACCCGGGGCCACTTATGCAATTTATACTGCTCTTACTGCTGCTTTGCAAACAGGTGATGAAGTAATTATTTTTGAACCAGCTTACGATAGTTATATTCCCAATGTAGAAATTAATGGAGCAACGCCTGTTATTCTTCCATTAACATATCCTGAATACAAAATCGACTGGAATATCGTAAAAGAAAATATTTCACCTGCAACGAAGATGATTATGATTAATTCGCCGCATAATCCCACCGGGAGTGTACTGGATAAAACGGATATAGAGCAACTTAAGCAAATTGTTTGCGATACTAAGATTTTAATTCTCAGCGATGAAGTATACGAACACATAATTTTTGAGGGTAATCAACATGAAAGCATCTTAAGATATCCCGAACTTTTTAATCGGAGTTTTGTGTGTTTCTCTTTTGGAAAAGTCTACAATTGTACAGGATGGAAATTGGGTTATTGTGTTGCTCCCGGGTATTTAATGAGTGAGTTCAGAAAAGTGCACCAGTTCAATTGTTTTTCGTGTAATTCACCCGCACAATATGCACTTGCTTATTTTGTAAAAGAGAAAGATGTTTATTTACGCCTAAGTAGTTTTTTGCAGAAAAAGAAAGATTATTTTGAAAAACTAATGCAACAAACAAAGTTTAAACCTTTTCCATCTTTTGGCAGTTATTTCCAGATATACGATTATTCTGACATAAGTGATCAGGCAGAAAATGATTTTGCTTTACGCCTAATCAAAGAGGCTGGAGTTGCTACCATCCCCGTTTCTGCTTTTTACAAGAAACAACAAAATAATAAGGTATTAAGATTTTGCTTCGCAAAAAAAGAAAGTACTCTGGAAGAAGCGGCACAAAGATTAGCCAACTTCACCAGTTGAAAATTTTTTTTTCTTCCGAAGGTATCTTTTCTTTGAAAAACTGTTTCAGAAGATTCCCTTTCATTCTTGGGAGCGTGCCTCTTCTTACTTACAATCCGTACCTGTGGCTTATCTCCAGCATGCGTTCAATTGGTTTCCTTGAAGCGGCCATCAACTTTTCATCCATCACTATTTGTGGCTCTTCGTATTCCATGCACAAGTAAAGCTTTTCAAGTGTATTTAGTTTCATGTATGGGCAATCATTACACGCACACATGTTATCCGGTGGTGCGGGAATAAAAGTCTTATTAGGTGATTGTATTTGCATCTGGTGCAAAATTCCTGTCTCAGTAGCAACTATAAATTCCTCTGCCTTATTTTCAACAGTATATTTTAAAAGAGAAGTAGTACTTCCAATATAATCTGCTATACGCAATATGGGCTCTTCGCATTCCGGATGCGCTATTACCTTTGCTTTTGGATGTCGTATTTTAAGTCTGGTAATTTTTTCAAGACTAAAAATCTCATGAACTATGCAGGCACCATTCCACAAAACCATTTCTCGCCCCGTTTTCTTTTTTAAATAAGCCCCCAGATTTTTATCTGGTGCAAAAATTATCTTTTGATCTGGCGGAAGGCTTTCTATTATAGCTTGTGCATTTGAGGAAGTACAAATAATGTCGCTCAATGCTTTCATGCCGGCGGAACAATTGATATAAGTGATTACAATGTGATCCGGATATTTATCTCTGAATTGTTTAAAAAGAGCGGGCGGAGCAGAATCACTCAATGAACATCCTGCTTTTAGGTCCGGTAATAAAACCTTTTTTTGAGGATTAAGTATTTTAGCTGTTTCGGCCATAAAATGCACTCCTGCAAACACGATGATGTCAGCATCGGTTGATTGGGCTTTTTGTGCAAGTCCAAGACTATCGCCAATATAATCTGCAACGTCCTGTATATCGGGTTCCTGGTAATAATGAGCAAGAATAATCGCATTTTTTTCTTTTTTTAATCTTTCTATTTCTGCAAAGAGGTCTAAGTTAACCTCAATATCAATATCCAGGAAACCTTTTTTTTCCAAATTGGCCTTTGCCTCCTCAATGTGTATATCAACCATAGTATTTATATTAATACATTATTTATTTAATAGCCTATTATTATTATGTATGTGTATTTGTGGATAGTAATTTTTTTTCTATTGATACAAAATTAAAACTTACTTTTTATCCACTATATTCCACAAATACTTAACAGACATCTTTAACATCTGGTACTGCATTAAATAGAGTTTATAAACACAGGTAGATAAAAAACCATGAGGAAAAAAATAAAGATTATTTTATACAATAAGTTGTGAACGAAGTATTGGAAATTTGTTGTTTATTATATGGAGGAAGTAACAGTCGCTAAAGTCACCGGAATTTATGAATTTTTATGAAGAATTTTATTTTCGAAAACGTTGCTTATTAACAGGAAAAATAAATTTCCCACACTATTTCGTTAAAATCGATATTCCCTCATTTTTATTAAGAAATGTAAAATCCTCAAAATCTTCGGAATTGCTTGCCTATTCTAATTTTTAGACGTTTTCCACCTTTGTTTCTATGGTAATTTACATTATTTTTGCCCTCCTCATTTTAAAATTAAGAGAATAACAATGTCAATAATTCAGACAATACGTGAGAGGGGCGCCGTAATAGTAATTGCGATAATAGCCTTAAGTCTCATAGGTTTTATATTAATGGATTCAAGAAGTGGCACCGGGAAATTATTTGGCGGAGGCAATACCTCAGTTCTCGGCAGTGTAAATGGCGATAAGATAGAATTGGAAGATTTTAATGCAAAAGTTAAAGAAATGGAGCAACAATATCCTAATGGTGGCGCCGCCCAAACTGAGCAGATAAGACAAAATACCTGGGATCAAATGGTGGCACAAAAAATAGTGACGGAGCAATTTGATGCTCTTGGGATAACCTTTACGCCGAAAGAAATGAGTTCAATAATGTTTAGCAACGATGCTCCCCAACAGCTAAAGCAGGCGTTTACCAACAAGGAAACCGGGCAGTACGACATTGAACAGGCAAAACAGTGGTGGGCGCAAACCAGGAAAACAAAAAATGAAGAACAAAGAAGCGCAATCACTTCACAGGTAATAGAACCTATGCGGCTTAATAGTTTGTATTCAAAATATACTTCTATGATCGGAGCTAGTATTTATATTCCCAAGTGGCTCGAAAAACAACAAAATGAACAAAAAAATAATTTTGCCACCATTTCGTATGTGGCAATTCCTTACGCTTCTATCAGCGACAGTACGGTTCAGGTAACCGACAAAGAAATTGAAAGCTATGTTGATAATCATAAACTTCAATATAAGCAGGAAGGGGGCAGAATGATCTCTTATGTTTCTTTTAGCACGACTGCCAGCAGCCAGGATAGTGCAACAATTAAACAATCCCTTGAAACGTTGAAACCACAATTCGCAGCAGATTCAAATGCAAAAACTTTTTTAGTAAGAAATTCTTCGTCTATTAGTTACAGTGATGTTTATACACCAAAATCAAAAATTGAAGGTCCTGTAAAAGATACTTTAGTATCATTGCCGGAGGGCAAAGTTTTTGGCCCATACCAGGATGCAAATAATTATGTACTTGCTAAAAAAATTTCGACAAAGGTTTTGCCCGACAGTATTAAATGCCGCCACATTTTATTAGGAACCAATGATCCGCAAAGCGGGCAGGAAATAATGCCCGACAGTACGGCTCACAAAATTGCAGACAGTATTGCATTGGCTATAAAAAATGGGGCAAATTTTGATTCTCTTGAAGCAAAATATTCAACCGATAAAGTCGCTCATAACGATAAAGGGGTTATGACATTTGACATTAGTACAATACAAGGAGAAAACTTTGCAAAAGAATTCGGTGACTTTTTATTAAATGAAAACGGGGATAGCAAAAAGGTTGTAAAGACACAATTCGGCTGGCACTATATTGAAATACTTGATAAAAAGGACTTTCAAACGGCATATAAAATTGCTTATATGGCAAGAGAAATAGCGCCGAGCGATGAAACAATAAATGCAGCAAACGCAGCAGCAACCAAACTCTCCGGACAGGCGCGGGATAAGCAAGCTTTTGATAAATATGTAGCCCAAAATGGCCTCAACGAGGTTTCACCGCCTACCGTAATTAAAGAGAATGATTATCAATTGGGAGGTTTACAGGATGCAAGGCAGATAATCAGGTGGGCTTTTGAGGATGCCAAAGAAGGTGATGTTTCCGAACCATATTCCTTAAAAGATGCGTTTGTGGTTGCAGTAGTTGATAAACGGGTAAATGAAGGTATCCCGGATGTAAAAACCGCAAGACCATTGGTTGAGTCGACAATTAGAAATATGAAAAAGGCTGACGAGATAGAGAAAAAGTTAAACAAGCCAACCTCACTTGATGCAGCGGCCAAACCATATAACTCACAGGTATTAAATACGGGAGCAGATTCAACTTTAACTTTTGAAGCGCAGATTATCAATGGCATTGGTAATGAGCCTAAAGTTGCAGGGGCAGCTTTCAATAAAAATTACCAATCAAAAGTTTCGCCACCTATTGAAGGTAATACTGGAGTTTTTGTCATAAAGGTGAATAGCGAAGCTGCAAAAGATCAACCTACTCCGGCTATGTTAACCCAACAAAGGAACGCTGAATTAAACAGAGCCCAGCAAACTGCACTTGGTCAGTCTTTTGAATCCCTGAAAAAGAAGGCATCAATTAAGGATGACAGGAGTAAATTTTTCTAAATAAAATCATCAAGCATTTTACTTAGGGTCTTCTTTGCAAGGCCCTTTCTTGTGGACGACCCCCAAGATTGTTAACCTTTCCACCATAAAACAGGTTATTTGTAACTTCACATCAATATTAAGTTTATGGAAGAAGAGATTGTAAATAAAGTTGCACAAAGTTCCCTGGTAACTTTGAATCTTGAAAAATTTTATCCGGAAGGCGAGACGGCAGTATTTGATTTAAAGGATTATTTGTTTATGGAACTTATATTAAAAGAAAAAGATTACAGGGAAAGTTTGAAAAACCTTGATTGGAGCATTTATAAAAATAAAAATGTTTGTGTAACCTGTTCTGCAGACGCTATAATTCCTATATGGGCATATATGCTCGCAGTTAGTTATCTGGAGCCTATAGCGAGAGATGTAGTTTTAGGGGATCAAGATTTTTTGCACGAAGTACTGTTCTTGAAAAACATTTGGAAGATAGATGCAAAAGAATTTGAAGGAAAAAGAGTGGTGGTGAAGGGGTGCGGTGAAAAAAAAATTCCGGACACAGTATATGCTGAAATTACTAAAATATTAAGACCGGTTGCAAAAAGTATAATGTACGGAGAGCCATGCAGTACTGTTCCCGTTTATAAACAACAAACTTCAGGAATAAAACCGGGTGAAAAGGCTGATTAAAACCAGCCCTTTCTTTTAAATACAAAAATCATCCACACCGGAATTGCAAGCATAAGACCTACCGCAATAAAGAAACCATAGGTATTGTGCAACCAGGGAATCCTGGTGAAATTCATTCCAAAAATTCCGCCTATAACTGTGGCCGGAGCAAGGAGGCAGGTCACGATAGCCATCACCTTCATTACCTCGTTCATTTTAAGATTCACATTATTCAGGTAGAGGTCCTGTAATGTTATCATCATATCCCTGTAGTTCTCCGCCAATTCGTTTGCCTGGATAATATGATCGTATATATCTTTAAAATATTTTTCGGTTTTATCATCTATGAGATCGCTTTCACTTCGTAGAATACCATTAATTACTTCGCGAACGGGTGCAACACTTCTTTTTAAGACAATCATTTCCTTTCTAATCATATTTATTTTAGCAAGGGTTCTTGTATCAGCCTTGCGGATAATGTCTTCCTCTAAGGATTCAATTCTTTCCGCTAACTTTTCCATCACCATAAAATAATTGTCAACTATCATATCTATCAAGGAATAGAAAGTGTAGTCAGCGCCATTTTGCCTTATTTTACTGCCGGCAAATTTTATTTTTTCTCTTAAGGGATTAAAAACATCTCTCGATGCATCTTCCTGGAAACTAATGACAAAGTTTTTGCCCAGCACTATACTTACTTGCTCACTTTCTACCGAGCCATTTTTTACATTGAAATAAAGCATGTTCAATAAACAGAAGAGCAATCCATTTAACTCATCCATTTTTGGGCGTTGTCCAATGCTTAAGATATCTTCCGCAATGAGGGGATGTATGCCAAAATGATTACAAATACTCTCGACATCGGTTTTTCGTAATCCGTCGATATTTATCCAACTCACCTTTAGGGAATCTATATATCCATAGCAATCAATAATATTTGTTACTTCTTTTTCTTTTACTTCTAAATTATTATAATCATATACAAAGATTTTCGTATGATCCGGTTCTTTTCTTACCGGGGCAATGGTAGGATTTACCAGTAAGACCTTTTTTGTGGTAATAAGATCAAAAGGTTTTTTGATCAGGGATAAATATTTCGCCGGCTTAACTTTTCGTAGCATAGGTTCTGTTTAAAAAACCAGGGATCATGATAAAAATCAAAGGAAATTACATCAAAAATTTTTTTAAAAACCTAAAAAAATTTTTTATAAGTCGTCTCAATAAAGATTAGAAATTTTTTTGGCTCTTTCCAGATCTTCGGGAGTATCAATAGAAACAGGAGTTTCATCCGTCAAAACCATTTTAAGGCTTATGCCATTTTCGAGATATCGCAGGCATTCAATTTTCTCGGCAGCTTCGAGCGGGGTTACCTCCCATTTTGTAAAGTCAATTAATGCGTTTTTTCGATAAGCGTATATGCCGATGTGTTTATAGTACCTCAACTCACTATTTTTTTCGCGTGGAAAAGGGATAATACTCCGGCTAAACAATAAAGAATTCATTTTTTTGTCTACAACAACTTTTACAATATTCGGATCAGCAATAAGTGTCTCATCACGCATTTGATGCATTAAGGATGCCACCTGGATAAGATGCCTGTTGTCAGATTCAAAAACCTCTAAAAGACTCTTTAAAGCCTCTTTTTTTACAAAAGGCTCATCGCCTTGCACGTTTATAATTACGTCCACCTCAATATCCGTTACAGCCTCGGCGATACGATCACTTCCACTCTCATGAGGCTTTTTGCTCATTATAGCATAACCCCCATTTTCCACTATTTCATTAAAAATTATTTCGCTATCCGTCACTACAATTACCTCGTCAAATAATCTTGTGGAAACGGTGTTTTCGTAAGTATGGCGGATAATACTCTTACCACCAAGCTGGTGCATAAGCTTCCCTGGAAAACGCGTTGCTCCATAACGGGCAGGTATAAGCGCTATTGATTTCATACATACTATCCGGCGAAAAGTCACAGCCGTATTTCGAAATAATAATATCAGTTGAGATCCTCCGGATCCAACAAATTAATTCTCTTTTGTAAAGGTTCCGGTAAGTTGGGAGTTTCAAAGCCACAGACGCTACATTTATAAACGTTCTCAGCCGAAACGGCGTAATCAGAAAAAAGCCAGCTTAACACTGCAGTTATCATATTGGCGGCAGTCCGTTTAGGAACCAGCTCAATATTATGTGAACCACATTTTGGGCACATTGCGTTTCGCCTGTAATCTTCATCAAAATGTTTTAATAATTCGATAACTTCCTGTACATCTTTTTTGTTAATTACCAATTTTATCCCACCTACAGCATTTGATAACAATGGATCCATCACTACTGTGTACTCGTCTTTTAAATAACATTGGATACCTGCATCTCTCAGTTTTGTCAATAAAATATTGGCTGAAAAATAATTATCAAAAGTTCGGATGGTTACTAGTTCCATTGTGATTTATTTTCCATCGATAATAACGGGTGTATTTCCCTTGCCCATCATTACAATTTTTGCATTCTGGCTTAGTGCAAGTTCCTTTATTGCCTTTATTTGCTCATATTGCAATTGATTTTCGGTAAGGCCGGTATTAATTATCCGTTGATAGTCCGCAATACCCTGTGCTTCTACCCGTTTTCTTTCTGCTTCCTGTTTTTCCTTTTGCAAAACGAATTCCATTTTCTTAGCATCCTGTTCTGCATTAATTTTTGATTCAATTGAAGCCTTTACGGAGTTGGGCAATGTAATATTTCGCACTAATAGTTGCTCAAGCAATAATCCACGCTGCTTAAAATTATCTTCAATGCTCTTATAAATTCGCTGTTGAAACTCGTCTCTCCGGCTGCTGAATAATTCAATAGCCTGGTAATAAACTGCATTATCCCTGATTTTAGTTCGGGTTAAAGGCCGAACAATCTTATCTTTAAAATCCGGCCCTGTTTCATTTAGCAGCTTGGGGGCTTCACTTGCAATTACCCGGTAAAGCACCGTAAGGTCTATTGTTACTTCAAGGCCATCACTTGCCAGTACTTTTATTGCATCATCGCCGCTTTTCTCTCCCTCATCATTTACACCGCTCATTGTATAGTTCTGAGTTTTTATATCCACCCGTTGAATTTCGAGAAGAGGATTCACCACATGCAAACCACTGCCAAGGACATCGTTTTGAACCTTACCAAATAATACTTTCACACCTACTTCTCCTACGTTTATCTGAACAATACTTGAAATTAAAATTCCGATCGCAATAAAGCCTAAGCCAATAAGTCGTCCAATGCTTTTGTATCGTGAGAGGGCAGGATTATTTTTAACAAGAATGCCTGTGACTCCAAAAAGCAAAATTCCAAAAATGATCCATACCATGTCAGTTAGTTTTTAGTTACATAATTACTAAAAATACTGAAATACTTTTTAGTGGGTTTGAAAAATTCAACGTAAAGAAAAACAGAAATATATATGCAGGAAGAATAATGGTTACAATATTATTGGAGGTTATTTAGTAGCTAATTAAATTAGAGTACTTAACGAAGAAATTTCCGATCAGCTGTTTAGCATTAAGGGCATAACCAGCATTAAAAGCTCCTCGTTTTCTTCTTGTTCCGTGGGTTTTACGATGCCGGCTTTTGTTGGGGTACTAAGTTCTATTACTACCTCTTCAGTATCGGCCGCATTAAGCATTTCAATTAAGAATTTTGCATTAAAGGCGATCTGTAAATCTTCACCATCATACTGGCAAGTCATACGTTCATTCCCTTCAAAACTAAAATCCACATCCTGGGCAGCAAGCTGCAATTCACTTCCCGTTATGGTAAGTGCCACCTGGTTAGTGCTTTTATTACTAAATACACTTACCCTTCGAAGTGCGTTTTGAAAATCATTCTTATTTACTGTAAGTTTATAAGGATTATCTGTCGGGATTACCACTTTGTAATCTGGAAACCTTGCATCAATTAGCCGGCATACCAGTTCAGTGCCACCATGTTTTACAAATAAGTGGTTGCTGTTGTAGGAAACTTCCAACTCATCTTCATTTGATGGAAGTGCTGTTTTTAAAAGTGACAAGGGCTTTTTTGGAACAATAAATGTATCTGTTTTTGGGCAGCTTACATCAAGTCTTGTAAAGCGTACAAGCCGGTGTGCATCTGTAGCCACACACGTTAGCCCCTTATTTGTGAGTTCAAAAAATACCCCGGTCATGGCAGGTCTCAAGTCATCATTACTTACAGCGAAAAGGCACTTATTAATAGCAGTAACCAGCGCAACAGATGACAAAGAAAAAGAAGTGGCTGTATCTGCAGCCGGCTCTTTAGGAAAGTTGTCAGGATTTTCGCCCATTACTTTATACTTACCGTTATCACTTGTAATTTCTACTCCAAAGTTTTTATCGATATTAAAAGTGAGCGGTTGTTCAGGAATATTTTTTAATGACTCTAACAAAATCTTTGCAGGGATACATACTTTGCCGTTGTCTTTAGCCTCAATATCCATATGTATTTTCATTACTGTTTCAAGGTCAGTTGCAACTACTGTTAGTTTGTTTTTTTCTATTTCAAATAAAAAGTCTTCAAGTATAGGTAAAACAGTATTGGCATTTATTACGCCGCTTATTTGCTGAAGGTGTTTTAATAACTGCGTAGAAGAAACTATAAACTTCATAAAAAATATTTGAGAATGCCAAAGATAAAAGATTCATATTAATAAAAGGCCTGTAGTTCCCTGTAGAAGAAACTTAGTTTATGCCGCCCCGTTTTTGCATGCTAAAAGCAAATGTAAAATTGCAACTTTACATGTGAATAAACTTTCTTTTCTGCAGCTGAGATTTTCATACAAATTTTATTATGAACCTTTAGTCATAATTTCGTATTATTAAATTATGGACTTAAAGAATCAAAGAATTGCTTTGCTTGTTGACGGAGATAACGCCCAGGCAAAAATAATGGACCTCATTCTTGAAGAAGCGTCGAAATATGGCAAGGTTACCATACGCAGGGTCTATGGCGACTGGACCACGCAACATATGAATCATTGGAAAAATATTCTTAATGAAATGGCCTTTAATCCGATTCAAAAATTTTCATACACATCGGGGAAGAATTCTACTGACAGTGCTTTAATTATTGATGCCATGGATATATTGCACGATGAACTGGTAGATGGATTTTGCATTGTTTCAAGCGACAGCGATTATACGGGGCTTGCCAAACGCATAAGGGAAGACGGAATTTTTGTAATGGGTATTGGCGAACAAAAAACACCGGGGGCTTTTGTAAAATCCTGCGAAATTTTTACCTATGTTGAAAACCTTGAGCCCAAAACAGAAAAGCCCGAAAAGAAAGAGGCAATAAAAAAACAGCATGAAAAAACACCTGTAAATATCAGACTTATTAATAAAGCCTACGACATGAGCATCAATGAAAGTAATGAGGCTTATATTTCCACCCTTGGAATTAACTTACGAAAACTTGATCCAAGCTTTGATGTACGAACGTATGGATGTAAAACACTCACCCAACTTTTCACAAAACTTCGGGATTTTGTTGTAGTTGATAATTTAGTAAATGGTCTCAATAATCCATTAGTTAAAAAGAAATAAGTATGCCTTAGAACTCTCAAGGGCAGGAGGCTTCACTCTCCATCTTTCCACCCCCACAAATATTTACATGCATATGTTCGGTAAGGCGACCACTTCAAAGAAATTTTCTCAATTTTTTCCTGCAATAATTTCTTATCCGTTTCTTTTATTTTATACAATTTAATTACGCTTTGCTTTAAGCCTAAATCGCCATGGGAAAAAACGTCTTCACGACCCAGTGTAAACATCAATATCATTTCAGTTGTCCATCTGCCAACACCTTTAATTTGAGTGAGTAAATCCAGCACTTCATCATTGGTCATTTTATATAAGCTTGCATCTGTTATTTTATTTGCAATAAAAAATCTGCAAACGTTTTGTACATAAGACGCTTTTGCATTGGAAAATCCAATGCTCCTGAAAACAGTTGCAGGGGTTTCTAAAATTTGTTTAGCTGAAGGTTCTTTGCCTGCATATAAATCAAGAAAACGCCTATGTAAAACTTTAGCCACAGTTGTACTTAATTGCTGGCTCAGTATTGAAGCACATAAATGCAGGTATACTTTTTTTCTTACAACCAAATCGTATGGTTGTTGTACGTCAATAAGAGCTTTGAGTTTTTTATCTTTAGATAAATGTGCAATATGATCCGGCAAGGATAAATTATTTTTACTAATAACTGATTATAGTTCTTAGTTTACACTCCAGCTTATCGATCCGTCTTTTTCATCTTTCATTTCAATGCCCAGTTCAGCAAGCTGCTTTCTTATTTTATCTGAGGTCAAAAAATCTTTTTTCAATTTGGCTTCTTTTCTTATATCAGCTAGTAACTGCATAACACCCTTGAAGGCCTCAGTATTTTCGGCAATAGGTTTAAGGCCCAGAATTTTTTCCAGGTATATTGTGAAAACCTCTTTCATGCGGTTCAGTGTAGCTGAAGAAAAAGATGTTATTTCAATCAATCCATCTTTTAAAGAATTAATTACCGGCACAATTTCAAACATATTTGCCAGCACTTTTGCTGTGTTGAAATCATCATCCATAAAGACATCCAGGTCGTTCATGAGCACATTAATTTTGTCATCAAGTTCTTTGTCGCCCGGCGTTTCGGAATTACCTATGTCAATTTTTTTTAAGATTTCATAAGCTTCCCATAATCTTTTCAATCCTTTTTCTGCGGCCACCAAAGCTTCGCTGCTAAAATCCAGCGTGCTTCTGTAATGGGTTTGCAAAATAAAAAAACGTATCGTCATAGGGCTAAAAGCCTGTGTTAACAAAGGATGATTACCACTAAACATTTCCGTGAGCTTAATAACATTATTGTAGCTTTTACCCATCTTTTTGCCTCCAATAGTGATCATATTGTTATGTATCCAATATTTTGCAGGTTCGATGTGATTGCAGATGGTGCTTTGGGCAATTTCACTTTCATGATGTGGAAACAAAAGGTCCATACCGCCCCCATGTATATCAAACTGCGCCCCTAAATATTTAGCTGCCATAGCAGAACATTCGATATGCCAGCCGGGGAAACCTTCGCCCCACGGGCTTTTCCATCTCATAATATGTTGTGGAGGCGCAGACTTCCAAAGAGCGAAATCTGCTTTGTTCTTTTTTTCATCCTGGCCTTCAAGGGTTCTTGTTGTTTCCAGTAAATCATCGACGATCCTTCCGCTAAGCTCTCCGTAATTATGAGATGTAGCGTATTTTTTCACATCAAAATAGACAGAGCCATTTACCTCATAAGCATATCCGGCGTCCATTATTTTTTCAATCATGTTAATTTGTTCAACAATATGGCCGGTTGCTGTAGGCTCAATACTCGGATCGATATTATTGAATTGTTTCATGGCCCAATGAAAAAGATTGGTATACTTCTGAACAAGTTCCATCGGCTCCACTTTTTCCAGCAAGGCTTTCTTTGATATTTTATCCTCAGCTTCGCGGCCCTCCTCTTCAAAGTGTCCTGCATCTGTAATATTTCGTACATAGCGCACCTTATAGCCCAGGTAGGTGAGATATCGTAAAATCACATCAAAAGTTATATAAGGGCGGGTATGACCCAAATGGCTTTCGCCGCTTACAGTGGGTCCGCAAACATACATGCCCACATGAGGTGGAGTAATCGGCGTAAAAATTTCTTTTTGCTTTGTAAGTGAATTATATATTTTGAGCGCCATAAGGTCTTATTAAGAAACAACAAATAAATTTATGAAAGAAGGATACTCATGCAGGTTTTATTGTATAACCCGCAATCAGCAGCTACAGCAGGGAAAAGGGAAAGGTATAGAGACATTCATGATTCAAAGATAAAAATTATTTTGTTTCTTTTGTAAGAATCAAATCAGCAAGGATAGGAAAGTGATCACTTAGCAATTTCTTCACTCTTGTAAACTGTACAACGTCAAATTTTTTATCCACAAAAATATTATCAATACGAAGGGTTGGGGATATTGTGGTAAATGTTCTTGCTATGCCGTATCCCTTTTTTACAAAAGCATTTTGAAGGCCCGCACCAATTGTTTCATAAGGATAAGAGTTGGGAACATCATTAAAATCGCCGCAAACTATTACGGTATGTGGGCTGTGGTTAATTTCATCTTTAATAAAATCTGCCTGCTCCGATCTTTTAATAAAACCAGTTTTAATTTTTGATATAATACTTTTTGATTCGGTAATGTTGCTGTCGCTGTTTATTCCGGCTTTGTCCAGGTAATTCAAATTTGCCTGGGAAAATTTTAATGATTGTAGGTGGACATTAAAAATGCGAATGGTATCGTTGTCTTTTAAAACGTCTATGTATTGAAATGTGGCGTTGTAGTCATTAGGATAGTTAACAAGTGTTTGCTTGTTGATTATAGGTAGTTTCGAAAAAATTATTCTGCCAAAGTGATGATATTTATCAAAGTCATCCTTCAGGCTGTAGGAATATAAGTAGTCTACAAACCGAAGCGCTTTTTGTATATCTGGAAAATAGTTGATTCCCTTTTTTTTATCTCCCGCAACCATTTCCTGGAAACAGGCGATGTCGGGGTCGTACTTGTTTATCAAATCAAACATTTCCTGTTTCACTTCCGGGTGATCTTTATGGTGAAGAATATTGAATTGTTCAACATTCCAGCTCATAACTCTTATACTGCCGGGCTTTTTAGCTATTGTAAAGGAAGAAGAAAAATTGACCGGAAAGATATTTATAACCGCATGCCATCCTGCGATAACCGTAACTAAAGAAATAAGACACCACAAAGATTTTTTGAATAGCCAGAATAAGAAAAATATGATGAGAGCCAGGAGAAGATATGCAAGGATAAAAGTAAATAACTCAAGAAACCACCAACGGGCGGGATTAAAATATTTTACATAAGCGCCACCAAGAAAACATATAGCAATAAGGCAGTTTAAAATAATGAAAATGTTTTTGGTGATCCTTCGCAGAAATGGCTTCTCCATTTATGATAAACCTGTTTAAGAATGTGTGAAAAAGCAGTATAATTATTAAAATTCGCTTTCTGCGGCCCTTTTTAAAATATTCTTTTCTTCTTCGGATAACAAAGAATAGCCTTTTTGATTTATCTTATCAAGTATTTCATCTACCCTTTGTTGAGTTACAATTGACCTTTTCTCAAACGGTTTCTGGTTGCCGGTTTTATAAAATAACTTTTCTTTTGTTTTTTGAGGCGTCAATATTTTTTTATCTGGGTTAAAAAGGTTTATGAACCAGTTGTAAAATTTGTTCATCCAACCACCGGCATCATAGCCTCTTTTAAGGCCAACAACAAATAAAAAACCAACAAGGCCACCAGCCAGGTGCGCCAGGTGAAAAGAAGCGCCTCCATTTCCTATGCCTGCAAAATCAATTATTACAAATAACACGGTAAGCACCCAAATTGGGATACCGCCGTTGAGCATCCTGAAAAAGCGATAATCGGGCGCAAGCGCTGTTGCGCCAATAGCAACGGCCATTATCGACGGATTAGCTCCGCTCAACGAGTAAACGTTAATCAAAGGCCTTAATTGGGGGATGGCATAATTTGAAGCAATGAAAACAATTGCGCCAGCCAACCCGCCGTACAAATAAATAGGAATTAATTTTTTGTTGCCCGCCATATCCTGTAAAATTGAACCGAATGCCCAAAGCCAGAGCATGTTGGTGAAAGTTGCAATAATGCCTGTGTGCACAAACATATAGCTCAATACGGTCCATGGCGCCTGACCTAAGACCGAAAGTTTTGCCGGCAATATAAACCATGGTAAAATTTCATTGGTAAAAGCAGCTCCGGGCGTCTCCATAATGAGGTAAATAAGCTTTATCAGCCCAAGCAGAACAAACCCAATAGCATTGATACTGATGAGTGCTATCAGGGCATTATTATCTTCACCGAGGTTAATCTTTTTTAAGCGGCGGTCAATATATCTTTCAGATTCTCCCATTTTTAATTCCTTGTCATCCCCACACTATTTTAAGGGCGGATAATTGAGTATAAAATTACCAAAATACTTTCAGTAAAATAATGGAAACTAAAATTTAATAAAACGTTTTTTTGTCTGGTTTATTCCAAATGATTACCAGGATAAAGCCCATCACCAGCCCACCAAGATGAGCAAAATGCGCTACGTTATCGGTGCTGCCTGAAAAACCGCCAAAAAGATCAATAGCCGCATATATCGCCGCCATGTACTTGGCTTTGATAGGAAAAGGGATAGGCAATATAAAAAACTCCACATTCGGAAAAGTATATGCAAAGGCCGCCAGCAGCCCCATTATAGCGCCAGACGCACCAATTGCCGGGGCGTTACTTACTAAAAACATTTGGGCAAGGCCGGCTACAAGGCCGCAGGCAAAATAAAATATCAGAAACTTTTTTGGCCCCCAAAGTCTTTCAAGCACCGATCCAAACATCCACAATGCATACATATTAAACAGAATATGAAAAAAACCTCCGTGAGCAAACATGTGGGTGACGAGCTGATATGGTTCAAAATAGCCGCTGTTATAAGGATATAGCGCCAGGAGGTTAGTAAGTTGCCACGTGCTGTCGAAAACCATTTGAGCTACGAAAACAATCGCATTTATAATGATAAGATTTAAGACTATTGGTGTTGTTCTTTGGGACGGTCTGTAATTATTATAAGACATTCATTAAATTGTTTAGTCGCAAATTTCGCAAATACTTGTCGGAAAAAAATAATTTATAGGTTCATATTAACACTTCTCGGTTGAAAACGGGAATAATCGCAGATAAATAAATTCAAAACTTAGGACAGCAGTTTATAATTTACCCATATTGTTTTAACATCATTTAAAACAGTAAAATTTTTGGCGTATAAGATATCTGCCGCATGAAGGCTATTATCAGGAAGTGTATTTAGGTTGACGGGAAGTCCTGTAGTAGACAGGATCCCGGGTTTTAAGGGGGGCAATTTTTTTTCGGGGATTGCATATCCTACCCAGGTTTTTTTTAAGAGGAGCACGCTAAAAACATTTTTATAAAATAAAAACGGCCTCAACTTGATCATAAAATGTAAAGGAAAGCTGGCGATAAAAATAAATGCTACAGTTACATCTGTCATTGTTTTATTTCTTAGACTAACGGCGTTGCTTAAACGAAAACTAATATCTGAGGAAAGGTAGTTTCCCGGATCGTCTTTGCTACTGCTGCCTATTAAAGTGTTGGTGCAGGAAGAATAAATCTTTACACGCAAATTAGAAGGCAGTTGAGGCATTGCTTCTATTATCTGTTTGAAAGAAAGGGTTCCTGCGCAAAAAATAATTTCCTTAACCGGGTATTGTCGCAAAATATTTTTTAGATCAACAAAATTTCCGATTGTTTTCTGATAAGTTTCTCTTCCCGGCTCTATTCTTCCCAAAAGCCTTTCATGCATCCCGGCCTTTTGTAAAAGGGTACTTACTTTATTTAGATCCTCTTCGGTTCCTGCAATAATTGTTTGATTTATTTCGTCACTTTCCCCCGCCCGCTCAATAATATTCCAGTAAAGCAGTATCCATCTTACAACCGTCATCAGGATAAAGGCACTTATGGAACCAAATAATAAGATTCCCCTCGAGAAGCGAAGACTTTCCGGCAGTAATGAATATGCTGAAAGAAGAACGAGGATAGCCGTTGCGGTGGATTTATTTAGCCTCGATTGCTTATACCCGCCATCGTATAAGCCTGCAAAATATGACGCTGCCAGAAAAAGAATTGTGAAAGCCGGGAAAGCTATAATCAACATATTAGGTGAATAATTTACTTCCTGTTTTATGTAAGAACTCCAGATAAATTTTACAATCCAGAAACTTAATAAAATTACACCAGCATCAATGACCGGCAGTCCGATCCATTTTATAAAGCGTCCCGTTGCAGCCACACATGCTCTTAAAAAAATCGCAATCTGTATCAGCAAATTAAACGTGCCCGCCTTGACGCCGCCATAATGTTTTTTTGCAAATACACTCATGGCTTTATAAAAGAGCTTTATGTAATTAAGGCTCCCCTTTCTTGTGCTTTCTCCCTTGAAATGAATAATACTGCTTTCGGCGAAATAATAATTTTTAAACCCCTCTTTTTGTATTCGGTAACTGAGGTCTATATCTTCTCCGTACATAAAGAAATTTTCGTCAAAGCTTCCGGTTGCACTGAGTATTTTTTTGGGGACAATCATAAATGCACCAGCCAATACCCCTACTTCGTGGTTAGCATTCTCATCCAGGAAACCCAGGTGATATTTCGAAAAAAATTTTGATTTAGGAAAAAGTTTTGTAAGCCCTGAAAGTTTAAATAACGAAGTTATCGGCGAAGGAAAGGCTCTCTTGCTTTCCTTTAGAAATTTTCCGGAGCCATCCGTCATTTTTATGCCTAAAGCGACAGAATCATTTTTTGACCTTATAAAGGTGAGGGATTTTTCAAAGCAATCTTCAGGAATGATAGTATCGGGATTCAGGAAAAGAATGTAATCACCGGATGCCAATGATAATGCTTTGTTATTAGCTTTTGCAAATCCTTCATTGGTGATGTTCCAGATAAAATGTACTTTTTCAAATTTATTATAAAAGTATTCCCTGCTGCCATCTGTAGAATTGTTATCAACAACAAATATTTCTCCATCCATATTTTTTATGGCTTTCTCCACAGATAATAAACAATGCTCAAGAAAGAATTTAACGTTGTAGTTTACTATGATGACAGAAAGAAGCAATATAGTTAATCGATTAAATAGTTAATTGCGAAACGGGGAGGTTTTTAATTATCCGTAAACCCATATTTATTAAATGTTAAGCTGACAAAAATTTACCAGTGAAATAACTCATTAATTAATGACACAAAATAAATAAACATTTATAATCTTTGCGGAATGTATAAACAAACTCTGATAGAAGCAACAAATGCAGGTGCAGGTGAATTACAAAGATTCTTTAATGGAACATTTTTAATAAGTAACAAAGAAGGCATTAATAATTTGGTCACCGAGGCAGACCATGCGGCAGACAAAGCGATACAGGCCGTTATAAAGAAAGCCTTTCCTGAGCATGGAATAGTAAGTGAAGAAACCGCGGAAAAGATTACTGATAGCAACTATAAATGGATTATAGACCCCATTGACGGCACGGTAAATTTTGCCAACGGTATCCCAATCTGTTGCGTGAGTATTGGTCTCGAGTACAAAGGAAAGATGCTGATGGGTGCAGTGTACAATCCAATAATTAATGAATTCTATTTTGCCGAAAAAGGGCAGGGAGCAACACTTAATGATATTAAAATATCAGTAAGCAATAAGGCGGAAGTTTTAAGAAGTTGTCTTGTGACGGGCTTCCCCTACACTTATTTAGACAATCCGAATGGCCCGCTTGATGTATTTGCACGACTTATAAGAAAGGGCATTCCCGTTCGGAGACTGGGAAGTGCCGCTATTGATTTATGCTGGGTCGCTGCCGGCAGGTTTGATGGATTTTATGAACACCAGTTAAACGCATGGGATAGTGCCGCCGGTTTTCTAATTGTAGAGGAAGCCGGTGGAAAGGTGACTGATTTAAAAGGGGGCACTTACTCTCCATATCAACCGGGAATCATAGCAACTAACGGTTTTATCCATGATGAATTGATTGATTGGGTTCAGGGTAACTTAAGTTAAGATTTGATGTTACGATCGTAAATCATTCAGGTTCGGATAATTATTATGTCAGAAAGAACAGAAATATCATCACTCGGAGAGTTTGGTCTTATTGATCATCTTACCAGAAATAATGAAATCAAAAATGCTTCTACCATTGTTAGTATTGGCGATGATGCAGCAGTACTGGATCACTTTGGGAAACAAATCGTTGTAACAACGGATATGTTGGTTGAAGGAATTCATTTCGATTTAATGTACACTCCTTTAAAACATTTGGGCTATAAGAGCGTAATTGTAAACCTGAGCGATATTTATGCTATGAACGCCATGCCTGCGCAGGTTACATTAAGCATAGCCTTCAGCAATCGCTTTAGCGTAGAAGCCCTTGATGAGTTTTATGAAGGCGTTTATGCGGCGTGCGAAAGATATAACGTTGATTTGGTTGGCGGCGATACCACATCATCTCAAAAAGGATTTATTATTTCAGTGACTGCAATAGGCGAAGTGGCACCCGGTAAATTTGTAAAAAGAAGCGGGTCAAAAAAGGGCGATCTTATTTGCGTCAGCGGCGACCTGGGCGGTGCATTTCTCGGTCTGACTATTTTAGAAAGAGAAAAGAAAATTTTCCTGGAGACTAAAGGGGCGCAACCTAATCTTGAAAATCAGGATTATATTATAGGCCGGTTTTTAAAACCTGAAGCAAGAAAAGATGTAATTGAATTTTTCGCCGCCGATAAAATAATGCCAACATCCATGATTGATGTAAGTGATGGCCTTAGCAGCGAACTATTGCACCTTTGCAGGCACAGTGATACCAGCTGCACTATATATGAAGAAAAAATTCCAGTAAACGATTCAGCCCGGCAGTTTGCGTATAAACTTGAGCTAGATCCCACAGCCTGTGCATTGAGCGGTGGCGAAGACTATGAATTGCTGTTTACAATTGATCAAAACGACTATAATAAGATCGCGTCTAATGAAAACATACATGTAGTAGGCCATATTACAGACAAAGAAATGGCACCAATTATTATTACCAGGGGTGGCAATGAACACAAGCTTACTGCACAGGGCTGGAATGCATTTAAAGAATGACCGTTGTTATGAGAAATCATTTCCAGTTATCATAAAACTAAAACCTGGGTTTATGATTTTATGCTGATTTTTGCATCCTATGAGGCTTTTTTACACGTTGCTTATAGTAGTATTTGCTTCCTGCTCGGTTTCAAAAAATTACAATCCGAACGAAAAATATTCAAAGAACGAATTGCAGCAGGATTATACTTTGCTGCGCAACATTTTAGAAAAAAAGCATCCCTCACTTTACTGGTATACCCCAAAGGATAGCATGGAGTATTATTTTAATGCAGGATATAATGCCATTGAGGATTCAATGACGGAACTGCAGTTTGGCTGGAAAATTCTTGCTCCTCTCACTTCAACTATTCATTGCGGACATACCAGCTTTAGTATGAGCAAGCAGTGGAATAAGTTTATCAGAAAAAGACATATTCCATCTTTCCCACTTTATTTGAAAGTATGGAGAGATACCATGGTAGTAACCCGCAGTCTCCTTGAAAAAGATTCCGTGATAAAGAGAGGAACAATTATTACGTCTATTAACGGGATGAAAAGTGGCGACGTTATCAATTATATGTTTGCCTATATGGTTGAAGATGGCTATTCACGCAATGTAAATTATAATCGTCTCAGCGAGAGCTTCCCTTATTTTCATCGTAATATTTTCGGGCTGTACAAAAATTATAGCGTTGGATATATTGATAGTAATGGGATAGAGAAAAATATTTTATTGCCGTATTATAATCCGCCGGAAGACAGCACTGGGAAACGGAAAAGAAATACACCGGGGCTAAAATGGAAAAGATTAAGTAAAAGAGAAAAACTTGAAAACATCCGGTCTCTGACTGTTGATACCTCTTTTTCTTTAATGACGATAAATAGCTTTTCAAAGTATCGTGTAAAAAATTTTTTCAGGCGCTCCTTCAGAAAACTTCGAAAAAATGGCGAAAAAAATCTTGTTATCGATATAAGAACCAATGGCGGTGGGGATATTAATAACTATGTTTTACTTACCCGCTTCTTACGTAACTCATCCTTTAAAGTAGCAGACACGGCCTATGCAAACAATAAGGGTTTTGGTCCATATACAAAATATATTTCATCAGGATTTTTTGATGACATCGGTTTGTTATTCATCACACATAAAGAAAAAGATGGCAAATATCACTTTGGCTATTGGGAACGACATACATTTAAGCCTAAACGAAAAAATCATTTTGATGGAACGGTATATGTACTTACTAATGGACTTACTTTTTCTGCGTCATCACTTTTTTGCAATTCAGTGAAGGGGCAGGATAATATAAAACTTGTTGGCGAGGAAACAGGCGGGGGTTGGTATGGCAACTCCGGTATTTTAATACCAGATATTATTTTGCCAAATACAAAGCTTCGTGTGCGATTGCCATTTTTCCGGTTAGTGCAATACGATCATGTTTCGCAAAAGGGAACCGGTGTGATGCCGGACATATATGTTGGCCCGGTTTATAAAGATGTGATTAAACGTATTGATACCAAAATAAAAGTGGTAAAGCAGATGATCAAACGAAAACGGGAATAAATTAAATACATCCCAGCACTTCAAATTCTTGATTCATAAAAACAATATCTGCTTTATATCCTTTTTTAATTTTCCCTGTTTCATTGGCAAGGCCTATAACTTTTGCAGGATAAAGACCCGCCATTTTAAGTGCTTCCTGTAAAGGAATATCGCATTTCTCCACACAATTTTTTACAGCTTTCATTAAGGTCAAAGCAGAACCGCTTAATATGCCATTGGAAATATATTTATCGCCGCTGCGCTCGTGGGGATAAGGTCCTTCACTGGTTTCGGTTACCGCGTCTGTTATAAGAAAAAGTCTTTCCTGGAGTATTTTTTTTGCCAAACGAATCATCGTGAAATCTACATGATATCCATCAGCTACAATGCTTACCATAACATTTGGATCTGCCATTATCGCTGCGGGTAATCCAGGCTCACGATGATGAAGAGAGCTCATTGCATTGAACAAATGTGTTGCCACATGAATGTATTTAAATGCATTAGTAGCTTCTGAAAAAGTAGCATTACTGTGACCGGCGGAAACAATTACTCCATAATCTTTTATGATCTTAACGATTTCCCCGGAGCAAATTTCGGGAGCCAGGGTGATCATTTTTATGACTCCTTTACCGTATTCCAAAAGGCCGACGACTTCTTCTTTGGTTGGAGAATGAATAAGACTCTCCAGGTGAGCTCCGCGTTTTTCTTTATTGATCCACGGGCCTTCGATGTGTAAACCGGGAACACCTGTTCCGTTATTTTTCCAGTATTCCGTGATAGCATCAATTCCATTTTTTAATACATCCAATGTATTGGTTGCTATTGTTGGAAGAAAATATTTTGTGCCACCCCTTTCGCAATGTTCTTTCATTTTAAGCAAAGTATCGGCAGACGGATATACTGAAAATAATTTTGACGCGGCCCCATAAATTTGTATATCAATGAATGCAGGCGCCATCATTGGGGTATGCTGCATTACGGTAATTTCTTTGGATAAATCTTTTATTGGAATAATATCATGTATTGAATTGTCTTCAATAATTACAGCACAATTATTTTCTATTGACTGCCCTGTAAAAATTATGTCGGCAGAGTAAGCTTTAATCATCAGTTGAGTCGTTTATAATAAAAGATTCTGCATCTTTCCAGAAAGGAAATTTATCTCTCGCTTCAGTTAAATTTTCTTTTTGCAAAGTATAGGTAAAAATTGCATCTTCATCTTCTTTTTGGTAAAGGATTTCACCAAAAGGATCTATTATCATGCTATCGCCACTGTAGTGAACTTCATTACCGTCATCTCCTATCCTGTTTACTCCCAGAACATAACATTGATTTTCTATGGCTCTTGCCTGCAATAGAGTTTTCCATGCATGATTACGTTTTTGAGGCCAGTTGGCGATATAGATAAGTATATCGTATTCAAATTTGGCATCTTCTTCGGTTTTCGGCAGGCCGGGTATTGGCGATTGCCTGGACCATACAGGAAAGCGCAGATCATAGCAAACCATAAGATTTATTTTCCAACCCTTTACAGAAGCGATCAATCTTTTATTCCCGCTGCTAAAATGCGTGTGTTCGTTGCCGTAGGCAAATAAATGTCGTTTATCATAATAACCATAATTGCCGTCAGGCAGCATCCATATAAGCCTGTTAAAATATTTTTTATCCTCTTTTACCATTATGCTGCCCGTGAGAATAATATTTTTTTCTGCAGATATTTTTTTCATCCATTCCACAGTTTCACCATTCATTTCTTCTGCAAGCGTCTCGGGGTTCATGCTGAAACCTGTACTAAACATTTCAGGAAGAATGACAACTTCAGTCCTTTCTTTTATGCTGTCAATTTTTTTTGAAAGCATTGAAAGGTTTGCCTTTTTATCCTCCCAATGAAGATTGGTTTGAATAAGAGTGATGGTGAGAAAAGACATGGTGTAAAGTTATTTGAAAGTATGAAGCTAAGACTCTATCACGTGAATCGTGTTCATTCGCCCAATGTAGTCACTTTGCACCAATCTTACTAACCTCTTTATGCACCAAATCAGTTTCATATCCCTTCATCAATAAAAAATCCTGCAACTTTCTTTTCTTAATAAAAATATTTTTTTCACTTCTTAAAGTTTTCATTTTTTGTTCAGCTAATTTTTCAAATGTTTTTATATAATCAGCGTCATTAATTTCTTTCAATGCTTTTTTAATGCAATAATCACTTACCTGCCTTTGCTTCAGCGATTGCTTAATTTTATTTCTTCCCCAATGTTTCATCCTGAATTTTCCACCGGCGTGGTGAATGGCAAAACGCTCTTCATTCAAGTAATTTTCTGAGATTAAATCAGCCATGATTTGATCCACTTCTTTGCGGTGTAAACCATACGAATACAATTTATCTTTTACTTCAGCATGGCATCTTTCCTGGTAAGCGCAATACTGTTTTATTTTTGCTATCGACTGTTGGGGCGTAAAAGTTTGCAAAGACATTTTATAAAAGTTCTACAATGTTGTAACTTAAAAAAATGCGCTGCCTTATAAGGACAACGCATCAATTCTCATATATAATTTCTTTATCGAACCAATTTCAATTCATTAATAATATTTTTTGCGCCACCCAATTTATCAATACACCAGAGAACATAACGAACATCAACGCAAATAGTACGATTCAGATCTTTATCAAATTGTATCTTATGACTCAGTGCTTCGTAGTTACCATCAAACGCAAGGCCAATCAGATTTCCATATCCATCCATAACCGGCGAACCTGAGTTGCCACCGGTAATATCGTTAGTGGTAATAAAATCTATTACCAGGTCATTCCTGTTTTTATCAATATACTGTCCGAAATCACGCTTTTTTAGTAATTCTATTTCTTTTGCAGGCAAATCAAATTCATAATCACCGGGAATATATTTCTCTAAAATTCCTTTACTTGTTGTTACATAATCATAGTGAACGGCATCACGGGGGTTATAACTTTTTACATTACCATAGCTTACTCTCATACTGAAGTTGGCATCGGGATACATTTTCTTTACTGCCGCCGGATTCATTTCCATAATCCCTTTCATATACAACCTTCCGAGCTCATTGTTTTTTGCAACAAAATCACTGTACAATTTACTATATTTTAGTATATAGTTTTTAAGAAATGCAGAGGCATAGGCATAGGCAGGATCATTCTGTAATGTTACTGCATCCGGATTGGCTGCAAAAGCGGCCCATTTAACTGAATCCAAAATCAGGGTATTATCGAACATTGAATTAACCCAGGCTTTATAAGTTGCCTCATCATCCAGAGAGCCAAATTTTTGCTTAATACCCTGGTAAAAATCAACCGGATGCTGGCTTTTATCTATATCAGTGTAATACATCATTGCGGTGGCTGCAACAATTTTTTTGTCGCTCGGGAGATCCTCTTCTGCAAGGAAAGTCTTTCTTTCATCTATTGCTGCGTCAAGTGCATTCTTTACATCGGCCTCTGTTTTTCCGGGGCTTGTCAGGGCCCGCTCAAGTGACATAAGAGAGGATGCATAATCAATAAGCGGCGAACCTAAAATCCCTTCCAGTATGTACATTCTTTCTTTTGCATAAGGTGTCCAGGCGGCATAATTTTTTTCATAATCACTTAATACATTTTCATATTCAGGTTTGCCCTTCGCCCACTCTGCAAATTTTTTCTCGTCATTTTGTTTGTTTTCATAAACATGATATTTTTCGAGTTGCTTGGTTTCGCCTTCGAAAAATTTCCAGTAATTGGCAACCGAAGCATAATTTTCTGCAAGCTTTAATTTCACCGCCGGATCTTTTATCATTTGCTCATGCATATATTTCAGGCGAACATCACGGAGATGTACGAGGGAAGGATTGTCAATTTCATTTTTAAGTTTTATGCCATATGAAGTTTCATAACGGTTAGTTCCTCCCGGATACCCGTAAATCATTGCGTAATCACCATCTTTATATCCCTTTAGAGAAACAGGTAAAAACCATTTTGGTTTTAGCGGAACATTATCAGCGCTATATGTAGCGGGCTTACCGTCTTTGGTAGCATATACTCTGAAGATTGAATAATCACCAGTGTGACGTGGCCATTCCCAGTTATCAGTGTCGCCGCCGAATTTTCCAACACTTTCGGGAGGGGCTCCTACAAGCCTGATATCTTTGTAGATTTTATATACATACATGATGTACTGATTTCCTTTAAACATGCTGTACACTTTCCCCACCACCGAGTTAGTAGTATCAAGTACTTTATCGGTAATTTGTGTATAAACGTCATTCAGTTTTTGAGCACGGTCTGTATAACTTAATCCCTTTAATGCACTGTCTACCTGGCCGGTTACGTCTTCAATGCGCTCTAAAAAAGTTACAGTAAGATCAGATTTTATTTCCTGGTCTTTCGAATAGGCATAGAAGCCATCCTTAAGATAGTTGTGCTCAACGGTACTCGAGCCTGCAATAACACCATAGCCGCAGTGATGATTAGTAAATATCAAGCCCTGGTTACTTACAATTTCACCTGTACAGCCACCCCCAAAAATAACAACAGCATCCTTTATGGATGCTTTATTGATACTATAAAGTTGCTCTTTAGAAAGTTTAAGGCCATGTTTCACCATGTCATCATATACTTGTTGCCCAAGCAGCATCGGAAGCCACATTCCTTCGTCGGCACTTGCTTTGAAGAGTGCAAAACATAAAACAATCGCAATTGAAAATTTCTTCATCAGGTATAAATATTTAATTAAAAATTGATAGTTATGAATTCAAAAAAAATATTGAAACTAAAATTAAGATAACAATACCGTTAATTGGTTGCACAAAGACTCGTTAATCTAAACTCAATAATCTATAACCTGTTCTTCCATTAGCTCGGGAATTTCCCTGAAGTCATATTGCTGGTTCCGGAGTTGTGGCTCAAAACCTGCTTCCCTGATAGCTTCCTGTATTCCTGTACTTGTAAACCGGTGAGGAGCTCCCGCAGCGCTCACTACATTTTCTTCAATCATAATACTTCCAAAATCATTGGCACCTGCATGGAGACAAAGCTGAGCCACCTGTTTACCAACTGTAAGCCAGCTTGCCTGTATATTTTTTATATTGGGAAGCATGATACGGCTCATGGCGATCATTCTGATATATTCTTCCGGGGTAGTAAGATTATGAACTCCTCTTATTTTTGCAAGCAATGTATCAACATCCTGGAAAGTCCAGGGGATAAACGCTATAAATCCTTTTGCACCTGCAGGTTTCTTTGCCTGCACTTCTCTTATTTTAACAAGATGTTCAAATCTTTCTTCAATAGTTTCCACATGACCAAACATCATCGTTGCAGACGTGGTAATATTAAGCTTATGGGCTTCTACCATTATATCAAGCCATTCCTGTGTGCCACATTTACCTTTGCTTATTAATCGTCTAACCCTGTCAGTTAGTATTTCTGCTCCAGGGCCTGGCAAAGAGTCGAGGCCAGCTTCTTTTAATGCTATTAAAACTTCGCGATGGGTGAGTTTAGAAAGTTTTGTTATATGAGCAACTTCCGGCGGCCCCAATGCGTGTAGCTTTAAATTGGGATATAACTGTTTCAGCTGCTTAAATAAGTCAACATAGTAGTCGAGCCCGAGGTTGGGATGGTGGCCCCCCTGCAGTAACAATTGTTCTCCGCCATAGCGAAAGGTTTCATCAATTTTTCGCTTGTAGGTTTCTATATCGGTAATATATGCTTCGTAGTGTCCGGGCACACGATAAAAGTTGCAAAACTTGCAATTAGCGATACAGACATTGGTTGTATTTACATTCCTGTCAATGATCCATGTAACTTTATTATAAGGTACCTGTATTTTTCGTAACTCATCTGCAACAAGCATCAACTGGGATAAAGCAGCATTATTAAATAAAAAAGTGCCTTCCTCAACTGAAAGGTTTTCAAATTGAAGAGCCTTTTGCAGCAGTGACGATATATTCATGATTTTTTTCTTTATCAACAAAAAACAAATTTTGCCGTTTGTAAAAACCTACGCAAAAGTACGGGCATATGAATTAATTTCAGTTTTGCTATGATAAGAGGTTTGTTTTTTATTTTATTGATTTTTACCGGTTGGTTTTGTTATGGACAGGAGATGTATGAAAAACCCGCAGAACTTATTACAAAATTTCCATTCAGGCAATTAAGCGGAGGTGTTGTTGTTGTGCAGGCCAAATTTGATACGATTTCCCAGGACCTAAATTTTCTTCTAGACACAGGAAGTGGCGCTATTTCTCTTGATTCTTCAACAACAGTTGAATTTAATATTCCTCATATTCCATCCGGAAGAACCATTAACGGTATCGCGGGCGTAAGAGATGTTGATTATTCAACAAATCAAAGTCTTGTGTTCCCTGGATTAAAAGTTGACAGTCTCGATTTTTACATAAATGATTACGACATACTGAGTAGCGTATACGGATTAAAGATCGACGGAATTATTGGGTATAGCTTTTTTAGCAGGTATATTGTAAGGGTTGATTTTGACAGCCTTGTTGTTGAAGTATACAGTCCCGGAGCTATTAAATATCCCAGAAACGGATACTTACTTCATCCACTATTTACCGCGTTGCCAATACAATCCTTGTTAATAAAGGATGCGAGAACGGTAAATGGAAATTTTTATATTGATACAGGCGCAGGACTTTGCTTTTTAATGAGTAAACAGTTTGAGGAAGACAGCGCTGTTTTAAAAAAAAGGAGAAAGCCAGTCTCAATACAGGTACAAGGCCTCGGAGGTAAAAAACAGATGTTGCTTACCATTATGAAAGAAGTAAAAATAGGTCCGTATAGATTTAGAAAAGTTCCGGTAAATGTTCTGGACGATGAGTATAATGCTACTTCATATCCGTTTATTGGCGGCCTGATAGGAAATGATATTTTGCGCCGCTTCAACATGATAATTAATTATCCCAAAAGAGAGATTCATTTGTTGCCAAATGGACATTATCGTGATGAATTCGATTATTCTTATACAGGGATGAATATGTTTTATGTGGATGGTAAAATTATTGCCGATGAAGTAATAAAAGGTTCTCCAGCATACGAAGGGGGCCTCAAAAAAGGAGACGTTATAATAGCAGTGAATAATAATTTTAGCAACGATATAGGAGCTTATAAAAATCTCATGCAGGTTGTGGGAGAAAAAATCACATTAATTGTTTCAAGAGATAATGTCCCGATGGTATTGGCTTTCCGCGTTGGCCGCATATATTAGCAATATTTTCCAAATTCTTTTTAGGAAATTGGGTTCGTTTGGCTCAAATTTGCCGGCATGATCAAATTTGAAAAATTTAGTTTGGATAATGGCCTTCGGGTAATTGTGCACGAAGATAAAAGCACACCCATGGCGGTTCATGATGTTATGTATGATGTGGGCTCCAGGGATGAAGATCCGGATCAAACGGGTTTTGCTCATTTATTTGAGCACTTAATGTTCGGGGGCAGTGTTAATATTCCATCGTATGATGAAGCGTTGCAGATTGCCGGCGGAGAAAACAATGCCGGCACGTCAAATGACTTCACCAATTATTATCTGCAGCTTCCTGCAGAGAACGTGGAGACTGCTTTCTGGCTTGAAAGTGACAGAATGCTTTCCCTGGTATTCGACGAAACCTCCCTTGAAATTCAAAAGAAAGTTGTTGTTGAAGAATTTAAAGAGCATTACATAAATGAACCATATGGAGATATTTGGCATAAAATGCGGGAGCTTGCCTATAAATCGCATCCATATAAATGGATGACGATCGGGAAGGAGTTAAGCCATATTGAAAATGCCCGATTAGATAATGTAAAAGATTTCTTTTTCAAGCATTATACCCCATCTAATGCAATACTAACGGTTGCGGGTAACGTTACAGTTAAACAGGTAAAGCGGTTTGCTGAAAAGTGGTTTGGGGATATACCTGCAGGAGAGAAATATAATAGAGATTTACCTCCTGAACCCGAACAAAAATCTGCAAGATTTCTTGAAGTAAAAGAAAATGTTCCCCTTGATTCATTATTTAAAGCCTGGCACATGTCCGCAAGACTTGACAAGAGGTATTATGCAGCAGACCTAATAACCGAGATAATCGGAGATGGTGCTTCATCAAGATTATATCACACGCTTGTAAAAGAAAAACAGCTATTCAGCAGTATACACTGTGCTACTACAGATAGCATTGATGCAGGACTGATTTTCATTGAAGGAAAGTTAATTAAGGGTGTTACGATGGAACAAGCGGAAGAGGCAATAGAAACAGAACTTAATAAAATGAAAACCAACCTGGTAACATCATCAGAATTGCAAAAGGTAAAAAACAAAGTAGAAAGCAAAATGACTTTTGAAGATATCAGCCTTACAACACGTGCGGGTAACCTTGCTATTTACGAATTGCTCGGGGATGCCGATTTAATGAATAAAGAGCTATCTTTTTACCAGGCAGTTACGGCGGAAAATATCCTTGAGGAATGCCGGACTGTTTTTACTGATGTAAATTGTAGTACGATACATTACCTGAGCAATAATTAAATTGGTTCAGTCTTTGAAGACTTACTGTAACAATACGATAAGAAATGATTACAACTGAAGAAACGATTTCAAAATTAAACAGAACAATAGCACCTCTTATAAAAGATGCGATAGAATTTGAGATTACTTTAAAGCCATACGAAAAATTCTTTCTTTCAAATGGTGCACCGGTGTATTATATCAATGACGGTACTGAGGAAGTAACAATGATAGAATGGGTTTTTAATGCCGGCAATTCTTTTGAAAATAAAAATATGGTCGCGGCGACTTCTAATTTCCTCATCAAAAATGGCACGACAAAAAAAACGGCGCTTGAAATAAATGAGCATTTTGAATATTATGGAGCTTTTTTAAACCGAAGCTGTCAAAATGAAACAGCGACAATAACATTGTATTGTCTTTCAAAACATCTGAAAGAAATTTTACCTGTAATAAGAGAACTGATAACCGATTCCATTTTTCCCGAAAAGGAATTGGCAATATTTAAGCAAAACAGCATTCAGCGTCTTGCAGTGAATTTGAGAAAAGGAGATTTTGTGGCTAACAGGTTGACCGGCCAGAATTTATTCGGGGCCAATCACCCTTATGGAAGAGTGAGTAGCGCTCCGGATATTGACGCAGTAGCCCGGGAAGATATTATCAATTTTTATAAGCAATGCTATATTAATGCAAAGTGCACCATTTTTGCTGCCGGTAAACTTCATAACGATTTTGAAAATCTGCTTGAGACCTATTTTGGAGATTTATTGTTCAATGAAAATTTGCCTTCAATAACATATAGAGCAGAACGGACAACTGAAAAAAAATCCAGAGTTAATAATGATCCTGAGGCTGTACAGGGGTCCATAAGAATTGCACGTCCTTTTCCAAACAAACATCATCCGGATTTTAAAAAGGCAAAGGTCCTCAATACGTTGTTTGGTGGTTTTTTTAGTTCGAGGTTAATGAACAACATCCGTGAAGAAAAAGGATATACCTATGGCATACATAGTTTTATTGAAAGCCACCTTATTGAAAGTGCATGGGTTATCAGCACTGAAGCGGGGAAGGATGTCTGCGAAGCGGCCATTGATGAAGTTTATAAAGAAATGAAAATTCTCAGGGAAGAAATTGTTGACGAAGAGGAATTGCTTTTAGTTAAAAATTTTATGATGGGTATTAACCTGGGGGATGTAGACGGCCCTTTGCATGTAATATCGAGATGGAAAGATATAATTCTGAATGACCTCACTGAAGACTACTTTGACGAATACATAAATACCATTAAAAATATTTCCGCGGTGGAACTAAGAGATCTTGCAAACAAATATCTGTCGCCGGAAGAATTTTTTGAATTGGTCGTGTTTTAATTTAGCTTTCATAAAAAGTTGATATGAAATTTATTATACGTTTGCTGATAACAGCGGCCCTGGTTTATGTATTATCATTATTATTAAATCCACATGTTCAGATAAACTCTTTTACAACAGCTTTAATTTTCGCCCTTGTACTGGCATTTTTAAATGCGATATTGAAACCGATTCTTATCATTCTTACACTGCCTATCACAATTCTTACACTCGGGATTTTTTTACTGGTGATAAATGTTTTGATGATTTTGCTGGCCGATAAATTGGTAGATGGAATTCATATACAAAGTTTTTTGTGGGCATTTATCTTTGGGCTTTTATTATCAGTGTTATCATCAGCATTTAGTGGCATAGAAAAAAAGCTTGAATAAAACGGCAATTGAATTTTAATCCTAAATTGTTTTTCTTCTTTTTTATTTTCAGCTGAATACTTGAAATTTGCATCATGCAATTCTACAGAGGTGACCTTCCCGAAGAAACATTGATCGATCTCTATAAAAAACTTCTTCTGCCACGATTGATTGAAGAGAGAATGCTGCTATTGTTACGCCAGGGAAAAATTTCAAAATGGTTTAGCGGTATCGGCCAGGAAGCAATTTCGGTGGGCTCAACTTACGCATTGCAACCTGACGAATGGATAATGCCCTTACATAGAAACCTTGGAGTTTTTACGGGCCGCAATATGCCCCTGCATAAATTATTTCAGCAATGGCAGGGAGCTGAAGATGGCTATAGTAAAGGACGGGAACGTAGTTTTCATTTTGGTAGCAAAGAGCATTTTATATGTGGAATGATATCTCACCTGGGCCCGCAACTGGCAGTTGCTAATGGGGCGGCACTGGCGCACAAATTGAAAAACGAACAGAAAATTTCACTTGCTTTCACTGGTGAAGGAGGAACAAGCGAAGGAGATTTTCATGAGGCTTTGAATGTAGCGGCAGTTTGGGATTTACCGGTAATATTTATAATTGAGAATAACGGATATGGATTAAGTACGCCTGTGAATGAACAATATCGGTGCAAAAATTTAATTGATAAAGCCATCGGTTATGGGATTGAAGGCATACAGATTGATGGCAATAATATTTTGACAGTTTATGAAACGATAAAAGGCGTTCGGGATTATTGCATAGAAAATCAAAAGCCGTATTTAATTGAGTGCCTGACTTTCAGAATGCGTGGACATGAAGAAGCAAGCGGTGTAAAATATGTTCCCAAGGAAATGTTTGAGCAATGGATTGAAAAAGATCCTATAAAAAACTATGAACGTTTTCTTATCGAAGAAGATATTTTGAATAATCCTGGTATTGCGGAGATACGAAATGAGATTAAAGAGCATATAGACGAGGAGTTACATCTTATATCACCATCCGTTGCACAAAGGCAAAATATTTCTTCAAGAGAAAATAAAATCTCGGGGAGAGAGTCGGAAGACGTTTATGCCAGGCAAAATAATAATAAAATATTTCCTCAATCACCCCTGCCAAAAGCACGGGAGCTACGTTTTGTTGATGCAATAAAAGAGGGGCTATCTCAGTCCATGACGGAACATCCTAATCTTATTTTAATGGGGCAGGACATAGCAGAATATGGGGGTGTATTTAAAATAACAGAAGGCTTTGTAAATGAATTTGGAAAGGAAAGAGTACGCAATACACCGCTGTGTGAGAGCGCTATTGTGGGGGCCGCACTGGGTTTAAGTTTGGAGCGTTATAAAAGTGTGATGGAAATGCAGTTTGCCGACTTTGTAACTGTTGGCTTTAACCAAATTGTTAATAACCTTGCTAAAATTTATTATCGCTGGGGGCAAAATGCAGATGTTGTAATACGAATGCCAACAGGTGCAGGCGTGGGCGCCGGACCATTTCATAGCCAAAGTAATGAAGCATGGTTTGTTCACACGCCAGGATTAAAAGTTGTTTATCCTTCAACGCCGTATGATGCCAAAGGCCTTTTGATTGCAGCTATTAACGACCCTAACCCTGTAATGTATTTTGAGCACAAGGCTTTATACAGGAGTATAACCGGCAATGTTCCTGAAGAATATTATGAGGTTGAATTAGGGAAGGCAAAACAAGTGCGAACAGGCCACGACGTTAGTGTAATTACTTACGGGATGGGCGTTATTTGGGCAACGGAATATGCTGACGCCCATCCTGAAATTTCAATTAATATTCTCGATTTAAGGACATTGCTTCCATTGGATTACAAGGCAATACGAAGTGCAGTAAATAATACGGGCAAGGTGTTGGTTTTGCATGAAGACACAATTACCGGGGGAATAGGAGGCGAGGTAGCTGCATGGATCGGACAAAACTGCTTTGAATTTTTAGATGCCCCGGTTATGAGATGCGCTTCCCTTGACACACCGGTTCCTTTCAATTCGGAACTGGAAAAAAACTTTTTGGCAAAATCGAGACTGGATGAAATGATACAGAAACTGATTAATTATTAATGCCCACAATTTATATAATAGCAGGTCCGAATGGCGCAGGTAAAACAACGGCGGCTTATAATTTATTGCCTGAAGTTTTTAACGCTGTAGAGTTTGTTAATGCTGATGAAATTGCACGCGGGCTATCCCCGTTTAATTTTGAAGGAGTAACGTTCCAGGCTGCGCGGATAATGCTTGAAAGATTAAACCAATTATTAAAAGAAAAAAAAAATTTCGCCTTTGAGACAACCTTATCAGGTGTTTCATACTTGCAGTTTATAAAATCAGCTAAGGATGCTGGATATGACATAGTTCTTTTTTTTATTTGGATTGAAAATTTTCAGCTTGCGAAAAATAGGGTTGCAGCAAGGGTTAAAAATGGCGGGCATAATATCCCTGCTGAGATTATATCCCGGAGATACAAGAAAGGAATTGAAAATTTTTCACGATATGCTTTTCTTGCAAATGATTGGTATATTTTTGATAATTCTAGGACGGAATATCAATTAATTGCGAAGTCGGTTGAAAAGACTCTGGAAGTATTTAACTTTGAAATATTCAATAAATTTTTTTTCAAATGAATTCTGAAAAAAACCATAAAGATTTGAGTGAAAAAATTAAAGAGGCGATGGATAAAGCAATTCAAAAGATTATTGCTGAAGAAAAAGCCCGCGATGGCTATCTTGTTATTTCAGATAAAAAAGGCGGGGTAATTAAAGTACCTGCCCGGGATTTATAATTTCTTTTACTTAATTCCCATTTAAATAAAATCCTTACACTACTTTAATGCTCTCTCCTATCTTTAGCACATATATTTAGTTGTGCAGCATATCGAGTTTTTCCATATTGATCATTTTGAAAATAATTATCACCGGGTTAAACCTGTTGCTGACCTCAAAAATTTTATAGATTTTTTTTGGGAAACAAGATTTGACGAACTGCTTTTGCAAAATCCGAATGGTTTTTCGGATGCACTTTTTCCTAACGTCGGCTATACTTATCTTATCAATCTCGGTACACCTTTCGTAATGATGATGGATGAAAAAAGTTTTGAGATGAAGGGAGATGGTTTTTTGCCAAGACATAAATCTATCGAATGCTTTCACCAGGCGGGGAATCGTTTATTCGGTATAAAATTTAAGATTTCCCCTGTGATATTTGAAAAGAAAATTAATTTTTCAGAATACCGTGACTACATTTTTCCATTAAGTTATTTATTGGAACAGCAAATTATTAATGAGGTAAAGAATGCGTCCGATTTTAATGAAAGAGTAGCCATCCTTACTTCTTATTTTCATAATATTATTACAAAATATCCCGCCTCTTTAAAGCCCATACAAACTGTTGCAGAAATACTGGAGCATTGCAACGCCACAAATAATTTTATTACTCCGATCCAGGATTTTGCCCGGGAGTATCATATTACTACGCGTACTCTTCAGCGTTATTTTGAAACTACTACGAGCATTAGCAGTAAAAAATCACTGCAGATACTGAGAATAAGAAAGGCAACTCACCACCTTGCCGCCTCGCCCGGGGATTTTCATTTTTCTTTATATGGGTATTATGATCATAGTCATTTTTATAAGCATCTTAAAAAATTTTTGCGGAAAACGACGCTTGAAAATCTGAGACCCCATTTACAGTTATTGGAGGCGCTTCATTAAAATCACTTTGTCAAAGGTTAATTTCCTGCTCTTTGTCGTTCTTCTTCCGAGCCAGTAGTTCTTCTTCTTGCTGCCTGCACTGTGTTCTTACCGAACCGATAAGTAAATGTGAGCGTGGCAACGCGGCTTTCACGGATAGCATGCCATCTCTCAATATATTTTCCCGGATAAGTGATAACAGCCTTTGGCAGATTAGTCCTGAAAATATCAGTGATATTAAATCGCAAAGTTCCCTTATTTTTCAAGATGGTTTTTTGTACGCCTGACGAAAGTGCCCATTGGGGTCTGGCAACCATATAGCCATCACGACCACCCGAATTTAGATTTGCATTTAATTCTGCAGTCCATCCTTTTTTAAATGTGAAGGTGTTATTTGTTTTAATACCGGCCGCCAAAGATCCATTATCTAAAACACTGCCGCCTAATATTCCTTGAAAGTGATTGTAATAAAAATCTGCATTATTTACCATGCTCCACCAGGAGGCAAGGTTAACCGGAGCAGATATCGATATATCATAATAATGATACGCTGTAAGATTGACCGGTATTTGCACGGTAATGTTTGAATCGGCAAAATTACTGTTAGGAAATACATCTTTGAATTTAGCAATGGCAATGTTTTGTACATCTTTTGTATGGCTATAGTTAAATGAAAAATTAAAATTTTTGAGCGTATAGTTTATTTCATACGACCAGGTTAATTGTGGAAGCAAAGCGGGATTGCCGGTATTATAAGTACTCACATCTATTAAAAATAAAAATGGGTTTAATGAGCTGTAATTAGGGCGGTCAATGCGCCGGCTGACAGAGAGTCCCAATGTTTGGTCTTTTGTTATCTTATAGTTGAAGAATCCACTTGGAAATAATTGAAAATAGCTTGAATCGAAATGAACATCGCCCTTAACCTGGTAGGTTTTAAGTTTAGTTTGTTCTCCCCTAAGGCCGAACTGGATATTGAATTTTTTAAATTCTTTACTGAAATTAAGATAGCCGGCATAGTTATATTCTTCATAAAGAAAATGATTCGTCTTTGTTGTATCATTGATTGCAGTGCCACTGCTTGCATCGAAAAATTTCGAATCATTATCAGAAGAAACATCGCTGAGCTTAAACCCCACTTCGAATTTTGCATCATTCCGAAAAGGATTTACATAATCTACCTTAGCCGTTTTTAGAGTTAGTTTTCCGTCCTGGTTTCCTAATAAAATATATGCAGGCTGTAGAATATTTCCATTCAGTTGGTAATAGTCTGTAGAATTATTTATTAGTGCATTTGAGTGGTACTCGCCATAGTCGATATCAGCAGTTAGTTCCTTTCCTGTACTGTCGAAAGTATGTTTGAAGTTAATATTACCCACTGCGTTGTTATAATGGGAAGCACTGTTATCATGGGTTTGAAAGGTGTAGCTTGGCTGTTTTTGATTGTCTATTACAGTAGAATTATTATTATTTATATTACGAAAATTGAAAAAGTTGCTGTTGATTACAAAACCGATTATTGTTTTTTTGCTCAGGGAAAAATCTGCACCCACCCGGGCAACATGAAAATTAAAAGGGAAGGTGGTATAGTTATCTTTTATATCTTCTCCGTCAAAAACGCCATTTGTATAAAAATTTCTATCTATGAAAAGGTGATTCAATCCCTTACGGTATGAGTAACTGTAATTTCCAAATACATTTATTTTTTTACTGCGATAGTTAAACGTTACACCTGAATTTACTTTAGGGTAAAATCCCTGGCCATAAGATGCATTGAAAGTACCGTTGGAGCCTAAACGCTGATCTTTTTTCATATGTATATCTATAATTCCCGAGTTTCCCGCCGCATCATATTTTGCGGACGGGTTGGTTATTATATCAATACGATCAATAGCATTTGAAGGAAGCCCTTTCAAATAATTGGCAAGGTCTGTACCGGCCATAGGTGTAGGCTTGCCATCGATCATTATTATCACACCCTGCTTTCCCCGAAGGCTTATTACATCATTCTGGTCGACATTTACTCCCGGCGAACGTTCCAGTACATCCATTGCCGAACTTCCTGCACTTATGATACTGTTGTCAACATTTACAACAATACGATCGGAGAGCTTTTGTATAAAAGGCTTCTTTCCCTGAACGACCACTTCTTTAAGGTTGCCGGATTTTGAATTCAAAACAATCGGGGGAATTTCAAGAGAGGTATTCGCATTTGAAAAACTAAAGGGTAAAGAATACTCTGTTACATAATTGATGGAGGAAACTTTTATCACATATGTTCCAAACGCAATGTTTTCAAAGTAAGCGATACCCGTACCATTACTAATTTCTGTTTTTGCCAAAGAGGAATCCTGGCTTCTTAGTAATTCCACCGTAGCATTTTCAACTGGTGATTGAGATTCATTTTTTATGAGCACAGATATATTACCTGTACTTATTGATTGAGCATTGGCACAAGATGTGATAAAAATAATCGCCGTTAGTATCGTTAGTTTCATAAGGGAACCGATTTATGCACAAAATGATAAAAAACGAATTATTTCGTAAAGCTTATTTCTCAGGCGGAAAACTAAAAGTGACAAATGGATTAATCCGAAAAAGTGCTTGTCGTATTTTTACATTGTAATTGTCTAAATATTTTTCTGTGGAACTAAATAGCTTTCCTTATGCCTTCCGGCATTTTTTTTAATTCATAATTTCGCCTGCATAAAAATGGTATCCTATGACTTTAAAAAAATTTCTCCTTTCTGTCATTTGCTTTCTTTTTTTCCAGGCTTCATTTTCCCAGGAGCAGGTACAGGTTGTTTCAAGGTATAATCCGAAGGAAACATTTGCCCAGTACTTTTATACAAAAAATGGAAATCAGTTTCGCTCGGCGAGCGGCGCTCCCGGGCCAAAGTACTGGCAAAATCGAGCAGACTATAAGATGGATGCGAACTTGGATACAGTACGAAACAGGCTTACCTGCAATGAAGTGATTACATATACAAACAATAGTCCCGATTCATTGCAGTCACTTTGGTTACAGCTTGATCAAAATATTTATAAAGAGGATTCACGATCAAAATATTTTTTCCCGTTTCTTTCTCCCGCCCATACTGAAGGGTTTCAATTCGATTCAGTAACGATTGAATTTAAAGGAAAGAAATTTAAAGCCGGCTATATTGTTACTGATACAAGAATGCAAATTCGGTTGCCGGGAGCTTTGTCGACAAAGGGGGAGATAAAGATCAATATAAAATATTATTATACTATTCCCGGGGCATTTGGCGGAAGAACAGATTACTATTCAACAAGAAATGGCAAAGTTTATGAAATAGCACAATGGTATCCGCGTATGTGCGTGTACGATGATCTTGAAGGATGGAGCACACTACCTTATTTGGGCAGTGGAGAGTTTTACTGTGAGTATGGCGATTTCGATTATAGTGTTACAGTACCCAATGATATGATTGTAGCCGGCAGCGGCGAATTACAAAATGAAAAGGAAGTACTTTCTCTTCAGCAAATACAAAGACTAAATGAAGCAAAAAAAAGCGATACAGCCATAATGATTCGCAGTATAAACGAGGTAAATCAAACCACATCGCATCGCATAAGTACAGGAACAAAAACCTGGCATTTTAAAATGCACAATACAAGGGATGTAGCTTTTGGTGCCTCAAAAGCTTATGTGTGGGATGCTGCAAAAGTAAATTTACCTGGTGGAAAAAGGGCGCTGGCTATGTCAGTTTACCCCGTAGAGAGCGCTGGTGAAAATGCCTGGGGAAGAGCAACAGAATATCTTAAAAAATCTATTGAATATTTTTCAGAGAAATGGTTCGTTTATCCATGGCCGGTAGCTGTTAATGAAGCGGGTACCGCGGGCGGAATGGAATATCCCGGAATTGTGTTTGATGGATGGAGAGATAAAGGCAACGAGTTGTATTGGGTAACCGCACATGAAATTGGTCATAACTGGTTTCCTATGATTGTGGGAAGCGATGAAAGAAGATATGCTTTTATGGACGAGGGCTTTAATACTTTTATTGATGTGTATGCTGCAGATAATTTTAATAAAGGTGAATATGCACCTAAAAGAGATGGAGAATATGCGCCTAGAAAAGGAAATCCGGCTGATGAAATAATACCACTACTCAACGATACTGCTGCGCCAACTATGATGATGAGGGCTGACCTGTTTACAGAAAAATATCGTCATCCTGTAGAATATTTTAAGCCTGCATTTGGGTTGGTTTTATTGAGAGAAGTGATTTTAGGCCGCGATAGGTTTGATTATGCGTTTAAAAAGTATATTGAAAGATGGGCGTACAAACATCCTGCACCAGATGATTTTTTCCGCACCATGGATAATGAATCCGGAGAAGATCTTACCTGGTTCTGGAGAGAATGGTTTCAAAATAACTGGCGACTTGACATGGCGGTTCAATCTGTTTCATATAAAAGTAACGATTACAAAAACGGAGCTGATATTACTTTTCTTAACCTGGAAAAAATGGTTATGCCTGCTCTTATTGAAATTATTTTAAAGGATGGAAGTAAACAGAGTTTTCAATTGCCGGTGGAAACCTGGATGCAAAACTCAGTACATACTATTCATGTAGATATCACCCAACCTTTACAATCTGTAACTATTGACCCCGCATTTATGCTGCCGGATGGCAACAGGGGAAACAATGCCTGGAAAGAATAAACACCGGATACCTCATTACATTAAACCTCGCAAATTTTATAAACGATGAGGTTTATTGAGAATTTCGGAAATATTTCAATTACGTTTTTCGTACGCAGGTGTTGGGGGAACCTTGTAACCTTTATCTTTCAACAGCAATTTAATTTCTTCAATTCCTTTTTCTAATTGCGGATCTATCCCTTTTGCCATCATTCCCAAATCTTCATCCACCTTTATATCAGGATCCACGCCGTGTCCTTCTTTGAACCAACTTCCATCGGGATTAAACATACGAAAGGTAGGAACCGTCACTCCGCCACCGTCAATGAGGTCCGGCACTCCGCTAATTCCGATCAATCCGCCCCACGTCCTGTTTCCAATCAAAGGGCCGAGATTTTTTTTGCGGAAGTAATCAGGGAAAGCGTCGCCGCCCGAACCGCTCCATCCGTTGATGAGCATCACCTTCGGTCCAAAATTAGCATAAGGTGGCCAGGGATTACTGCCACCATCACGTATTGCCCAATATGCAAGAGGAGTACGGTTAAGTATTTCAATAAACCTGTCTGGAATCTGCCCACCGCTATTGAATCGTTCATCTATTATCAAAGCTTTTTTATCCCATTGCGCATTAAATTGTCTTATTAATTCATTCTGTCCGTCAACACCCGTACTCGGAACATATACATAGCCGGCTTCACCATTTGTTTCAGCATCCACACGCTTGCGATTATCTTCAACCCATGAGAGATATCGCAATCTGCCTTCATCTTTCATCGTCTTTACAATTGCTGTTTTGGCGCCTTTAAATGATGCGGTTGAATTGAAGGTTAACTCAATAGTTTTATCGGCCATATCCTGGAAAAGTGCGTAAGGCTCCTGTATAGTGGTTAACGGCACGCCATTCACTGCGAGAATATAGCTGCCTTCACTTATATTTACGCCGGGCATATCCAAAGAAGAACGCTCTTCAGCATCCCATGGAGCCCCTCGTATTATTTTTTTGATTTTATAAAAGTTTCCATCGGCTTCGTAATCTACTCCCAGGTATCCTACATTTTCACTGTTTTCTTTTTCGATGTCACCACCTCCATGGTAAGTATGAGATGAATTAAGCTCTCCAATCATTTCCCCGATAATGTAATCAAGCTCTTCCCTCGTTGAAGCTCCTTTAAGCATATTCCCATAACGCTCCTTTACGTCATCCCAGTTTACTCCATGCATATTAGGATCGTAGAAATAGTCCCGCTCAAGCCGCCATACATCGGTAAAAATTTGTTTCCATTCTTCAGCAGGATTTACGAGCATCTGCATTTCAGAAATATGAATTGGCTTTTCAAACTTCTGGGTTTCTTCGGGTTTTATTACTGCCCACGTATTTCCTCGCTGGATCAATAGTTTCAGCCTATCTGCAGACATGCTGTAATCATCCACATTATCAAGAATCGTTTTTTCCTCTTTCTTGTCAAGGTCGTATATTTTTAATGAAGGCTTACCTTCTCTGTCTCCATTGGCAGGAAATTTCAGGTACAGAATTTTATCTTTCACGGAACCGGGCTTACCATAATTGCCGGCTTTTATAGAAAGTATCTCAAGTCTTGATTCTATACCATCAAAATCGATATTTACGGGGGCCACTTTTACACGAATCTTTTGAACCGTATCTACAGAAGATTTGAATTTATGCTTTACTTCAACAACTTTTGTTACAGGCTCCGATGGCAGCACTTTTACAGTATCATTTTTAGGAAATAAAATCGAACGTGTCGCTTTTTGCAGAGTAAGTACTGCTATTTGAGTAGAGTTTGCATAAATAAAAGAATTATCTATATCGCTGTAATCAGGTGAAAAGGATTGATTCGTGAGCATATAAATATACTTTCCTTCACTGTCAAAAACCGGGTCAGTGCAGTTGTAAAAACCGCTGGTAACCTTTTCCAGTTTTTGATTTTTTGAATCAAAAATATACACGGCGCTATGGTTATTTTCAAGGTCATGGCTGAAAGTAAGCCATCGCCCATCGGGTGACCAACTGCAGGAGAAATTCTCAAGCGACGAATGAAGATAATGTAGTGCATGATCGACGATTGTTGTCTTGTCAGTCTCAAGGTCATACACCTGTATTTTCATTGCCTTATCAATGAATGCCAGTTTTTTACTGTCGGGCGACCAGGATAAACTATACCTGAAGCCCGGACCGTAATTGGTGAGCTTGCTTGGTTTATCTTCATCAGCAGGGGTTATCCGTAATTCGTATTCTCCTGATGCATCACTCCAATATGCAATATTTTTTCCGTCAGGTGACCATGCTGGATAACGTTCAGCCGTACCCGAAGTTCTTGTAAGATTTTTTACAAAGCCATTTTCGGCAGGCAACGAAAAAACATCTCCCCGTGCTTCCATAATAACCCGGTTTCCATCGGGGCTTAAATTTGCATGCTGAATATATTTTTCAGCCTTTTCAATTTTTGGTTTTAATAAAGTCTTGTCACTTACCAATGAAACTGTTACTTCGCTCATTTGTTTTGTGGCAAAATGGTATAAGTATAAACTACCACCCGCTTCAAAAACAATTTCATCAGGCCCTGCAGAAGGGAAATGAATATCATAGTCCTTGAAACTGGTAATCTGTTCTACATCTTTTGTCTTCGTAGTGTACTTCCATAAATTCATTCTTACTTCGGGACCCCTGTCGCTAAGAAAATAAATATCATCATTATGCCACATGGGAAATTCATTACCAGCTTCGGTATCGAGATTGGTGATATTTTCCGAAGTATTATTTGCAAGATTGAAAATATGGATATCTGCTTTCCATCCTCCGCGATATCTTTTCCAGTTACGAAATGCCTGCGAACGAAATGTAACAGCCATCTCTTTTCCGTCGGCTGAATAAGATGCAAATTCTCCATAGGCAAGTGGAAGCTTTTCTGAGGGCCCCCCGGTAGGGGCTATAGTGTAAAATTGATCAAACCTGTTTCTGCCACTTTCCCTTGATGAGGCAAACAAAACACGCTTTCCATCAGGCTGCCAGCCTACTACACGATCTGTGTTTCCATGCGAAGTGAGGCGAACAGGGATTCCACCTGTAGTTGAAATTACATATACATCTTTGTTGCCATCATAATTGCCGGTGAAAGCAATACTATTACCATCAGGCGAGAAGCGTGGAAAGCTTTCAACGCCTTTTGGAGAACTGAGCCTTACTGCTTCACCGCCATTTTTAGGCATTACCCAAAGGTCATTGGCATAGGTAAAAACAATTTGTGTTTTGGATACATCCGGATACCTGTAAAGTCCCGCATTTGGCTGAGCTGAGAGTTGTAATAAAAATAAACTGGCAATTAAATAGAGAGAAAATTTCTTCATGAAACTATTTTGAAAATTAAAAAAGAAGGAAGCATTCACCTGTTAGACGCGGTTATTCTAAATCAAAAGTAAAGTAGGAATTATTTTTTATGAGAAAAATTTAATGTGAGGAGCGGTGATATAGAAGTGCCTTGTTATATCAAAAGGATACTAAGCAAAGATTAATTAATATGAAGATGCACTGTGCTGAAAAGTTGGATATTATTCGGGATGTTCAAACCTTGCGAGTTCGCCTTCATCTAAATCATCACCCGGTTTGGGCTCCATAGAAAGATCAGGATCCTGTTCAATATCCTTATCTGCAGCCTCATGTGCCTGTTTAATAATGTCTTTTTGCTTTTCTTCGTCGGGGTTGTCTTTCGTTGACTTATTAGTGTTCTGCATAATTTCTTTTATTTTTCTGATTATAATTTAAAAGTTTGATTTATTCGCTTCCCTTTTCTCCGGCAAACCAGTGCTCTTTATTTTTAAATAAAACATTAAAAGTGGTGAATGAACCATATATCCTTGTTATATATTGCTGAAGATTTACCTTTTCTTCATCACTAAGTTTTTTATGGCTGTTAATATTCTGTTCCAATACCCGCAGCCTGTCCCGCGCCATCACAATTTTATGAAAGAAAATATCTATAGGAATTTCTTTTGGTTTTAAAGAAGTGTCCTTTGGCTGAAGCAACATAGTGCCACCAACCCACCTTTCGCCCAGCTTCACTACTTCACTAACGTCGCCCCATAGCCGCAAAATTTTAAGTAATGATTTTTCAACATCGGAATTAGTTTCAATTTCTTCAGTTACATTTTCAGGCTGTATGTCGTCCAGTTCAGGATCTGTTTTATCAACTTCAATAATTCCCTGGTGAATGAAAGAGATAAGATAGGTTGCATAACGGATGCCAACAATAACACCAGGCCCATGACGTGTATGTTGCAATCTTGTTCCGATGCCAAGAAGTGTTTGATCCATGATTAGAATGTTTTACAGGCAAAGAAATGAAAAAGTTTGGGAA
>CAWCUN010000027.1:0-128772 GCA_963798665.1 uncultured Chitinophagaceae bacterium | reverse complement strand
TCGATGCGATCGTCCCCATTAAAATTTCCCGCTGCCACTCCATGCGTATGCGGAAGAACCTCAACAGGAAAAGGAGATTTTAAAGGTGTTATAAAACTCCCATCGCCTTTTCCGAAAAGGACGGACAGATATTTTCTTTCATGATTCGCAAAAGCTATATCATTATTATTATCATTATTAAAATCAGCTATTGCCATGTCGTTGGGCAAATGTCCGGCTAAAAAAGGTGAGCCTTTAGCTTCTGTGAACTTTCCGTTTCCGTCTCCGAGAAGAATGGTGACATTCGAATCAGTTTCGCTTGTTATAGCAATGTCAGGTAATTTATCATTATTAAAATCTGCTACCTCTACACTTCCCGGCGAAGGTATTGCCCTCAGCTTAAGTAAGTTTGATGTAAGAAATACATTATTTGAAGAGGTAGAATTTACCGGTCCACAACTATTAAAAAAGAATATAAAAATTGATATTCCTAAAGTAAGATGACTCATCCGCTGAATTTTGTTATATTATTACGTTTAAATAGCAAGATCCTGTTTTTACAAGGCTCTTTGGTTGAAAAGAATTTTCATTCAAAACTCTTTCATTATTTTTTCAAAAGACGCTTCGTTGTAATCTATATTTATGAATTTATCGGCAACTTTTCTTTGCTTATAAATAAAGACAGTATTTACAACTTCAGGAGAAGGATTTATTTTATAAATCCCTGCTGTTTCTTTATCAACTGATGATGGGACCATTAAGACAGCAACATTTTTTAAATTTATTTGATTGCTCCATTCCCTTAATTTCTCTTCAGCATTATTTTTATCTTCCGAGCCAGGTTTCATGTAAACGAGGAATACCCGAAAATTTCGCAGCCCGCGTTTTTCGATTTCATTTTCGAGCTTAATTGCAAAAGTATTTATTGGCGAAAGAGATGCATTATTAATCCAAATCATTATACCTTGTCCGTATCCATACTTACACATGGGGCAGGCTCTTCTTCCCGCATCAGGACCTGAAATATGTACAGGGTCAAAGGCAGGACAGTTGCTGCCAATCCTCAATCCTGATGGAAGGTCTGAAGAACTTGTTTTGGGATAGTTTGGAATATTTAATCCAAGTTTTATATCACGATGGCCAACAAGCATTCCATTTACTTTTTGAAGCTTCATAATACCCGATCCACCACGCAACTCCATTTTGTTTCTATAGTTTGAATTTACCATTGGGTCATCATCAAATACAAATTCATCAATGTAGTATTCATTCAAGCCGGGCTCTTTTATTACAGGGTGAATATGTGCCTGTATTTTTCCGCCGGGATATGGAGCAGGCCGGAGCGTATAAAACTTGTACTCACCTTTTTCATTTGTCTTCACCCAGCCTCTTATATATCCATGTCTTTTCCCCCACCCTTTTGCGTTTTCTTTCGCCGTATATTCGCCAGACTGGTCAGTATGATACACATATAAAACAACATCCGGAGCCGGGGTTCCATCAGCTTTAGAAATAGTTCCGCTTATTTCCATTTTAGGGCCTTCTTCATTAAAATCAGGAAGTGTAGCAACAGCCGTCAATTTTTTAAAAGGCGCCGGGGATTCATACACGGCCTCACAACCTTCACACTGTCCGCCAACTTTTATCCCGGATGCCATACCCTTATCTTGCTTTTGCGAAGCAGATTGTCCGCAGCTGATAAGGGAAATAATCATTGCAGCTATCCAAAGCGATATTGTTGTCTTCATAATTTTCAATTTTTAATACAAAAGTTTTCATTTTAAAAATCATCCTCAAATAATTTACACGTAATGTAGCGGCTGTACAACATATGGTAGTTTTAAGCTTCCTGCATTTCATCAGGCAAATGATTCCATTGATGTAAAGCATTTGTGAAAACAGTATTCAGTAACTTTATTTACACGATGCAAAATTCTTTTTTCATAAGGTATAAGTTGTACCATCTGTTTTTATGGATGGCTGTTTTCGGGATTTGGTATTACCTGCGATACCAGGATTTTGCAACCACCTCGCTTGCTTTAAAAATTACTTTTATAAAAGTAGCCGACCTCGCATTGCTGGTTTATATTACTAATCTCATTTTAATACCGAAATTCTTATATAAAAGAAAATATTCAATTTTCGCTCTGATATATTTTGTGATGATTGCCGCTTCCAGCTTATGGAAAATAAATATTGTCGGTAATCTCGTTATGCACCAGGATTTTAATATCTGGAACAATTTTAAAACCCGTGTGTACGATAATTTTATTCCTCACGTGTTGCTGGTAAGCACAGGCGCTGCCTTTAAAATCCTCACCGATTATGCAAGAGCGCAAAGAAGGCTGGTAGAAATGGCCAAAGAAAAAGCTGAAGCGGAATTAAATTTTTTAAAGCAACAGATTAATCCACATTTCCTTTTTAATTCGCTCAACTCTGTTTATTTTCTTATTGATAAAAATAATGATGAAGCACGGAATGCATTACATCGCTTTTCGGAAATGCTGCGTTACCAGTTGTACGAATGTAACGGCGATAAAATACCAATTGAAAAGGAAATGGACTATCTAAACGATTATGTAAAACTGCAGAAATTAAGGAAGGGAGTTAATTATCAAATAACATTTAATCAATCTGAGGATGTAAAAAATTTCCTGATAGAGCCATTGCTACTCATTCCATTTGTAGAAAATTCATTTAAGCATTTATCACATTTTGACAAAGAAAAAAATGAAGTAACTATTGACATTACAAGGGAAAAAAGCTTTATGAATTTCAAAATATCCAATACAACCAATGGAAGCGTACACGAAATTAACAAAGGTGGCATTGGACTTAAAAATGTAAAAAGAAGACTCGAGCTCCTTTATCCTAAAAAGCACCTCCTTGAAATTATCGAAGATAAAAACTGGTATAAAGTGAATTTGAAACTTCAAATTGAAGAAAGTTAATAATAGCAATGAAAATAAATTGTATAATTATTGACGATGAGCCATTAGCCTGCAAGGGACTAAAAGAGTATATAGAAGAAATAGACTTTTTGAACCTCGTTGAAGTTTATGACAGCGGCCTGAAAGCAATGAACATATCAGGGCAGGAAGAAATTGATCTTATATTTTTAGATATAGAAATGGCCGGGCTTTCGGGGTTGGAGTTTTACAAATCGCTGCAACATCCCCCACAGGTAATATTTACAACGGCATATCCCCAATATGCATTACAGGGTTTTGATGTAAACGCTTTGGATTACCTGGTAAAACCCATTTCATTTGACAGGTTTGTAAAAGCCGCTTTAAAAGCAAAGGAATATTTTGACGTTCGCACAAAACAATTTTCAACCGAAACAAAAAATACAGAAGCAGGTTTTTTTTATATAAAGACAGATAATAAAATAGAAAAAGTTTTTCTTGATGATATTTTTTTTGCGGAGGCATTACAAAATTATGTTTGCATTCATACCAAAGAAAAAAAATACATCACCTATCTTACCTTTAAATCGCTGGAAGAATATTTACCGGCAGATAAATTTTTAAAAATTCACAAGTCGTTTATAGTAGCTATATCAAAGGTTGATAGTATAGAAGCCGGGCATTTGAATGTGCTGAACAAAAAGCTTCCCATCAGCAGGAATATAAAAACAGAAGTGATTGAGAAGCTGCTGCAGAACAGGTTTTTAAAAAGATAGATTCTGTTATTTAAATTATACAACTTTATTTCCTGATCATTTTATTTTTATTTGCGCAGCAAGAATAATCTCCGCGTACCTGTAATGATTCTTTATATAAGCCACTAACTATTAAAGTAAGATATTTTGAGTAACGATTTTTATACATTATCCATTTTACCTTATTCCGGAATAATAATAAAGATATGCAGGGCTTATACCGATACCCAGGAAGATTTTGAGGATTATTACCAGGAAGTATGCCTGCAAATATGGAGAAGCCGAGACAATTTTCAAAAGGCGTCTGAATGGTCAACCTGGATATACAGAATATCGCTGAATGTTTGTTTGACCTTGCTTAAGAAAAAGAAAAATAATAAACAGCATTTTGTTTCTGACCAGGTACCTGACGAGGTAACCATCGAAAGCCATGCATTTGCTGATGAATCCCTTAACCGGTTATACGATGCTATCAGGCATTTGTCTGAAACAGACAGGGCTGTTATATTGTTATACCTGGAAGAAAAGACCTACCAGGAAATAGCGGATATCATGGGTACCAATCCCAACAATATTGGGGTACGGATTACAAGAATTAAAGAGCGATTAAAAAAATTATTAACCAATTAAAATATTAAAAATGGAAAAGTCAATTGAAACAATCTGGAAAGAGGGGTTCTTGCAAAGCGAAACTCTGCTGGCACCAAAATTGAATAACCTCTACACACAAAAATCTATAGGCCTGGTTGAAAAATTCAGGAGAAGATATAAAATAAACAGGATTGCGATCATTGTATTCGCCTGCATAGTATTACCAGTTTCTTTTATAACCAATATGCCCTACATGGGTATTATTATGAGCCTGGTTTTTATTGCGGTCAGTTTTATTGCAAATAAGTTCAGTAAGCGGTTGGATGATTTAGATAAGACTACAGACAGCTACCATTACCTTCTTTCATTTGACAAATGGGTCAACGACCTGGTTTCGGTGAATACCAGGTTGTCCCGGTACCTGTATCCTGTCGTTTTTATAGCCATGTTTGCAGGATTTTGGTTTGGAAGTATCGGGGGAGATATACCGGGCGATAAATTTATAAACTTCCTGCTTACAGAGTTTCCCGGCACCTGGCTGGTTTTTGGTTTTCCTGTAGTTGTTATAGCGGGGGCCATTTTAAGTATAGCCTTATTGGCAATCTTTGGTGGTAAGATCGGCCAGTGGGACCTTAACCTTGTTTATGGAGGATTAAAAAGAAAGCTGGACGAGACACTGGCTGAAATGGAAGAATTAAGAGCAGGCCTGAATGAGTAAGGAAATTGTAAAAACGTTTTATAAATATTTAAACGGCTGTCTGGCCCTGCGAATGAATAAGAACACCTGCATCGGGGAAATATTAAAGGATAAAAAACAGGGTAAAGCCTGTAATAATATGAATGGTTAAGCCACTAATCAATAAAAAAACAAAATTATGAGCATTAACAAAACCGTGAATTATTTTAGAAACCTGATAACCGGCACTGTAAAAAAACCAGAGATCAGGTTGTATGAAAAATACATTGCCGTGTTGTCGGACTTAAAGAATAAAGATCTAAGCGAAGATCAGTTAACATCAATAGAGGCAGCATTAACCGAGTTGAAACTTGATGCCAACACCGGCAACAGGAAAAAATACCTGCAAAAACAATTTGAAAATTTTTCAAAATACCTTAAAAAGGAGTTTTCCTTTATCATCGAAGGGTATTATACTACTATGGGCATAGCTCTTGGAGTGTTATTTGGAACGGTATGCGGATCAGTATTTGGATCGCTATTCGAAAGATCTTTAGGGATATCCCTCGGAATATCTTTTGGCCTTTTAATAGGTGTGGTAGTTGGTAAATACCTGGATGCAGAAGCAGAAAAACAAAACCGTGTTTTGAAAACAAAATAACAGCAAATGCGACTGGAATCACTTGACAATTCGTAATATGATTCAACCAACGTTTTTATCAGACAGAAATCTTCAGTAATCAAAATCTTGAATCCGAAGCTTCAATTTGCCAGATTTTATTGGTTAAATTAAATTCACGGAAAATATTTTGTGCTTCCTGCATTGTCCATTTTTCCCAGGCAGGATTTAGATGATTGCCATACCATTTTTTTGAAAACTCCCAAACATTGGCAATCGGCTGAATGTCACCTTTTGGAATATTGTGTCTCTGGCTCCAGGTATTAATTTGCTCCTCGTCTTTGAAAACAAGCATGGTACTACAGGTATAAATCACGTTGTCCCATGCCTTTTGCATCGGGATTGGAAAATGTATATAAAGGTTCTTTTCCTGTAGCTCTCCATTTATTATATGGATAACCACTTGTTCATCGTGTGCTCCCAAATTGGTCGTAATAGTAAGGTCGTCTTTCAAAAGGGCCGCAACTCCTAATGAGCACCAGGCACAGTTTCCCCACCATTGCACCTTTGGAAGATTTTATAAGGAAATTTGTAGGAGCCAATGAAAATGGATGTATTACCCAAACTTTAGGTTCTTTAGGATGCAACACGCAACCATGATATTCTTGCAGGGCATATAAACCCTGTTCAATTTCATTAATATTTGTCTCAAAAATACCGGCCAAAGTGTTTGTGTCCGGTCCAAAACCTTCATCAATAATATGTTTAAGAATTGTGTAGTGTAAATTAGAATTTGTTATCACCGGGTGTATCTAAGTTCTATAAAAATTTAAAATATAAATTTAAGAATCCTGTTAGAAAATAATCACCCGGTTAATAAGATTTATTTTTAATTATTGTTGCCCAAAAATAAAAATCATGAAACAATTTGTACTCATACTAATCACCTTGTTTTTATTAACAGATGATTTGGCTGCGCAGAAAGATAGTCTTCAGCAAGAAATTAATGACCAGGTATGGAAACCCTTTATACAATCATTCAATAACGATGACGATGAAACTTTTAAAAGTGTACACAGCAAAGATGTGATTCGTGTGATCCGTGACAACAATACTATTCTCGATTATGAAGGATATTTTAAACCTGTGCCTGATAGCCTTAAAGCAAAATGGGGAAGCTGGAAAAAGAATATTGAGTTGCGCTTTATACAACGCATTGCCGATAATGGAAAAGCCTTCGAAACGGGTTATTATAAAACTTCAAATACCAATAAATCTACGGGCGAAACAAGAGTTGGTTATGGGAAATTCCAGGTTTTACTTAGAAAAGAAAATGGCATTTGGAAAATTTTAATGGACTCGGATGCAAATGAAAAAACGAACGAAAAAATTTTTCTGACAGGAAGCTCAATGGAATAATCCATAACCTGTTTACAACATTTGCGGCAAGCTGGCGGGCAGTTTCTTAAAGTAGTCTACTTCCCTTCCGCCAATTTGAGCGCAAACTTTAGCTGAATATCTTTATGCTGAACAACTTCACTGATCGTTGGTGCAATTGTATAATCCGGAATTATACCTCTATCAGAATATTTTGCTTTTCTCACATCATTTACATATTTGAATCGGGGAATCTTAACAACGATTTTGCTGCCGGGTAACTCAGTTGTTGTGATTTGTCCGGATGTATTTCCATAATACCCACCACCCGTTTCTTCACCAATGAATTTTCCCCGGTTGTTGCTTTTTGCTATGGAACAGAAGTCAGCGGCAGTGGAAAAACATAATCCATTAATAAGGAAAAAAACCTTTCCGTTGAAGCTATTATTTTGGGGCTGTTGCGTGCCGAGAAGAGGATTTTCTTTCAACGTGATTTTTCTTTTAGTGGATTCAATTGAAGAAAAATATTTAAAAGGTTTGTTTGCCAAGTAAGAGTAAAGTAGTGCTCCGTATGCATCGGCCCCCCCGCCATTTCCACGCAGGTCAATAATTAAATTGGTTATTCTTTTTGAAATAATCTCTTTGAATGATTTATCAAGAAAGTGCCTGAAATTTTGGTTTCCGGCAAGCCTGCTATCGTCAAAAGTCTTAATAGTGAGCAAAGCGGTATTGGCCTGAGGAAAATCTAACTGCAAATCTTTTCTATTATTTAACTCGCCCCCATTATCGCATTCAAAATCTTTTACAAACGCTGCGTTTACCTTAGTGGTTTTAATTTGTCCTTTCTTTGTTTTGTATCTCACAATAAATGAATCTTTATTCCCGAAAATCCAGTTGTAAATAAAAGAGAAGGCTCCATTGTTTAATGTCTGGTTCTTTTTAGTTTCAATTTTCCCGTCGGACGGCAAATATTGTAATAGCTGTTTTTTGATTTCAGCAATTGGTTTATTGTCAATTGATAGAATTTCTGTTTCAGCAGGAAGTTCTTTAATTCTGCTGCAAAGCACATAAGCCTTTTCGTTTATGAAGTAAACATACACAGGGAGTAATTTTTCATTTTCACTGTAATAATTCATTAACAGGTGAGGGATGTTTGTTGCAGTGTGACCATCTTCCAGGAAACTTATTATCAACATGATGATTTTACCAAACTCCAATTGCGTCATCGGATGTTTTATGCTGGCAAAGCAGCTGTCAAAAAATTTGTCCAATTCCAATTTGCTTTTATAGCGATAAAGACCAGCGTGTTCTTTTTCCAATGCCTCACGAAAAAAAGTAAAATCCTCCTTCAACGTTCCAGGCTTAATGATATTTAACGATACAGTGTCTGTATTAACTTCCCTGGCAGGCTTGACTGCTGATATCCGGGTATGACAAGTATCTATATCGTTCAATAGAATAATAAAGTCATAAGTATTCCCAGGAGCGACATTGAATGAAATTGAATCCAGGTCAGTGTAAAAAGTTATTCTCTTTTCGCTAATGGGTTCTAAAGCATAATAAATATCAGGGTTAATTTCAGGAGATAAATTCCATACAGCTTTTTGATAAATTTCTCCGTCTTTCACATCTACTTTTAGTGACGATGCTTTTATAACGGGCTGCTTTTGCTGGGCAAATATTGTTTGGCTAAACAATATAATTATTACAAAAAGGGCAATATATTTTATATCCGACAATTTGGATAAGGCAATCAGTTTCATTTCTAACTTAATTATTTGTGAATGTCATCTTTCTGACTGTTTAAGAAAAAAGAAATAACCTAAATGGGACGATCAGTGTTTATTCGTCGCCCGCCATATAGCCAAACCCCCCCTCCTGCCGGGCTTATCTTTGCTCATTGCAAATTTTGCCTCAGGAAATATTTCTTTTTTAAGTGGTAGAATTTTCCCGTAACTCAACATACGCCAAATCCATTCTGCAGGTCCATAATTATATTTCGAAAGCCACCATTTGCTAAAAAAAACCTGAATAATATAAATTGAAATAGCAATTAAAATATAGCCATAGAATGGAAGGTGCAAAAGCCCCAGACCAAAACCTGAAAAAAGTAATATCCCCAAAATGTTTTGGATTATATAATTAGATAATGTCATTTTTCCTACAGTTTGTAACGCATGAAAAAATGATTTTAATTTCTCTTTTTTAAATAGCCAGCAAATACCTGTAAGAATTACAAGCATTTGTCCGAAGTCTAACCAAAACTCTATATTAAAACGTTTAAAAATATCAACTTTGAAAAATTGCGACATTCCCTTTGTTGCTATAGCTACAAAAACCGTCGAAATTAAAATTGTCCAAAATAGTTTTTTTGCAGAAATTTTATTCTCTATGATTTTATTTAAGAATGCCGTTTTTTGAAGATATTGTCCAAAAAGGAAACAGGCTAAAACAAATAGATTAATGCCCAACAGTCTTCCTAATTCATACAATTCCCTTATGCCTTCCTTAAATCCATACAAAAGGACACTGGCAATATTTTTACTTTCATAAAGAGAAATATCTGTTTCAACTGTTGTCGTTGGATAATGAATATAAAAATAGCCAGTAGTAAATGGAAAAAGTAACATAAAAAAAATGGCTACATAAAGTGAAGTTTTTGCGGACGAATTATAGAACAATAAAAGTAGCAGCCCAACTAATGCATAATCCTTTAAAAAGTCTCCATAATAGAAACAAGTGTTTAATAGCCCGATAAGAAAAAGCCAAAACATTCTTTTGCTAAAAAATATAATTGGGTTTAATCTCCTTGATTTAATTTTTTCAATTAAAATGGAAAACCCAAATCCAAATAATACATTTAGCATTATTCGGCTTTTATTTGTGAAAAATACATCAGTAATCAATTTTAATATTTGACTAAATACATCCTTTTTATGCATCGCCTGTTCTTTATCCAGGTAATAGAATAAAAAATAATTAACCAGGACTACGCCTATTAATGCCCAACCGCGAAGTACGTCGGCAATAATAATTCTGTTTGTTTGTTCGATTGGTTTTATATTTTGACTTTTCAATTTTATGAATATTAATAGTAAGATGATTGAACTGTGGCAGTTAGAAGGCAATACAATCCCCTAACCTTAATGATTAAATTAAAATGAAAGTGCAGGGAGGGATATGTTATTTCTCCGATTGCCTAATAGTGAAATAATATCCTAAAAAGCTGGCAGCAATACAAAACGCCATAATGGCTAAAGAGTGAATGCCTAAGGGCTGTGTATAATAAACAATGGTAAGTCCCACACCTAAGCCTGTTAAAATAGCAAACCATTTAATATTAATATTCCTGTCTTCTTTTGGGTTTGTTTGCAGGATAGATGAGGCTATATTTTCTGAAATTCCTTTATCAACAATTTTATTTTTAAGACGATAATCCATCAATCGTTTTATAATTACCAAAATGAATATCATAAATAACCCAACCACAAAAATGGATGCGCATATATTGAAAATGTCTTTGTCGATATATGGTGTGTTGGTGGTTTGGGCATTTACCAAAAAAGGCGAGGTGATTACGGTCGCTATACTTATAATCTTTTTCATTTAATCCGTTTTAATATTATACTTCATTAGACAGATGACTGTATGAAATGTTGCAATAATTCAATAAGAATTTAAAGCCTGCATTTGTGTTTGATATTTTCTATACATATCAATGCAAAGGAATACCAGCAGGCTTGCAACCGTAGTAATTATTAAGCCAATTAACATTCGTCGGAATCCCCCCTAACAGGTTTAATAAATTGTTTCCAAAAAAATAGAAAACGATAGAAGCGAAAAAAATGGCCAGGAAAACCATGAGGTAAGAAAATGAATGTTCGCCGGAAACTTTTTGCCGGGGTTCAGGTAATTGTTCCATAACTAATTCGGCCAAATTAAAATCAAAACCCGGCTTCTCCTGCTCTTTAATCCCATCAAACAAAAGCCTATACTGCTCTGCATGTATTTTGCAGCTTGCACAATGCTGAATATGTTCAATGATATTAATATCACAATTTGCTTTTTGCAACACGTATTCCTGGATCTCAGTGTCATCAAGATGTTTGTTTTTCATAAAGCTTCCTTTTTATAAGTGAGCAATAAATTATTTCTTAGTGTTTTCCTGGCCCTGAATAAATAATTTTTCACCGTTCCTTCCGGCAGGCTGGTTATTTCAACTATTTCCGAATAGGTTAATTCTTCATTGTGATAAAGTGTTACTAAGGTTTTATAGACTGGCGAAAGTTTATCAATTTCAATTTTCAAAATGTCTGCAAGCTCTTTTTTGAAAATTAATTTTTCGGTTTGATTACTAAAAAGGTCAATGTTTTTGTTCAGTTTTTCTAATACTTCCTCACCCGACTCGTTGAAATCTGTTTTACTTTCAAAAAGTACCAATCTCTTCTTCTCAAGATAGTTTATGCAGGCATTATAAGTGATTTGTGCGACCCAGGTAGAAAGTTTCGATTGAAATTTGAAGCCTCCCAACTTTTGAAATGTCTTTAAATAAATGTCCTGGGCAATATCCTTCCTATCTTCTGCATTGGGTATCATTTTGAAAATAATTTGAGCCACTAAACCTTCTGTATTTTTCATAATGGTCTTAAATGTATTAGTGTCGCCACCTAATACTTTTTCAACCAGAGATCGGTCTGCCGCATTATTTTCGCTTTTATGGTCCACTTAAGGAGTTAGACAAGTCAGGTTTAAAATTGTTGCACAAAGTGTAATTTAACTCCTTTTCGATTTTGACTTTCTTCGATGGGGGTGTGAATTTGGAGTTTAAGAATGATGAATTGCTTTGTTGATTTGGTTAATCGCTGGCTTTTTAAAAAAGTTTGAAGTTTTATTGGGTCATCGTAGCCCTTCAGATAACTCAACCATTTCTTCTACTTCGGCCAGGTAATTGCCGGAAAAGTTTTTGGCAAAAGTGATTGCTCATCTGGTCCTGCAATACGCCCTAAGATGGTAACCGTCTCAACTTTCCTGTTTCCATAAATATCAATGCTGCCTACTTTAAACAGTTGTGAAAATGATGTGTTGAAACAAAATAAAACAATAACAAATAAAATATATTTTGTCATTTTTATTTTATTCGTTGTTATAAATAAAGTCTTACTTACATTTAAAATCGCTCCATAGCTGGTTAAGTGTTTTCCATATCTCATCTGTGAATGGCTTAGGTGATATTTCATTAAAAACAAAAGTTTTATTTTCACCATTGCATGATCTTAGGTGCACAATACAATTAAGCGTGATGGTCTTTTGCTCCATATAATCAAGCATATAAACTTCGCCCGAATAAGTTTGCAAGTCCCCTTCAGATGTCGTCGTTTTTTTAAATGAAGTTTTTACCGGAATCACTTTTTCAGCAGGAATACTCCTTGGTTTTATATTTCTGCCAACCAAACCTGTATAATACTCTTTCAAATTATTTTCAATAATTTTTTCATCCATTACCTGCGTGCTATCCAAATACCATAAAAAAGCATAGGTCCAGTATTCATTGCTTTGTACATTGCCCCAACCGGGAGTAAAACGCAAATCCTCAACACCTTCGTAATGAATTTCCGGGGCGAAATCAATAGGAATCAAAAAGCGCTCAACACTCCAGCCCGCTGGAACTATTAACTTGTATGGCGCCTGCCATTTACTTCCATCAAAATCAACTTTTGAGTTTTGACTTGCTGATGTGAAAGAGGCAAAACATAAGATTATGATTATCAAATTTTTCATATAAATATTTTAATCATCTTTTTTCAAATTCGTGATTTATGAAATAAGGAGTCGGATGTATCTCGCTTAAAGTCATTTGCTGGTTACCCAGGAAAAGCCGAAAGGTATCCCGTATATTTTGTGATCGCAAAATAATAAACTCAGCACCTGTGCCTGAAAAATTTAAAGTTTTTATTTCATAGGTGCCTGCATTGGGACCAGGCAGAAGGCATGCAGATTTATTAATGAAAGAATGGTCGCTATAAAACGAGATTAAAGTTGCAGAATTGCTATCCGGCTTTGCTTCAAAAGAATTTTGAGCATCTGATCCGTAAGATCTTTGCCAGACCCAGTCTCCTGCAACTTTTGCATCACTAACGTCATTTTCTTTTTTACAGGAACAGGTAAACAGGATAAAGGAGAAGAGTAAAAATGTTAGCCTCATAAGTATAGTTTTACATTAGAAAAATAAATCTACTTTTTTCTTTGTTAAGCAATTGTAAAAGCGGCTGACTTTATTACAAAAGCTTACCTTTCTTTTACATCCAATATTTTCAAACGGGGATAAGGGATTCCTAACGTATTACAGGGAAACTCTTCCTTAGGATCCAATGCTGTTACAGACACGTATAGCTTTTTATTTAAAATATTGAAATTCTTTGGCAGTTTAATTACGGTGAATTTAATTCCGTTAACCGAGGTAAGGCTACGTATCCTTACAGAATCTTCGGTAAAGTCAAGTAACGGCAAATAGCATGAAATATCACTTGTTTGAATAACGTCCGCTTTCAAATAAGCAATTCTGTCGTTGTCTTTTTTACAACTTCCAATAAAGCAACTGGCTATCAATAAAATTATTAAACCGCTCTTCATATTAATGCTGACAAATGTTTTTTATAGAACGTTGCACAAATTTTACATCGCTTCTTTTATTCCTTTCTTAATGAGCCACCAGTTAACAGGGTAAGCGGTTATAAACCCAACAACATTCCTATTTGCATCATAAACCAAAAAACGGGGCTTGACGCTTCAAGGGTATGATGAAAAATACCAAAAACACAAATCGCCATCCAGCCGTACATACCGATTTGCCAGAATGTTAATGATAAGGTATCTGCTTTTAGGGCTGCCACCAATGCATTCCGTGATGACAGATGCTTCATTGGCTTTATTGAATAATATTGAAAAAGTATTCCAATTAAAAAAGCAAAAAAATAATCTTCCAGCCATCGTCCATATAATATGCTTCCAAAAAGTGTGAAAGGAACAAACGTAAAAATACTTTCTGAAACAAGATCGCCAAGTGTACAACCGCTTCCACAATGCAGGGTACCTTTAACCACGCTTCGCCAGGAGAGTTTTGTATGCTGACGCAGGTTCATTTTGAGAGTGTATTTTATGAATTGGCACACGCCCGATTTTAAAATATGCCCACAACCCCAGCGGCCCGGAGTATAAAGCAGTAACGGGCCACACGATATTCATGATCCACATTTTCTGCTGGTGGTGGAGCAGATCGTTTATGATTATCAAAGAACAAATAATACTTACGATCAAAGAAACAACTGCAACGGTGGTAACATTCATACTTCGTAACTTAAAACCATTTGTAATAATGCGTTAGAATATGCATTTAATCAAATTGAGAGCCAGAATGGGAGCCATGGGCGAAAAGCGCTTGAAAGGCAAACTGGTTTTTCAAACTTTTGAAAGCACATAAAAGACAAGCACGTCAATTTTAGAAATGAAATTAAATTTCTGTGATTAACTTTAATAAAATTAAAAGTTTTGGCAAAAATTAATTATGTTCATACGAAACTTCCAGAAATGAAAACGTCAACGATTACTTTCCCAAGTGTTTTTGAAACTGCTTTCGGAAACACAGAAAATTCTGCTAAAGATCTTTTGAACGGATTAAAAGTGAAAAAAGATGATACGTGGTATTTAGTAGGCAATATGGCAAGGCGTAGTGCAGTCAATGCAGGACGTGTGGTAAACGCTGCGCCTAATGAAGAAGATTTCGACATTCTTTTCCGGTCAGGCATGGCTAATATACTAGATAAGGTGCAGCAGCCGTTTACTATTACAACCGGCTTTCCGCTTTCTACTTATAATGTATATAAACAGAATGCACAACAATATCTCGCTCATCGTCATTTTTTAATTGAATATGATACCACCACTTTTAATGTAAAAGGCGGTATCAAAAAAAATACTTTTGAGATTGACAATTATGACGTGATACCCGAAATTGTGGGAGGCATTATTGGCTTAAAAAAGACTATGGCAGAAAAACTCACCGATAATTTTATTGCAATAAGTTTCGGATTTGGAACTGTCGAAGGTGGCTTTGCAACATCCGACGGACTTGTTCATCGTACATGCTTCAGTTCCCATGGAATACGTTATGTGATTGGTAATCTTGCCCGCGAGCTAAATACCAATTACTACCTTGAAATGAAAAATGAACACCAGATGGACGAGGCCTTTATGAAAGGATCCATTTTTACGAACAGAAGACACATAAATCTTAAAGACCAAAGGAAATCGTTACTTCGTCAATATTATAAAGAAGTGGTTTCTCCTCTGATGAGACAGCATTTTACAGACGGCGATCTTGAACAGTGTTCCAAAATATACCTGCTCGGAGGAGGTGCACATTATACTGAACTTACCGATTCTGTCACCGAAGAATTCCAGGGATTTATTCCAGTTGAAGTGGTACCCCAGCCTGAACTGATTGTGAGTAAGGGTTACTTATATAATTCTTTGCGTGTATCGGATAATAACCCCTCACGCTGTATTGGTATCGACATCGGAAATGCGACCACCACCACGTCGGTATTTGACGAGGCATAGCCATTTTGATAACTAACTTTTTATGATGAAACCCTTTATTTTTTTCAGGCGGGGATTTTATATACCGTATGGTATAGAAGTAAACGGCAATTTTGTTTCGGATAAAGAAGGTGAAATTGCCGGCATTATCAACGGGGATGTACAGGTAAAATCAAAACTTACAGTTGAGAAAAATGGAGTTATTAACGGCGATGTACATGTAAATGATCTTACAATAAAAGGGAGAATAAACGGCAATATTTACTGCGAAGGAAAAGTGGCCACGTTGAAGGACGCGGTTGTATCAGGCAACATATTTGCAGCCGAGGTAATGATAGACAAGCTCAGCATTGTAAAAGGCGTTTTTTCTCATATTAATCCCAAATCAGTTAACGGAATAGATGCAGAAAGTGTTGGAACTCCAAATGAATCTGCAATATTAATTGCTGATAAAGTTTTACCCGAAGAACCACCGCAAACCTGGTTTTGAAAAATCTTCCCAATAAGTAAATCTTAAGTTTAAGATTGCGCTCTTTTGATTTCTAAAATTTTCATCGATGAAGGTGGTTTGTTATATGCAGGCGAAACAGGAAAACAACTAACGTGGATGGTCGCACGCAGCGGAATATGAGTGGTGATACCGGTATCGGAAAAGCCGGTCGAGAGACGCCCCGGTATAATACATTGAAAGTATTTTCAGAATTATTACTATTGAACAACCAGGAACATGACGCATCACCCGTAGAGTTAAGCGCAGAAAAAGCAAGGCAAAGTTCACTAAAAAATTTTGGTACGAAGAAGGGAACTATTTATATGATGTAATCGAGCCTTCCGGCAATCCTGATGATACATTACGTCCGAATCAGTTATTTACAATAAGTCTCCCCTTCGACCTACGAAAAGGCTAAAGCAGTTCTTAAAATTGTTAAATACCATCCTAATGAAGCATGTGTTAGCAGCATATATGAAATTTTTGATGCACACGCTCCGCATCATCCAAGGGTGCGTGCACAGGCCTGGAGTGTTGGAGAAAATTGAGAGTAATAAGGAAGTATAATTTGCAGGAGGTGGAAAAGAAAAATCCGGAAGAGGTATTGAGTGGGGTTTAATATTATATTGCATCATTACGATGCCATCTTTAAAATTCAGTTCAACAAATCTTTTAATTCTAAATCATCTTTTGCCAGGAGATGTAAATATTGAGTTGTTTCATTATTCAAAGCACTTATGTCTGCTCCGGCTTTTAAAAGTAATTTGATGCAAGATACCTGGTGATGGGTGTTAAATATATCCCCGGTTTTTAAAGGCTGGATTGCCCACACAAGAGGGGTACTATCATAAGATGTGTCACGCAGATCAATGATCGCTTTTTCCCGGATCAGTCTTCTCCACCAATTTATCTCTTCCGCAATAAGCTGCCCAGTGTAAAGCAGTGGCACCATCCTGGCTACCTGCATAATGAATATCTGCTCCCCGCTCTATATAAAAAATGCCCAGGTTTTCTGCATGAAGGCTGGCGGCTGCGAGGAGGGGTGAATCCTGCTTTTCTTTTATTTTGGCTCCGTTAATATTGGCTCCAAACTCTAAAAGTATTTTTGCAATTTCGATAGCTTCTTCGTCGGTAATCTTTTTTGCGAACACAGCATCACAAATTCTATGCAGGGGATGACCCTTGGTTCTGCACTTCCTATCATAAGGTATGGTGATCCCTTCATTTGCAAGATTTGAATTACTTGCAAGTAACCGCCTGATACCTTCATAGTCTTTATTTTCAATGAGTGTTTTTAATTCGTGTTTCATGGCATTCCGGTCATTTTTATTCGCACTACTGACTTGATGATTCTTTAATAATCTGTATCATAAACCCTGCGGGCTTTATCATAAATTTCTTCTGCAGCAGCACGTTCTTCAGCACGAATGTTTCCCTGCTTCATTTTCCAGCATTGATCTACTGCCTTCCTGCTCCATTCGGCGCTTCTGAGCTCATGAATCGGTTTGCCATCCACTATTACAAAAACAGGATTGGTATGTGAGCTTGGATACACTCTTAATGCTACCCATGATGATTTACTAACGGGATAGTTAAACGCTACATTTTTCCATTGTCCGTCAGCTACGATTTCTTTTTTATCAACCGATTCGCCGTTTACTATCAATTCCACATTTACATTTTGGGTTTTACCGATGCGTGCCCGTTCGATGTTCCAGTAAGGTTGCTCCATCATTGCTCTTTGCGCAATGGCTTCGCCCGAAGCATCCTGTTGCGCCGGAAGATTGGCAATCACTTTGGCTGTTATCTTCACCGTTTGCTTACCGCTTAAAGAGAGCTTGCTATCCTTTATGCCAGGTTCTTGTCCATTAACGGAGAAATCGATAATATGAGAACTGCCATCGGAAACGTAGCACCGCCCTTTTTTGATAGCATCTACATAACGGTCATAGGTAAGTGCTCCATCCGGTTTAAAATAGCTGCGTGCTAATCCAATACGTTCATCAAAAATGCACGGGAAATCTGTTTCGCCACTGAGCCGCGTGGTAAAACCACAATTGAGGGTATGATACCACATATTCAATTCCCACGGAGCAGGCGTATTACCTGCGCTGTAAAAGTCAACAACATTTTGTGTAACGGTAACAATATATTCATTGGCGCCTATGCCGTCCATTTTCGGCAATACATAATTAGGAAAGTCATTGGTTGGCCTGGTGGGCTCCAGCCCCCATCCCGAATGAGCATACCCGGTAACTGCGTTCTGTGATTTTGCCCAGGCAAGAACGGGCATCGTCCAACTGGGCCATTCTTCGATCTTTGTTGTCCCGGGGTAATCATCTTCCTTAAGCCTGAGCAGGTCAACATGCCCGGCGTGCGAAGAAGGAAAACCGGATACCTCAACATCATTGCGTATAATGTTGGTTGATGTTGAAAGTGGATCATCCTTTCCTGTAAAGAAAGTCTTTTGGTGATACCAGCTTGGGCCCCAGGCCAGCACAGCGGCTACATTCAAATCTTCTCCAAGTGCCTGTCGCCACATATCGATTGTTTTTACACCTTCTTCCGGGCTATCATAATGACTGCAACCGGCAGCATGCACATGATGATCGGCACTATACCAGCCAAGTTTCTCCATATTGATCCATCGTTTCAATTTAAACGTGGCTTCGTAAGAACTTACATTGGGAGGAACGATAAGACGCATTTTTTGAGGAATATATTCAGGACCTCTTGTAAACGTAACGTTATACTTACCGGCAGGCAGTTCCACATGCTCACCATCGGCCCGATAGATTTGCGATTGAAAGAAAAAATCGGGATACTCATCGTATGCAGCCACCCGTCTTGAAGGCAAAGGATAGATGCCAGTAAGTTCGTTAGGAGCTTTATAATCTTTAAAAGATGAGAAGTTTAAACGGAAGTCACGCTGTGCAGCCACTAAACGAAAATCTGCTTTTTCCATCGTGTTGATGCTATCATCCAGGATATGCTCTATGCCATCGGTAATGAGGAAAGATGCCATCGCAGGAGAGCCATTATCATCTTGTATATGGAAAGTAACTTTTACCGAATGGCTTATAGAAAAAAGGATATTGATCGTGTTTCGAAAACCAATGTCCTGTGTGCCCTGCCCGATATTAAAACCCATTTCCACTTCCCGCTGGCCACTGTCTTTACTGTAAATCTGCACCACTGCATATTCCAGTTTTAAACCCGAGAGATTTGGAAGCAGCGGGCGATTATGATATACCTGTACTTCGAGAAAACGATTGGCGACCTGGCCGGGTGTAAGCACTTTTCTTTCATCGACCTTCGGATCAAAAGAAGGTGCATATAAGGGAGTAGCCGCGTTAGGACTTTCGGCTACCAGTTGTGCTGTAACCCCTGCATCGTTATTTACCTTTACTAAAAAACTAACCCAACCTCCCTGGATCAGCTTTGCTTTTGCCGGCCCTCTTTCAACCTTTACCCGTGCTTCAGGATTGATGTTTATAAAGGCAAGGCAATAAGGATCGAGAATAGCCTGTACATCATTTACCACCTGCTGAGTAAGCGGCTGGTGCTGCAATGCCTGCAAACGCTTTTCATCCTGTTGCGACAAAGGACTTCCCAAAAAAGATAAAGCATCTTTCAAACGAATAGCCTGTGACAGTAGGGGTTGTGGTTCTACACCGGAAATAATATTTTGTGCAGTTGAGTCATGATGCGTTGCATGCTGCGCAAATATTTTTACAGGCAAGCATAAAACAGCAACCAATAATAAAAGAAGAATTTTTTTTGGTATCATATCCTCGATTGAATTGATTTGTTGTGATCATAAAATTTTTAAAGGGCAGGGAATAGTAAGTGACAGTATAATAAAGTTAGAAAACATTCCATCATAATCCCAACCGTGGCAAGTGTTTTTACCTTGTGACAAATTAATACGGATGAAATACATTTTTTAATTCAGCTTCGGGAATTTTATAATTCATCTGAAAAATTATAGCCCAATTTCCGTCGTATTTAATAAGTCACCGTAAATCATTTTAAAAGTTAGTACTAACTTGAATATAACATTAAAAGCTTGGCGATGGGCTAATTATTACCGAATGAAGATAACAACTAAAGATAAATTTATTAAGTCAAGTTGAGCTGTTGCTGATATTAATATGAAACTGATTGTTCTTATGTCAACTATTCCTTGCTAAACCTATTGGCGCAGACTATCTAAATAGTCTTCCATAATAAAGGGGGATACTTATTAATCCATCTTAAAATGTTACTAGATAATTGTCGATCCCCACGTTGGTCTGCTGTTTTCCCAAGGTTGTCAATCATTCGCCTTTGAAGAGCGATGTGTGTTTTTTGCGTCATAACCCTGAACAACTTTTCTATTGCGGGAATGTTTTTGTAGGCAAACTCTTTATCTGTTTTAAAAATTAATAAAACTTCGCTGTCTTCAAGTGCTTCAATAAATAATTGTGAAGGTGTTTGATTGGTAAAGCTGTCCATGTCGGTAATCCACCAATCTTCCATAGCAAAATAAAGCACCTGTTCAAAACCGTTTTGGTCAATATGATAAATGCGAAAAAGTCCTTTAGTTACAAAAGCTTCGAATTTACAAATGTCACCTTCCCGAAGTATAAAATCTTTTTTCTTTACAAAATGTGGTTTGAATAAATTACAAAACTGCTCTGTCTCTTTGATTGAAAGAGAAATGTGTTTTGCAATGTTTTGCTTGAGAAGTGTTGTCATTTGTAATTGGTAAAATTACCAACACAAGCTTTTCTGCACTTATAATTTTCCTATCGTTCTCCACATAGCAAGTTCTTCACTAAACCTGTTGTTGATTACTTCACACCTTGTGTCAATGCGCATAGTAGGTCTGTCGTTCAAATTATAAGCCTTCCATTCAGGAACATTTTTAGCAGCGGGTTTACCCGTCTTTGCAAAGGTCGTCCATAATTCCGCCATGTTATGAGATGCAGTAAAACGTTCCGGCTTGTTTCCTGCTAAAAAACTTGCAGCGCCTCCTGGAACTTCATTATTGAATTTGAAGGTTATATCCATTGCATGCGGAGTTCCAAACGGGTAATCAGTTCCCGGCACTTTAGCTTCTGATTTGTAGCCAAAATTGTATAAATAAACTGGCGCTCCATGCTGTTGCACCTTTCGTTCAGCTATTGTAATAGAACCTAAACCCATCATGTTGATGGATTCTATGGCAACCCAAATGTTCGATGCTGTTGCATTGGGCATTGTTTGCCTGTATGTATCAATAATTTTTTTTGTGTTGTTACCGAATTGTGTTTCAAGCTTTGTTTGTAATGCAGTAAATGTGAAATCGTTTTTCAGTGCATCAGTATCGTGAAACGCCATTGCAAAAAAGGTGTATTCATCTTCGTTCCATCCTACCATCAACGGTTTATTTTTAGATATATCAGGTGCAGTAGGGTCGAAAGGATGCTGTGGCAGCGCAACTCCATCAACAACCGGTTGAAAAGAGTTCGGAACAAAACCTACTGAGCCGTTTTTCTTTACATATTCAGACTGCGCCATTAATGCGCCCATTTTTAATTGAATGCTCAACAAATCTGCGGCAGGTATTTCAAGTAATTTCTTCCAGTCTTTTGGAGTTATATTTAATTCACGCAAGGTTATTGAAGTCATCTCTGATGCAGCTTCTTTAGGTATCATGTGAACACCAGGACCACTTTCAATAGAGGCTTTATTAAAGTAAGGCGCAGCTCCGGGCATGGCATATAAGCAAGATGTTTTTGCACCGCCGCCTGATTCACCAAAAATCATTACATTGTTTGCATCGCCGCCAAAAGCAGCGATATTTTTATTTACCCAGGCAAGTGCATCAGCAATATCAAGCATGCCGTTGTTTCCAGAACCTGCATAATCACTTCCTGCTATTTCATCAAGATAAAGGAAGCCCATAATTCCTAAACGGTGATTTGTTTCAACTACTACCACATCAAAGAACCGGGCAAGGTTTGAACCGTCCTGGTCAACAGCACCGCCGGAACCGTTAGAAAAGGCGCCGCCGTGATTGTAAAACATTACCGCACGTTTTTTATTATCGTTAGCCGGCGTCCAAACATTTAAAAACAAGCAATCTTCATCGGGTTTTGGTTCGTTTAGTCCGCGTGTTTGACCGTCCTGAATAGCCGGCGCCCCTAACTGTAAAGCATCACGAACACCCAACCAGGATTGCAGCGGAGCAGGTCTTCTAAAACGCCTGTCGCCTGAAACTTTTCCTGCATAAGGAATGCCTTTGAATATATTGACCCCTTCTGTTCTGATGCCTTTTATTTTTCCATGTGTTGTTTCAACTTCTACATAATCATCAAATCTTTTAAAAGAAGAATAAACAGATGAAGGAACAGCAAACGCGGCAGTTGCTATTGACATCCTGCTTAAAAATTCTCTACGGTTAGTTTTCACTTTCTGATTATTTATGGATGATAAATTGGTGAAGTTAATTCTTCATTTTCGTGCGCCATCCCAATGTTCTGCAAGTTTGCCGTTTTCAATGCGAAACATGTCGAACCATGTTGTGGTGTAGGTTTTTGTACTGTCTGTTGGTTCGGGCAATTTTGCAGCAAAACTTAATACAACCATATTACCTTCTGCAACAATAGCGACAACAGGTGATTTTATTGTATCAACAATTGGTTGAGGTTTTACAAATTTTGAAAAGAAATCCACAAACCCTTTTCTGTCTGTTGGAACGTTTGGATTATGCTGCATGTAATTTTCTGCAAGATATTTATCAGCCAATTCAAGATGACCAGCTTCTAACAATTCACGCCAGCAATCGTACACCAGTTTTTTGTTTGCAGCAAGCTTTGGGTCGTTGCTTTGCAATAATGTTTTTTGACTGCCAAGTGGTATAACAGGCAATTGCGCAAAACTGTTATTTACAAATAAAAGAGCGATAATAACTGCAAATGCCATACGAACCTTTTTCATAATACCATAATTTAGAGATGAGAACAAGCACATGAAATGTAAGAAAGATTTTTAAATGATGAGTAAGATTTTATCAACCCGCTTTTCCAAACTCTCCGTCTGCTTTAATCTCTATTTCATCACTCACAATTGCGGAAGGCGTATTTGAACCGATATTAAAATCAGAGCGTTTTAATGTACCTGTTAATTTGAAGCCTGCATCCGGTTTTTTGCTCATAGGGTTCTCTGTTGTACCCCGATACCAAAGATCCATAGTTACGGGTTTTGTAACACCATGCATGGTAAGATTTCCTGTAAGCTTATATTTGTTTTGTCCATCCGGCTTTATTGATGTGCTTTTAAAAGTGATGGTTGGATAAGTTGCCGCATCAAAATAATTAGCACTTTTTAAATCATTATCACGCATTTCAACTTCTGTGTTGATTGAAGACACATCTGCGGAAAGTTGAAAAATTGCATCACTAAAATCGGGCTTGGTTGTAGTTATGGTTACATCGAAATTTTTAAATAAGCCATCTACATCAGAAACCAAAAGATGCGTTACGGTAAACGTAAGTTTGGAATGCATCTTATCATTTTTCCACGTAGTTGTTTGAGCAAATGCTGAAGCTTGTACAAACAGAATAACTGCAAAGAATGTTTTTTTCATTTTTAATAATTGATTTGAATTTAGTTTAAATGAATGCCTCAAAATGTTTACACATTTTGCGTTTTAAAGTTTCAATTTGACGATAATAAGTGTAAGGTAAAAATAGACTGAAAGCTCATTTCGAGCGCTTGATGTAAGTCAAGAAATAACATTGATGCAGGTCAATGGAATCAGCTTTATTCAAATTTTTTTGCAGTGAGTTTTTTCCGTACACGGCTTAATGTTTCAGGTTTTAAGCCCACGTAAGAAGCTATCATGTGCTGTGGCACGCGTTGCATAATATCGGGATAAATATTGAGCAGCTTAAGATATTTTTCTTCTGCTGAAAGGGTAAACATGTCTGTTAATCTTTTTTGCAAAGCAATATATGCACCGCGATACTGAAGACAATTAAATCTGAAAAATTCCGGGATTACATTTTCAAGATGAGCATGTGCGGCCTGGCTTACCAGCACCAGTTCTGAATCTTCAATTGCATCTATGTTCAGGTTAGAGCAATCGTTCGTGACAAAACTACATAAATCAGAAATAAACCAGCCTTCCGGTGCGAATTGTATAATGTATTCATTATTTTTTTCATCCACTAAATAAGAACGAAGCATGCCTTTACTAACAAACGCTACAGATTTACAGATTTCTCCTTCCTGCAAAAGATATTGCCTTTTTCTTATTTTTTTTACTACAGTATGCTGCCTGAAAATTGCTTTATCAGCTTCCGTGAGCGTTATATTTTTTGACAGTTTATTAAAAAAATGGTCAAGCATGATTTATATAAACCGCTAATTTACTTTTTTTGCCCGTGATATAAATTGGCGAAGTTGTTTATAGCTCCAATTCAAAATTGACAGTCACATTTCCTGCGATGTTGGACGGAAGATAATTTCGTTGATGTCTACATCCTCGGGCTGGCTGATTGCAAAAGCCACCACACGGGCAAAACTGTCTGGACTAATTCCTACCGCTCCCACATAATCTTTGTTCGCCTGCTGGATGTCTGCCTCGGTGATATGTTCCAGCAATTCTGTTTTAACGGCTCCAGGACAAACTATTGTGGTACGTATATTATATGGTTTCACTTCCATGCGTAAACCCTCAGACAATGCCCTTACCGCAAATTTTGTTGCAGAATACACGGCAGAGCCACCAAATATCTTATGTCCGGCTACAGAAGAAGTGTTGATAATATGGCCTGACTTCTGACTTTTCATATGTGGAAGTGCGGCTGCGATACCATTAAGCACGCCTTTGATGTTGACATCAACCATTTGATCCCACTCATCCACATTCAATCGATCCATGGGGGAAAGCGGCATGATGCCGGCATTATTGAGGATCACATCCACTCGGCCGAATTTTTCAACCGCTGAATCAACCAATTTCTTCACCTGATCTCGCTTTGTTATGTCCGTAGCGATAGCAAGGGCTTTTCCACCACTTTCCTGAATGTCTTTTGCAAGTTTTTCAATTTTTTCAGAGCGTCTGGCACCCAGGACTACTGTTGCACCTAGTTGTGCCAAATGTTTTGCGGAAGCTTCACCCATACCGCTACTTGCTCCTGTAATTACGACTACTTTGTTTTTTATATTATTTTCCATTTTTTGAAATTTTTTTAATATTTGAATGTTGCCGTAAAACATATGTCGATAGCGGCTTCTTTGATCAAGACCTTTCCTAAGTAAGACATTGACTTTATTGGCTTATTGGCCTTGTATAACTAAATACGTTCGTACTCACTTGCCCATAGAACGGTTTAGCATCGTGCATCACTTGTAATACGTTGTCGCTACCAGCTCTAATTTCAAAAGAAATAATACTTGCCTCATTGCCGTTAGCAAGCCAAGGTATTTCTGTAATCTGCATCTTGCCATCCGCCGATTGACTGAGTATTGGTGCTATACCCTCAGCACTAATAGGGCTATTTTCTTTGATTTTCAATTTCAGCGTTATCCCTTCACCGTCACTTTCTCCCACAGTGGCTGTCTGTTCAGTGCCTTTTTTTATTATCACGTTTTTTTGCTGATAAGGGAAATTGTAGAAATGCTTGAAACTTTGTAAAGCGGTATCATTGTTCATAGCACCCCAAATTGGATAATTGCTATCTGAGGTATTATTATTCCTATCCAACGCGGTTACTGTTACGTACATAAAGGCCAACGAGTAATTTGGTATACCATAAACCTGCTCTGTAGTGTAGATTTCCATACCAAGGGTTGCAAGTCCCTTTTCATCGATTTTAATTTTAACGTTTGCAGGCACCAGGCTTTCAACTTCGTATGCTTTCACATGAAATGCGATGGCCATAAAATTGGATGTTTTAGCTATAAAAGGAGGGCTTGTCATTTCCATATCTGTATTATTTGTTTGACCGTATATTATTTGAAAAGGAGCTGAGTATAAGGATAGCAATCCGATAATTAGGAGATGTTTCATATGTAAAATGTTTTTTGAATAATTGTTTTGTTCCTTTGCTGATCAGTCGTTCCCAATCTACTACTTCGCCCTTTTATAAACTTCATCAGTTACTTTCTCCATCCAATCCACCACTTTTCCGTTGAGTGCCTCTTGGGTGGCGATATGTGTCATTGCCAGTGTTGCCGATGCCCCATGCCAATGTTTTTCGTTTGGAGCAAACCAGACGATATCACCGGGCCTGATTTCTTCAATAGCACCACCTTCACGTTGCACTAAACCTATTCCGGACAATACAATTAACGTTTGCCCAAGAGGATGTGTGTGCCATGCTGTTCTTGCACCAGCTTCAAATGTTACTTCGGCCGCACTGGCGCGTCTGTGTCCGTTTGGTTGAAATAAATAGTTGATGCGAACTGACCCTGTGAACCAATCTTCCGGGCCTTTTACTGATGGTTGAGAACCTAATCTGACTATTTCCATTTGTTTTAATTTTTAGATTTATACTGCTCATCTGTCACAGGCTCAAGCCATGTAACGAATCCATTTTCTGTTTTTGGCAAAATATACATTTGCGTAAGACTGTTATTTTCAGTTGCACCATGCCAGTGCCTTGTATTTGCCGGAACCTTTATTACATCACCCTTTTTCATCGTTTGTCTTGGCTGTCCCTCCAGCTGATGATATCCCTCACCATCGAGCACAATCAGGATTTGCCCGCTCGGATGTAAGTGCCAATTTGATCTTGCACTTTGTTCGAAATAAACATTACCCACAAGTGTGTTGTAGATAGAATCATTTGCGACTAAGCCATAATTGTAGGCGTTGCCGGTAAAATTTGCAGCGGGCCCAAGTTCGCCTTTTGGAAAGATTGCTTGCAGCGCTGTCACTTTGTTTTCTGATTTATTTTCCTTACAACTTGATGGTAGCAATGCTACAAAAGCGATTGCGGCTATAAAAAGTGATTTCATCTTATTTAATTTTGTTGTTCACTAAAGAGATTATTTATAGAACCAGCGCCCGGAATTCTATGCAACATTGTTGTGTCACTCCCTTGTACATACCGGTATTTTATTCAGCTTTTCTCATTTAATATTTAAGTAAATCATACTGGTTCGTCATATATGGTTATTCACCTACTTCATACTTTACCGTTATGTTTCCTGAACTCAATGCAGCGATCAATCCAGATGCATCATCGATATGTCCCATTGGTGTATAGCTATATGATGTTGAAAATGATTTATAGAAAAGTACCAACGTATTTGAACCGTATAACATCAAATCTCCTGCCTGGATAGTGCCCGGATTTGAAGCGTTAGCTGGCAGATTATCAGGCAAGTCAAAATACTTTTCATTACCGTTCAACTCTATCATGTTAATCGTCATGGGCAATCTTGTCTTAAATGCGGTTACAGTTGCGTTGTTATAAAGTGTTGCGGTGAAAGTATTTGTACCTATTGTTATATTCAGTTTCATACTGTCTGTATTTAGAACATTATTGGAAGTGCTTGTCAACTCGTTACTTTTATTGCAGCAAGCAAAAATTTGGATGCAGATTAAGCAAGCTAAGAATGTGACTACTGGTTTCATCTGTTTATAATTTGTTTTTTAATTGTCAGATGGAACTCGCCATGGATAATCATGCTTCTATGTGAGAGTATCTCTCATGGCTCGTTTCATAATGCTATTTTATTCATTTAAATGTTTTTGATGTGCCTGGCTGGAATGCCACCGACAACAGTATTTGCAATAACATCCTTAGATACTACAGCACCTGCAGCGACCACTGCATTTTCACCAATAGTAACTCCGGGCAATATGGTGGCACCTGCACCAATCCATGCATTTTTCCTGATGCGAATATGTCCGGGAACAAGGGAGTTTCTATCCTCGGGGGAAACGGGGTGTCCTTCGGATAAAAGACTGACTTTTGGAGCAATCAATACATTGTCTTCAATGGTAATTCCACCAAGGTCAAGGAAAACACAAGCGAAATTGATAAAGACGTTTTTACCGATTTTGGTATTCTTTCCATAGTTGATATAAAGCGGTGTGAACACGGCAACGCTTTCGTCAATTTCTGAACCTGTAATTTGACTTAGTAAGTCCCTTACTTCTGCGGCATCAGAAGAGTTATTTAGCTGAACCAATAACTTCTTGGTAGCAAAAGAAGCATCCCTTAGCTTAAAGACTTCCGGGTCATTTGGAGTGATGGTTTCTCCGTTTCTTAGCCGTTCAAAAATGTCTTTGTGATACTGGTTTGATAACATAACACAAAGGTCTTACAATGTGTGCCCCTGCCGGTAACGATATTCAAACCAATAATTAAGAATTTCAAACCTCTTGTAACCTTAACGTCTTTGGATTAGTACCTGTGAGTTTTTTAAAGAAGTTGTTGAAGTAGGTAGTGTATTCAAAACCAAGTGCATAGGCAATGTCTGCAATGTTCCATCCTGTATGTTGCAGTAGTGCTTTTGCTTCGATGACAATTCTTTCTGTGATATGGGCAGTAGTAGGTTTGCCGGTTACTTCCTTTACTGCACGATTTAAATAGTTCACATGGACGTTTAGGTGCTTTGCATAGTCCTGTGCAGTTTTTAACTTCAAAGGGTTATCGGAACTTTCTACAGGAAATTGTCTTTCCAGAAGTTCAAAGAAAACAGAAGTTAATCGTGATGCAGCATTTTTATGTTGGTTATAGTGTTCAGAAGGCTGCAGTTTCAAGGCTTCGTGAATAATCAGGTTGATGTAGTTGCGTATAAGGTCATCTTTAAACGTATAGTCGCTCTTTTGCTCCTCTATCATCTTTTGGAAGAGGTTATTTAGAAACTGTCTTTGTTCGTCGGTTATTTTCAAGATGGGTGTGCCGCCAATCTTGAATAAAGGAGAATGTTGCAAGCTTTCGCTCCGGTCAGACGCTTTAAAAAATTCTTCAGAAAAAAGACAGGTATAACCTACGTATGTAGTAGAAAGCGTTTCCCAGGAGTAAGGAATATGGGGATTACCAAAAAACAAAATTGTTCCTTCCTCTTCAAAACTTCTGTCAGCATAGTGAATGATACTCTTACCTGTAGTCAAACATATTTTATAAAAGTCTTTTCGGCTGTAGAGGTGAACAGCGCCACCATCGCCTTCAATTTGAAACACATTAAAGCCTTTGAGCTTTAGTTCAGTATTGAAATCAGAAACTTGTCGCACACTTTTGTCTTGCATGAAACAAAAGTAAGAAAATCAAATAAAGATAACTTCTTAAAATTATCCAAAGTTCAACCCGTTTATATTTAGAAAAGAATGAAAGGGATATAAAGGTCAAATGTAATGTTGGCTAATATGTTGAGGAAATTATTCAGATGAGGTTCAAACTTTCTGTCGAATAGAATTCATTCCGATGGGTGGGTAGGCTGTGAGTTGGCATTTTTAGCTCTTTCGTAGGTTGGCTTTGTGTTAGGATATGTGCCGTCTGTCCCGATAGCAATCGGGATGCTAAAAATAGCATGGGGCAGCATCGGCGAAGTCTCAGGGTGTGTCAATCAATTACGCCGTGTCTAAATAGGGTGACGTACAACTCTTGTATTACGAATGTACCATAAAAACTTTCGCAAATACAACCGATGCAAGATAGTTTTACGAAGCTTATGCCAGTTTCAAAAAAATCTCAAAGCATAATTATTTAGTCGTTCCATTCTGCAGAAACACATCCACCCTCGGCGCCTTCCATGTATAAGGCTTATCAAGGATATCCATGTCGCCATCGCCATCAAGGTCGCCAATTTTTGCTTCATGAAAATCCATTCCTTTTTGAAATATCGTTGTTGTGAAATTGCCTTTGCCATCTCCATAAAAGATATAAGCAGTTGCATCGGGATTATCAGGCGTTGTATTTTTCTCATGCCATTGTGCCATCTCCGCAACAAAAATATCGAGGTTCCCATCACCATCAATATCAGCAACAGCAAGCGAATGCCCATGGATTAAATCTCTGTCAATTAATTTATGTTCTATCCATGCAGAAGAATCCTCAGGATCGCCCTTACATTCGTACCAGCACACGGGACCAATTCCATCACCGGGCGCTGTAACAATTTGCAGCGTTTTTCCGGGCTTTATTTTTCCAACAGCAATGCGTCCGCCTATACGTGCAACATGAATCGGTTTAAAGACACCATTGCCTTTATACTTAAACCATAAATTGCCTGCAAGCAAATCCACATTGCCATCACCATCAACATCAGCGACGGCGATGCCTTCGGGATACCAGGATTGTTTACTTCCCGCATCACCCGAAAAAATAGTCTGTGTTTCCCATTCCGTCGCATTCCGCGGATCATCCGGAATAAATGCAAGATTCAATGTATTGTTGCCCTGGTTCCAGAAAGCAAGTTGTGGTTTTCCCGTCTGCATAAAATCGCCAAATGCCTGGTCATGATGTTGCGTTGCAACTGAAGATTTTATCGTGTGACGTTTCCATGAAACTGCTGTATCATAGTTTGGATAAGGATTTTCCCACCACCACATTTCCGGGCCTTGCCAGTCTTGTCCATATACCAAATCAGGATCGCCATCATTGTCAATATCAAAAAAAGCGCCGCCTGCTTCGATCGTTTTAAACTCCTTTTCCAAAACATAACGTTGCCATCCATTGGTGGTGCGTCTATACCAAACCAGGACCGGCGGTACCTCGCGGCAGCTCAAAACAAAATCATTCACGCCATCTTTATCAAGGTCAACAATGAGCGCAGAAGTCTGCTGTGTGCTATTCCATGGCATAGGAAGATTACTGGTGGTAGTCGAAAGATGTTTCCAGGCTGGAGTACGCCTTTGAGCATGAAGAAAAGAAGCATGGAATAAAATGATGGAAATGAGGAAAGCTTTTAAGCTGTGTGATGATTTAAGAATATAGTTGTTGCTTATTAACATACCTAAATCTTTTATGGAGTAATCATAAATATACTTAGTTCGCAAATACTTTTATTTTTATGACTGATAAGCCCGCGTTTTCAACATAAAAGTTGTCAGCCTGAACCTGAAGGCGGGTTCGTTTTTAGAGAGTCGTCTATTCTACCTGGCATCCTTTCGACAGGTTCAGGCTGACAGTTCAAGGTGAAAAGCTGGAGCACCTTTACTCACAAGTAACTGTTACTTCGTGAACTAGTTTCACAATCCTTAGATAATTTTACCTATTATTTTTTCAACTTCTATCATGAAAAAGTTTTTCCGGATTCTAAAAAAAGTTCTTTTAGCTCTCTTAGTTATATGGCTAATTGCAGTTCAGGGTTGTGATAAATGGAGAACGCCTGATAAGACAGCTATCGAAAATTTTAAGAAAGATGGAGTAACTCTTACGGCCCATACTGAAAATATTAATGGACACAAATTGCATTATGTTGCCACTGGTTCAGATACTTTGCCAACATTAATTTTTGTACATGGTTCTCCCGGCAGTTGGAATGCCTTTGAAACTTATTTAAAAGACGTTGATCTATTGAAACATTTTCATCTTATCAGCATTGACAGACCCGGCTTTGGTTACAGCGATTTTGGTTATGCAGAGCACATGAATAAACAGTGTGAAATTGTATCAATAGTGTTACGCAAATTAAAGCATAATAAACCTATGTACCTGGTAGGCCATAGTCTTGGAGGCCCTTTGATTGTTGAGCTTGCCTGTAAAAATCCCGGCTTGGTTAATGGGCTCGTATTGCTTGCAGCCAGCGTAGATCCGAAGGCGGAAGAAAAAGAAATATGGAGGAATATCATAGCTTATTCGCCATTGCGCTACCTGGTGCCTCCCATTTTGCGAATTAGTAATGATGAACTGATGTATTTTAAAAAAGATGTTTTGGAGATGCCTGTTATGCTTCCCAAAATCAGGTGTCGTGTTTATATAGTACAAGGTGACCACGATTCTTTAGTACCTTATGAAAATTCTTTTTATGCGAAGAGTGAGCTTAATAACGCCGCATCGGTTGAGATGATTACTTTACCAGGCGCTGACCATTTTATTCCATGGAGTAATTTCAGCGACATTAAAAAGGTGCTGTCACGATTAAACGAATAGCTGGTTGTCATCTTCGATTAACGAAGGAATAATAAAATGAAACATCCCCATTTCACGAGAAAAATTCAATACATCCACAAAACAAAACTCAATATCAGCGCAGCCCATGGGCTTATAAAAGCAACGGCCATATTGATAATGTTGCAAATCAAACCGATGATCCTGCGAACCAATAAATTCATCTTTCGTGATGCGGCATACCAAAGAAGTTTGAACGCTATACTGGTGAGGACAACATAAACGGCTTGAAAAATCACGGCGGTTTTGAGTGCGCCGGTCAGCAGGAACAGTGCTCATTTTCTACACAGGATGCCTGGGACGAAATTGAATCAAATACCGCAGCAAAAAAGTAGCCCACTATAAAGTTGTCGAACCGGGTATATTTTTTCAGCATCCCTACCTCCATTAACAATATACATCAGTCGGTTACCTGACAGCACCATTTTACGCCACTGTTTTTCTTTGCAGCGTAAAATATCATTTCATGAATATTAGAATACATTGGATTACTGCTACCCTGCTACTTCTGACACTAATTGTTGGTTGTACAAAAGGAAAATTAATCAGTGACGAAGGCAATTTAGTGCCAAAAACGGTAGAGTTTGATTCCTCATTACCATCCGTTTCAATTAATGGAACACTTTTACATGCCGAGGCGTTTGGAGATCCGGATAGCGCCATGATCATAGTATTGCATGGAGGGCCTGGTGCTGATTATCGATCATTGCTAAATTGTAAGGAATTTGCCAACAAGGGTTATCGGGTTATTTTTTATGACCAACGAGGTTCTGGTTTATCCAAACGGCATCCAAAAAATTCTTATACGCTGCAGTTGATGTACGATGACCTGGGCGCCATCATAAATTTTTACCGAAAATCACCCGCACAAAAAGTTTTTTTATTAGGGCATTCATGGGGCGCTATTTTGGCAACAGGTTATATCAATAAATATCCGGCGGCAATTAACGGTGTTATACTTGCCGAACCCGGCGGTTTGGTTTACCAGGATATTGAGGATTATCTAAAACGGGCAGGAAATGTGAGTGTAACAAGCGAACTTTTCAATGACCTAACCTACCCTGATCAGTTTATTACAGGAAGGTCAGATGAACAAGCAATATTGGATTACAAATATGCGCTGGCTGCAGCAGAGGACGGCGTAAAGGGTAATCCAACAGGAAATGAAGCTTCACCGCCTTTCTGGCGATTTGGTAAGGTAGTTGCCGATGCTTTAACCGAAATCGGAGAAAAGCAAAAACCTGATTTTACATCCAACCTTTATCAATTCAACACTAAAGTGCTGTTTATATATAGCGAAAATAACCGGGCTTATGGTGCTTCCTATGCGCAAAAAGTTTCGGCTGCTTTCTCAAATGTGCAGCTATTTAAAGTGAACGGAGCCGGTCACGACTTATTAGCATTTCAAACAGGTTGGAGTAATTTTTATCCGGTCGCACTAAGTTATCTGAATTCATTAAAATGAGGCAAACATGAAAAAAATAATAATCATAAGCCTATTTCTCTTCTGCAAAACGGGCAATGGTTTTTCGCAAATTGTTAACTGGAAAAATCTTACAGAGAATCAAAAGCATCTCATACATGCCAGTGCCGGGGTTGAACATGGTCTTGTTTTTGGCCTCGGGTATGGCTACCACCTTCGTTCCCGCATGCCCATTATTGTAGATGCGGATTATTCTTTCCCGGGAGGAAAAAACCTGTTTGACGATTTCAAAACCACGATTGGTGCGCAAGTAAGATTTTATAAGACCGGGAATTTTATTTTCACCGCGAAGCTGCATGGAATTTTCAGGCGTTACCAAAATGATTTTGCACGTCTCCTGAATTTTGGAAGTGATCTGTCGGCTGCCGCAGGGTATTACAAAATCAAATGGTCTATAGCAGCCGAAGCAGGCTTTGATAAGGCCATCGTTACTCATTTTAAACATTCAACTGCATATAAAATGCTATACCCGGGTGTAAAAGATGGCTGGTACGAACCATCAACCGGCGGCAATCTTTATTATGGCATGCAGGCTGTATATTCGACGAAATCTGCAGACGTTTTTATAAGGGGCGGTAAAATCGTATCCCAGGATTTTAAAACCGACCCCCTCGTGCCTTTTTTTATTCAATTGGGATTTACTTTCAAGCTAAGCAGGTGAAATTCTAAATCGCAAAGTTGCCGGTAAAACATATTGAAATAATTCTCATCTCGATATTATTAACCGAACGAATTTCATTCTTAAGGTTTATTTATCACGCCCAAAAAATCCAATACATCCACATGATAAAACTCAGTACCAGCGCAGCTTTTTTAAGATGGTAAGGGTAGTATAATTAAAGATTAAAATTATATTCATAGAATTTACGCCAGAGCCCTTGCATATCCAACGGTATCCCTATAAAGCTGCGGTGAAACATCGGCATTTATTTTAAAGAAGCGGCTGAAATAATATTCATCGTCATACCCTAATTCGTAAGCAATTTCTTTCACTGTTTTATCGGTAAGATAAAGTTCTCTTTTCGCTTCAATAACGATGCGTTCATTAATAAGACTACTAAGTGTTTTATTAAAATGCGTCTTGGTCATTTTCGCCAATGCTTTTGGAGAGATGTACAATATTTCAGCATAGTCTTTAGGGGAGTGCTTGGTTTTATAATTGTCTTCAATAGCATCTTTAAGTTTCTGCAAAATAAATGGCTCCTTACTATCTTGTACTGAAGCTGTAGCTTCAGGCTGTTGCTGTTTTTTTAACCGGGATGCGGTTATTAAAAATATTTTCAGGTACGAAACCAGCAGTTCGTATTGTGCAAGAGCCGGATTCTGCATTTCAATTTCTATCCGGCCGGTTACCATTTTTAAAGTAGCTGCAGCATTTTCATCAATGTTTACAAAAGGTGGTTGATATACATTATTATACAATACGCCATTGCTGGCTACCTCTTTATCATGCCTGTGAATACAAAAAAACTCAGGATGAAAATAGATGGCTATACCTTTAGTAGAATGCATCTCTGTAAACATATAAGGCTGGTAGGGCGCAAATGCAAATAAACTGTTTGCCTCAAAATCATATTTTGCAAAATCGGCTTTTAGTTTTCCGGAACCTGCTGTGACCCAGATCAGTGAAAAATAATTATTGCGTTGCACATGATCGAAAAATCCATTGTCCTCAAAATGAAAAAGTTTAAAAGCAAGATTTCCGTTCTGCTGGTTAACCAGTGTAAAAGTGGATTGGTTTAGCATCGGTAATTCTTCTATTTATATTTCTTTAAAATGATTGTCGCAATATGGCCGCCAAAACCAAAGGTGTTGCTCATGGCATAATTGATCTGCTTTTCTTGTGCCTTGCCAAGCGTTAAATTGAATTTATCTCTATAAGCAGGTTCCACTTCCGTGGTATTGATGGTTGGCGGAGCCAGATCATTTTGTATGGCTTTTACAGAGATGATCGCTTCAATGGCGCCTGCTGCTCCCAGCAAATGCCCGGTCATTGATTTCGTGGCGCTGATATTCAAGTTTTTATTTTCGCCAAACAGCCGCATGATCGCTTTCAGTTCACTTTCGTCACCCATGTGCGTTGAAGTGGCATGTGCATTTATGTAGTTAATTTCCAGCGCATCAATTTCGGCATCTTCCAATGCATCCAGCATTCCCAAATAGGCACCTTCACCCTTGGGATGTGTGCCTGTAAGATGGAATGCATCAGCGGCCATTCCGGTACCAACAATTTCTGCCATAATAGTTGCATTTCTCCTTACAGCCGACTCCAGGCTTTCCAAAACCAAGGAGCCTGCACCTTCGCCCATTACAAATCCATCCCTTTTTATATCGAATGGCCTTGATGCTCCTTCCGGATCTTCATTATTTGTTGATAATGCTTTGGATGCATTGAAACCTCCGATAGAACTTTCGCTGATGGGCGCCTCCGAACCACCGGTAATGATCATATTAGCTTTACCCAAACGTATATAATTACAGGCATCAATAATGGCATTGTTTGAAGATGCACATGCAGAGATGGTGGAAAAATTCAGCCCTCTTAACCCATGCCTGATGGAGATAACACCCGAGGGAATATCAGCGATCATCTTCGGAATAAAGTAGGGATTAAACCGCGGCTGCTTATTTCCCTTAATAAATTCTTCCACCTGGTCCTGGAAGGTTTGTATGCCGCCATTGCCCGAACCCCAGATAACGCCGATCTTATTGCGGTTCAAATTTTCAAAATCGATGCCTGAATTTTTAATGGCTTCGTCTGCAGCGGCTACGGCATACTGGGTAAACAGGTCGTATTTACGGGCTTCATTCTTTTCGAAATAATTTGCTGCATTAAAGCCCTTTGTTTCCGCTGCAAATTTTGTTTTAAAATTTGTACTATCAAACCTGGTGATCGGGCCAACACCACTTTTTCCCGCTGCTATGTTTTTCCAAAGTGCTTCAGCTGTATTTCCGAGGGGGGATATGGCACCCATGCCCGTTATCACTACTCTTTTTAGTTCTTTTATCATGATGCTTGCATATTCAAATGCAAAGTTGCCGCAATACCACTTTAAATAGGATGGAGGAACGGCGTAAAGAGATGGACAATTTTCCCTGTCATGGATGTTGAAAACTATTAGCAAAATCTTGGTAGATAGGGTCGGCAGCCATGGAAGGCTGTTCAGAAAGACTGGCAGCGCTTAATCTACTAGCAAGACTTCGCGGCCAAAGCCAATTGTATCCCTGTATCGTTGCGGTGATACTTCGGCATTTATTTTAAAGAAGCGGCTGAAATAATATTCGTCTTCGTAGCCAAGTTTCCAGGCAATTTCTTTTATTGATTTACTGCTGAGGTAAAGTTCTCTTTTTGCTTCAATGATGATGCGTTCATTAATAAGACTGGTAAGTGTTTTATTAAAATGCGTTTTAGTGATCTTAGCCAGTGCCTTGGCAGAGATATATAATAAGTCAGCATAATCACTGGCTGAATGCTTGGTTTTGTAATTCTCCTCTATGGCATCTTTTAACTTCTGAAGAATGAAGGGCTCCTTATTGTCTTTTGTGATTTCTGCAAACTCAGGCTGCTGCTGTGTTTTTAAACGGGTGGCGGTTATCAAAAATATTTTCAGGTAGGCAATCAGTAATTCGTTCTGGGCCAGGGTCTGGTTCTGATTCAGCATTTCCGTTTTCATCTGCTCATACAGTGATGAAAATATAGTGGCCGAATTTTCATCAACCTTAACAAAGGGTAGTGCATAAACATTATTATACAGTACCCCGTTCAGTTCAAATTCTTTTTGAAACTTATGTATGCAAAAAAAATCGAAATGAAAGTAAATGGCAATGCCATGTATGGGCTCTTTGGCAGAGAATATATAAGGCTGATAAGGAGCGAAGGCAAATAAAGTGCTTCCTTCAAAATCGAACCTGCTAAAATTGGCATTTATTTTTCCGGATCCTTTCATTACCCATATCAGCGAAAAGAAATTATTGCGTTGCAACTGGTCAAAATGCGAATTATCTTCAAAAGAGAAGAGTTTAAAGGCAATGTTTCCTGTCTGAGGATTTACCAGGGTTAAAGGAGACTCTTCCCGCATAAATATTAAGTTGAAGTTTTGACAGCTTTTGAATTGCTTATGCAATATAATATTTAGATAGCAGCTTCCTTTAATTTTGATTTTAAAACCTTTATTTCCAATTCCATCCTGCTGATCTGTTCCCTTTGCGATGCAAAAGCTTCTTCAATATCATGAACTGTGTACCTTGGCGTTATATGCTGTGGGCAATTCCAGTCGTATGCTTCAATATTTAAGACCATCATTCTTTCCGGACGAAACTTATACTCTTTAAGGTCGAGTGAATCATATAGTGCCGGATCATTTTTCAGTTCAACAATTTCTGCTTTTGCAAGAATTTTCAGCCTTGCTCTTGAGGGATAATCTACCATAATCAGCGCCACATTGTTATTGGTGGCAATATTGCCAACAGAAATATATTGCATGTTGCCTTTGAAATCAATAAAGCCCAAACGTTTTGTATCAAGCACTTTTAAAAATCCTTTTGGCCCGCCACGGTGTTGTATGTAAGGAAAATTGTGTTCTCCGATGCTTGCCATGTAGAAACTATCCATTCCCGCTATAAAGTCAATTTCATTTTTCGTTAAACCGTCAACATAATTATCTCTTTCCATCCTGGCATAACTTGTCCTGCTACCTAGTTTTTCCTGCATTTTTTTTACCGCTTTACTAAATGCAATTGTTGCAAAATTTTTTGCCATGATTTTTTAGTTTAAATAAAATGAGCGGTTTAGTTCGATAAAGTTGGAGATAAAGTTGTGCTCAGTAATTATCTGACACATGCTGATATTGCCAAAACATTAAAAGCACATACAACAACACTGGCGGTTAAAGCTTCTGCATAAACATCTTTTGAAAGAGATGATCCATGCTCAGGTTACCGAAAACATCGGGGGCAGTAATAATATCTTTTATAAGTTCTGTGCAACCAAAACCAAATTCAGCAATTTTTCTTTTCCGCTTATAAGCAGGTATTCTTACTGAATTCACCATCACCAAAACTTATCGTCTCTCCGCGGTAAAACCGTTTTCATCTTAGCCAGGGAAAAAGCTTCCGTAACTTTTTGAATTTTGTTCTATGATCATCAGTTTAATTTTTTTCAAGAATCAAAAATGCATCTTTATATCATTTGGGAAAATGGAGGATAACCGCTAAGGGATGGACAATTTTCCCTAAATGATTTTAATAATTAATTGCCGTAAAAGAATTGTTCTTTAATGATTTTGTCGTCCTTCCAGTGTTGTACGTTAACCTGTGTGTAGTTGCGTACCCCCGATTCCTTGTGCGTGTAATCAAAATGCCACGTAACATAGGTAATGTTTTCGCCGGCAGCCTGGCTGAGGATAGATGCACCACGGAACTCAGTGATATTGTTTAATAGCTGTAGTTCTCTTTCCCGGTTTGCCGTTTTACCAACAGTAGGAGCCAGCTCATTTTCCTGCATGACCACCTCGTCGTGGTAATAGAGTTCAAATCCGTCCATAATTTTACCATCAAGTATCAGTTGATTCAGGTGGTTTAATTTTTCTAAGATTGTTTTCATTGTAATTTTTTTTTTAATTAATGTATTGGAAAAGGGATTTCAGTATAACTGTACAGTGTTCCTTTTAACTATGTAAAATTGCAACTAAAACAATGGAATGAAAATGGAGGATGAACGCTAAGGGATGGACAATTTTCCCTGTATGATAATGCTACGAATTGGAAACCTCGGCAAGAGATATCGTTTTAAGTAGATTAGTTAAAATTAACCGGAGAGAGTTAACTGTTTCTTCATCTGTAATTTCCCCGGCTTCGTTCATTTTGTTTTTTATATTACCAATGTTTAAAGATGAATTGTCATTTTTATTTGTACCCAATGCCGTGAGTGTGAGCAGGAGTGAAGCCAGCGCCTTGTCTCCGCCTGTATATAGTGGTGAAGCACTTATTGCAATAACAGGTTTTTCATTTAATTCGCCGGAAAATACCAGCCAGTCCAATGCATTTTTTAAAACACCCGGTACACTAAAAGCATATTCCGGCGTAGAGAATATTACAGCATCTGCTTCCCTGATCTTTTGACGGAAATTAATTACAGATACAATTTCTTCTTTTGTTCCGGGATTGAAATGAGGTAAAGTATCCAGCCCTTCGACTATTTCAACCACAACATTTTCCGGGGTCATTGTAGCTAAAGCCCTTAAAATATTTGTGTTTGCCGAAGTTGATTTTAAACTTCCGGAGATGGCCACAATGTTTATCGATCTGATACATGTCACGGCTGTTTATTTACACTTGAAGGGTTTCTGAAATTAATAAAAGCAAAAGCAATTGAGAAAGCTGTATATACTGATGTAATACCCCAAATTGTATAAGCCAATCCCGGGTTTGCGATCAGGCCTTTGATCAAAGCAAGGCCTCCTATAGTAAAATGTATAAAATTTGCTAACGCTATTGGTTTATTATAAATACCTCCAATCACACTTGTCCTGGCCATCCAGTTTAACATGGCAAAGGCAAAATAAAGAGCCCCTGAAATTTGTATCAGCAGAAACAAGGGTAATGATTTTTCCAGATTTAAATAGCTTAGTATTTCATCCGGAATAAATGTCAGCATTAGTCCTGTCAAACCAAGGGCTATTGCACTTGCAGTCATTATTATTTTTGTGTTCATTTCTTATTGTATTTGACAGGATTGATTATGTGATCTGCAAAAGCAAGAGCCAGGCATTGATTCCCGGCTTTTGCTTTTGCTTTATTTAATTAAATTTATTTTTCCCCAGCTGCAACTTTAGTTGCATAAAAGCGATGCATTGCTTTGGAAATATAAGCAAGATTATCTTCCACTGCAAAATGTCCTGCGTCCAAACGATGCATTTCGGCATTAGGAAGATCTTTCAGAAAAGCTTCTCCTCCCGCAGGTGTAAAGAAGATATCTTTCTGTCCCCAAAAAATAATTGTTTTAGGTTGATTCTTGCGGAGAAATTCCTGCCATGACGAATACAATTCAACATTGGTACGATAGTCGTAGAATAAGTCCAGGTTAATGCGAACGGCATTGGGCCTTTGCATAAAAGCATAATCCGATTCCCAGTTATCCGGGCTAATCAATTCAGGATTTTTTGCACCATACAGGTAAATACCTTTGATCGCGTCATGAGTTAAGAACGCAGCCAGCGGTTTTTCTGTTTCTGCCGATCTGTTTTTCCATAACGCACCACGGAAACCATCCCAGGCGGCCGTAAAGCCAACTTCATAAGCATTTGTATTTTGTACGATCAGCCAGTCAAGTGCTTTTGGATTTCTTCCAACGATCCTGAATCCAACCGGTCCGCCATAATCCTGTGCAAACAATCCGTAATGATCAAATCCTTTTAATTGCAGAAAATGTTCAACAATTTGGGAAATGCCCTCGAAGGTATAATTGTAAGTTGCGGGGTCAGGGCTGTCGCTCAAACCAAAGCCCGGATAGTCTGGAGAAATAACATGAAATTTATCCGACAGGGATTGTATCAGGTCGCGGTACTGGTGCGATCCTGCCGGAAAGCCATGCAATAAGACAATTTTTGGATTGGCAGGATCTCCTGCTTCCCGGTAGGCGATATTTAAACCGTCAACCTTAATATTTTTGTAAGATACCTGCGCAAGTGATGGGACAGATATAAGTAGCAATATTGCTGCGACAAAAAATTTGGTATTCTTTTTCATTTTATTTTTTTAATGTTGATGTCGTTATTGACGGTACAAAGATGCTGCGGGATAAATCGCTATAAAATGGAGGAACATCGCAAAAGGATGGATAATTTTTCAAGAAGAATTTTAGCTGAATTCATTATTTATAAGAACGATGGAGTAGTTAAACAGAGCAAATAAAAAATGCCCCGCAATTTCTTTTGGGGCAATTTTTTAGCTTTTTGGATATGATATATCTTATACAGCCATTGATGCTTCCAATGAAGGTGCCAAAGGAAAATCAACCGGAATTTGGATAAGATTGTGCAAATAATTCATGGCAGTTTTATCGCTTATTTGCAGGACCAGGTCAACGAGATTTTCGTTGGTATAACCTTGCGTAAAGAAATGATCTATCAAAGATTCTTCAGCTTTGCCCCGGTTTTTTGTTATGCTTGCTACCAACCGCACCAATGCATTCAACTTTGCATTCATAGATTTTCCCTTGCGAATGTCAATTAATTGTTCATCGGTAAAGCCATTCATTTTACCAATTACACCCAAAAAATCCAATACATCCACATGATAAAACTCAGCACCAGCGCTGCCCATGGGCTTACAAAAGCAACTGCCATAATAATAATATTGCAGATCAAACCAATGTTCTCATATTTGGTTGTTTGTTTAATCTGCTCATCTGTAATTCCATGAATTAATAAATTCTTCTTTCGTGATGCAGCATACCAAAGAAGTTTGAATGCTATACTGATAAGAACAAAATAACCGGTATAAAAAATCACTGCTGTTTTAAGTGCCCCGGTCAGCAAGAACATCCCTAATGTTTTGGTTGGAAAAGGTACCAGCGCCACAAGCATTAACAACAAGCCATTTGTAATCATTACCGAATTATCTGTATTGCTGAGCTTTTTAAATAATTCATGATGGCCGATCCATGCAAGTAATACATTTATGAAACTAATAACGTAAGCAAGACAAATAGGCCATTGTTCCAACAACGAATGCAACAAATGCCCGTTGCCTACGTTTCCTTTTACTTCTACTCCAATTTCTAATGATAACAACGTAACCGCGATACAAAAAACGCCATCACTGAAAGTTTCAATACGGGTGGTTTCTTTTTGCTGCTGATTTTCAGTTGCCTTATTTATAGACATCTTGAGAATATTTATTTGTTTAAGATCTACTACAATCGCCGTCTAAAAAAGCTTCTTCTCAATTCGGGTCGCATCAGGAGGCCACGAAAACATACTTCGCTCCTTCATTTGCAATCTTCCCTCCCAGGCTAAGTATGTTGTCTCGCAAAGACGTCTCACGAATGCGAACGTCTTTGCGAGGAACCAAATAAATTCTTTTGAGAGTCTTTACCTGGACTGCTAACCATTCCCCTCCTAAGCAAAGCACTTGCGCTTAATCTATCTAATCCAATAATTAAAAACAAAAGTACTGGGTGGATAAATTCTAAATAGTCATTTGGTTGACAACCCCCAATCTTATAACCCGGAAAAAATATTCCTAAGACAATTCAAAAAACTATCCTTCTTCGTCATCCACGCGACAATTATTCTTTGGTGATTTATTTCATTTTGTATGGTAAAATTTAAAACATCATACATCAAACATTGAATAACATGACCAACCATTATGACATCATCATCATCGGCACCGGCAGTGGCGGAAGCACGATGGCTCATAAATTAGCTGAGAGCGGAAAGCGTATTTTAATTTTAGAAAGAGGCGGATTTATCCCTAAAGAAAAAGAAAACTGGGACCCACACGAAGTAGTAACGAATGGCCGCTATCGCCCGAAAGACAATTGGTACGACAAGGACGACAAGCCTTTCAAGCCCTTTATACATTATAACGTAGGAGGTAACTCGAAAATGTATGGTGCAGCCTTATTCCGCTTCAGGGAAACCGATTTCCAGGAAGTAAAACACTATGGTGGTACTTCGCCGGCATGGCCGTTTGGTTATGAAACACTGGAAAGTTACTACACCGTCGCAGAAAAGTTATACAGCGTTCATGGAAAAAGAGGTATTGATCCAACCGAACCCTGGACTACCAGCGAATATCCTTTTGACCAATTGACTTACGAGCCTTTAATAAAAGATTTAAATGCCAGGATGGAGCAAATAGGCCTTCAGCCCTTTCCCCTACCCATGGGCGTTAGGTTGCCACAGGATTTCACTGAAACCGAAGCGCCGGTGACGCTGGAAAACTTTGACGGGTTCCCCGATCCAACAGACAGCAAAGCTGATGGTCATGTGATGGCTTTACGTCCGGCATTGCGAAATAAAAATATTACACTCATGACGCATGCGTATGTTGAAAAACTGGATACCGATGCTAGTGGCAAACGGGTTTCCAAAGTGCACGCAGAGATCAAAGGAGAAAAAATAATTTTCAATGCTGACATCGTTATCGTTGCCTGTGGCGCCGTAAATTCTGCTGCATTATTGTTGCGCAGTGCCAACGAAAAACATCCAACTGGTTTAGCAAATTCGAGCGGCCAGGTAGGAAGAAACTTAATGTTGCATCACAACGGCTGCCTCGTGGCCTTTACCAAAGACAAGATCAATGATTGTGTTTTTCAAAAGAGCCTTGGCCTTGCAGATTTTTATCACAGTGCAGACGACAGTGAATTTCCTTTAGGTGAAATACAACTGATGGGGCGAAACGACTATGATACCATTTTGTGGCTTGCGGAAAAAATTTATCCCGGTAAAACTTACGATGAGCTCAAACAAATGACAATAGACTTCTGGCTCACCGCGGAAGACCTGCCTTCACCCGATAATCGGGTAACGGTGCAACAAGACGGGTCAATAAAAGTGTATTATACAAGGACAAACTATACGGCCTATGAAAGGCTCAAGGAAAAATTAAAACAAGTTTTTACCAAACTTGGTGAGTTGGATAATAAATACAAAGACATTCAATGGGCAGGTTACGACCTTGATATTAGCGGAATGAGCCACCAGAATGGAACGTGCCGCTTCGGAACCGATCCGCGTACTTCAGTGCTTGACCTGCATTGCAAAGCACACGATATTCAGAATTTGTATGTAGTAGATGCAAGTTTCTTTCCGTCATGCGGGGCATTCAACCCTGCTTTAACTATTGCCGCCAATGCGTTGAGAGTCGGCGACCATATCTTAAATGACGTATTGAATATAAATAAGGAAACAGTTGATGAATTCAGACAGGTATTTTGTTAGGATAGTTTAGGATTTTTTATGGTAGATGGTTTAGGATTAAATATGGCGATGGAATTTTCTGTCGCCATTTTTCAAATTTTTTTTATGGAAGAAATAGCAAAACAAATAACGATTAATGTAAGCCATGCGGTTGAAATTCTTGCAGCAGTAATTATCGGAATTGCAGTAATTAAAACACTACTGAATTATTTTTCGCTTCTTAACAGAACGATTTCAAAAATTACGAAAGAAGAAATCCGCGTACAGTTTGGAAGTTCGGTCGCTGTATCACTGGAGTTATTACTGGGTGCCGATGTATTGGCAACGGCAGTAGCGCCAAGTTGGAACGATATTGGCAAACTAGCTGCAATAGCCGTTTTAAGAACAGCACTCAATTATTTCCTGGAGAAAGAATTAAAGCATATGAACACGATGCGCAAAGAGGAAATTAAAGAACCATACATCATGAGAGATATCGCACGACGCTAAATGTTTCTGATCACATTACACGGATTACCAACTGCAACAACATTGGCAGGAATATCTTTCACCACCACACTTCCTGCACCGATTGTTGTATTATCCCCAATCGTAACGCCGGCACAAATAATGCTTCCCCCGCCAATCCAAACATTATTACCTACATTTATTGGTGAGGCTAGCTCGGGGCCTTTTATTCTTTCAGCAGCAATAACAGGGTGATGCGCCGCATATACTTGCACATTCGGGCCAAGGAAAACGTTGTCGCCCATTTTTATATAATTACAGTCAAGGAACACGCAATTAAAATTTGCAAAGAAATTATCACCTACCTCAATATGACATCCATAGTCAATGAAAAAAGGAGTTTGTATGTCGGCGCCAGTTCCTATTTTACCCAGCAACTTTTGCAACAATATTTCTCTTTTTCGTTTATCATAGCCTGTTGCATTGTATTCCTCCATCCATGCTCTCGCCCGCATCCGCATTTGCATCAGTTCTTCATCGCCCGCGTCGTACAGTTCGCCGGCTAGCATTTTTTGATATTCTGTTAAGTAATGCATGTCTTTGAAGATTATATAATGCTTTATTAGGATCTCGTCGAAAAGGATCTTCTGGTGAGTAATTGTCTTAATGAAAAAATATGAAACGAATACGCAATTGGAACCAAAACGCCAGGCAACAGGATAAAGGGAAAAGTTGCCACTATACTATTTGACGGCTCATTCGTAAAGTAGCGTAACGGAGTTGGCATCGAAAGAACAGCGATAACCAGGATATTCAGGAGTAATAAAATTCCAAGTATATTAAAAGCAATCGCTATTGTAGATGCACCACTTTTCTTCTTCAAAAGCAAATACCCAACAGGCAAAGCCAATAAACCTGTAAGCACATCATAATTTCTTCCCTCGAAAGTCATTTGTACGGGTAATTTGTTTGCCATAAATGCAAGCCATATTAAAAGCTCAACAAAAATTCTGAATGACTGGATTAATACAAGCCAGTGAGAAGGAACTATTTTCAAAAGTTGGGTTCCTTGTTTTGAGAAAGCAATAATTAATACAAATGGTAACGGGAACAATATTGCGAAGGCCGGTCGCGGCGGCAGTTTGGTGAAATCACTAAAAAACCCTGTGGTTGTTAAAATAACAAGGATTGCTACCCAGGTTATAATAACTATTGTGGTTGCTAAAAATATTTTTCGCTCATTTGATTTGGACAAACCGGCTTTTTTTAAGACACTATTTAATCCTGTTAATATTATAGCGATCATTATAAGCGCCAGCAATGGCCACAGAAAGCCATGGGTTGAAAAATTATTGTTCACTCAATGTATTTGTTATTCAAGTTATCACACTTAATCCAATTGCCGGAAGAATTATCATCGCTCCGGGAATCGCCCGACCACCGTCACAGGATTATTTCAGGTATGATCTGGAAATCATTTTACAAAGATTTTCATAAATAGTGACAGGCTCCGTCAGATGTACGACAATTAATTTTTTTAACCGTGCTTCTCTTTGCAAGATGAGAGCAATGCCCATAAAAGTTTATAGTGATAAGGGCGGTCTTAGACAAATGAAGGCCTCTTTTAAAAAGAACTGGATTTACTATTTGCAGGAAGCACTAGGGCTTGCGATATTTATGATATCAGCCTGTTTTTTTAGCGCCCTGTTTTGGGGCAATGATTCTTCATTCCACTTTACTGTTAATAATTTGATGTTGAGGAATATAGTTACCGGGTTGTTAATGGGTATTACGGCTTTACTTATTTTTTATTCGCCTTTTACAGCTCCTTCCGGTTCACAAATAAATCCTGCGGTTACTGTAACTTTTTTACGGTTGAATAAGATGTGCCCGTGGGATGCGTCTTTTTATATCATCTTTCAGTTCATCGGGGGAACGCTTGCTGTATATCTTATGGCCGCATTGCTGGGAAACGCCTTAACAACTCAACCTGTAAATTACGCAGTAACCATTCCGGGCAATAGCGGAGTTGCAGCCGCGGCAATGACAGAATACATTATTGCCGTCATTATGATGACGATGGTACTATTTACATCAGAGAATAATTCCTTAAAAAAATATACAAGAATTATTGCAGGTTGTTTTGTATGCCTTTATGTAATAATTGCCGGACCTGTCTCCGGTTTCGGAATGAACCCTGCAAGAAGCTTTGCCAGTGCATTGCCTGCGCATACTTACACAGCCTTCTGGATTTACATGTTTATCCCTTTTGCAGGAATGCTGAGTGCGGCGGAAGTATTTCTTTTTATTAAGAAACGAAAAGAAACCAATGAAAATAGCATTATCAAATATTTATCAAAATAAAATTTAAACTCATGAAGGCTTTTATACGTATAGGAATTATATCCTGTGTATCTCTTTGCTTTAGTACATTAATTATTGCACAAGTAAAAAAAGTAGATGTGCCGGGCTTTACCGTAAAAGATATGAATACATCTGTAAAATTTTATTGCGAAGTATTAGGTTTTAAAAAAATAAGTGATCGTGAAGTGACTGGTGAAGACTATGAAAAACTCGAAGGAATATTTGGGTTACACATTCGTGTCGTTAGAATGCAATTGGGCGATGAGCAAATTGAGCTTACTGATTATTTGACCAGCGGCGGCAGAAGCATTCCCGATGATGCAAAGCCTAACGATCTTTTCTTTCAACACATAGCCGTGGTAGTTAGTAGTATGCAAAAGGCTTATGTACAATTAAAAAAATATAATGTTGAATTTGTAAGCACAAATCCGCAAACGTTGCCTAAAACCATTATTGGTGCAGAAGGAATCAAAGCATTTTATTTTCATGATCCCGACAATCACAATTTGGAACTAATTTTTTTTCCAAAGGGAAAGGGACAACCTAAATGGCAGAACAATAACGGAAAAATTTTCCTGGGCATCGATCATACTGCGATCGGCATCAGCAATACAGAAAGCAGTCTTGCTTTCTACAGAGGCCTTTTGGGTATCGAGCGCAAGGGTGAGAGTTTCAACTTCGGAACGGAGCAGGAGCATCTTAATAATGTGGAAGGCGCGAGCCTGCATATAACCGGGCTACGCTCTGCAGCAGGCCCGGGCATTGAGTTTCTGCAATATGAAAAACCTGGCGCCGGAAAACCATATCCTGCGGATACAAAAGCAAATGACCTTTGGTATTGGCAAACAACTTTGATTGTTGACGATGTGGAAGCCCTCTATAATAAATTAAAAAATGCCAACTATTCCTTTGTTTCAAAAGAGCTGGTAACTATTAGAAGAAACAATACTGAAAGCAAATCATTTATTGTAAAAGATCCCGACGGGCATGCAATGAAGATCGTTGAAAGGCAAAATTAAACTCACAAATAAGTTTTATATGCAAGTGTACAATTCCATGTTTAAAATATTTTTACTAATACCTGTCTTGTTTGCGGTTGTTACAAATACCTACGCACAGGGATGCAGCGATGCCGGTGTATGCACCATTCATTCTATTAAAAATAATACGATAAAGCCCGGTGAACGTGATGATTCAAAAAATGAAGTAGTTGCGGGTTTTAATTTTGGTAAAGGAGAAAGATCAATTTCCTATTACATATTGGAAGTTGAATACACCAGAATTGTTGCAAAACATACTTCACTAACCGGCAAAATTGAATACAGTGCTATCAGTGGCGAACTTGCAAATGTCAGCGGCTGGGGTGATTTATTTTTATCCGTTAATCACTCTTTTGACACAAAAAAGAAATGGCAGAAATCATTTGTCGCCGGTTTTAAAATTCCTTTCGATGATGCAAACACCAGCAAGAACGGTATTTTCCTTCCCATGCCTTATCAAACAAGTTTAGGCACTACAGACCTTGTCCTCGGATTGAATTTTATGCGTCGGTCTTTCGGCCTTACGGTTGCAGTTCAGCAACCATTAAAGCCCATTAACGGAAATAGTTTTTTATCGGAAGATTATCCTTCAAATCCACTGGCAGCAAAATATTTGCCTACGAGTAAATTTTCAAGAAAGGGAGATATTTTGCTAAGGCTCTCTTACAACTTTGATATCAATAAAAATTTTTCCGTAAGGCCAAGTTTTCTTTCGATTTATCATGAAGCAAACGATACTTATGTAGATGGGAATAAGGTAAGAAAAGAAATTGCTCATTCGAACGGGCTTACTCTTAATGGAAATATATTTTTAAATTATGAGGTAAATAAAATGGGCGCCCTGGAACTTTCATTCGGTGCTCCTTTTGTCGTGAGAGACAGAAGGCCTGATGGATTAACACGTCATTTTGTAACCGCACTCAGTTATAAAATTAAGTTTTGAAATTTATCATGGCAATAACCTCCAACCGATTATTATCAAGATTCAATGTCTCAAACTCATAACATCCATCTCGTGTTTTTCCTGGGCCGCTTAATATTTTAAATCCATCCATTGAAGTTGCTTCGCCTTTTCTTCAACTTCCCCAATTGTTTCAACACCAAAAGCTAAATGAATGATTTCTTTATGTTTGACGCCTATTGTATCATTTTTTATTGCCCGGAATACCAGGCATCGACATTTATTTCAAGTCTTGCCCCTGATTTGAAGCCGCAGTTGTGTAAAAATATTTCTCAAAATCTCCTCCATCAGTCATCCATGCGACAAACTAAAAGCGCAACTTGTATTCTCTTTGTATAAACAATCTATCATAAAAAAATGGGAAGCGGAACCATTATATGCCCTCTTTGCAAGGATGCCGTCAATAGGCTGGTGTATCGTTTTCATCATGATAGTGAACGGGGCGTAATTGAAAAGATAAAACATGAATTTCCCGAATGGAGCGTTAATGACGGCGCATGTTCCCGCTGTGTGGATTTTTTTCATTCGGAGATCGTAATGAAGCAGCAGATACTTCCTTCAATCGGGCCACATTTCTCTATTAAAACAATGGACGATTTTATTGTAATACCAACAGGTCTGCGCCTTAACGCTGATCCACGGTTTACCGGAAAAGGCGTGACCATTTGCTTTATTGACAGCGGTTTTTATCCGCATCCTGATTTAGTAATGAATAAGAAAAGAATAAAAAAATATATCGACATCAACCACATGGACACTGGCTCTCAACTCCTCCCCTTGGCGGATTTGGGTGGGGCTTCCCAATGGCATGGAACGATGACAAGCGTCGTGTGCGCAGGCGATGGATATTTAAGCAATGGCCTATATAAAGGAATTGCCAGTGACGCCGAACTGGTTTTAATAAAAGTACAGGATGAAGAAGGCAGGATATCTACCGAAAATATTTGCAAAGCACTGCAATGGGTTTTACAAAATCATGCCCAGTACAATATCCGCATTTTGAATATGAGCCTCAGCGACGACGAAGTTACATCTTACAAAGAAAGCCGGGTGGATCAGCTCGCTGAGCAATTAATTGAAAAGGGAATCAGCATTGTTGCTGCTGTTGGAAATGATGAGAACGGGATGGTAAAGTCCCCGGCCAATTCGCTGAACGTAATTGCGGTAGGCGGATTGGATGATGAAAATATGCTCGAAGCGCCTGCATCAAAATTGTATCATTCAACGTATGGTACTACGATGGACGGACTGGTGAAACCTGAATTGGTTGCCCAGGCTATTTGGATTGCAGCGCCCATATTACCGCGAACAAAAGAACAGGTAGAATCGGAAACACTTCACTACCTGCTAAAACTTGAGGGAAATCTCAAGGAAGAACTGCACGTACTATTTTCAAAAACGCAGTTGGATAATTCCGTTTTGCAAACAGGTGATGTTACTTATTTACGTGAGACAATCATAAAACGCATCCGCACCTGCAAATATATTTCGCCCCATTACATGCATGTAGATGGAACCTCGTTTGCGGCCCCGTTAGTAACATCGGTTATTGCCCAGCTGTTGGAAATAAATCCAGCATTAACACCGGCACAAATAAGAACGATTCTTTTTTCCACGGCAAAGCGCATCGACGGAGTTCCTGCAGAGCGACAGGGTTTTGGACATATTCAGCCGCGAAAGGCTATTATAAAAGTTTTAAAAAAAGAAGTAATTTCAAAAGTCGCTTCTTCTCCTTATGTCAACCACCCAAAAAATACAATCGAATTTTTTGTTCAGAATGATTGCGCCTCTCAAATTTCTCTCGCAGGAAGCTTCAATGAATGGATGCCTGATGTGCTGCTGATGGAACCCTGTATGGATAGTTTGTGGAAGATTGAAATACCTATGTTGCCAAAAGGATTTTATCAATATAAGTTTTTTGTCGATGAAAAATTATGGATGGAAGATATAGAAAATCCATATCGTGAGCCCGATGGCTTTATTGGATTCAATAGCATTTTAAAAATTGAAAATTAATACAATGGTCATAATTATTGTGAATATAATACTCATGATTGTCGCCATTTATCTCGCCTGCGGGTTGGTATTTGCAATTCCTTTTGTAATCAAGGGAGCCCATACGATAGACGAAGGTGCGCAGGGGGGTACATGGGGCTTTAAAATTATTATCATACCTGCAACCACAGTTTTCTGGCCCCTCTTACTGAAGAAATGGATAGCATCCGCTAAAAACAAAAACAATGATTAAACAATTAAGAAGACGGCATTTTCAGATATGGATTGCGCTGCTGATACTGGTACCCGCAGGAATTATTTCTGCAATTATTGTAATACCAAAGCCTGCAGCAAACAGTTTGTTGCAACCGGGAGTTTCTATTGCATTGCCCAATATTATTGAAACAATAAACAAAGTCAACTATACTGTGAGTCTTCGTGGTAATACCCAGACTCCCACACAAATTGAATGGATCAACAAAACGGCCCTGACTGTTCCAACAGCCGTTATTTACAAAACCATCTCGGGGGAAAAAAATATTGAGAGTGGAGATCTTATCGGCAGAATTGAATCGAAAGGTACTTACCATTTTTATTTAAGAGACGACTCGACCGGCATATACCATTTCGTTTTATATGACTTTATTCACCATCAAATAATTGACTCCATAAACTTTACACAATGAGCGCATCTTACCAGGCCGTTGGATGGAACCGGCAAAAGAAAATATATGACTGGTTGCTGTTTGGGTTTTGTGTTACTTACCTAAGCATATTTATTTTATTAAACCTGTTCTTTAATCCGCAGGTAACATTTGAAACTTTACTCATTCGTTCCACATCTACATTGGCTGTCTTATTGCTACATGTAATCCTGGCCATCGGGCCACTTACAAGGATCAATAGAAAATTTCTTCCATTGTTATACAACCGGCGTCATCTTGGCGTTACTATGTTTTGTATTGCCGCAGTTCACGGTGTATTTGGTATAATACATTTTCATTCTTTAGGGAATGTAAATCCAATCGTTTCGTTGCTGACCTCCAATACAAGATTTAATTCACTTTCATCCTTTCCCTTCCAGGCACTGGGCTTCTGTGCATTGCTCATTTTCTTTTTAATGGCAATAACCAGTCACGATTTCTGGTTGCATAATCTTACACCCAAAGTGTGGAAGACGCTTCACATGGGGGTTTATGTCGCCTATTTTTTAATTGTCATGCACGTGATGCTGGGCGTAATTCAATATGAAACCAATCCTGTTTTCATCATTATCCTTGCACTGGGTTCTACAACACTTATTGCATTGCATCTTATTGCCGGTTACAAAGAAGTAAAGAAAGATAATATACAATACAATTTGTCCGAGGAAGGATTTGTGCTGGTGTGCGACGTAAATGATATTGAAGAAGACCGGGCAAAAATGTTTTGTATTGATAAAGAAAGAATTGCTGTTTATAAAACACAGGGGAAATTATTTGCTGTAAACAATGTCTGCAAACACCAGAATGGGCCATTGGGTGAAGGAAAAATATTAGACGGATGCATCACCTGCCCATGGCACGGCTACCAATACCTCCCGCAAAATGGCCAGTCTCCCCCGCCCTTTAAAGAAAGAGTAAGCACGTACGATGTGAAAATTGAAAATGATAAAGTATGGGTACACCCTTCCCCCTACCCTGAAGGAACTGAAAGGCCGGGAGCAATAATATCACTCAAATCAATGAATGAAAAATTAAAAATGCAATTATGAATGATAATGAATTTTATATAGGCTGGATGCCAAAAGCACCGGATAAGTTTGCAAAGCATGTAAAAAAAGTTGTGCTCATTTTAGTGCTGGTCGTCACAACTATTAGTGTTTTACTTGCATTTTCCCAGAAAAAATTTGACACCGGAAATTTTGAATTTGGAACACTCACAGAAGTGAAAGGGATTCTTTCGAAAACACCGGTGCCCAATCTCAAAATTATTGGGCGTAAAGATATCTGGGGAAATCCAACGTACATCACCGCTATTTTAGTGGGTTACGGAAAACATGGCGCTGATGGAATTATCAGTGATCTTGAAAAAGAAAATAAAACGTCATTGGACAAAAAAGAAATTATTGTAAAGGGAACTTTGTTATATAATGATGGGAAGCTGGTTATGCAAATTGCTGCGCAGGACAAACCATTAGTGCGTATAGGCGGCGGCGTAAGTTCTCCTGATCTTGTGCCGCATATTAAAAATCTCGGGGTCCAAACGGTTACAGGAGAAATTATCGACCCTAAATGTTATTTTGGTGTGATGAAGCCTGGATTGGGCAAGCCGCACAGGGACTGTGCCATTCGATGCATTCTCGGCGGCATATCTCCATTGCTACATGTTCAAAATTCAAAAGGCGCATCCAATTACTATATTATTGTCGGCTCTAATGGGGAAAAAATGAACGAGGCAGTACAGGATTTTGTTGCGGAACCAGTTGAATTAACAGGCAAGCTGGTTCAATACGATGACTGGATTGTTATGTACCTGAATAATATCAATGGAGCGATGCGCTATGATATTAAAGAATGCGCAACAGCTTGTTGTCAATAAAATGAATATCAAGTTTATAGCTTTAATTCCGTTTGTGTGGACAAAGACGAGTGCTATAGGTGAATTAAGTCAATTCTGAAACTGCACGGGGACTAACGGATGTTGCAAACGCACTTATTAAAACAATTCGAAAAGTTAAAGAGAAGATTAAGTCTGCAGACCGTGTACCTTTCTACTCTGCTTTCGCATACAATGGGTTATTTTCAATTTGATTTCTAATCGTAGCAGGGTTCATATATTTTTCTCGCAACATCGGCCCTTTGTCGATATTTACAGAGCCTGTCCAGTTTTCGTAATGCATGGTTGTTCTTATATAACTACTCCAGGCTAATAGCTGGTAGCCGAGACCGTGAGCAATACAAAGGCTATCGGTCCAGCGCTCAAACTTATCCAGGTAATGTTGGGAAAGATGTCCAGCCGCAATTCGGACTAATCCAAAAAATTTCCTGCTGTCAAAATCTGCCACATGACTCAGTTCATGGCCAATTACGCCAACCTGGGCATTAAAGGGCAAATTCTTTAATTGAAGGGGAACTAATACTTTTTCTGAACTATCACCTATGGTAATTATATATTTCCTGTGGCCGCGTCGCTGGAGCAAACTGGTTGCAGCCGGGACTGTCGAGAAAGAGGTATTGGTGTGTCTGAATCTGAATTCAATATTAGTATTCACTAATTCAGGAAAATAACTAAGCGCCAACAGAATTTGTTTTTCATACTCCGCGGGGATTTTTTTATTTTGGCCAACCACTTTTTTTAACGCGGCATACTCAGTCGTAGAATACATTTCCGGTGCAAATGATTTTACAGGAACCTGGTCAAAGCCAAAGAGCGGTATTATGATACTGCATAAAAAGCCAGGGCAACGAGCCGTTAAACGCTTTCCGATTTTCATTTAGACAATTAATTTAGATTCATCCCCTGCGCCTGCACTTTAAGTTTCAAATACAAGTCGAACACGGCCTCAACAATATCTTTTGCCACTTCCTTTTTGTGTTTTAAAGAAAATTGTTTTTGCGTAAAATCTTTTCTGATAATGGTGATCTTGTTGGTATCGTGTTCAAAGGTAGCTTTGTTATCGTTCATGGAGTTAAGCACTACCATGTCAAAATTCTTTGTAATCAACTTGCCCGTGGCATTCGTTAGTTCATTGTTCGTTTCCAAAGAAAAACCAATGGATAACTGGCGGGGGGATTTTATCTTACCGAATTCACATGCGATATCTACATTCCTAACCATTTTAATGCTGAAAAAAGGCTCGTCTTTTTTGATTTTATTTTTCGACACATATTCCGGCCTGTAGTCTGCAACAGCTGCGGCAAATACTGCTATATCAACCTCTTCAAAATAATTGCAGCAGACGAGGTCCATCTCGAGTGCGGAATTTACTTTTATCAAAGTGAGTTTCGGGTGCTGAAGCCCTATCGACACCGGACCAGACACCAAAAATACTTCCGCTCCCTGGTGCAAAAATTGCTCAGCGATCGCATAGCCCATTTTGCCGCTGGAATGATTACTGATATAGCGAACAGGATCAATGGCCTCTCTGGTAGGTCCTGCTGTTATGAGTACTTTTTTGTTTTTAAAAATGTTCTCCATCATCGTGGTATTTATTTTAAATAATGGTATTGACTATAAATATCTCTTAAAACAAAATGCAAAAATGTCCGTTGTTTTACAAGAGCAGAAGACTTTTCAGCAGGAAATTTAAATTTTCCAGGTGTGTATAAAACTATTGAGATTTGGCAGCAGATCAATCATTGCATGAAGCGACATTACAAGGTATAAATTTTTTGTTTTTGCCCAAATAATTCCAAGAAAGACTCCTGCAATTGACATATTTACCACACAGTAACAGATCCAAAACCATACCGGCAATTGTTCTTTAATTCCTTCACTTTCGGAACCCCGCAGATAAAGGCCCGGAACGTGTGCAAGGCCAAAAATCAAGCCGCCAATCAAAATAGCTCCCCAATGAGATTTTATGAGAGCCGAAAGCCTTGATTGCAGAAGCGCCCGAAAAAAGAATTCTTCGACAAGTCCCGCTTCTATAAACAACCATAGGAACGCTAATGGCAAGCCGATAGCCAACTGTGAAACGCTAAATTCCCTTCGCCTTAAAGGCTGAGCGCCACCACTAAAAAAAAATTCAAATGCCAAAATGCAAAGAGACATGATCAAGAAAACAAGGATGTTCTTCTTTCCAAGAATTCTATTCAAAGGAGCTTGCAAACCAAAATCTCTTATGTTAAACCCAAATGAGCGATATAAGAAAAAAGGCACGATCACAAATACAACCAGCTTTCTTGCAATTGCAATAAAGAATTGCCATTGATCATCCTGCCGAATATTTTTTGGAAATAGATTATTTATGAGCGTTGGACCATATGTGATGTATAAAATAACCCAGCCTATTAATAAAAACAAAGCGAAGCTTTCCTTTTTAAAGGCCAGCTTATCAGCCAACAAGGGAATTGAACGCCAAGTAAGCAGCCAGGCGCATGCAGAAAACGCAAAGCCAACAGATGCAACCGGGATTAATAAGTCAGTAAAGGAAAGCCCATAAATCACAACCAACGTTGCGAAGGCTATCACATACAGAATCAAAAAAAATATTGTATAGCTTCTTGTTGGTGTTCGATGGCATGTAAATAAAAAATATGCGACTAATACTTATGCATTATTGTAAACTTTCAAAATGGGCTCACGCAACGAACTTGCTTCCGGCATACAATGCCAATATATAACATCCGCAATAGCTTCAGGTTTTACCCAGGAATTAAAGTCAGCTGCCGGCGTCGATTTACGGTTGAAAGGTGTGTCGATGGTGCTGGGCACTACCACGCTCGTGACAACATTTGTTCCTTTTGCTTCATCATTCATTAATTCAGCCAAACGAAAAACCAATGATTTGGCAAGTCCATACGCCACCATTCCTTTTCCATCCTTTGCATCCAGGCCGGGCTTTGATCCAACAATAAAAATTCTCCCGTTGCTCTGTTTCATCATTTGAGCAAATACAGGCCTTGCCACATTGTAAACAGTTTCAAAATTCAATTTATATTGTTTAGCGATATCTGCGGTTTTTGTTTCGGCAATCTTTCCCATCGCAAAACCTCCAACAGTTAACACTGCTGCGTCAATACATTTATGCTTTTCTAAAATTGTATCAACAAATGTCTGTGAATCATCTTCACTCGTGAGATCAACAACTGCCTTCTCCAATTTATCCGAAGGAAAGTCCATTGGCGCAGGATCATTAGGTATTACCGTTCCAATCACATAATATCCTTCATCTATAAACTTTCTTACAACCGCCAGCCCCATATTTCCGGATGCGCCTGTTACTATAGCTACTTTCATTCTTATAAGTTTATTATTATCGTTTATTGTTGCACGTTATGCCGCATCATTGCCAGCTAAATTTTCCACCGGTATTTATTCTTATTTTATACAAGCTGCTATGCGCTGTGAGGTATAACGTTTTTCCATCTTCATCACCCCACGCCATATTCGCGGGGCGTTCGGGTGTTACCATTTTGCCTAATAATTTTGCATCCGGCGAAAGAATCCAAACACCACCGGGGGCCGACACAAAGAGATTTCCCTCTTTATCCACCTTCATTCCATCCAATGCTTCGTCGTCTTCTGTAAAATTGAAATCATAAAATATTTTACCATTTTTTAAACTGCCATCGGGCTGTACTTCATAACGCCATAATGTTTTAGTGTGATGAATGTCCCTTATATCCCAGTTGGTCACATAAAAATATTTTTCATTGGGAGAAAAAGCCAAGCCGTTAGGACCCCCCAAATCTTTTGACACCAACTGCACTTTACCATCTTTAATCATAAATACTCCTGAATAGTCCAGTTCTTTTCTTTTGTCATTAAAAAAATCGGGAAGGCCATAAGGCGGGTCAGTAAAATAAACAGTCCCATCACTTTTTAATACAATATCATTCGGGCTATTAAAGCGTTTATCATCGATTTTATCTGCCAGAACCGTTACAGGGCCTTTCTTTTCATAACGTATCACACGGCGGTTTCCATGTTGATCAACAATCAACCTTCCTTCTTTATCTATGGCTAAACCATTAGAACCGGGCTGGCCGTATTCACCAATATCAACACCTGTATAACCACTATGACTCATAAAAACGGTTATGTTATGACTCAGGGGATCGTAACGATAAATTACATTCGTATTCGGATCACTAAACAATAAGTACCCATCCGGATGCCAGACCGGCCCTTCAGTGAACGAAAAACCATCGGCAACTTTTTCTACGTTTGTTCCCGGCGTTATGATTCTGTTTAATTTCTCATCTATCGTATAAATTTTTCCAATATTTTTCCAGTCTTTATTTGTTGGAAGTTCTTTGTAAAAATCAATTACTGCATTGCGAACCCAGATATAATTTTCAGGTATCATTCCAAGTGGGCCATTAATGCCGAGAACATCAATAGAAAATTTATCGCCCGCCCTTGCATGATCAGTAAGAATAACACGGTTGCGTGTATTGTAACCGCTGATTACACCATTACCACTTTGACCGAAGGCACGAATTTGTTTGCCATTAACCCATATTTCACTATAATCATCCACAGTAATTTCAAACACAGCTGTAGAGCCGTTTACAGAAAGTTTACCGATGGTTTGAGGCAGTGTCATTTCTACTTTATACCATGCTGCAGAGATTAATCCCATTCCTTCACGCATTTCCAGGTCCGTTGGTTTTATTTGCACAAGACCGTTATCAAAATCCGGCGCATTTATTTGCGGATGCAATGTATGTGTGCTTATTTGCATACCGGTTGGATACAACTTCATTGCATCGGTCGAACTGGCACCCGGCGCTTTAAAACTTGCTTCTTCTATATGAGCGGGCTGGGCAAACCATTTTGCATTAACCAACGCTGCACCTTCCATGGTTTTCAAATCTGCAATGGCATCGGGCCTGCCATTTGCGAGTTGCCTTGTTTCCTGGGAAAAAACTATAATTGATAACAATAAGAGAATAAAAACTATAACATAGATTCTTATTATTGAATATACTTTTACCATTGACTTATTTAATTGTAATTGTTGTTAAGTAATTGTTTGATGAAAACACAATTTGTTTCATTGTTGTATTTAGTTAATCAATTTTCACCTTGCTTCCGGCAATCGCTATGTCTTCATCCTGCTGTGCACTTGCACTGCCGCTTACGCCAATAGCACCTATCACATCGCCATCATAAACAATAGGAACCCCGCCTTGCAAAAAAGTATGGCCAACAGTTATCAAAGCCTGTCTTCCGCCGTTAATTGAATTTTCTAATTTAGAAGATGGCGCCTTAAATGTTGCAGCTGTATTCGCTTTTTTAATGGCAACTTCTGCAGAGGCAGCAAATGTGCCGTCTAATCTTTCCAGGTAAACAAGATTGCCTCCGTTATCAACGACAGCTATTGAGCTGCCTGGGGCTGATTGTTCTTTAGCATATTTTACGGCCTCACTGACTACTTTTTTCGCAGCATCCAGTGTGATATTTTTTGAGCTCAATGTTTGCGCCGAACTTGCTGCTGAAGTGCAAAGAGAAACAGCTAAAAAGAATAATATTTTTTTCATGATAAATTTTTTGATTTGGTTGTATGAATAATTCTATATTGATAAATTCTGATTTTAGAATATCGTTTTTTCAAAATATTTTTCGGGTAATTGAGGATTTTGTTTTTTTATATAAGCCGCCCTCTTTGAGCGTTTGGACCTCCTAACTATCCAGGCTACCAGGATAAATGAAATGATTACGCCGAGAGCTATCCATAGTATGGTTTTCATTTCTGCATCTGTATGAATTTGCTTTCCGCCATTCGCCGTTACTCCTGGCCAGTATTTGTCGGCCAGTTTCAGGTTGCCTTCCACATCTTGATTCCAGCCTCGTACTGCTTTTTGATTGTGCTGAATCACCAGGCGGCCTTTTACTATGCTGAAAGTATTTACATCTATAGGAGCCGTTCTCCCTAACGATACAGCATAAGCGCACCATGCGCCAAATTGTGGCTTATATTTTTCCGGGTTGCTTTTAAAGAGATCGAGATGTTCCTGTGAAGCAAAATGATAAGTAGCATCCTCATAGTTAAATGAAAAGGAAGCGGCACCTTTTACCGGTTTGTTATCCGTGAAGAACGCTACGGGGTCATAGCCGTTTAATATTACTCCGTTCGCATCAACATTGTTTAAATATTTCCCCCGGTATTTTTGTGCCTGCACATTGAGAGCGATAAATGTGCAGAGTAATACAAACAGTGCTGCTGACACGATTTTCATGGCCCGGCTTCTGTTTGTTCTTGCTTTAAGCAATTCGTGCAATTGCAATGTCATCGTTATTGTTTTCATTTTGTTTTTATTTTTTAAGCAAAGAAATATCATGATGAATCGTTGTGCTGTCTGTTACTTTACAATCCGCAGCGGGTCGCAATAAAAAAAGCCTGATTAATGTCAGGCTCTTTACAAATAGCAGATTGTAACAGGTGGGATATTATTTAGAAGATATTGTTGACGCTGTTGGAGCAGGAGCTTGCTTATCATATTTCACCGGCTTACCTATGTGATCTGCAACAATACGCGGCCAGTTGTTATCGGCCTTTATGGTATTGCCTTTAAGATCTTCATTAAAAAGATTATACGCTTCTTTTGTGTGCTGAAGAATGAGTCGTCCGTCTTCAATTTGAAAAATAGTCGGATCCACCGGCCTCAATTTACCAATACTTACCGCATAGCCGCAGAAGGCTCCATATTGCGGTGCGAATTTTTTAGGTTCCTTTTTAAATTGATCCAAATGATCCTGCGAAACAAACCAATAAGTGGCACCGTCATATTCTGAAGAAAACCTGGTGTTGCCCTTCACAGGTTTATTCTCAGTAAAATAAGCGACCGCATCGTACCCTTCGAGTATAATCCCCTTATCATTGATGTTAGTGAGAAATCCTGACTTTGCATGAAAAACAGGTTCATTAAAAAATAATAAATAAACTGCTATAGCACCGGTGGTCATAATAAGTGAAATAAAGAAAATCTTTTTCATAATTTTTTTAATGCAAAGAAACGTGCGTGAGAAAAAAATTACTGTCAGTTATTTTACAGAAAAAGAAAAAGATTATCGCAGTATTATTTTACATTGCAGTTATTGAATTCTACAACCCATGAGATTATTGACAGACACATTGATAATAAATACCAGTGGGAATAAAAGAGCCTTATAAATTATATTAGTTAGGCTTTGCAGTTACCCGACCTGGATTCGAACCAAGACAAGCAGAATCAGAATCTGCGGTACTACCGTTATACTATCGGGCAATAAATGCAAAATTAAGGGTTAATACATTTTATTTAAGTGTCTCTTCAATTTTTAACTCAATTATTGTTATTTTACTTATTAGAAATTCAAATTATACTGGCGCAATGACCAAAAACCAAAACTTACGAATTGCTTCGATAGATATTCTTCGTGCACTAACCATGTTGTTGATGATCTTTGTAAATGATCTATGGTCTCTAAAAGATATTCCTGGATGGCTTGAGCATACTGCGGCTGAAACTGATGGAATGGGTCTTGCCGATACTGTTTTTCCCGCATTCCTATTTATTGTAGGAATGTCTATCCCATTAAGTGTACAGCACCGCAGACAAAAAGGTGACAGCAATATCATCATATGCTGGCATATTATTCAGCGGTCTATTGCCTTAATCATTATGGGTGTTTTTCTTGTAAATGGGGAAGAGATTAATGAAGCTGCTTCCGGCATTCAAAGATTACCGTGGAATATGATCTCTTGCACCGCGTTTATTATTTTATGGAATTCGTGGCCTAAAAACATGAATAGGTTTTTGCTCGCCTCGCTGAAATTACTGGCCGTCGTGACATTGTGCATACTGGCATTTTCTTTCCGGAGCGGTGAAGCAGGTAACCTTCACCGTTTTGCCCCGCATTGGTGGGGTATTCTTGGCCTTATCGGCTGGGCATATTTAATAAGTGCGTTAGTTTATGTGCTTTCTGGCAACAACTTTTTTATACCTGTTATCGCGTGGCTGCTGTTTATTGGTATTTGTATTGCCAGCCATGCAGGCTGGATACCTCGTCACAGTGCCTGGTCGTCAATCATTGCCCCCTTTGGGGAAGGGTCAATGCCTGGCTTTACCATGGGCGGAGTAATAATTACTTTATTAATGTTACGTTTCAGGCAGCGAAATGAATTCAGGAAAATGGCATTTCTTTTTATTGTGCTTGCCGTTATTCTTTTTATCGCAGGATTTTATTTAAGAGGATTCTGGGGTATATCAAAAATAAGAGCCACACCTGCCTGGGTGTTAATCTGCAGCGCCATTACAATTGTGGTTTTTATCCCGGTGTACTGGCTTATTGATGTAAAAGGAAAAATAAATTGGTTTACAATTATATTGCCTGCCGGAACAAACACCTTGCTTTGCTATCTCCTTCCCTACTTCGCCTACGGATTGCCAATCATGTTACACCTGTTTTTACCGGCGGTATTGCTTACAGGAGTTATTGGTTTAATTAAATCATTTCTCTTTGCTTTGCTTGTAATTGTTATTACTGGCTGGTTAGGCAAATTGGGACTGAGGTTAAGACTTTAAAAGCGTTGCTTTATTATAGTATTAACATCTCAAATTTTCCATAGCACGTAAATTTGATATAAATCTTCATATAATGAAATCTTTAATTACTTTATTTATTACGGCCGCTATGGCCATTGGATTTACTTCATGCGCACAAAAATCCGGGAATAAGGCGATGAATACATCGTCGAAAAAAGAAGATCTTTCGGGCTTAAGCAAAGCATATTTTGCAGCAGGTTGCTTCTGGCATGAGGAAGCGCTCTTTGAGAGTGTTAAAGGGGTGAAGGAAGCGATATCCGGGTATGCCGGAGGAACAACGCAAAATCCAACTTATGAATCTATAGAAACCGGCAACACGGGACATGCGGAAAGTGTTGAAGTGTATTACGACCCTTCGCAGATTTCTTATGAAACTTTATTGAAAGTGTATTTTGCAGGTCAAAATCCTACGCAGGTTAATGGCCAGGGACCCGACCTGGGAACTCAATATCGCTCTATTGCTTTTTATACAAATGATACAGAAAAAAAACTCATAGATAACTACATACAGCAAATGAATGCCTCGGGAAAATGGAGTGCCCCTATAGCGGCACAGGTAATGCCTTTGAAAAAATTCTGGCCTGCTGAAGATTATCACCAGGATTATATTCAACACAACCCTGACGGTGGATATGTTCAAAACGTATCTATTCCCGAAATAAAGCATTTTCAAAAAGAATACCCACAGTTGGTAAAGCCTGATCATAAGTTTTAAGGATATTAATCCATAAATAATTTGAAGTGTACCAGTAACCAGGTAACGAAAACTATGCCGGCAAATGGTTCCAGACTTTTCGTTTCAATCTGCGGATCTTACGTATAAATTCCGAAAGAAAAAGTTTTTCCCTTTCAACCCTTAATGCATGCAGCTGCACTTTGGAAATTTGAAAATTTTAGAAATAGCTGTAACTTACAAATACAATTATCCGTTATGAAACAGCTTGCATTATTTACCTTGTTGTCATTTGGCTTAAGCAGTTCAAAAGCACAGCAATTGGAATTGCAACAGAAAGAGATTTTGAAAAATCTGTTAAAACAAAAGAATCTTCGGTCGAAAGATCTCGCATTAGAAATTAATGATGCTTCAGAATATAGTAATTCACCCCTCACAAATCTATTATACGAAAACAAAGATTTTAAAGTCTATGCCTTACCGTTAGAAAACATGCGCTGCCTGGTTCCAAAAAATTTGTCACCTATTCCAACCGACAAAAGCGCCCCGGAAATTTTTATTCCTAATCCACTTTACAAAAAGAAGAAATAAACCGACAATTTAATAACCTTTTTGCATTCACCCTTTTTATTTAGAAAATTTATACTTTTATTGGTATGAATAAATTAATACCAATACTTTCATTCCTGCTTATCGTTTTCACTTCACGCATTTCCATTGCTCAAAAAGCTGATACGAAATTAACCGCTCAAATTAATGATTTACTTAAAGGCTTTCACGGAGAGGTCGGTGTATATGTACACGATCTTACAAAAAATAAAACAGTCGCCATAAATGCGGATTCTGTTTTCCCAACAGCGAGTATGATAAAAATCCCTATTGTTATCGGCATAATGCATAAACTTGAAAAAGGAGAATTACAATACCACCAGGAATTAATTTATAAAGATTCCCTGCTTTATGAAGGAGTTGATCTACTCGGATCATTTAAGAATGATGAAAAAATTGAATTGAGCAAGCTGATGATGCTCATGCTTACCATGAGTGACAATACGGCAAGTCTTTGGCTACAAACCCTTGCCGGCACAGGAACCAGGATTAATGAACTGATGGATACCCTCGGTATGCAGGTAACAAGAGTTAACAGCAGAACGCCGGGCCGTGAAGCCAACAGAACACAATATGGATGGGGACAAACAACACCTTATGAAATGGCTGCTCTTATGGAAAAAATTGTGAAGGGCGATATTGTAAATAAAGAAGTAAGCTCAAAAATTTTACGTTTATTAGGAAGAAATTATTGGGATGAAGTGGCTATTTCTCAAATCCCGTCCGATGTTTTTATCGCCAGCAAAAGCGGCGCAGTAGATGAAAGCAGGAATGAGGTGTTGTTTGTTAATGGTAAACACTGCAGGTATATTTTTTGCATTTGCACCAATCACAACCAGGATCAAAGCTGGGATACTGAAACCAACGAGGCATGGGAGTTAACAAGAAAACTGTCAAAACTTTTATGGGAGAGGTTCAATTAAAAATTAAGATTAAAAGCCGATTAACATCTTGCGGCTCCGAAGCAATCTGCCGGATTAGGGTTATCATAGGATTGCCACAAAGTTTTCCATAGCTCCGGTTCAAAGCTTTCAGGGGAGCCTGAACAAGGTCTTTCAATTGAATGGTATCGGCTCCTTTGTTGCGCTACCTCATACCTTATACCCTTTCCCTAATACCCTATACCTGATACCTAATCTTCAATCCCTTATTTTTGCAAAAACTAATTCTATGCAGGTTCTCCTTGTATTACATAATTTACTTCGCTGGCTTATTTTGTTGTTTGGGTTATGGACTGTGTTTAATGCCATTGCAGGCGTGGGCGGCAGAAAAGAATACACGCCATCAGACGGGCGTAGCAATTTCTTTTTCATGTTATCTATGGATATCCAGTTGCTTGTTGGGCTCGGACTTTACTATGCAGGTGCATGGTTTGAAAGACTAAAAAACCTGGGTGATAATATGAAGGATGCGAACCTCCGCTTTTTTACAATGGAACATGAATTGCTAATGATCATTGCATGGATATTGGTACATATTGGTCGCGTAATGGTAAAAAAGGCTCCTACATCAGCAGGGAAATTTAAAAGAAGCTTAGTTTTTTTTGGAATAACATTATTGCTGATACTAATTGCTACACCGTGGCCGTTTAGAGAAGCAGTGGCCAGGCCCTGGTTCCGGTGGTTCTAAAACCGGTGGCAGTTGTAAAGTTTAGATTTTAGACAAAAAATTAATGACAGACGAAAATATAGAAAAGCCAATCATCCTTGTAACAAACGATGACGGTATAACGGCGCCGGGTATACGCAACTTGGTGGAAGCCGTAAAAGAACTGGGAAAAGTGATAGTAGTAGCACCAGACAAACCTCAAAGCGGGATGGGACATGCCATAACCATCGGTGTGCCACTCAGGCTCAATAAGGTTGAAGATATGTTTGAGGGCGTTGAATCCTGGCAAACAAGCGGCACTCCTGTTGACTGTGTAAAACTTGCAGTTGATAAAATATTACACCGTAAACCTGATATATGCCTAAGCGGTATCAACCACGGCGCCAATCATTCTATAAATGTAATTTATTCAGGAACTATGAGCGCTGCCATGGAAGCATCTATTGAGAGCATACCTTCAATTGGCTTTTCACTACTCGATTACAGGTTTGAAGCAGATTTTACAGCTTCAAAATTTTATGTACATAAAATTGTACAAAGCCTGTTGAAAACAAAAATGGATAAGCATCTTTTGTTGAATGTCAATATACCTGCGGTGCCGCTTGAATTGATGAATGGAATAAAAGTATGCAAGCAGGCTTACGCCAAGTACGATGAGGATTTCGATGAGCGACTTGATCCCCACGGAAAAAAATATTATTGGCTTACCGGCGAATTTAAAAATTTTGATAAAGGAGAAGATACTGATGTATGGGCATTACAACATAATTATGTAAGCGTGGTGCCTGTGCAATTCGATCTGACTAATTATCAATTGAAAAAAGAACTGGAAAAAACCTGGGATATACTATGATTTTCAAAAAAGACAATTTCGTTTTCGGGCTTGCTCTTGGATTGATTGCACCAATAATAGGGTTTATGATTTTTAAATTATACAAATTTAAGGGGCTTACGCTTTCAGAAATGCTGCAATGGATGAAATTCAATCCCAACCTGATTACAATATCGATAAGCGTTTCCTTAATGGCCAATGCTGTGCTTTTTACAATATACATTAACGGCCACCGCGACAAAACTGCCAGGGGCATTTTTGTGCTTACTATTATCTACGCAGCAATAGCAATGATATTTAAGTACTGGTAGTACACACGCATAATCAATTCTGATTATCTTTAAATCCTCATTTGATTTACAAGGGATGAAATATTATATTATTGCAGGTGAAGCCTCCGGCGACCTTCACGGCAGCAATCTCATAAAAGAAATTCAAAAACTTGACGATGGAGCTAATATCCGGTGCTGGGGAGGTGATAAAATGCAGGCCACCGGGGCCGCACTGGTAAAGCATTACAGGGACCTGGCATTTATGGGTTTTGCAGAAGTAATTAAAAATCTTCCGGCGATAATGAAGAATTTTAAATTCTGTAAAGAGGATATCCAAAACTTTAATCCTGATGTTGTAATTCTTATAGACTACCCCGGCTTCAATTTAAGAATGGCAAAGTGGACCAATCAAAATAATTTCAAAACAATATTTTATATTTCACCACAGGTATGGGCCTGGAAGGAAAGCAGGGTTAAGTCAATAAAAAAATATGTTGACAAAATGATTGTTATCCTGCCATTCGAAAAACAGTTCTACAAAAACTGGAATTATGAAGTGGATTATGTTGGCCATCCGCTTGTTGATGTAATCGAAAAATTTAAAAGAGATCATCCCGAAATTCCACAATCAACAAATATTGTTGCATTATTACCCGGAAGCCGTAAACAGGAAATTGCTGCCAAACTCCCGATAATGCTTGAAGCTTCCAAGAATTTCACTGACTATATTTTTGTTGTTGCTAAAGCGCCTTCTGTTGAAGATGAATTTTACACTCCTTTTCTTTCAGCTTACGATAATGTAAAAGTGGTAGCTAACCAAACATATTCTTTACTAATGCAGGCTAAGGCGGCATTGGTCACTTCGGGTACGGCAACGTTAGAAACAGCCCTGTTCGGTGTTCCGGAAATAGTATGTTATAAAGCGGGAAAAGTATCTTATGCAATAGCAAAAAGGCTTGTAAAGCTTAAATATATTTGCCTGGTAAATTTAATAATGGATAAAGAAGTTGTGAAAGAATTGATACAAAGCGAGCTGACTGCCGAAAATATTATCAAAGAATTAAATCATATTTTATTTGATACCTTGAAACGGGAAATGATAAAATTTGACTATCACCAATTGAAAAAATTATTATCAGAAAATGGGAATGCATCTGCAAATGCAGCAAAAATTGTTTATGACTTTATAACCTAAAAATGAACGACTCTATAAAAATTATAAAGACTGAAATTCTTTCCAAAGGCTGGGCCACTCTTAAGCAAATAACTTTTGAATATTTACAAAAAGATAAGTCCTGGCAAATCCAAAAACGAGAAGCCTATGACAGGGGTAATGGTGCAGCCATCCTATTATACAACAAAAAAAAGAAAACGGTTATTCTCACAAAGCAATTCAGGATGGCAAGTTATATTAATGGCAATGCCACAGGGATGCTCATTGAGGCATGCGCCGGCTTACTTGATGATGATAATCCTGAAGATGGCATAAAAAGGGAAACCGAGGAAGAGACAGGTTACAAAATAAGTGATGTAAAAAAAATATTTCATGCATACATGTCGCCGGGCTCTGTAACTGAAATTTTATATTTTTTTATTGCAGAGTATTCTAAAGACATGAAAATCCATGAAGGTGGTGGCGTGGCGCATGAACATGAAGACATTGAAGTGCTTGAAATTAATTTCCAGGACGCTCTTGATATGATTAATACAGGTGAAATAAGAGATGCCAAAACAATAATACTGCTTCAATATATGAAGCTCCATAATATTTTAGAGTAACCTTAAGTGGTAGTAAATGCCTGCAAAGAATTTTAATAATCGTTTATCATGACAACTGCTGAAAAAATTCCTGCATCATCAAGCCGACTGGTGTCGCTTGACTTTATGCGTGGGTTAATTATGGTATTGCTTGCTTTGGAGAGCACTGAGCTTTACGATCACCTGGGGGGAATATCGAACTCTTATTTATTTAGTGCTTTTATTCGGCAGTTTTATCATCATCTGTGGAATGGTCTTCACTTTTGGGATCTTATTCAGCCCGGCTTTATGTTTATAGCCGGAACCGCAATGGCTTTATCGCTGGAAAAGCAACGCCAAAAAGGAGTTACCTGGAATCAGTCTTTCAGGAAAGTCCTGAAAAGAAGTGCCCTTCTTTTTTTCTGGGGAGTTCTGGATTATGCCGTAAAGCGCAATGGCAGCCTCTCATTTGAATTATGGGATGTTCTTACCCAGTTATCATTCACAACGCTTGTTGCATTCTTAATTTTCAGGTGGTCGTATCGCTGGCAAATTGTTACCTGCGTTGCCCTGCTTCTTCTTACAGAAATTTTATACAGGTTTACAAATATTCCCGGGTTTGACCAGCCGTTTGTTGACCAGCATAATTTCGGAAATTATGTTGACTTACTCCTTATGAATAAAATTAATCACGGCGGCTGGGTTGCTATTAATTGCATTCCCACAGCAGTGCATACCATTGCTGGTGCAATGGCAGGGAAAGTATTATTGCAAACCCGTAAAGTAAAATGGCTGGTAATATGGGGAGTCATAACATTAGCTGCAGGATATTTGATGGATATTGTTCACCTCACACCAATTATTAAAAGAATTGCTACTTCTTCGTTTACCCTCGCTTCGTTAGGCTGGTGCTTACTGGCATTAGCATTTATCTACTGGTGGATCGACATAAAAGATCATAAAAAATATCTTTCTTTTTTTACCATTGTTGGCATGAACTCCCTGTTTATTTATTTGTTTTTTGAAATTGTCGCCAGCCGTTGGTTCAATGAATATGTTGGCCACATTACAAATGGTTTAATGAGTTTTATTTCAGTTCCTGAAACTGCACAATTAATCATTACATCCTTGGTCATATTTGCCCTCGAGTGGTATATGTGCTATTTTCTATATAGGAAAAAAGTATTTATTAAGTTGTAAAACATTTATGAACATTTACTTATCCAACGCCAAAAGCCGGCAGGTGCCGGCTTTTTGAGCTTCAAATATTAAACCATCAAAATCTAAATAAAAAACGCAAAAGTTTCTTACCGGGAAATCACCAAAGCGGTTTTCCCTGGTAATAATCTAAAATTTTTGATCTCAATACATAATCATATTTCGAAATAATTAAATTAACATTCGTTCTGTCGAGATTATTTTTCGCAATCAAATAATCGACAGATGTAATCGCACCTGCATTGAAACGCACTTCTGCAGCACGGAAAGATTCGCCAAAAGAATTTACCTGGTCCAGCAATATCTTATATTTATTGGAAGTGTTCGTAAGATTTACGTAGGCTTTCTCAATGGATTGCTGTAACTGGGTTTTTGTGTTTTGTTCGATAAGCTCATCATTTTTTAAATTAATCTTCGCCAGCTTAACCCGGTTTCTTACCCTGTTGGCATTAAATAACGGAATGCTTAATCCGAGGTTGAAGGTGGTAAAAAGATTATTGCTAAGCTGGTTGCCATAAGTTATTTTACTGGTATTGAAATTATTTTGCTTGGTTATCACTGGTATCTGGGTGCCATTAAAGGTTACATAATCAGTAGCAGAAGGAACTTCAACTGAATTCACAAAAATTGATTGGGTAGCGGCGCTGGAATAATTGGTATTAACATTTCCACCAAATGAAAGTGTAGGAAACAATTCGCCTTGTATAGAGCGAATATTCTTTTCTGCACTTTGCGTCCGAAGATGAACCGATTTTATCTGCGCAAATTGCTGTAAAGCTGTTGAATAAATTGTTTCCGGCGTAGCATCGTAAGTAGAATCAAATGATTCCATTGGCAATCTTTCCAGTTCTAGGTTTTTATCATACGGAATATTCAACAACTGCACAAGATTCAACTTTGCTGTGGCAACTGCTGCCACATTATCGGCAACGGCAATTTCATCATTAGCATACTGACCTTTCAAATCGTAATACTGGGATGGGGGAATTGCGCCGGACTGGTTTAATATAGCCAGGCGATCTACCTGCTTTCCGGTCACTATGCCCTGCTGGCGGGAATTTTCCAATATATCTTCAGCGCTTAGCACCTGCAGGTAAGCCAATATAATATTGATTGTAAGATTATCCTTTGCCTGTTGCAATTCCATTTTAGAAGCCTCATATCCTAAAGCATTTGACTTAATATTATTTTGAACTGAAAAGCCATTAAACAATAAAATGCCGCTTGAAGCTCCATAAGATGCATAGTCAACATTCTGCGTAATCGGTGCATTAGTGAAAGGATCGATACTTCTTCCCTGGTTAATTCCATGATCAGCGCTTACATTCAGGTTGGGCAGCATATTTGATTTCGATTGTCTATGTGCAATATCCTCCCTTTGCATTTGCAGGTTCGATTGATTTACATCCAGGTTATTGGCAATCCCCATTTCTATGGCTTGCTTCAGCGTTAATGTTTGCTGAGCCTTCACCGCAAAGCAAAACAAAATAAAAAATACATTCAGAAATATTGTTTTCATTTTCGAGTAATCTTATTAGTTAGATTATTATATTTACCTGTTAATTCTTATTGACTATTGACTTATCGACTATTTACCTGCGCCCATTCATCATCACGATTCCCTTTCTATTCTTCCATCCAGTAAGTGAATAATTCTTGTTCCATAAGCTGCATTTTTTTCTGAATGGGTAACCTGCACAATTGTAACACCTTCATTATTCAATTCTTTAAAAATATCCATGATCTCTTCCCCTTGTTTTGAATTTAAATTCCCCGTAGGCTCATCCGCTAAAATCAATTTTGGTTTTACAATTAATGCCCGGGCAATACCCACTAACTGTTGTTGCCCGCCTGAAAGCTGGTTTGGAAACAAGTCTTTTTTACCAACCATCTGGAAGCGATCCAGCATGTCGGCAACCATACCTTTTCTTTCGCCACCTTTTATATTTTGATAAATTAATGGTGTCTCTATATTTTCATACACGGTTAATTCATCAATTAAATGGTACGCCTGGAAAACAAAACCAATATGGGTTTTATACAATTCTGACCTTTGTTTTTCCCTCAGCTTTAATACATCTTCGTCCATAAAATTGTATTCGCCTTCATTGGGTTCATCAAGCATTCCCAATACATTAAGTAAAGTGGATTTGCCCGAACCCGAAGGGCCCATGATAGAAATAAATTCGCCCTGCTTTACGTGAAGATTAATATCTTTTAAAATAAAGGTGCGGTTACTCCCTGTGTTGAACCATTTGTAAATATTCTTTAACTGAAGCATGATTGATTTTTAATTACTGATGATTAATATTTGTTGGTTTAATATATTGACTTAACAATTGATCTGATTTTTATTTTTTGATTTTATCATTCGCATTATTCACTTCTTAAACTTTTTACCGGGCTGGCAATAGCTGCTTTTATTGATTTATATCCAACGGCAAGCCATGCAATCAAAATTGAAATAGCTACTGCAATCAAAAAAACACCCGGTGTAATTTTGATCCGGAATACAAAATTTTGCAACCAGGTATTCATCATATACCAGCCAACGGGTACAGCTATCACAAAACCCGCAAGAATCAGAATGGTAAATTCTTTAGAGAAAAGATAGATTATATTTTGCACCGATGCACCCAACACTTTCCTTACACCAATTTCCTTTTTTCTTTGAACTGCCATAAATGAAACAAGACCATACAAACCAAGACAGGAAATTAAAATGGCAATTCCGGCAAAAATTTTATACAATAAAGAAAGCTGTTCATCCTGCTTGTAAAAATCAGCAATATTTTCGTCCATAAAATTACTGGTAAAAGCATACTCAGGAAAATATTGATTCCATGCATTCTCTACGGATGCTTTGGTTTTTTGAATATTTGTTGAGCTTAATTTAACCGATGTAACCTGGTAATTTTTTCTTCTTTCCGCTATGGCGAGCGGCTTAATCTCCTCTTTAAGGGAATTCGTTTTAAAATCTTTTATCACACCGGTTATTTTTGTCCAAACATCGCTGTTGCTTTTTATCATTATATCTTTTCCTACCATTTCATTAGGGTTTTTTACCCCCAGTTTTTTCATAAGGGTTTCATTCACCACCACCTCATGTATCGTATCCGATTTATCAAACGGCCTGCCTGCAAGCATTTCAAGGCCAAATGTTTTAAAGTAATCCTCGTCAGCAAACTTGGTATATAATGCAAAATCAGGGTCGGGCTTATGGTCAAATCCAAAGTTGGTTGCAGAATTATTATCCGACGAAGGAACATCGCTGCTAAAGCTCACGGATGTAACACCGGGAATTTGTAACAACTTTTGTTTATAAGAATTTTGTTTCGATTGCACAACACTATCAGAATTTGCATTAATAATAAGAACAGCCTCTTTCCTGAAACCAAGGTCAGCATCTTTTACAAAATTCATTTGTGAGATGGCGACAATAGTTCCGATAACCAATATCTGCGAGATGGCAAATTGGGCAACAACCAATCCTCTTCTTAAGGATATGCCTCCGACTTTTGCAGAAGTAATTTTATTTTTCAATGCCAATGCCGGATTAAAACCTGAAAGTATTAACGCAGGATAGAAGCCCGCAAGAACAGTGACAACTATCGTCAATGCCAATAAAAATCCAATTGTTGGCAAGTTTAAAAATCCAAGTGGCTCATTTATTGATGCGACATTTTTTATAAAAGGCAGTGCCAGCAATGCTATACAAACGGCAAGTATGATTGCGGCAATTACAATCACTGCAGTTTCGCCAATTACCTGCGCAAACAATTGCCCCCGGAAACTTCCGAGCACTTTTCTTATCCCTATCTCTTTACTTCTGTTTACGGCCTGTGCTGTTGACAAGTTTATGAAATTGATGCAAGCCATTACAATGATGAATATACCAATCAATGTCAATGTCCATAATGTGGACTTACTGGTAACATGATCTCCAAAATTTGAAAAGCGTTTATCAAAATGCACTGCACCGAGCGGTTGTAAAAAATTGGAGCGCTCAGTTCGTTTGCGGTTACTATAATATTTTTTATTAAAAGCGGCCAGTTGTGGCTTCACATTATCAACAGAAATATTTTTTGGCAACAGCATAAAAACCTGGAAGTTGCTGGTAGTTGCTCCCCAGAATTCGGAATAAAAATAAACACCCGGATTCGTTTTAGCAGTCTCATAGGAAGTTACAATAGCCAATGGGAAATCGGTATTTGCAGGAACATCTTTTAATATACCTGAAACTTTTACAGTAACTGCATTGTCGAGCTTTAGATATTTTCCCATTGCATCTTTCCAGCTACCAAAATATTTGCTTGCCATTTTTTGCGTAAGAACAGTTACATCGGGCTCACTCAAAACAGATGGCGAGCCAGCCAACCATTCATAATTGAACACTTTAAAAAACTGTGGGTCACAAAAAAAGAAACCTGTTGCTTCAATAAATTTTTTATTGGCCGAAGTATTAGACGCATCACTCCCCAACACCGTTACCTGGCTTCCATAATTTGCCAGTAAAGCTCCGCTGGTTATTTGAGGAAAATCCAACCGAAGCGCTTCCAACGCGGGGAATGGAACACCGGGCGTATAAACAATCCCGTCACTATTTTTATCCATGGTTACCACATGGTATATCTGCTTGTAGTGCGGCTGAAATTTATCATAGCTTAACTCATATTTCACTACCGTAAAAAGTAACAGGCAGGAAGCAATGCCTACCGCGAGCCCTGTAATATTAATTACAGAAAATGCTTTATGCCTCACAATATTCCTGAACGCTATTTTAAAATAATTTTTTATCATTCTTCTTTTTATTCAAAAAGTTATTCTCCGTTTTAAATAAATTTTAAATCCATCAATCAACACTAAAATACTTACTCTGTCCGTAAGCTTTTAACAGGATTCGCCATTGCTGCACGAATAATTTTAAATCCTATAGTTGCCGATGCAATCACTATTAATGAAACGAATCCAACTATATATCCCGCTACCGGATTAATTCTTGTCGCAAAAGTATTAAGCAGAAAATTATTAAGCAGTATGCTCACCGGCATTCCAATAAGTGTTGCTATAGATAAAAGTTTTATAAAATTTTTTGAAAGATAAAAAGTGATCTGGGAAACCGTCGCACCTAATATTTTTCTTATACCAATTTCTTTTACCTGGCGGCGAATGGCAAATATTACAAGGCCCAGTAAACCGAGGCAGGCGATTACTACCGCCATCAGTGAAATAACCCGTATCATTTTTTCTATATCGGTGAACTGCGCATAGGTATTTCTTATATCATCTTCAAAAAAATTAGCGGTGAAAGGATGCCTGTTATCGATGGATTTCCATATAGCTCCCAGTTGGGCCACAGTTTTTTGCTTATCATCATTATTTATAAGAACATTTAAATACCCAATATCAGCGGGGCTATATCTTAATAATAACGACTCAAGGTTATACGTAAATGGTTTAAAGTGAAAATCTTTCAAGACACCTGAGATAGTGAGTTGAGTGCTGTCGGCTACAATAATTGTTTTCCCGATTGATTCAACAGGAGTACCCAAATGAAATTTCTTTAAAAAATTTTCATTTACTATCGCAAACAATTCCCTGTTTGCCGGCAGGCCGGCTGTAAAATCTTTTCCGGCAATAAGATGTAATTTAAGATTACTGATATAATTTTCATCAACACTATAGTCACGAACAGAAATTTTATCATCAGTAGGTTTTACACGTACATCCACACTACGGTCTCTCCATGTTCCCATAATATGAGAAACGCCTGACACTTTTTTTACGCCGCTGTAACTTTCTATAGCGTGTTTTACTTTGTCATAATCGTTTCCCTGTAAATCAATATTTACAATGTTGGCTTTTTGAAAGCCATAATCGCCATTAATTACAAAATTTGTTTGCCGGTATAAATTTATAAGAGTGACTACAAAAATCAATGCTACTGAAAACTGAATCACCAGCAACACCTTCCGGAAACCTAATTTTGGAAGAAGCGATTTTGATGTAATATCTTTTAAGGCATTTACTGGATTTATGGCTGAAAGATATAGAGCGGGAAATATTCCTGACAGCAATCCGATCACAATGCTAAACAGTACAAATAGTGAAAATAACCCGATACTATCATCAAGCGAAATATCCATCTCCTGCATAAGAGAAAGACTTTGGAAGCCCGGCTTAAGCATAAATTCGTAAAATATAGTAGCTACTCCCAGTGAGAGCAATGCAATTAATACAGCTTCTACCAGGAATTGAATAATCAATTGTTTTCGCACAGCCCCGGTTGCTTTACGAATGCCAATTTCTTTTGAGCGACTTAATGACCTTGCCAGCGAAATGCTATTATAATTAAATCCGGCAGATATAATAATTATTGCCGCAAAAGCCACCAGGAACCATAGCAACGGCAGGGGCAGTGCTCTTCCCATATTATTACTCAGCATTGGGCCGGGAACTATTTTGGTTAATGGTTGCAGGTAAAACCTGTATCCTTTATCCCTGCTTTCCAAATCAATATTTTTATATTGGTCAATGGAAAGTGCTGCAAGCTGATTTTCCAATTTTTTCTTTTGGCTATTACTGGTAAGCTTTACATAAGTATAATTCATGTAATAGTTTTTCCAGTCGTCAGCCTTCAATAATATTTTATCTTCTTTTTCCAGCGTTGCAAGTGTACTTACAGATCCCAATGCATCAAATTCCAGGTGGGTTTTACCGGGCGGGGTTTTCAACACCCCGGTGATCTTAAAATCAGCAAACCCTTTAAAGGAAATCACCTGCCCTACAGGATCCTCATTTCCAAAAAACTTTTGCGAGGTTTTTTCTGTAAGAATAATTGTATTCGGCTCGTTAAGCGCAGTATTCTTATCACCATCCAATAAGGTAAATCCAAAAACTTCCAGGAACTCACGGTTGGTCATGAGACCTGAAACCGCAAGCTGTTTGCCATTTGCAATCCCATCGGCATTTAAAGTATTCGCCATCGGTACCACGTGTTCTATAGAAGAATTATTTTCTTTTAGATAAGCAGCTAATGCATACGGAGATGACGCATAATCTTCAGTGCTTCCGTTTTTTCGTATTGCTTCTGTATTGATGCGATAAATCCTGTCGGCATCAGGATGAAATTTATCGAAGCTAAACTGGTCCTTTACAATAGTGATAATTAATAGGCAAAGTGATATGCCCAAGGCAAGGCCGAAAATATTTATAAAAGAAACAGACTTATTTCTTAAAATATTTACCCAGGCAACTTTGAAATAATTTTTAATCATGTTGTATTTTTTGGCCGCAGGCAAATTCCGGGGAAATTTACCGCATAATTTCAACCATTCCGGCATCCAAAATCTGTACGGCATATATTTTCAACCATCATACCAATGACATACTTCGTTGACACAGAGCATCTCTATGTATGGAGGTAAAACGAAAGTGTTCGTTTATGAACACTTATTTTGAAAAACCGGACACTGATTTTTTTAGGTTAGATAATAAAGTACTCCTGAATTACGGGGTGTTAGCTTCATTCCGTTCGGAGAGATTTAACGGGATTTGCAAATGCAGCCTTAATTGCCTGGAAGCTTATAGTAAGTAATGCAATTATAAATGCGGCCACACCTGCAATTGCGAAAACCCACCAGTGAATATCTATCCGGTAAGCAAAATCCTGCAACCATTTGTGCATGATCCACCAGGTAAAAGGAATTGCCAGCAGGAATGAAATTAATACCAGCTTTAAGAAGTCTTTTGAAAGATTGAAGAGAAGATTTTGAACAGAAGCACCCAGTACTTTCCTGATGCCTATCTCTTTGGTTCTTTGCAAAACATTAAATGCAGATAAACCCAATAGTCCGAAGCATGCAATTAGGATGGCAAGAAAAGCAAAAAGACCAAACACTTCTCCAAATTGTTTATCCGCTTTATACTGCTGATCAAAAAGCTCATCAAGGAAATAATAATTGAAAGGGTCTGATGGAAAATGTTTATTCCATGTTTTTTGAATCGCCGCGATAGTTGTATTAATGTTACCTGTTGACATTTTTATAGAGTAAGCATTCCTGCTATTGGGCTGCAGCCGGAATATCATGGGGTCAATTGCCTTTTGCAGGCCCTGGTGATGATAGTCCGCAACTATGCCTAATATTTTTACCGTATCCCCCGCTGAAACAATATTTTCATTTACGGCTTTATTGATATCTCCGAAGCCCAAAAGCCTGGCACCGCTTTCATTTAAAAGAACTCCTCTCTCGTCAGTTTTATATTCTTTTGAAAAATTTCTGCCGGCTTCTAATTTTAATCCGAAGGATGGAGCAAAATCATAATCGATACCAAGATTGTAGAGCGTTACCGAGCCCTTACTATCTGTGCCGGTTCTGTGTGATCCATTAGTCCAATATATTTCCTTTCCCATCACGCTCGAAGACGTGGCAACATTTTTTACATCAGCTATTTTTAATAAATCATTTTTAAATGGCTGAAAAGAACTTTGATAAAGTGAATCGCTCAGGGAATTGGCGCCATCCAATACCAGGGTTTGATCGATATCAACACCCAGTTTTTGATTACGCATAAAATTCACCTGCTGAAAAACAATAATAGTTCCCGCTATCAGAACAACAGCAGTAGCAAATTGACCGATAATAAGGCCTTTTCGCAAAACAATGCCTCCTTTACTGCTTTTAAATAATCCTTTTAAAACATAGATTGGCCTAAAGCCTGATAAAACAAATGCCGGGTAGATCCCGGATAGAAAACTTCCTGATAAAAACATTGCTATAAATCCAAGCCAATAGTCTGCAGGTAAAGTAAAACCCGTGTGGCTTGCGTGGCCTGTTAATTGATTAAACCATGGCGCTAGCACAACAACAATTCCTAAAGAGAATACGAAAGAAATAAGATTTAATAAAAAACTTTCAACCAGGAACTGGCCAATGAGATTTTTTCGAAGAGCGCCCAAGACTTTTCGCACTCCTACTTCTCTTGCTCTTTCCATTGACCTTGCTGTTGCCAGGTTGATATAGTTAATCCATGCAATGCCAATTATAAAAAAAGCAATCATGAAAAGAAAAGAAACCGATTGACCGTTGCCGTTAGCCTCAGCTTCCTGGTTATAATTAGAATGCAGGTGAATATCGTGGAGCGGAATAACATGAATTTCTGTAAATACATTATTGGCCTTTTCCCATTCCCTGTTATTCATGTACCTGTTGCAATAGGCTGGCAGCTTAGATTCAAATTTTTTAAGGTCGGTGCCGGGCTTCAACTGCAGGTAAGTGTAAAAATCGTACCAGCCAAAACTCGTTTCGGTAGCATTGGAAGTATCGCCGGCTTGCCGGTCTATGCCTGCGAGCGTGGCATACGAAGCAAGATGATTAACAATAAGGTGAGAGTTTGCAGGAAATTCTTTGAACACGCCCGTTACTTCAAAAGTTCTCGGAAATTGGGGATCGCGAAAAACTAATTTTTTGCCTAATGGTTCTTCATTGCCAAAATATTTTTTTGCCGTTTCTTCTGAGAGCAATATTTTATCAGGTGCATCCAATGCAACTTTTGGATTCCCTTTTATTAAATGAACGTTGAACATATCAAGAAAGGAAGGATCCGCATAATATCCTTTCTCTTCTTTGAATTTTACATTACGTTCTTCATTGGATAATACCAGGTTGGCGTCATGCAACCGGCAAAAATTTTCAACTTCCGGAAAATCTTTTTTCATCGTAGGCCCAAAGGCGGGGTATGATGTAGCCGATTTCCATGAAAGTTTTCCCTGCTGGTAACTGTCGAGGCGCAGACGAACTATTTGGTTAGCATTATTTTCAAATGTATCATAGCTTCTCTCAAAAGCAACATACTGAAATATAAGCAGGCAACAGGCAATGCCAATTGCCAATCCAAAAATATTCAGGAGCGAATAGCCTTTACGTATTTTAAGGTTACGCAGTGCGATTTTGAAATAATTTTTTATCATAATTATATTTTTTATTCTGTTCTCAAACTCTTTACCGGGTTTGCCATCGCTGCTTTTATTGCCTGGAAGCTTATAGTAATTATAGTAATAAGAATAGCTAACAATGCAGACAAAATAAAAACACCAGCGCCTATGTTGATGCGATAGTTATAGGTCATCAGCCAGCCGTGTAAAAAATAATATGCAACAGGTGATGCAGTAACGCAACTCAGAAAAACCAATACAATGAAATCTTTTGATAGCAACATCCAGACTTGCGAAACTGATGCACCCAGCACTTTGCGTATTCCTATTTCTTTTGTTCGCTGTTCTGCAACATAAGCGGCTAGCCCAAACAGGCCGAGGCATGAAATGAAAATAGCAAGGCCTGCAAACAACCCGGCCAATTTTCCAATCAACATTTCCAGCTTAAATTTTGAAGCATAATCTGTATCTGCAAAAGAATATTCGTAGGGATAGGCGGGTTCATACTTATTAAAAATGGAAGTGAGCTGAACAATAGCATCCTGTGTTTTTATATTTGGTGACAGCTTATACAACATAACATTTTGTGTTCCCGGGTAACAATAAAACATTGTGGGATCAGCGGCCGCAAAAGGCGATATCATCAACGCATCTTTCACAACGCCTGCGATAGTATACTCTTTATCTCCGTAGGTTATTTTTTGACCGACAGGATTTTTAATGCGTAACCTTTGAACAGCTGTTTCATTAAATATTACACTTGTTGAATCATAAACACCTGAAAAATTTCTTCCTTCTTCTATATCCATACCTACCGTTTTAAAATAATCATCAGATACAAATATGTTTCCCATCTCAACTGTTTCGCCGGCATTCTTGCCCGGCCATGCATCAACATCTGTATGCCACCAAACGCCTGTTGCAGGGCTTGAGGCTGTAGTAACGGACGAAACAATTCCTTTGTCTATCATTTCGTTTTTGAGTGCCGTATAATTTTTATCCAGGTCATCATTCATATTGGTTGATATAAGCCTGTCAAGATTATAACCTGTAGGCCTGTCTTTAGCATAGTTTACCTGTTGATAAATAATAACCGTACTTATTATTAATGCAATGGAACAACTGAATTGAATTACTACCAATATCTTTCGTGAAATCGAAGAAGCTTTCCCTGTGTGCATCGTTCCCTTCAAAACTTTTACGGGATTGAATGAAGAAAGATAAAAAGCCGGCCTGCTGCCCGCAAGTAAAGCGGTAAGCGCAATGCAACCCGTCATTAATAACCAAAAATATCCGTTTGAATACGGTATGCTAATGTATGCTTCTGTAAGCGCATTAAAAGCAGGTAACGCCAACTGCACAAACAACAATGAAAAAACAAATGCGATTATGGTAAGTAAGAACGCTTCCGAAAGAAATTGAATGATAAGATCTTTTCGTTGTGAACCAATTGCTTTTCTAACACCAACTTCTTTTGCTCTTTTTTCTGAACGTGCTGTTGTGAGATTAATGAAATTGATGCAGGCGATAATCAATACAAGCAACCCAATAATGGAGAACATATTTACGTATGTCAAAAATCCTGCGGTGTCTTTTCCGTTTATATAGTTGGAATATAAATGCCAGCGGTCCATAGGTTGAAGCGTTACGTAAGAGTTCATTGCATTAATATTTCCTTTCTCCGTATGTTCAATGCTCCTGATCTTTGGGGCAACCTGTGCGTAAGAAATTCCCGGTTTTAATTTTGCAAATATTTGAAGATTGTTGTTGCCAAAACTTCTTTGGCCATCTGATTTTATAGAAGGATTTTTTTGGTAGAGATAAGTTGATGGTACTACGAAATTAAAACCGACTGTTGCATTACCCGGAATGTCTTTTAATATACCGGTTACCTTTAGATTATCTGCATTATCGAAGCGAACCATTTTATTCATCGGGTCTTCATTGCCAAACAATGCTTTTGCCATCTTTTGAGTAAGCACGATTGAATAAGCATCTTTAAAGGCGGTATTCACATCGCCTTTGATGAACGGATATTGAAGTATCTTCAAAAAATCAGTTCCGGCAATTGCACCTTTTTGATATAATTTTTTGTCGCCAATCCTTAATCCATGTTCACCCATCCAATCGCTTTCGGCAACGTATTCTATTTCAGGAACCTGATTGCGCAAAGCATCTGCTAATTTCAAAGAAGTAGTTTGAAATGTAAGCGTATCTCCATTACTGTCAAAGTTGCGCTGCACCCGATATACCGATTGATATTCGGGAAGAAACTTATCATAAGAATATTGATTATATACCCAAAGCCCGATCAATAATGCAACAGCCATTCCTGCTGCAAGGCCTATAATATTGAGCGTGGTATAACCAATGGTTCTTATAAGATTTCGCCAGGCGGTTTTGAAATAATTTTTTATCATAATAAAGTTTAAGTTGTAAGTTTTGTGCTATGTGTTTTATTGACCATTCACTATAGTTATTCCGTTCTCAAACTCTTCAACTGGGTTTGCCATCGCTGCTTTTATTGCCTGGAAACTGATAGTGAGGGACGCAATTAAAATGGCGACTAATCCGGTTGCTGCAAACACCCACAAACTGATGTTTATTCGATTTGCATAGTCCTGTAGCCATTGATGCATAAAATAATAAGCCACAGGTGACGCGATAACAAAGGCGATTGTAATTAGTTTTAAAAAGTCTTTTAAAAGAAGAAAAATAATATTTGGAATTGAAGCACCTAACACTTTTCTTACTCCAATTTCTTTTATGCGGTTAACAGCAGCCAGAGCTGCTAATCCCAGCAATCCAAGGCAGCCAAGAAAAATAGAGATGCCACCTGCCCAACCAACAATGCCGCTCCATGTTTGCTCTGCTTTGTAATAATTACTGATATCATCATCCAAAAAACTATAGTTCATCGGGATACCAGGTGCCGCAGTGTTCCATGCTTTTTGCATAATAGCAAGGGCTCGTTTGGGATTTCCGGGATTGATTCGTACATAAAAATGTATGTATCCTTTGTCTGTTGTTGTCTCAAATACCTGGTTTTTCACTTCTTCACTTAAAGGGCGATAATTAAAATTTCTAACAACTCCTGAGACGATAGCAGTTCGCCCCTGGAAATTTTTAATTTCTTTCCCAATTGCATTTTGTGGATCCCACCCAAAATTGTGCATCATCGTTTCATTGATGATGATCGGTTTAAGCGAATCGTACATTGGAGTGGGTCTAAGATTTTCACCAGCTATTAATTGCATGCCCATGACTTTAATGTAATCAGCGTCAATAACATTTATATCTGCCGAAAACCCTTTGTCAGAGAATCCCAAAAAATCCTGGCCGGCACCCAAACCTGCTGCGGCACTAGTAACGCCAACAATCTCCGGATTTTGAAGTACTGACTGCTTAAACAGCGGAAATGTAATGCCGGGATCAGTTTGAGAAGCATCAATCACAACAACATTTTCTTTATTGAATCCGGGATTTTTATTGATTAAATAGTTTGTTTGCTGAAGTATTATTATTGTAGATACAATTAAGCCAATAGATAAAACAAACTGAAAAGTGACCAATGATTTAGTGAATAAATTAGAACCTCCGATGCGGAGCTTGTTTTTTAAAACTTCAACTGGCCTGAATGCAGATAACACGAATGCCGGGTAACTTCCTGCAAATAGCCCTACTGTGAGAATTACACCGAACAATAACAAAAACATTTTCGGGTAAAGCAAAAAAGAAAAATCCAGGTTACTCCCTGCTAAGTGGTTAAACGACGGTAATAGTAATGTAGCCAACACCAAACCCAGAGCAGCAGAAAGTATCGAAAGCAATAGTGCCTCCGTCAAAAATTGGAAAATGATCTGTCGCTTTTCCGCTCCTACCACTTTCCGGACTCCTACTTCTTTACTTCTCCCTGCTAAACGTCCAATAGCAAGTGTAGTAAAATTAATAGAGGCTATCAGCAATATTCCAGATGCAATCGCCAATAAGATCCAGACAATTTTGGGGTCGATCTTTCCGTAATCAATAAACGACCAACCGTTAAATTTTGAATCAGTATGTATGGAAAGTAGCGGTTGCAGTTTTAAAGAAACCGGTAGTTCTTTCCCCTGCCAGTCGACCCCGCTTTTTCGCATTGTTTCTACATAACTCCTGGTTCGTGTTATAAAGTTTGGATCAAAGGCTTCCATAAATTGGGACAGTCGTTTCTTATCAAGAGGCAACCTGCTTCCAGGTTTTAACTGGATATATGATTGATATACTGTTGGATGCCAATTATTACCAATTTTAAAATCATTGACCTGGGCGAAATGAAAATTCCCCAACACATCGAAACGGATGGTGGAATTGACTGGTATATCATTTGCCACAGCAGAAATTTTAAATGGATGAAATGCATTCCCAATTTTTAATTCAACTATTTTTCCTATGGGATTTTCATTTCCAAATAATTGCCTGGCCCGTGACTCCGTCAATACAATGTCATTCATGTCATGTAAAGCCGTAGCTGTATTTCCGTATTTCAATGGGAACGTGAAAATTGAAAAAAGTGACGGATCAGCCCAGGACAGACTTATTCGATATACATCTTTATCAGTTCGAATGATATTCTCTCCAACCGGTAATTGCAGGCGGACATAATCAATTACGTCCGGAAGATTTTGTTTCATAGACTCACCCAATAAGGCCCCTGATGTTCCAACTATACCAGTATACCCCATCGGTGAGTGCCCACCTCCTAACTGATCCCATTCATAAGGACGATAAATATCGGCCGCATTTTTATGGAACTTGTCAAAACTGAATTCATAACTGGCATATAATAAAAGCAAACTAAAACAAGCAATACCTATTGAAAGTCCAAAGACATTTATGAAGGAAAAAATTTTTTGCTTTTGAAGGTTTCTTAAAGCGACTTTTAAATAATTTTTTATCATAATATTTTTTTATTCTGTTCTCAAACTCTTCACAGGGTTTGCAACAGCTGCTTTGATTGCCTGGAAACTAACGGTGAGTAAAGCAATTAAAATTGCGATAACACCGGCGACAATAAATATACCTGCATGTATATTTATCCGATAGGCAAAACCTTCCAGCCATTTATTCATACCAAGCCATGCTACTGGTATGGCAATTACAATAGCTATAATTACCAGCTTAATAAAATCTTTGCTCAGCATAAAAGTTAAAGAAGAAACAGAAGCACCTAATACCTTGCGTATACCAATTTCTTTTACCCGTTGGCGTGAGGTGAAAGCCGCTAATCCAAACAAGCCTAAGCAGGCAATAAAAACAGCCAGTACAGTAAATATCAGCGATAGTTCTTCCTGCTTTTGTTCAGCGGCATATTGACTTGCGAAGTTCTGATCAAGAAAATGGAACTCTACAGGATTGCTCTTATCAAACTGCTTATATACTTTCTCTAAATAAGCTAAAGCCCCGGGGGTTTTGGCAGTATTTATTTTCACATAGAGGTTATCCCCCATTGAGGCATCGGGAGGCATTAGCATCACCATCGGTTCAACTTTATGTTGCAGGGAAAATGTATGAAAATCTTTTACCACGCCAACTACTGTTCTTTCACCTTTTTGATCTTCACCATATGTAAAACGTATCCGTTTGCCAATTGGATTTTTCCAGCCCATCTCTTTTACTAATGTCTCATTCACTAAAGCAGCAGTATATTTATCAGCATCGCCATCGGATTTAAAATTTCTTCCGGTTAACATTTTAATATCCATCGTAGGAATATAATCCTCATCCACCATTAATTCTTCTGCCAGTTTGGTACTGGTAGAAAATGAGCCATCTGTTTTTTCAAATACAAAGCCTTGCGTTCCTATGTCATTATTCCCAATGGGATTGCCTGCCACCGCAACACCTTGTATCAATGGGTTTTGTAATAACTGTGTTTTAATAGCTCCGGTTTGTGTACGCACATTTTGATCGTGAATATGAAATGTAAGAACCTGTTTTTTATTAAATCCCAAATCTTTATTGGAAGTGTATTTTAGTTGTTGATAGACAACCAGTGAACCAGCAATCATCACAACTGTTATTACAAATTGAAAAACCACTAGAGATTTTCTGAATAAAATACCGTTGGACAGGTTTCCCATTTGTCCTTTCAAAGCAGGAATAGTTTTAAATCGCGAAAGTAACAAGGCCGGGTAAACGCCGCTTACAATACCCGTTAATAATGAGAAGGCAGTTAAAGCAACAATTGTATTAAAAATTCCAAAACGCCAGATGATTAAATTTTTATTAGCGAGCGTATTAAAGAAAGGCAGTAAAATGATAACAAGAAAAACCGCTATTAACGCAGCGATAAAAGTCATTACCAATGCATCTGTGATAAACATAGTTACAAGTGAACGGCGGCCGGAACCAATTACTTTTCGTATTCCTACTTCTTTAACACGAATGGACGAGCGCACTGTAGAAAGATTCATATAATTAATCACAGCAATAAATAAAACCAGCGCAGCAATAAGTATAAATATATATACACGGCTTAAACTGCCATTAGCGCTGATTTCTGCAACTAAATTTGATTGCAGGTGAATTGAAGTGAGCGGTTGCAATTCTATCCTGTAATCTTTAATGCCCATCATTTTCTGTATCGTTTTACCGGCCCATTGTGGCATTTTATTTTCCAGTTGCTTATAGTCTGTTCCTTTTTTCAGAAGAAGATAAGTGTAGGCATAAAAATTCTGCCATGCGTCAGTGTAATTAGCAGGTATTGAACGAAGGGCTGTAAAGCGGAGGTGTGAATTTTCAGGAACATCTTTTATGACGCCCGTTATTAAATTGGATTGATGGTTTTCGAAATAAATAGTTTGGCCAACTGCATTTGCCGGATCACCAAAAAGCTTTTTTGCAAGGGTTTCTGTTAATACAATCGATTCAGGATTGGCTAAGGCCGTTTTAGGATCACCGTAGAGAAAAGGATAAGTAAATACATCAAATATATTTTTATCAGTAAAAAAAATATTGTCTTCCTGTATGCTTTTTTCCTTATAGGTAACAATGCCACCCCCTTCCGGTAAAATTCTTGTTGCTTCCTGTATTTCAGGAAATTCATTTTGCAACGATTGGGCGAATGGCACAGAGGTGGTGGCCTCATCAATAATATTTCCATCCCATCTTGCATGCTGGGCCACACGCACGATTCGGCCTGCATTTTTATTATACCGGTCATAGCTCAGCTCATCTCCAACATACAAAGCAATTAGCCAAAAGGCGGTAAGCCCAATGGCTATACCCCCGATGTTAATAATTGAATAGGTTTTATTCTTTAATAAATTCCGAATGGAGATTTTTAAATAATTTTTTATCATAATAAAATTTTTATTCTGTTCTTAAAGTTTTAAACGCGATAGACATGAACCAGAATTTGACGAATCGGCTTAATAAAAATCACTCACTTCGCAAACTATTCACCGGGTTCATAAGCGCTACTCTCAAAGCATGATAACCTACAGTACACAACGCTATTAACACGGTTACCAAAGCCGTTATTACAAATACATCTGCATGTACCGGAATCCGGAATGCAAAATCCTGTAACCATTTGTTTCCCGCCCAGTATGCCAGAGGAACAGCTATAAGAACGGCGATACCTACTAACCGCAAAAAGTTTTTTGCAATCAATATAGTAATACTGCTTACGTTGGCTCCTAGCACCCTTCTTATACCAATCTCTTTAGTACGTTGTACTGTTGTAAACGCAGCTAATCCAAACAAACCGAGACATGCTAAAACAATGGCTATCCCTGCTGCAATACCAAATAATGCCGATGTTCTTTGTTCTGCGAGATATAATTTATTGTAATCATCATCGAGAAAATGATAAATAAACGGCCTGTCGGGTATACGCTGTTTCCATACTGTTTCCAGGCGGCTAATGGTGTTTTGTATATCGCTGCCATTTATGCGTAACATAAAATCACGTGAAAAATCACGACCCAGGAAAATTAGGAGTGGCCCTATCGGTTCATGCAAGCTGCTAAAATTAAAATCTTTTACCACACCTACCACTGGCCCCTTTGCCCTGTTTTCAATTATCCGTCCAACAGATTGCTGAGGTGTCCACCCGATTTTTTTTGCAAGTGTTTCATTTATGATATACGGCTGGCGGTAATTTTCACCATTGTTGTTTGTATCCATCATTGCAAAGTCTGATCGCTGAAAATCGCGGCCTGCAACCAATTGCATCTTCATTGTTTTGGTAAAATCCAAATCCACCGGCATTGCATTTAAAGAAATATCATGTGTGCCTTTTTCATCAATAGCAGTTACGCCATCACCCCACTCCACGTATTCCGGTGTTTCGTAGGAAGCAGTAACGCCTGCCACTCCGGGCACCTGTTCAAATGCCTCCTTCAGGCTTTGAAAATTGCTAAGCATATTTCCGCCTATCGGCAGCACTACAATATGATCTTTATCATAGCCAAGATTTTTTGTTTGCATATAATGCTTTTGCTGCAAAATGATGACGGTATAAATTATGAGGAATATGGAAATTCCAAACTGCCCGACAATAAGCGCTTTGCGTAAAAAATTATTACCACCGGTAAAAGAAAATCCCTTTTTAAGAACACCCATAACCTGCGTGCCTGAAAGTACCAGCGCCGGATACAATCCTGCAAAAAAACTTACCAGTATCGCAAATGCGATCAATGCAATAATTGGAAGCGGTTGTAATAATATGCCCGCGGCAAAATGATTGCCGGTAACTTTATTAAAGTATGGAATTAAAAAGATACTTAACACCAATGCCAGGCCAGCGGCAACAAAAGTGATAAATGAAGATTCACCTATGAATTGCATAAACACTTGTTTCTTTGATGCACCTATTACTTTTCGAATTCCTATTTCACCACTACGCCCCACAGATTGCGCCGTCGCAAGATTGGTATAGTTAGCACAAGCAATAATTAGTATCAATAAAGCAATAACTGAAAACATATAAATGTAAGTGATGCCGCCGTTTGGCTCAAAGCCTGCAAGCGAAGAATACAAATGCACAGTAGTAAGGGGCTCCAGGTGATAGGTGAGATAACCCGTTCCCTCAAGGCCAGCCTCTTTTTTAACTTCGGGTGTATTCATATAAGCACTTACCTGTTTCTGCAACTGAGAAATATCTTTTTTATCATGCAGTAGAAAATAGGTTATCCAGTTGGCTGTCCACCATTGTTCTTCCTCAACTCCATTTCCCAGGTTTAAAAAAGGAGTAGCAAAATCAAATTTTATCTGGGAGTTCTGCGGTACATCTTCACAAACTGCAGATACCCTTAAATCTTTACCACCACTTGTGAGGGTTTTATTAATTACCTCATGGTAGTTATCGGTGTCAAAATATTTTTTTGCCATGGACGCGGTAATAACAACTTTGTCAGGCGCATTAAGCGCTGTAACGGCATCACCTTCAAGAATATGAAACGAAAATATTTTAAAGAAAGCCGGATCGGCATACAAAATGCGTGGCTCATCAAATATTTTGTCCCCGCTTTTTACCACGTTATGGCTTATAAATGTTCTCGCATATTCTTCTACTGAAGGGAATGTTCTTGCAAACTGTGGCCCAACTTTAGTACCTGTCGTAGCCGTAGTATTTACCGTTCCGTCCTTCCCGTATTCCATTGTTACACGCACTATGCGATCTGCATTCACATTAAATGTATCATAACTCAATTCATGGCTTATGTAAACACCAATCAGCAAACACGCGGCCAACCCCACCGTTAGTCCGAAAATATTAATGGAAGAATATAATTTGTTTTTACGAAGATTGCGAAATGCTGTTTTTATGTAATTTCTAAACATAAAAAAATATTAACCTTTATTTTTTATTTAGATTCAAAAGCGAAAATCAGAAGCCAAAAATAATTGTAGCCATTTTCCACATTTGAGTTTTTATTTCCATTTTCTATTCTGTTCTCAAACTCTTTGCAGGATTGGCAACCGCAGCTTTGATAGCCTGGAAACTAATAGTAAGTAATGCAATAAAAATTCCAAGTAATCCTGCAACAATAAAAATCCACCAGCTTATTTCAATCCTGTATTGATAATTTTGTAACCAGGTATGCATCATCCACCAGGCTACGGGAAAAGCCACAACACATGATATGGCGACCAGCTTTAAAAAATCTTTTGATAGCAACGCTGCAATACCGGTGACACTTGAACCCAATACTTTTCGTATTCCTATTTCTTTTGTTCTGCGCTCTGCTGTGTAAGCGGCCAGGCCAAATAATCCCAAACATGAAATAAAAATAGCAAGCGCTGCAAACACACGGGATAATTTACTGATAAGCATTTCGCTTATGAACATGGAATTGAACTGGTCATCTACAAAAACATAGTTGAACGGAAAAGCAGGATTATCCTTTTTCATTACAGCACCAATCTTTGCCAATGCCAGTTCAGTGTTACTTTCCGGCTTTATTCGCAGGTACATCATCTTAGTATTTTCAGGTGCGGTGCATACAAATAAAACAGGATCAGATTGGCCATACATATTTCCATATACATAATCATTCACGACACCCACGACTGTTGCGGTTGTGTTGCTCGTATCTCCTTCATATCGCAATATTTTGCCAACAGCGCTTTCAGTTCCCATTAATTTTTCAAAAGATTGTGTGATGAGCACATTCAATTTTTTACTATCGGTTGAATCGCCGGTTTGGAAATCTCTTCCTTCAATTACGCTGATGCCCGAAGTTTTCATAAACTCCGGTGTAACATACCTTGTTGAGATTAAAATTTTAGCCACTGCTGCTTTTCCGTCCCACGTCATTGCATCGGTATTATTGCCACCATAAATTGTTACATGATCCGACAATGCAACATTATCTACAACACCGGTGCCTAAAAGATCTTCTTTTATAGAAGGATAATTTTTATCAACATTGCCAACGACATCTGTAGATAAGCAGGTTGTTTTTATTAAATCCTAATTGCCTGTTTTTTACATGTTGTATCTGCTGGAAAATAATAATGGTACTGATGATGAGCACAATTGAAATGGTAAATTGCAGTATTACTAACCCTTTACGTATAAACGCAGCACTACCGGTTTTCAGCTTCACACCTTTAAGAACAAATACAGGATTAAAGGATGATAAGTACAGGAAGGATAACTGCCCGCAACAAGGCCGCATATCAATGTTATTAATAAGAGTGCAACTATGTTGGCAGGATTATTTAAACCGGCGCTCAGTTGTTTTTCTACAAGCGCATTAAATGCGGGCAGTACCAAAGAAATAATAAGGGCCGCTATCACCGCAGCAATCATTGACATAAATAATGCTTCGCCAATGAACTGTATTATCAATCGTTTTTTTCCTGCGCCCAATACTTTACGCACACCCACCTCACGTGCACGCTTTTCGCTGCGGGCTGTTGAAAGATTCATAAAATTAATGCAGGCAATAAACAAGATGATCCATGCTATAATGGAAAACAAATGCATATATTGAATTTGCCCGCCACCCGTTGGTTTTCCGTTTTCGAAATCATTATACAAGTGCCAGTCCTTCATGCTCCATAAAAACGGCCGTGCAATAGACGATGGTTCACGCTTTTGAATAAAATTATACAACTGCCTGTTAACTGATGCAACATCAACACCTGGCTTTAGCTCAACATAGGTGCTCAGCGAATTATTTCCCCAACTATATAACCACGGACTTTGATCGTACCAAATTTTAAAAGGCATTATCCATTCAAATTGTAATGTTGAATTTTTGGGGATGTCCTTCAAAACACCCGATACCACATAGTCCTGCTCGTTATTAACACGAACACTTTTACCAATTACGTCCTGATAACTATTGGGATTATTTCCAAAAAATTTCTTTGCTGCTGTTTCCGTAATTACGATAGAATGTAATTGAGTGAAAGGATTTTTTGCATTGCCCTGCACAAAGGGAAACGTAAACATATCAAACAAAGAAGCTTCCGCATATTTACCGGATGCATACATCGCTTTATCGCCAATCGTAAAAAGTAATGAACGGCCGCCTTCTGAAGTTCGACATGTATTGGCAATGCCTGGAATTTCAGCCTGCATAGCCGGAGCCAGACCCCCCGGGGTTGAACCGAAAGTAGCCGTGTAGGTTTCATACTTCTGGTTCTCCCTCACAAAATACAACTGGTCCTTTTTTGTATTGAACTGATCGTAGTTCAACTCATCTTCTACCCATAAAAAAATTAATCCTGCGCAGGCGATGCCAATTGCCAGGCCAAATATATTCAGGAAACTATACCCTTTATTTTTCCAAAGATTTCGAAAGGTTGTTTTTATATAATTTCTAAACATACCTCAATTATAATTTTTTCATTAAATGATTTTATATTTTACGTTCTGAATCGTGACATTTTACGCTGTTCTAAAAATCTTCATCCCCGCATGAATTTTTTATTCATTTCTTATTCAGTCCGCAAAGACTTCACCGGGTTTGCAATCCCTGCTTTAATAGCCTGGAAGCTTACCGTTAGTAATGCAATTAAAAGCGCCAGGCCTCCTGCAATTACAAATACCCACCAGGTAATTGATATCCTGTAAGCAAAATGCTGCAGCCATGTGTGCATCGCCCACCATGAAACAGGAAATGCAATGATCGCCGCAATTACAATGAGCTTTAGAAAATCTTTTGATAACATACTTACAATAGTACCTACCGATGCGCCTAATACTTTGCGAATACCTATCTCCTTAGTGCGCTGCTCGGCTGCATAGGTTACAAGGCCAAGCAAACCAAGGCATGCAATAAAAATTGCGAGTACAGCAAATGATATAAATATTTTCCCTGTCTGTTGCTCGGATTTATAGGTGTTATTAAAATCCTCATCCATAAAAGAATAATTAAATGGCTGACCCGCCGCCATTGTCTTCCATTTATTTTCAACCTGTGCAATTAAGCCGGGAATATTTGCCTGAGTTGATTTTAAAAGCAACGCTGCCATTTTGTTCACCATACACCAGTGCCAGCGGCGTAACTTCTTCCCGCAATGAATTGAAATTAAAATTCTTCACAATCCCTACAATGTGATATGCTATAAGGTCCTTATTATCCTGCAGGTTTCTCATGTAGTACAATGTTTTATTTATAGGATCAGGAAAGCTTAATAATTTTGCTGCGGCCTCATTAAGAATTACGCCTGTAGAATCTGTTTTAAAATCTTTTGAAAAGTTTCTTCCCTTTGCCATGCTCATACCCAGGGTAGGAATATAATTTTCATCCACAGTCCATATTTGCAACGATACTGCATGCTTTTGATCTAAAGTTGCATCGGGGAATAAAGGGCTGTCCGTACGCCAGTCTGATGTTGGAAGAAAGCCGGTCATAGTTGCTTTTTGAACACCCGAAATTTGTAATACCTGCTCTTTAAAAGCTGTAGCGCTTTTACCGAGAGGATGTGTATTTTTAATAATTAAAACCTGGTCACGGTTGTATCCCAAATCTTTATTTCTTATATATTGTAGCTGGTTATAAATAACGATTGTTCCAATAATAAGTGCAATAGAAATAAAGAATTGAAAAACTACCAGTCCGCTTCTGAGCCAATTGCCTTTAAAACCCTTAGCCAGCTTTCCCTTCAATACTTCCACCGGGTTAAATGCCGACAGGAAAAAGGCAGGATAGCTTCCCGCAATTATACCAACAACTAACATTAAACCTATAAGAGTGGGAACTAACCATGGGTTTGAGAATACATGCCAGTCAAGTTGTTTACCCGATAACTGGTTGAAATATGGAAGCAGCACTGATGCAATTATTACGGCAAGTATTAATGCTATGAAACTGATAAGAACTGATTCTGTAAGAAATTGAGCAACGAGATATTTTCTCAATGAGCCCAATACTTTTCTTACGCCTACTTCCTTTGCACGGTTGGATGAACGTGCCGTAGAAAGATTCATAAAGTTCACACATGCAATCAATAAAATCAGGACAGCAATAAATGAAAATATATATACAAATTCAATATTGCTGTTAGGTCCCAATTCAGCGGTTTTATTGGAATGTAAATGAATGCTGGTAAGCGGAGTTAAATTGTATGTATCAAAATTTCCGCTTTTATTAAATTCATTCATATCAATATTCATCAGTTGCTTTACCTGCGGGCCAACATATTTAAGTACTACCGAAGGAAACTGGGCTTCCAGCTTTTTAGGATCAGCGCCTTTTTTTAATACTATATAGGTATTGAAATTATTACTCACCCAGTTGTTCTGCCTGCTCTCATCAGTAGTTGACATCGAAACAAAAAAATTGAAATTAAAATGCGATTGGGAAGGAATATCTTTTATAACACCTGTTACTTTAAAATTACTGGTATCATTAATTATTAAGTTTTTACCTACAACATCGGTTGAGTTAAAATATTTTTTCAGCGGTTGTTTCTGTCAGTACAATGCTCTTTGGGTTCTTTCAATGCTGTGTTGGGATCGCCCTGTATCATCGGCAATGTAAACACGTCAAACAAAGTAGAGTCTGCATAAATTACTTTGTCTTCACTAATATTCTGGTTGCCTTTCTTTACTAACAGTCCCCCGTAGCCGCGGAAACGAACATATTGCTCTACCTGGGGGAAATCATTTTTTAGTGCCGGTCCCATTGGGTCAGGGGCAACTGCCAATACGAAATGATTACCGCCAAATTGTATATCACCATCCACGCGATAAATTCTATCAGCTTTCTCATTAAATTTATCATAGCTTAATTCATCGGTTACATAAAATAACATGAGCAGGCAGGTAGCCAATCCTACCGCAAGCCCTACAATGTTTATTGCAGAAAATCCCTTGTTGTTCCAAAGATTTCTGAAAGCGATCTTAAAATAATTCTTAATCATAGTACTATATTAAGTCAAAAGGAGAAAGTAAAAAGTCAGCACCATTACGCTACATTTTATTTTTGAATTTTACTCTTTATGACAATTCATTGATAATCATATAAACCGCTCCAAAATATTGCCGTGAACTTATGTTTTTGGTAATAAAGGATTTATGAGTTTAAGGAGATAGTAAAGTGTCCGGTTTTGATACAGTTGTGTGTTCGGTTTTTGAATAGGAAGTATTAACAATATCACGATTAACCGAACCATCGTTTATCTTCCCTGGTCACAAAAAGAAGACAACTTTTTATAATTTAAAATATTTCAGGAGCAGCGGAGTGAATCAATATCTTCGTTTTCTACACGGCATAATCAGAAGCGATCTTTTAAGCTATCTTTGAATATCGGTATAAATAGAACCTAATACATATTTATATGAATAAGAAAACCAAACAAAAATCCCGTAGTTCTGAAAAAGACAAAGAATTCCCTTTGCCTGTTTATAACAAGGAAGATGATATTTATAGTCGCGAAAAAGAAGAGCCTCTTGAAGATGAAGATCAAACCTGTAAAAAAGAAAGCCAGGTAACATTGATAACCTTGCGGACGATCTTGATTTGCCTGGTACAGAATTAGACGATGCTGACGAAGCCATTGGCGAAGAAGACGAGGAAAATAATTATTACAGTCTCGGTGGTGATGATCATGATGACCTGGAAGAAGATAATGGATAGCTGATAGCAGTGAAATTCACAATCATTGATACTATCTGTTGGCAGTGCAGTTAATTACTCTGAATTTTTCAGCATCAAAATCGGTTATGGGAATTCATTTTGAAAAGTTATCGGCTTCAATCACAGCATCCGCAAAAGCATTGGGTGCTTCCTGGGGAAGATTATGTCCGATACCACCCGTTATGACCCGGTGAGAATACTTACCCGAAAATTTTTTAGCATAGACATTGGCCTCGGGGTGTGGTGCGCCATTGGCGTCGCCTTCAAGTGTAATAGATGGCATAGTAATTACCGGCCTTGAATAGAAATATGTATATAATTCGCAAATACTTCATCGTAAATTTTATCGGGGTATTTTTGCCCATTCTATCATGAATTGAAGAAGAAAAGTATATTCTAAAAAATAGAAACTCATGTACGATTCGTTTGAAAAGCCAGGTCGCTGTTATCACAGGCGCTGCTTCAGGCCTGGGTTTAGCTATTGCCAAAAAATTATCTTCAGAAGGAGCGAACCTCGCTTTGCTGGATAAAAAATTCGATTCATCAAAAGCTATTACAGGTGATTTTAAAAATCAATCAGAAAATTATGAAGTAAATGTTGCTGATGAAAATTCGGTAAGAGATATCATAGAAGCGATTGCAAAAAGATTTGGCAGGATAGATATCTTAATAAATAGTGCAGGCATCACGGGTGTGACTAATATTAAAACACATGAAACGTCAACGAAAGATCTGCGTAATGTTTTTGAAGTGAATTTTATGGGCTCGTATTTTACATCAAAATTTGTATTACCGGTTATGCTCCGGCAAAATTATGGCCGCATCCTGCACATAGCTTCTATTGCAGGCAAAGAAGGTAATGCAGGTATGCTGGCCTACTCAGCTTCCAAAGCTGCAGTAATAGGAATGACTAAGGTACAGGGAAAAGAATATGCAGAAACAGGCATCACAATAAATGCTCTTGCCCCCGCAGTTATCAGGACAGCCCTTTTAGATACCATGCCAGCGGAACAAATAAAATATATGACCGACAAAATTCCGATGAAGCGTTGCGGAACCTTAGATGAACTGGCTGACATAGTAACGTATATTGTTTCGCCGGCAAATAGTTTTACAACCGGCTTTACCTTCGATCTTTCAGGTGGAAGGGCTACCTATTAAAAATATAATCCTCATCAAAAAAAATAATTAATGTCAAAAAAAATTAGTATACCTGATGTGAATGCCGGTGTTGTAGGACTTGGATTAATGGGATGCAGCATCGCCACCTGCTTATTAATTGCAGGTCATAAGGTAATTGCCGTAGCGCCTATCGCCGCAGATCTTGAACATGCCAAAAAGAGAATCACTCATCATCTATCCATGTCGCAACAAGAGGGAATGATTACGCATTCACCAGGATATTATTTAAAGAGGCTTTATATCACGGAGGATTATTCGTTGTTGCAAGATTGTAAGCTGGTAATAGAATGTACCCTTGAAAATATCTCTATAAAAAAAGCAGTGTATCAAAAGATTGAAAAGGCAATTAATAAAGATGCCCTTCTCACCAGCAATACATCGGCCATACCGATCAGCATCCTTCAAAAAGAAACCAAATACCCCCATCGTTTTTTTGGATTGCATTGGGCCGAGCCCTCTCATACCACACGTTTCCTTGAGATTATTTGCGGTGAACAAAGTGATATTTCAAAAGGTGAATATTTATATGAACTTTCTCACTATTGGGGTAAAGAGCCGACACTTGTTCGAAAAGATATTAGAGGATTTATTACCAATCGCCTGATGTATGCACTATACCGGGAAGCGTTTTACCTGGTGGAAAATGGGTACGCAACTGTGGAAGATGTGGACAGGGCCTGCCGTAATAATGCAGGATATTGGATGACCCTTGTTGGTGCCTTTCGCTGGATGGACCTTACCGGTGTGCCCGCATATCATAATGTGATGAAAGATTTGTTCCCCACTCTTTCCAACAGTAAAAAAGTTCCTAAGCTTATTGACAGGATCGTAAAGGAAGGAGGACAAGGTGTCGCGAATGCAAAAGGGTTTTACAATTATACTGAGGAAGAGGCCAAACTATGGGAAGAAACTTTTACAGAGTTCAGCTATGAAATAAGAAAGCTTGCCCTAAAATACCCGGCAGATGTGGTTACAAAAAAAATGAAAGACAAAACGCTCACGAAACCGTCCAAACCAAAATGATCAGGGCGTTCGCAGTTTCAACAGTATTGCATCGGTATCATTAACACCCGCAATAACACTTTGCGATTTTCCCGTTTTAATCAGTTGAAGGCTCCTTACATTTCCCCTGATATTTAAACCGCTTCTTACCTGGGGAACATACGTAAAATCTCCTTTCCCATTACCAAGTAACAGCACACCATGGTTAGCGCTGTATCGTCCAAATTTTATTCTTGTCCATGTATTGTTACCCGTTAGTAAGATATCTTTTTTACCATCGCCGTTCACGTCTTCGGTCACAATACCATACACCGGTGCATATTGTGCAGCCAAAGGTAATGGATGTGCAACAAAACCAGCATTGCCTTTATTTTCAAGGTAAACAGTTTGCATCATCTCCGCTTTTAAAGTAACTGCACCTTTCAATTGCTCGGGTGTAAGCATGTCATTAATGGTCGCAACCGAATACTCCTTATATTCAAGAAATTTTTTCTTCAGCCCGGGAAGCTGCTCGACAATATCGTCACGTGAGTTATAAGGATAAGAAACACCATCAATATAATAACAAAGCACAGGGTCTATAGTACCGTTATCATCAAAGTCTTTATAACAAATAGTCATGGGGGTTTTTTCATCAACATGAAACTGGGTATTCGATCCGCAGTTACCGGCAATCAAATCAACATCACCGTCACCGTCCATATCATCGGCATAAATTTTATTCCACCAGCCGTTACTTGCAAATGGAATATACGCGGACGATTTATCGGTAAGTTTCCCATTCTGATTGATAAAAACTTTTATTGGCATCCATTCACCAACCAGCACAAGGTCAGGTTGATTATCGTTATTAAGATCAACCCACAAAGCATCAGTCACCATACCAATATGCTGCACATCCTTGCACACATTTAGGGTAGCATTTGTAAATTTTCCCTTCCCATCATTTAATAAGATAAAACTTTCAGGTGCGGTAGGATACTTACCCGGCACTACTCTTCCTCCAACAAATAAATCCAGGTCGCCGTCACCATCAATATCTGCAGCCTTTACACAGCCTTTACTCGATAATAGTTGGGGTAAAGCGTCACCTTTCCTGGTAAAATTTCCCTTGCCATCATTTATGTACAGCCTGTCTTGCAGGGCCGGGTCATTTTCATTGAACTCATATCCGCCACCTGCAACGTACAGATCTTCGTCCCCATCATTATCGGCATCAAAGAAAACGGCAGCTACATCTTCACTGGCAGCGTCTTTTGCTAAAGCGGGCTCGGACTTCGCAGTAAAAGTATTGTTGCTGTTTTGAATAAATATTTGTGAAGGCTGGTCCTTCGCCCCTCCTATGAAAAAATCTTCAAGACCATCCTTATTAACGTCTGCAACTTCAATACAAGGTCCCTGGCGTGAAAGATAATTGGGCAACAGTGTCTGAACATTAAAATCGTTAAACTCGTTTTCATGATGCTTAACTGCAGGCATGGATGCTTGCTCAAACAGCTGGTTACCGGCTGCAGATGTTGTATCGTACACCCACTTTTCCTTCGCATCAGCAATTTTAATCGTGAGCGTTTGATTTGGCTTTACCTGCACAAGTTTTTGATAATGATCGTCCGGCCAAATAACCAATACAGAATCTATGGAACTGTTTTTCCCAATACCAAAATTCAATACCGGATCGGATGAAGATTGAAAGCCACGCACAGGAGATTCTTCCTGGTAGTATTGCTGTCCTTTGCAAAAGAGTTTAACCTTGGTCCCGATACCTCTGCCATTTGATGGAGGCCCCTCAAGTTTGACCCGAAGAAAATTATTTCCTAAAACGCCTTCAGCATTGTTCCTGTAAATACTGGCATAATCGTTACAGTTACTAATCACCAGATCCAGATCGCCGTCATTATCAAGGTCAGCGTATGCAGCCCCGGCAGACACGGTTGGCTGATCCAGCCCCCACTCTTTCGTTTTTTTAGTAAAGGTTTGATTACCGTTATTTTGATAAATAAAATTCGCGATCTTATTGGTGGGCATTTTTCTGATGTACTCAGGAATTGCATCGAAGGTGTCTTTGTGCATGGAACGGATAAGCCGGTCAATGGAATACTTCATAAAATCCATGTCGGTATAATCTTTCATATAACCGTTGGTTACGAAAAGATCTTTGTTTCCATCATTATCATAATCACCGAAAAGAGCAGACCAGCTCCAATCAGAATTAGAGACGCCGGATAATTGTCCTACTTCACTAAATGTGCCATCGCCATTATTTTCCTGGAGCATATTGCGGCTGTACTGGTAATAGAAACCGTTTGTGAAAAGAGTTTGAAATTTATCGTAGTTTTCTGCTCCGCTGTGCATTTTTATAGCTGCGTTGTCTTCGGGCATCATGTCCAGGGTCAGGAGATCTACCTTACCATCATTATTATAATCGGCGGCATCAGAACCCATAGAAAACAATGAAATTTCATCCATCGATTTTGATAATTGTTCTGTAAAGGTCCCGTTACGATTATTTATGAAGAGATAATCCGGCTCGTTAAAGTCATTGGATTGATATATATCCGGCCACCCATCATTATTGAAATCTGAAATAGCAACTCCCAAACCAAAAGTGAGCACATCTGAAATAATCCCCGCCTGCCTGCTAACATCGGTAAAGTGGCCATTATCATTACGGTAAAGCTTACTCGCAAACGCTGCATTGTATTCGTTTCTCAATTCGGGCTTTTCCTGCACACCTGCCGTATATTTTTGTATGGAGTGATTAATAATAAAGCAATCCAGGTCACCATCTTTATCAAAATCAAAAAATGCTGCCTGGGTTGAATACCCTGAATCAGCAAGACCATATTCCGCAGCCTTCTCTGAAAAGGTATTATCGCCATTATTTATAAAGAGCAGGTTTGTTCGCATTTTCGGATTGATATCGGCGCTCCTGCATATATAAATATCCAGTTTGCCGTCACCATTTACATCCGCCATGGTTGCGCCAGTGCACCAGCCCTGCTTTTCGTCAACAGTGCTTTGTTTGGTGATGTCCTCAAATTCAAAATTTCCCTTGTTTAAAAATAAGCGGTTTCTAACCATGGCTCCGGTGAACAATATATCCTGCAAGCCATCATTATTAATGTCCCCGATAGCAACGCCCCCTCCATTGTAGAAGTATATATAATTTGCCACATTCAAAGGGCCGTCTTCGAAATATGTATTCTGGAAATTAATATTGGTCGTGTTTTTATCTAACGGTGTAAATAAAGACTTGTTATCATTTTTACAGGAAAAAAAAACCAGGGAGAGAAATGATACTGCACACAAAAAATATTTGAACATCCGGATAAAAATTAATTATAAATGTAAAGTTTTTTTTAAAGAGTCAACTGATTGGGACGAGCAGAAGCAGCAGTGCAAAAATGAAACGCCGCAACAATTTAGTGCATGGCCTAAAATGAAACAGATTCCACCAATAATACTGATGGAATCTGTTTCGATATTTATTATTTACAACAAATTAATTTTTATCCCACCACAGTGGTGTTGTTACTTTATCCGGCCCGTTAAGTAATGGAATCGCGGCGTCCACTGCTGCACCATTAACTTGTGTTTCCGAAAGAAGGAAAGGTATCCTGCGTATGTATTGAGTTGTTGTATTAGTTATATCAGGATTATCTGAATTAGCAACCGGGTACAATATAAACGTACGTGCTCTTCTGTAGTCTGCCCAGGCCTCGTAACCATCAGGAAACAACGCAAGCCATTTTTGAATAGCTATTTGCTCCAGTTGTGTAGCCTCATCAGCTGCAAACTTTATTGGCGCATCAGAAACAGGCGGAGAATTGAGAAAATCGTTTGGCGCTACCGGCTTATTAGAGCTATTAATATAGCTTTGTATAGCAGCGTTATCTGTTATACCCCATTGTTTCATGGATGTGGTTATTCCTGCCTCATACAATTCTTTCGGAGTGCCTCCCATATTCCAGCCAAGTTCAGCGCCCTCTGCCCTTAGGAAATAAGCTTCGGCTGCGCACATGATATTTTGCGGAGTACTGAGATAATCACCGCTGCCGCCGAATGAAGGAGAAGACCATCTTTTCCCCACTTTAGCATTTGCTGCATAACTGTTTTGTGCATCTGTAAGCTGTGTGGATGTAAGGCCATTGCGCAAACCATCATACTTGCCATTGCCCCCGGGATTGTCCCCTGTAGCTCCATCAGGCAGCCAATATTCACTGATTCTCGGATCCTGGTAGCCTTTCATTACAGATTCCATAGCCGCACTCATCCTGAATTCGTTCCAGTCCGACATAATTGATAAACCGTTGTTGTCATCTCCTGAAAGACTTTTTTGAATTAAAGCGTCGTCATCAGGACTATTCATCATAACGCCGTCAGCATAGGCGGCTTCGGCTTCGGACTTAGCCCGTGCAGGGTCTACCTTTGATATTCTAACTGCCAAACGCAGGCGCAGTGTATTCGCAAATTTGATCCACTTGCCTACGTCACCAGCATACATCAAATCAAATGAGCCATATGGACTCGCTCCTGCATTGCCTTTCAACGTTGCCACTGCTGCACCCAGGCGCTTGAAGAAGTCATCATATACCTGGTCCTGGGGATCGTATGGCACTGAGGTGCCGGGTACGCCTGCCTGTGAGTATGGGATTGGGCCCCAATAGTCAGTAACTCTATGAAAACCTAATACCCAAACAATATTTGCAATGGCATATTCCGGAGAGCCGGGATCGGCTGCCTCCAGGATTGATTGGAGTTGTGGAACCATATCTGTGTATATCGGATTAAAAGCGGCGCCAACCCAATCCATCCTTATTACATTTCTGTCAGAAGGAAAATAAGTTGCCGTACACGCGAAGTACTGTGCGTACTGATCTGCAAAAAGATTCTGCGCTATCTGGTAGGTCCATATACTTGGAGAAGCAGCTTGCTCGGCTTTTGCAAACAAGTAAGGTAACTCTGCGGAGCCAACTGTGGCGATAGTATTCCTGTCTGTATTGATACTATCAAACTTCTTGGTACAGGCAGATAGCATAAAGCTTGCAGATAAAAGCAGGAGGAAAAACCTGCTCCGGATAAAAACATCTAGTTGTTTCATATTTTAAAGTTAAATATTTTGAATTAAAAAGTAACCTGCAAATTAAGGCCATAGCTCCGGGTAGCAGGAAGCGTACCGTATTCAACGCCCTGGTAATTTGAATTACTAAGACTCATGTCAGGGTCAAACCACATCTTTCTTTTACCAATCCCTGGCAGATCAAGTCGTGATTCGCCGCGGTATATCCAGAATAAATTTCTTCCTACTAAAGAAAGCTTCAATGCTTTTACATACTTATTTTCTTTGATAGGAATAGCGTAGCCCACAGTGAGCTCACGAAGCCTGAAATTTGTGGCATCGTATGCAAAGAATTCTCCTGCGCCATAACGCTTACCAGAAGCTATTTGCCAGAAATCCTGGGCGGTAGTTGTCGCAGAAACAGCAGATCCATTAGCATCTACGCCTCCGAGGCTCCAGCCTCCTTCCCGGAAGTTTTGGGTAACCTCAGGAAGACCACTGAAAGCAAGGTTCATTTCTGTTCCCGAAACTATAGTTCCACCGATACGGCCGTCAGTTAATATCCGTACAAAAATACCTTTATACTCAAATGAATTAGATAATCCGAGAGTATATCTTGGATTGAAATTCCCAATGTATTCCTGCTCTTGTGTTAATACAGGCTTGCCTGCAGCATCTACGATATGCTGTCCTTTCGCATCAGTAGCCCATTTGAACGCAAGAAGGTCACCATAAGCCTTGCCTTCTTCTACCACCGGAGTTGCCGAGCGTCCAAATCCACCGCCGAGATAAAATATTTTTACGTCATCACTTAGTGCAATCACTTTACTCCTGTTGAGTGCAAAATTGAATGTAACATCCCATGTAAAATTTTTATTCACCACAGGTGTACCATTTATTACAGCTTCGAAGCCGGAGTTTTGAATATTACCCGCATTTATATATTTATTTGCATAACCCGAAGCCGGTGGCAAAGCAACCTGTAGTAATTGGTTAAATGAGTTACTCTTATAATAGGTAGCAGTAAAACCAATCCGGTTATTTATGAATCTTGCTTCAGCGCCAATCTCGGTGCTTTTAACTATTTCAGGTTTTAAACCTGGTAACGGTAATGTAGTACCACGTGAAAGATATCCGTTGCCTGCACCCTGGCTATAATTGTAAATTGGATTCAGCAATGCAAATTTTCCTCCGTTTCCAACTTCAGCATAGTTTACACTTGCTTTAAGAAATGAAATAGCTGTAGGAAGCGTAAATAAATCGGAGAACACAGCAGACACTCCAATAGACGGATACTGGAATGAATAAGGTTTTGGTAGCCTGGAATCCCAATCGTTACGAAGACTGGCGTCAAGATAAATAGCATTTAAGAATGCAAAATTTAATTGGCCAAACACTGCCTGCGTTTGCACCTGGCTGTAACCCTGACCTGTTGAAGGCGCCTTTGCAAAGTTTAAGCTGAACTTGTTTGTTATATTCAAGCCATTTGCGCTAGCATCGGTTTCATCATATTTGCTGTCCTGGAAAATGCCGCCAACCCTATACGTAACCTTTATATCTTTAGTGATGTTATTGGAACCGTCTACCATTACATCGAACCATTTCTCGGTAACGGTAATATTTCTTTTTTGGTAGTCTCCGCCTGACTTAGCCCATAAAATAGTACCCAGCGAAATAGCGTTATCACCTGCATCAAATGTCCTGTCAAGGTTAGCCCTTCCTGAAATATTCAACCAGTCTGTAATCTTGTATTTGGCTCTAAGAAATCCTACTATCCTGTCTCTCGTTTCGTTTATAGAAGTTCTGTAAGTTTCCCAATATGGATTCTGGTAAATAGAGGCCAGTGTAGAAGGCCATGCTGTAGGCGTTGTAATACCTACGTTATTAAGAAAATCGTATTGGGTAGCATCGCCGGTTGACACATTCCTGGGAATCTGGTAAATGTCAATTACCGGTGCATTTTCTTCTCCTGTCCGCGGCCTGTTCTTAATATCCTGGTTTACATAAGTAATCTTGGCATCAGTAGAAAAACGGGAGCTTATCTCATTTGTAATTCTAAAATTAACGGTATGCCGGGTAAGGTCGTTTCTTGGAATAATACCCTCTATAAGGTTATTAGTATATGATAAATAAGTTTGCATCTTTTCAGTGCCGGTATTTATACCTATTGAATTATTTAAGCTTGTACCGTCCCTGAAAAAATCTTTGACATTATCGGGCTGCGAAGAATAGGTAGATGGCTGTCCGAGATAATTAATGTAATTCTGGCCGTTCATCTTAGGCCCCCAGCTATCCCCGACATACGCCGTGGTATCCAGCCGGAGCTGGCCACCATTTCCCTGGCCGTATTGGTTTTGAAAATCGGGCAGCGCAAATGCAGATTCAACAGTAACACCTGAATTAAGGGTAACAGAAAGACGATCCTTTCTTCCCTTTTTAGTAGTTATTACAATTACGCCGTTACCTGCCTGGCTTCCATAGAGAGCGGCGGCAGATGCGCCCCGCAAAACCGTCACCGATTCGATATCGTCCGGGTTGATGTTTGAAGCACCATCCGATCCCTGTACGGATCCAAAATCGCTCGTTCCTGTCCCGTTGGTTCCGTTACTATACGGAACACCATCCACTACGATCAGCGCATTGTTGCTTTGCTGTAAAGATCTGTTACCGCGGAGGACAATCCTGGCACCACTGCCGGGTCCGCCCGAGCCCTGGTTAATTACCGCATTGGCAATTTTTCCCTGGAATGAATTGATTACGTTGTTTGCATCCCTCACTTCGGTAAGTTCTGAGGGTTTAACGGTTTGCGTTGCATACACTAATGTCTTTTCTTTGCGTGCGATCCCCAGTGCAGTTACAACAACTCCTTCGAGTTCGCTCTGGCTTCCGGCAAGCTCAATAGTAACGTCGGAAACATTGGCATCCACAACCTTCTCCACTGATACAAATCCCACACTTGAAATAACTAAAGTAACCTTCCCTGTCGGGGCAGTTACTGAAAACGACCCATCGCTTCCGGTCGCCGTACCGGTGGGTCTGTTCCCTTTGATTTGTATGGATGCACCCGACACCGGCTGGTTATCCCTTACTGAAACAACCTTCCCTTGTATCGTTCTGGTTTGGGCACCTGCAGAGACACATAGCAGCAAAAGGGGAATAAAAAATAGTTGGTGGATTTTCCTCATAAATGTAAAATTTTTAATGGCTAAAGTTTATAAATCCGAATCACAAACAATGTAATCCTTTCATTTGGGTGAAAAGAAAGCAAAACATTTATTATTAAAAGAACTGGTTTTTTCTTGTACAAATCGCCCGTTTTTTAGCTAATCGGGTTTAAATCTCTGCACAAAAGAAATAGTAAACATCAAATTATCAGGAGTAGTCCATAAGCAACACAAATTATATTTCCAGATAAAAAATTATACGTGGATTATATTTTTGTTAATTTCTCTGCAAATATGGCAATTTATTTTGTCAATAAGCTGCACCTGAACTCTTTCGATTTTTTATTTGCGCACGCAAACGTTTGAAATAGGTTACGCAAACGTTTGCGCTATTTTTTCAAACCTTAAAAATTCAGGGTTAAAAGAGTTGGTTTGCAGAAAGTGAATGTATTGCTTATCAATATTTTTCGACGATGATTCACTTATTATTTTCCATGTCAATCATACACTTATTCAGGAGGATGTAATTTTCATTAGAAGCATTTACTTCAGGTAATTCATAAGTCTTCCCTTTATAGGTTTGTATTGCCCATTGCGCCCAAACATTATTTGGATTATCGTTTACAACTCGTGCTAAATAATTTTCCGCTTCTTCCGTTTTCCCGGCTTTATTAAATGCCCATGCTGTAATAAGGTTATTCGCAGAGGGAGGGTATGTTCGACTAACTCCCCCATGAAAAGAGATAATATTATCAAGCATCTTCACCGCGGAGTCTGAATTATCGAGATGCAGATAATTTTGATAAGCCAGCCAGTCTTCCAGCCGTTCATCAATATCTTCATCATAAGGTTTACCGGCTCCTAAGTTCTCAGGCCATAGACGTGATGCACTTACATAAGTGAGTGCCTTTTTATAATGCTTCTGTTTCATTTCCTGTAATGCCAGCATCAGTTGCGTTTGCCTGTATAACCGCCTGCCATCGGTTGATCCTTCATAAGGCAAAATGTAAATTTTCTTTAATAAAGCATTGGCCTTATCGTATTGCCCGTTATCTATCAGCGCTTTGACATCCAGCATACCGATTACATAATTAGCCGGGAACGATTTGTAATACTGAATGGCAATTGCCAGTCCCTTGCCGGCATCTTTATTTTTCAAATAGTAATTGACAAGGTCCCGGCCATAGCGCCACTGCGATTTATCCAGCTGCGCTGCCTTTTGAAGATCTGCAAGCGATTTATTATTGTCATCTTGAAACAATTCCGCTCTTGCTGCGTAGAACGGCGCATACATTGGTTTATCCCCGACCTCTGTAAATAATTCTTTTGCACCCTGCAAATCATTACTATTCCATTCAATCAAGGCAAGGTGATATTGTAATATCCAATTTTCATTTTTCTTAAGCAATTGCTTTAGCACCATTGCGGTCTCTCTTCTGAAAGGAAATATTTTTTCGTCACCTGTCTCCCGTATATCCACTGGTTTATCTTCAAGATAAGCTTCCCAATATTTTACTTCGGTATTTTGCGGAGCCAAACGCAATACCTGGTCTGCTTCGTTATTTCTTCCAAGATTAAAATATTCAATAGCAGTCTCTAAAAAAGTTTGTGCAGGCTGTTCATTTTTTATCGTTGACAAAAAGTGATCTTTATTTTCCACCGAATTATTATTCAAATATTTTTCGAATAAAGCGAAATGATTCAATGGATCGAAAGCTAAAATGGTATCAAGAATTTTATTTGCTCCGGATTGATTTCCTTGCAAACGATTTATCAACCCAAGCAATTGGTACGCTTCGATTGCATACCTGTTGAAGTCAATACTTTTATTGGCAAACTCCACAGCTTTCTCATAATTCTTTTCTTTGAAATATATTTTTGATAACTCGGTGTAAGCGGCGCTTCGATATTCAATCCCTAATGCGGCAATATCAAAACCGTCCTTTGCATCAACATTATTACTCAGAGCAACATTTATAATACCATAATTATAATTAGCTGCCGGATCGTAGGTATCGATCGAAAGCGCTTTTTTACTTGCAGACAGTGCCTCCTCATATTTTTGATTACGATATAACAGTACCGCATAGGCGGTTAGAGCCGGCAAGTAGTTTGAATCTTTTTGAAGAGACGCCTTTAATTTTTTTTCTGCTCCGATGTAGTCCCGCTGGTGCATATCTTCCTTGCCTTGTAAGTACAATCCATAAGCGCTGTTCCAGTCAAAGTCAGCCGGAGTATCTACAGGGCGGCTGATTACATTGGCAGATGGGGCTGCATCGTATTTCAGTTTGGTGCCTCCCAGCGTAGTTATCAGGCTATCGCTGTTTATATTTAGTTGAATGGAATCTTTAAAAAGTTCCAGCGTTTTGAGATTGAGTTTTTTAGAGTAGACAACATCGTCACCATTGGTTATTTTTAATTCATCCTGTATTGGTTGCAAAGGCGAGAAATAAATTTTCAGCCAGCTATTTTCTTTTACAATATTAAGCGCACCATAATTATTGGCTATCACAAAACCATTTGTGTTTACAACCGGGAACCAATATTCCGTCCACACATCAGTGTTGTGTGGCGTAAAGCCAATATGCTTGAATGGCGTGAACGTACTGCCTTCAGCAGCCTGGTTAAACATTCGGCCACTCTGCACTTCCACATATTGGCCGTCTGTATCAGTAAGCAATTTTTCCCAGATCATTCCCTGCTGCGACAAGCCCCATATCCACAATTTCTTGCCGGGTTTATTATCGTGAGTGCTATAGCGGCCCATACCAAAATTATCATCATGCCAGTATGCTCCGAAGAAATTAGTGTACTTCCCAAAAACATGGTACGACTTGTAGCCGCCGAAGTCATTGTTCTTATACCACGAAATATCCTTACCATTTGTTTTGTTGATAGGCCAGTCGGCATACTCACCTTCGTGCCCGAGATATTTTGTGCCTGGGTAAACGAACTGCAAATCATTTCTTGCTTTTATGCCCGTATTCATCCATGTATAATAAGGTTGCTCAAATGGAGTTGCATTGTACCAGAAAGATGACGTGGTAAAATAGGCTTTGTCTTTTGCGAGGTTGATATCTATTTTCCATGATGTGCGTGTGAGCAGGTCCAGCACACCGATCACACAGCTCACGCTTCCATCAGGCCTTTCGATAGTTACATAATCCACCGGAGTTGCACAGTTCGGTGTATGCCCTATAATACCATAGTTGGGCTCAATACCGCCACTTGTCCAGGGTCCACGCATAGCAACATCACGAAACTTTACCACGTGATTGTAATAAATAAATGATTTACCGGTTGACTTTTCGATGGCTGCCCAAATTTTTCCTCCTATTTCAGGCATGACGATTACTTTGATGTAATTGTTTTCCAATTCTACCACTTTCCATTCTTTTTGTACTGGTTTATCAGTATACCCATCGAAGCGGAAGTATGGATATATCCTGCTCATATGAGGCACGGGATCAGGATCAGAAAAAGGATACGTGGTAAATGTTTTGTTGTATTCCCTTACCATAGCTTTTTGCTGGGCAATTACCATTGAGTAAGAAAACAAAAGGACAGCGGCGGTAATAACAAATCTTTTCATTACAATCGATTGTAGCGGTACCAAAAATAATTTTTATGAAGTACGCTTATTTTTCATAGAAAGCAATACTGAAAAAGATAGCAAACGATTGCGCAAATTTGGAGAACGATGCTTGAAATCCTTCAACCATTTCAGGTATTTTTCTACTTTCAATTTGTGAATACGTAAAATATTTTTTACCTTATAGATTTGGCCCACTCATAGCTCAAAACCAATTTTTAAAACTAAAATGACGACCGTGAAAAAGCATAAACATGCAATAAAAGCTTCTGCTTTACTATCGCAATTTGCCTCCATCAGTTTGCTAATTGTATTCTTTACCTGGGTGGGATGCAATAGCCATGAAAATAAAAACTCAATGCCAGAGAATGAGCTTAAAGACTCATCAGAAAATGAGGCAATGACGATTCATGAAAATAAACCTGGTGAGGTGCTGGTAGTTTCAACCGGAATGAATTTCAACGTTGCCGATACCATTTACTCCGGCTGGAATAAGGTCACTTATAAAAATGAATCACCTGATACCCATTTCCTGGTCTTCGAAAAATACCCCGGGGGTAAAAATATAAACGATGCTAAAAATGAGGTTGTAAATGTTTTTCAACGGGCTATGGATTCCATTACCGCAGGAAAACAACAGGAAGGCATGGCGATATTCGGAGATTTGCCCAAGTGGTTTAACGACGTACAAATTTCCGGGGGCACGGGCCTGGTATCTCCGGGTAAAACTGCACACACCACTGTTAAATTAGACCCGGGCCTGTATCTTATAGAATGTTATGTAAAAATGCCCAACGGAAAATTTCATTCAGCGATGGGGATGTTAGACCAAATAATAGTAAAACAGGAAAACAGTGGTGGCAGCCCACCTAAACCTACTGATCATATTGAAGTCTCCGGCACTGAAGGTTTCACGCTACAGGAAATTCCAACCGCAGGGGAGCAGGTGTTTGAGGTTCACTTTAAAGATCAGAAAGTACATGAAAATTTTGTGGGTCATGATGTACACCTTGTACACCTGCTGGACGGAAGTAATATAAGTAAATTAGAATCCTGGATAAACTGGCTGGATCCCAAAGGACTCATTTCACCCGCACCTCCGGGTTTTGAATTTTTGGGAGGATTGCAGGAAATGCCGGCTGGAAGCACAGGCTACTTTACCGCTTACCTTGTTCCCGGTAACTATGTAATCATATCTGAAGTTCCCAATCCTTATAAAAAACATTTGCTTAAAACTTTTACGGTTGGTGCTGATTAATTGAGTATAACATTTGCGGAATCCCAACTATAATATTGTTATACAACCAATTCGAAAGCGCAGGCTTCCATTCGAAACGAACGTCTACGATTAGCTGAAGAATACTTAATCATTATCAGGACAACTTCCTTCTCCTTACAAATCTCTCAGACTTATTAATTACCATTCTAAAATCGATTTTTTTAGAAAGCCCCCCGTATTCCCTAATAATTATCTCATGAATTTTTCGAATACCAATGGTGTCGAGGGGTTCCATCTGCAATTCATTCATTAATAAAACATCGAAGGCTGAAGAAATAAGCCATTCTACATCTTTTGTATATCCAAGCGCTGCGAGAGCCCCCGTTTTTCTTAGAAAATTGTTTATTGTTTTCCCGTGTATGTCAAGTGTGGAACAACCTCCAAAATAAATAACAACACCCCTGCATTTACCTTCCAACAAATCTGCCAATTCATTCAATGAGACATTATCTTTCCCAACCAAAAGCATTCCCTTTTCTCCATGAAATGCTAAATAGAGAATCGGGTATTTATTATGAAAAGACTGGGTCTTCCATCTCTTAATTGAGAATCTAAACTCTTCTATGGTAGAACACTTGTGATGAATAAAAGGCATCCTGTGAAACCCATGAACAAGGTCAAGAATTGGATATACTGAAGTAGTGTCACGGTGATCGCCATACCAATGACCTTCCAGGCAAAATACACCCTTGTTTTTTTTCATTATAGAATTTTTACCCCGTCACGGCTTAACACAAAATTTAAAAGCGCTTAACATAATATTCTAAAATAATATTAATTCAGGAATATCGGCTGAGGCATTCAGCCGAGGAAATGGCACTCCTGATCTCTTTTTACATAGTACTGATTTATGGCTGGCCCAGATCCCCACTTTAACAAAATGGATTTCAGAATTCCATATCTCTAAGGGCCAGCACATTGCGTCTAAATATTCTCGTCAAAAATATTAACAAAGGAAACGCGGCACGATTATCGAAACTACTAAGGCAGCAATAAGAAAATATTGTGCTTGATTCCTCTCCTCTACTGAAACTATTAGAAAATAATAAAAATCATTTTCACAAAAAAAAAATAAAAATTATGAGCACTACAAATTCTTCACCTGTTACCGAAAGCACTGAACCACGTAAAAATTTCAAGAATCTTATCATTGGAGTTTTGGCAGTTGCACTCGTTGCTACAGGAGCATTCTTAATAGTTGATAAAAACAAAACAGGAGAAACTATTCAACATCAGCAAACAGAAATCGCAACGGTTACTGATCAAAAAAGTGATATACAAAAAAGCTTTGACGCATCACTGTCACGCCTGGATTCTATGTCAACTCTTAACACGAGTTTACAAGGCAAACTTACAGAAGATAAGGCGGCGATTGCTAAAACAAAAAATGATATCCGCAGCATATTAAACAAGAAAAATGCAACCACTGCTGAATTATCAAAGGCAAGGGTTCTTATTGCCAGCCTGAACGATAAAATTACAGCCATGGAACAGCAGGTAGCGCAGTTAACACAGGATAATCAGAATTTAACGCAGGATAAAGTTGTGTTAACCCAGGATAAAGTAAAATTAACCGAAGACCTTACTGCAACAACTGCTACAAAAGACAGCCTTGTACAAAAAGTGGATGTAGCTTCTACATTAAATGCAAACAACATTACCATTACACCAATTGACGTAAGACATAATGGTAAAGAAAAAGTAACCACCACAGCAAAGCGTGTAAGCAAGCTCGTTATATCATTTGATGTAAACAACCGTATTGCCCAGCCAGGTACTGAAGATGTTTATGTAGTTGTTACAGGGCCCGACGGTAAACCAATTTCTGTGCAATCATTAAACTCAGGAACTTTTACAACACGAGAAGATGGTGATAAAGCATTTACTGCTAAATTACCGGTTGATATTGAAACAGCTGCAAAGAAGAACGTTCAATTTACTTTTACACCAGGCAACAATTTCCAGGAAGGAAATTATATCATACAGATTTATCAAAATGGATTTTTAATTGGCGAAAGTGCCCGTGAATTGAAAAAAGGTGGCTTGTTCAGCTAATTCAAAGTATTTTAATATTATCTCTATCTAAATATCTAACTCAAAAGCAACCTGGCCCCCGGGTTGCTTTTTTATATAAAAGATGCTTATGCTAAATATTTCATCACTGCTGGTATTCTGCTTTCAATCAAAATATATTTTAAGTCCGGAAAGGTCTGGTCTTTGACGGCAGGAATTTATTTATATCCCGATGGGAGATATTATATCAAAATAAAAATAATGATTACCTTGTTATGCTTCTGTTTCTGCAATTCCCGCTAATATTTATTACACCTTCTATTAAAGTTCATTAAAGATTTACGAAAAAGGTTCAACTCTATTTAACTTTTAAAACAAGTATTATGTCTGTCATCATTCATTTCAAACACGGCGGTTTTACCGCTGACAAGTACGCCCGGGTAATTGATCAATTAAATGCTGCCGGTGCTGGCTCACCTAAAGGAAGAAGCTATCATGTATGTCATGGAGACCCAAACAACCTTGAGGTAACTGATGTATGGAGCAGCATGGAAGAATTCCAGGCTTTCGGTGAAACATTAATGCCCATCCTTCAATCAATAGGCCTTGAACTGGATCAGCCGGTTATAAGCGAAGTACATAATGTAATTATCGGCGAACCTCAAAAAGCAACAACAGAGGCTCTTAACAATTGAGTTTTCACGGGCATGCGTAATAGTAAGCAAGCAGTGACAATGCAGGCAATGGAATATTTATATCCCAGCATCTTCCTGTCCGCTGTGACGCAACGGATAAGCGGTAGCCTCTCCGCGGGCTACTTATAGGACAGCATACTAATTGTGATATGCTAAAAGGCCAGGGTCGTGTCACCTTAGAAAAGTTTTTCCCATCCTTCGGACAGTTTTACCACCTCTTCGTCCCCGGCTGGTAAATTCTATGTTTCAATAAATTATCTTGTTGCTTCGAGGCCTGTCCTAAACACCTGCGATTTTCCGCCCTATCATTATTTCACAAACAAAAAAAGTAAACATGAAAAAATTATTTTTCTTTTTATTGGCCTTTCCTCTAATTGGATTCAGCCAGAAGCAGACAGTCGTTAATTCCAGCCGTTATTTTCCCAAAGCAGACAAAGTACTGGAGTTTGAAAAAGGGCTTACGGCACATATTGCCAAATTCCATAGCGGCGACTGGAAATGGCGGGTATATGAAATACAAACAGGCGAAGATGCCGGTGGATTTCATGTGGTAGAAGGCCCAAAGACCTGGGATGAATTTGATAAGCGTGGCAACCTTGGTGATGAGCACATAAAGGATTGGAATAAAAATGTGGCGCCCGTATCTGTCAGATAAATATTCTTCCACGTATTCTGAATTTATGGAGGACCTTAGTACGGTACAGATAGTCAGTTATACTGATAAAATTGCCATCACGCACGTGTTTCCTAAACCCGGTGTATCGAACATGGTTGAAGACATCCTGAAGAAAATTAAAAAGGGCTGGGAAGGAGGTGCACAAACTGTTGCAGTATATAAGTCCGTTGCTTCCGGTCCATTTCAATATGCGCTTGTGTATCGGCTAAAGGATGGACTGAAAGAATTCCAGGAAGGTTACCGCAAACCTTTCAAAGAAAGATATGAAGCCGCAAACGGCGAAGGCACTACTGAAACCTATCTGGCAAAAATTAACGAATCCACAGATCACGCATGGTCGGAGATACTTATTTACCGGCCTGATCTAAGTGCTAAATAAAGAATACTTATTATAGTGAGTTTGAACCTTCCCTTTGCAGGAAGGTTTTTTATTTCATGCCCCTAGAGTCCTGCTATGTATTGCATTCTTATCCTTTACCTTTATATTTCATTCGCCGTACAGGCATCTTTACACTAAACTGTATAGAGTTGAAAAACTCAGACGACATAAACGTTCATGGAAAAATCGCATTAGTTACAGGTGCGGCAAGAGGAATTGGAAGAGCATGCGCCCTGGCCCTGGCTGAAGCTGGCGCAGATATAGCGCTTGGATTAAGAGATATTAATGCAGACAATGGCGTGATAAAAGAAATAGAAAGGATGGGAAGAAAAGCATTACCGTTGCAGATGGATGTAGGTAAAATGGATGAAATACATGCTGCCTTCGACAAAATAAAAGTGCATTATCAAAGAGTTGATATTGTTATAAACAATGCAGGAATCGCACCGGAAAACCTTGCAGAAAATGTAACGGAGAAAGACTTTGATTGCACGCTTGCCGTTAACCTGAAAGGAACTTTTTTTGTAAGCCAGGCGGCCGGAAAAATAATGATACAGCAACGCTATGGAAGAATTATAAATCTCAGTTCACAGGCTGGCTTTGTTGCCCTGCCCGGCGAATCAGTGTATTGCATGACCAAAGCCGGCATTGCGCATCTTACCAAATGTTTAGCGGCAGAATGGGGCCAATACAATATTACCGTAAACGCTGTTGCGCCCACTTTTATCTACACACCCGGCACAGAAGAATACCTTGCAAACGAAGAGTCAAAAAAACATGTGCTTTCCAAAATAGTTTTGGGTAAAATAGGCGAACCAAAAGACGTTGCCAATGCAGTGCTGTTTCTTGCATCCGCGGCAGCTTCTCTTATTACGGGTACTACACTATTAATCGACGGTGGATGGACGGCTTTGTAATAACGACAAGTGGATTTCATTAATGACTTAATAAAATAATCCTTTACACATTGCTTTCAGCCTGCCTTCACTGATCGGGCAAACCTTTTTTCTTTTCTCAACGTGTTTCCTGTTCCCGGTTTCGTACTCAAGCTTCATATACTTTTTAACTTCAGCGTTGATATCTTTATGATGCATCCTACAGTTAATTTTTTATATTACGGTGATTTATTTTTATATTTCCCTGACTTACCCGATTAATCTTATTTACCGCTCGAGTCTGAAATTTTTATCCTTTGCCGGCCGCCTCTCAGCATTCGCTACCTTCCATCCTGTTCTGTACATCCAGTCGGCCATTTTCTTAAGTTTGGGATAGTTTATGTTTTGGACGTTATCCAGCGGCGTATGGTAATCGGGGTGAAGAAGGCTGGTGTACATAATTGCGGGTATACCTAATCGTGAGTAAGAAAGATGGTCGCTTCTGAAGTACCAATATTCAATGTGAGAAGGATGGTCCCAGGAGGTATCGAGCATAAATTTCGGGCCTTCTTTATTGGCAGCTAAAGCCATGTTTACAAGATCAGTTGAATTTCTATGCGGCGGTATAGCTCCAAGGATAGCAGCGCTGTCAGTATTATTTCTTCCGATCATATCGCCATTTAAAACCGCTACAATATCACCTATCGGTACCGTTGGGTGCGACGAAAAATATTTTGATCCGAATAACCCTCTTTCTTCAGTGCCATGGATTACAAATAGTACGGATCTTTTAGGAGGATATTTCACAAATGCTCGGGCGTTAGCCAGCATGGCAACATCAACACTTCCGTTGTCATCGGCGCCATAATAAATGGAGTCGCCATTTACAGGATTTCTTATTCCGTGTGCATCTATGTGCCCACTGTACAAAAGGTATTCCGATTTTAATTTACTATCTGTTCCCGAAACCTTACCAACAATATTTACAGACGGGTATGGATACTTCGAGACAATGATGTTTGCCTTTATTGTTCCGTTATTATCCTGCAATTCTTTTTTAGCCCCGGCATGTAACCATATAACCGGAACCGTAGCTGTAACATTTTCATTTGGCCCTCCATCTATATCATAGCTGCCTCTTTTAAAATTCTCTGTTGCATCAGCCCATGCATTTTCTGCTTCTTCATCTGCAATAAAAATAATTGCTTTAACTCCTTTCGCTACTAACGGCAAGCCATACCTGTTATAAATATACCTGTTGTATCTCCATGTGGGCAAAGAAATATTTAAATTAATTCCTTTTGAATTTGATTCTATTGCCACTACTTTATCTTTTACATTTACCGTGGTATCCGTATCCAATGCATTTCCTAAATATAAAATGGGCGCCTCTAAGGAAATGTTTGCCATTTGTGCAACAGCGGCATCTTTCCAAAGTGCAAATGAGATATCATTTATTTGTATGCTTGAGTTATCCGCAACCTGGTTTCGCCACAAAGTAAAATATTGAAAATACGTGCCATCATCACCGGCAGGTTGTAATCCTATTGACCCGTATTTTTCAGCTACCCATGCAGCAGCTTTTAATTCATCGAGGGTTCCCGCAGAGCGGCCTTTAAAATGCGCACCGGCTAATGTATACAGATCATTTTTCAGATCTTGCACACGGATTAAATTCAAGCCCGGGGGATTGCCGGATTGTGCTGTTAAAGTGTTTGCAATCACTAATAGCAACCAAAACAAACTATTTTGTTTCATTTGTCTCTTTGAGAATATGAATTTAATTCTTTATCAAATACAATGTGGTAAGTAGTCTTTACTGGCAAAAGATCCCCATGGTCGTTAGTTGCCAATGCAACCTTTCTTGATATTGTAACAAATAGAGTGAGAGACTTGTGACAATATTTCATTTTACCTTTCGGAAATATATTCTCCCGGCCTGTTTCTTTTTGAAAGAACGATCTGCCACAGGACATTTCTTCTTACGCGAAAATAACCAGCGCAAAACAGGAGATAATATGTCCACATACGATAAAATGTTTCATCGTATTTATCTTTTAAATCATTCCATTTGCTGGTAAAGTTATGGTGCCATGCCAAAAGCATTTTGACATAATCTTCAGCAGGAAAGGTATGCAGGTCATCTATTAAAAATATTCCCTCAATCCCCTGCCCTATTTGTGTGATAGAAGGCACAACACAGCCAGGGAAGATATATTTATTTATCCATGGATCATTATATGTTCTTGTAACAGGGTTTCCAATTGTTTCCAGCAAAAATAATCCATCATCTGCCAGGCACCTGCTCGCCGCCTGCATATACGTGCGATGATTTTTGTATCCCACATGTTCATACATTCCAAAAGAAACGATGCGATCAAATTTTTGATTAACGGCCCGGTAATCCATAAGTTTAATGTCAACCGGTAATCCTTCGCATAATACTTTACAATATTTTACCTGTTCTTCTGAAAGTGAAACACCTGTTACCCTGACGCCATAATTTTCCGCAGCAAATTTCGCAAAGCCTCCCCATCCGCTCCCTATATCCAGCACATGCATACCCGGCTCCAGTTTTAATTTCCGGCACGCAAGTTCCAGCTTATTTTCCTGGGCTTCATCAAGCGTTGTAGCATCTTTATAATAAGCACACGAATATAACATGTGTTTATCCAGTGTTTTGCTGAACACTTCGTTGCCAATATCATAATGCATATGTACGTTAGCCAGCGCCCGTGGCTGTGTTTGGTAATTCAAAATTTTGGTGAGTAGGATATCTACTTTCAGCTTCGGACTCTTTATTCTATCCTCAAGGTCTGTGCTTAACAGGTGCGAAACGAATTCATCGGGCTTGTCACAGTCCCACCATTTCTCCATATACGATTCTCCCAAAGCAAGTGATCCTCCTGCCAACACCCTTTTATAAAAATCGTCATTATGTACCTGTATATCCCAGGGAGCAGTCCCGTTAATACTTATACCTGCATTTGATAGAAGCTCTACCACGCGTTGCTTAGCTCTTTTTGAATACATGATTTTTAGATTTAGGCCGTTAATCTTACCGGCTTATTTATTTTAAGGGGTATACTGTAAGCTACATGATTTATTCAATAAAGGTTTTTTGTTTTTTCTTCTCTCCATATTAAAGGAACGAGACCGGAATCTCAACCAGGTTAAATGCCATAGTTTGGAACCTGGAACGCCGGCGATGGCGGGATTAAGAAGTGCAGGAACAACTTTGGAAGAATTATGACTTCACCTTTAAATGCTTATACCTGAAGAGAATTTTTCATGGGGTTCTTCTACATAAAAGGAGTAACTTTTCAATCTTTATGAGCACACAAACCTTACAAAAAAATGTAGCTGATATTTTAGCAACCGCAAGCATTAAAATAAACGGCACTGACCCATGGGATCTTCAAATCCACAACGACGGATTCTACAAACGTGTGCTGAGTGAAGGAACGTTGGGGCTTGCAGAGTCTTACATGGATGGCTGGTGGGATTGCGATCAGTTAGACGAGTTTATTTTCCGGGTGCTGAGGGCCGACCTTTATAAAACAGCCCGGTTAGGATGGCGATCATCGGTGAATATGTTGCTTGCAAAGGTCTTCAATATGCAGGCAAAAGGGAAGGCTGCAAATAATGCGATGCGGTCCTACGACATTGGCAACAGGCTTTTTCAACTAATGCTGGATAAACGGATGGCGTATACTTGTGCCTACTGGAAAAATACAGATAGCCTTGACATCGCCGAGGAAAATAAGCTCGACCTGGTTTGCAGAAAACTGCGGATTCAGCCGGGACAACGGGTTCTTGATATTGGCAGTGGTTGGGGGAACTTTGCGAAATTTGCCGCAGAAAAATATGGTGCAAACGTAACAGGCGTTACAATATCTCAAAAACAGTTAGAATTTAGCAGGGAAGTATGTAAGGGACTGCCCGTGGAGATAAGGTTCCAGGACTACCGGGACGTAAATGAGAAGTTTGCTTAGGCCAGGACACCGTGAATCACGCGGCCATGAACATCCGTCAGCCTGCGCTGGGTGCCGTTGTGGTAATACGTGAGCTTCTCATGGTTCAGGCCCAGCAGGTGAAGGATGGTGGCGTGGAAGTCGTGGACATCCACCACGTTTTCAACCGCCTGGTAGCCGAAGGGATCGGTGGCGCCGAAGCTGAATCCGTGCTTGACGCCCGCGCCGGCGAGCCAGGCGGTGAATCCCTTGGGGTTGTGATCGCGGCCCTGGGCTCCCTTCTGGAACGTGGGCATGCGGCCGAACTCGGTGGTCCAGACGACCAGCGTATCGTCGAGCATGCCCCGCGCCTTGAGGTCGATCAGCAGAGCGCGGCGGCACGGCTTGATCGAGAATCGGGCCGTGCCGGTCGTAATCGGACTTGATCCGCCTGTGACCGTCCCAGTTGAGCGCCCCTTCGCCCATGGCGAACGCGCCGTTGTAGAGCGTGACGAACCGCACGCCTCGTTCCAGCAGCCGGCGCGCCAGCAGGCAGTTGCGGCCGAAGCCGGCGAGGATCGGGTTCGCGTGATCCAGACCGTACAGCGCGCGCGTGGCCGGGCTCTCGCGCGACAGGTCGCCCACTTCCGGAGCGCTCAGCTGCATCCGCGCGGCGAGCTCGTAGGAGGCGATCCGCGCCGAGAGGTCCGTATCGCCGGGATGCCGCTTCAAGTGCTCGTCGTTGAGCAGTCTCAGGAAATCGCGGCCGGCCTGGTCGTCGCCGCGCGAGATCGCGTCGGGCCGGGCCAGGTGGCGGATTGGCTTGTCGGCGTTGAAGGAGGTTCCCTGGTAAACGGCCGGCAAGAACCCGCTCATCCAGTTGGCCGGCCCTTGCTGCGGGTCGCCCCGCGGGTCGGGAATCGCCACGTAGGCGGGCAGGTCCTGGTTCTCGGTCCCGAGCGCATAGCTGACCCACGCGCCGATGCTGGGAAACCCTTCGAGCGTGAACCCGGTGCTCATGTACATCTCGCCGGGCCCGTGGGTATTGGTCTTCGACGTCAGCGAATGGATGAAGCAAAGGTCGTCAGCCCGCTCGGCCAGGTGGGGCAGCAGATCGGAGACGAACTTGCCCGACTGTCCCCTCGGCTTGAACGTCCAGGGGCTCTTGCTCAGTGCGCCGTTCTCGCCCTGGAACGTGATCAGCGATTTCGCTCCCGGCATCGGCTGACCGTGCCGCTTGATCAGCTCTGGCTTGTAGTCGAACGTGTCGAGATGGCTCACGGCGCCGGTGCAGAAGATATGCACAACCTGTTTGGCCCTGGCCGGAAAGTGGGGCGGCCGCGGCGCCAGCGGGCGGCTTTCGGACGCCGTCCGGACCGGCCGCCAGCAGTCCCTCCTGGGCCATGAGCGCCGCGAGCGAATCCCGCCCACGCCGGTGGCCATGTGGGACAGGAAGCCCCGGCGATCAAGCAGGTGCCGGCCGGCCAGGAGTTCCGAGCACATGATCACAAACTTCGTCTCCGACTTTGCTGATCGGAAAAGGAGTTTCCAGCGAGTTGCCTGGATTGCGTGATCTCTACTCTACCAAACAATGCGATCGGATACCCACCTCAAGAGAACCGTATCGACCGCGGCCGGTGGCAGTGGCAGAGGCAGCGGCAGCGCGGCCTTGTGGGGGCTGACCGGCAATTTGCTCTTCCTGGGTGCTTTCCGGATGACGACGGCCTTGGGCGTGCGTACGTGCACGGTACGGCTCGAAGGCGAAACGCCCCAGGTGTTGAAGGCGCGCACACTGTAGTAGTAGAGCTTGTTCGCCCCGACCGATGCATCCGTGAAGCTGTTGGTCCCCGCGCCAACCGTGCCCACGGTGACCCATTTCTTACCATTGGAGGAACGCAGAATCTGATAACCCTGGGTATTACTGGACGTCGGCTGCCACGTGAGGACAACCCGATTGGACGCTGGCGCCTTCACGCTGAGGTTCGTCACCGCCGTGGGAGGGACGGGGTCCGGCGGCGTGACCGGCGGGGTGTCGGGTGGACTGACCGGCGGAAGCACGGGAGGAAGCAACGGTGCCTGTACCCGTGCCAGCGTTTGGCAGAGGAACGATCGTGCCGCTCACGGCGTAGTGGCCAACGTTGCCATAGCCGCCGCTGCTGGCGACCACGAGCCGGTACGAGCCGGCGGCCGGCAAGGTCGCGGTGATAGTGGCCGAGAAGTCGCTGGCGGAAGGACCGGCCGATGCGAGGATGGTCGAACCGTCTGCGTCCAGAAGCTCGACCATGGGCGCCAGGTTGTTCACGTCGGCGGGCACCGTCACGGTGAAGCTGACCGTCCCCGCGTCCGAGCTGAACCCGTAGTAATCCACATCCGAAGTTCTGATGATCAGACCCGAAGCGCTCACCTGGGCGCCTGACTGGGCCAGCGGAGTCACCGCGCCGGCGTCGGCATCGGGCCGATAGCCGAAGCCGTTGGCTGGTCCGGCGAGGACGGCCATGTCGTCCTGCATCGTCGTCGATGAGACCGAGGACTGGCCGTACCACCACAGGCTGCGGCCGGCGGCATAGCTGTTGCCCATGAGCGGGGCCGTGCCGTCGCCGGGGCCTGTCCAGTACTCGGCGGTTTTCGTCGTACCCGAGTAACTGCTTTGATGGTTCAGGCCGAAGCCGTGGCCCGACTCGTGGGTGACGGCGTCTCCCGTGTACCTGGCATTGCCACCGGCCAGGTTGGCGGAGAAGACATACGCGATGTTGGGCACCGCGGTCTGGGTGAAGTCGCCCACGTAGGTGTAGCCGCCGTAGGCCCCTCCCGTCCAGCTTCCGGTGCCCCCGATCACCACCTTCTCGGTCGCGCCATGAGCCATGTTGACCGGCGGCACGGTCGTGACGTTGAGATTGAACGGCGCATAATCTTCGGCGACGTAGCTCCAGACCTTCTGGATCGCCGCCAGCTCTCCATCGCTGAAGGTGGTGGGGTCTCCGTCCTGGTCGAAGGCGGGAGTGCTGATGTTCTTGTATGCGCCATATGAGTTTTCGTAATCGCCCGTGAAGTCCAGATAGAGCGAGGCTGGCAGCGCCGGCAGGCTGTTGAGCGCGGGTACGGCGTCAGAGGGTGTTTGGCGCCGAGGCTGGGGTCACTGCCGCTCAGAAGCAGGCGTTTTTCGAGGGCGACAACCTGTGGAAAATGCGGGCGGGGAGGACGAGGACGCTGCCCACTTTCCTTACGGCCGATGATCCGAAACCCGAGGAATCGAGCCGGCATGAGTGGGGACCTCCCTGCGGGTGTGCGTCGCGGCGCAAATTGACCACCCCCCTACCCCCCCTTCACAAGGGGGGGAAAGTGGTGCCTGCGCAAGCAATCCTTTCCCCCCTTGTGAAGGGGGGGTAGGGGGGGTGGACAGGGCCGGACGAACCAGCCATCATCCGCGCCGGCCGGTCAAGACCAGGCGTGGAGCCTCGCCTATCGACTTACCCGACCCGGCAGGGCATGGTCCGCCGGACGTGTCCGGTCCGGTCGGCGCCTCCATCTGAAGCCTAGGCCAGCTTCTTGCACGCTGCCGAGGCCGATGCGGTGAAATGGCAACAGTTGTAGTGCTACCGCGAGCGATGTGTTCAGGCTCTCGGCCCACGATCGCCGGTGGGGAAGGCACCCCAGCCCAGCTTGTCGCGCAGCGTGCGGTAGAAGCTGTGGCCGGGCAGGCGGATCATCGGGAAGTGCGTCTTGCCGCGGCGGATCACCACGCGGTCATTGGCGTGCAGGGGAACTTGCACCTGGCCGTCGATCACGAGCACCGTGGCGGCCTCCTCACCCCGCGGAATCATCTCGAAGGTCTTGTGGGCACTCTCGACAAGCGGACGCTGCGTGAGCGTGTGGCGCAGAGCGGGGTGACGACGAACATGTGGGCGTTGGGCGGGAGAATCGGCCCGCCGGCCGAGAGGCTGTGGGCGGTTGAGCCGACGGGGGTCGCGATGATCAGGCCATCGCCGCGGTAGGTCATCACGCTTTCACCATCGATGGAAAGGCCGATCTCGATCAGGTGGAAAAACGGCGCGGCGCGGATCACGGCATCGTTCAGGCCGCGGAAAACGCTGGTGCCGCCTTTGTGGGGAATCAGCATGCACGAGAGTGTCATCAAGTTTTCGATCGTGAATCGCCGCTCGGCCAGGTCGGGCAGGCGGTCGAAGAAGGCGGCGGGCGTGAGGTCGGCAAGGAACCCGAGCCGGCCGGCGTTGACCCCCAGCACGGGCGTGGGATGGTCATCCATCCGCCGGGCCGTGTGCAGCACGGTGCCGTCGCCACCAAGCACGACGGCGATGTCGGCGGAAAGCTCCGAGAGGTCGGAATCGGCCGAGAGATCGATTCCCGCCAGCACCACGCCGGGCTCGGAGCCAATGGCCCACGCCAGCCGCTGGGCTTCATCGCGAACCTCCTCCCGCGTGCCGTTGCCCAGGAGCATCAGCCTGAGTGGAGGGCGCGGCTCGGGCTCGGGCAGGTCGTGCGGTGCGGCGGCAGCATGCTGCTCCATCGGGTCGGGTCTCCGTTTCCTTCTCCGTTTCCGTCTCCGTCGTTGGCGGTCCCTGGTTTTCCGGCCGGGCCGGAGGAACCGAACCCGCCTCGCCCAGAAGTCTACCACGGAGCCCCCTGCGCAGGGGAGTAGCGGGCGCGGACGAGGGCTGGTTCGTCTCGCTGCGTCCACCCCCCCTACCCCCCCTTGGCAAGCTCACTGGGGTAGGTTTTTCCTCTACCGTTGGGAAGGTTGTTCATGCTCTCGCTCTTGAATAATCATTTCAACTCCAGGCCACGGCTCGGGATACCACTTCTCGGGCCTGGCAAGCTGGCCTTTGTTCAGCCGGTCCAGGATGGCGGCGAGACCTTGGAGGAACACGCTGACCAGTCGTTTCCCTGCCGGGCTGGCCGGGCCGCGCCTGTGAGTGTCGGTGGCCGGCAGTTCGGGCACGGTCTCCTGGGGCCACTCGTCGTGCTCGCGTTGGCCGCCGACGGCGACCACCCAGAAGGTCGCCAAGGCCATGACCAACCACATCCGTCCGGCGCGATCGGGTTCGCTGATTCGCGTCTTCTGCCACTGCCAGCCCGCCGATTTGAACTGCCCGTAGCCGTGCTCGATCCACATCCGCAGGCCGTACCAGGCCACGTCGGCGGCCTGGGGAGGCAGGTCGGTCAAGACATACCAGCCATCTTTGTGTCCCTCGGTCCAACAGGCCAACAGCGTGCACGCCAAGCGACGCTCCGGCGTGCCGGGAAAGGCCACGCCGCGGCCCTGCCAGGTACAGCCCACCCGCGGCACGAACTGCCAGAACGAGGGGGACCGGCTCCAGCCCTCCGGCTGGAACTTGCCCACCCGTGTCACGCGCATCATGGGGTGCCAGCCCAAGGTGACGATCGCCTGGAACAGCCACCGCGCGTACAGGCCACGATCGGTCATGACGGTCACCGTCCAGGTGGGATCGACTTGGCCATCGAACCAGCACAGCAACTTCAGCCACTCGGGCTTCCAGGCGTGAGGTTGGTTGCCCCGCAGCACCTTCCAGGCCACGGGAATGGCTGTCCCCCGGTAGACCAAGCTCAACGACAAGACAGTCAGCCGGTCGGCCAGGGTGGTCGCATCCAGTGCCAAGGCGACCCGCGGGCTCGGCCAGTTCTTGAGGATCCAAGCCAACAAGGGCACGAAACAGGTCGTGACGTCGAGCTCGCGGCGGTGTTCTCCGGCTTTGTCCGAGGCCGGTTTGTACCATTCGCGGAGCCGCTGGCGGACGGTGTTGTAGCAGCGGCCGATGCGAGGACTCAACATGTTGGCGACAGCCGACAAGGTGCAGCAGTGGGCCAGCACGATGCCGAAGCTCCAAAGGGCCAAGACCGTGGCTTGCGGCTTGCTCAGATGGGGGAACTGAGTAGCGACCTCGTTGGTCCAGTCGTACAGTGGATCGTGGCGAGACATCGTGGTGCTCCTTTCCAGGCACGAAAGGCCGTCTACCTTTCGTTGTAAAGAGACCGAGATGTCTCGCCAATGCATTTTGGGTCATGGGCTTAAGGCAAAAGAAGCCAAAAAAACTACCCCAGTGAGCCCTTGGCAAGGGGGGGATTGGCGAGTGCTACCCCCCCTTGGCAAGGGGGGGATTGACAAGCCTACCCCCCTACCCCCCCTTTGCAAGGGGGGGGATTGGCGAGTGCTACCCCCCCTTGGCAAGGGGGGGATTAGTGAGTGCTTGCGCGAGCATTTTTCCCCCCCTTGTGAAGGGGGGGTTGGGGGGGTGGGCAGGGACACGCCACGCACTCAGATGAGGGGGGTCAGGGGTTGGTCGCCCCATGCATGCGTCTGGAAACCGCCGTAGCTCAGCTCAACTCACCACCGCAAGGTGACCAGCGAGACCGCCTGGCGGGGCAAGGGGAACTCAGCGTGAGCTCGCCGGCTTGGACCGGCGCCACCGGGGGAAGTCAGCAGCTTGAGCTGCGCCGACCGCTCCAGCGCGGTGAGCTGGTCCGGCGGTTGGCTGCTGGGGAGAGCCCATGGCTTTCCATGCCTCGAACGCGTTGCTGTGGTTGTCGTCGATCCGGTAGTGCTCCACCAGCACGCGGCCGTGCCCTCAACCGGCAGTGGTGAAGCCCCAGCTCGACCTCGGCGTCGGCGGCCGGCAGGTCGTCGTCGTGGTAGTGCCAGACCAGGACGCTCAGGGAGCGGTCCTCCAGGCCGGCCAGGGCGCATGTCCGGGCGCCTCGCGCACGCCGTGCAGCCGGATGGCTTCCACGCCGCCGTCGGCCGTGCTCTCCACGGCCAGGCGGCGCCCCCCATCAGGCCGAGCATCCGGAAGACGTTCAGCACCGGCAGCGCGATGCCGTTGGTCGAGAGCACGCGGAACCCGGCGAAGTACGGCTGGTCCTCGAACTCGAACGCCCAGGTCAGCGGCCCCTCGAAGTTGACCCCGTGCCTCTCGGCCAGGGCGAGCGTGCGGGCGTAGGCGGCGGCGGTGTAGCTGGCGTAGAGCGTGCCGTTGCGGTAGCCGTTCTGGGGGAAGACCGTGGCCGGGCAGGCCGCGCAGCCGTCGGGGTCGGATTCGCCGATGACGATCGGCCGGCCCTTCAGCTCGGGAAACTGGCGACGACCTCGAACCCCCGGTCGATGTCCTGGAGCTGGGTAGCCGATGCCCGTCTGGACGTGCCCCGTCGACGAACCGCGGCGATCCCTTGGCGTGGAAGGCGATGAAGTCGAGCGGCGCGCCGACCTTGCCCGTGGCGTGGTTCGTGCCGCGCAGGCAGTGCTCGAGGAAGTCGCGGAGGAACCTGGCGGCCTCGGGCGTCCTGCGTGCCGGCGACCTCCGGCCCGCCCACCCGGGCGGTGGGCAAGGCGCGCTTCACGGCGTCGGCGGCATGGTCGTAGAGCTTGATGATACTCCTCGGGCGTCCCCCGCCAGTAGAAGATGTTCGGCTCGTTCCAGACCTCCCAGTACCACGCTCGACCTCGGCCCGGCCGTAGCGCTCCACGCAGTGCGCGGCCCACTGGAAGACCAGCTCGGCCCACTTGCGCGTAATCCTTGGGCGGGTAGGCCCAGCCGGTGGAGACTCGCCCCCGCCTCCCGGCGTCCAGTGATGCTGGTAGGGCTCGGGCCGGGTCGAGAGGGCCTGGGGCATGAAGCCGATCTGGACGTAGGGCCGGAGCCCGCGCTCGCTGTAGGTGTCGAAGATCCGGTCGACGATCGTCCAGTCGTAGCGGGCGGCCCTCGGCGTCCTCGGAGTAGGCGCCGGTCGAGCCCCACTTGAGGGCGGGCGTGCCGTCGCCGGAGGTCAGCAGGTTGTGGGTGCGGATGAAGACCGGCTCGCGGCCCAGGCCGGCAAGTTGGCGAGCAGCTCCTTGCCGTCTTTCATGTAAGTATAATTGGGCTCGTCGTGGCCGAAGAACCGCCAGGCGGCAGGCAGTTTTCCCCTGGTCTGGCCGGCGTCGATCCGGATGGATACGGTGGCGGGCGATGCGGCCTGAGCCTGGGCCTGGGCGGCTCCGCCCCGGTTCCAGCCAGCAGGAGGGCAAGGCCGGTGATCACCGCAACGGCCCCGGTCCGCAGGAAATCACGTCGTACCATCACTCTTCGATGTCCAGATATTCCGATGGGATGGCGCGGAGGATCTCCTCGGCGCTGGTCTCGCCTCTTGCCACTTTGAGCATGGCTGATTTCTTGAGCTCGACGAGGCCATCTTCCACGGCGGCCTGGCGAAGGGCGCGGGTGGGCTGGCCCTCGGCGATCAGCCGCCGCAGCTCGCGATTGATCCGCAGCACCTCGAACACGCCGGTCCGGCTGGCGTAACCGGTCTGGTGGCACCGCGGGCAACCCTTGGTGGCGTGAATGCCTGTCCCTCGCCATCGGCCAGCCAGGGGCGAACCTCGTCGAACATCTGGGGGATATCGCCCAGATCGATCCTTTCTTTGCAGTGGGGAAAATGCGCGGACCAGCCGGTGGGCGACCACGCCAGGATCGAGCTCGACAGGAAGTGCGGATGGACGCCCAGGCTGAGCATCGTCTGCACGGCGGCGGCGGCGATCGGCGCGTGCAGCGTCGCCAGCACGAGCTGACCGCTGCTGGCGGCGTGGACGGCCGTCTCGGCGGTCACGGGATCGCGGATCTCGCCGATCATGATGATGTCCGGCGTCTGGCGAAGAATGCTCCTGAGGAGCTCGGGGAACCCGACCTCGGCCTTGAGGTTCACCTGAGACTGCCGCAGGCCGCTGACCGCGTACTCGATCGGGTCTTCAATCGTGTTGATCTTGCGCTCGCCGTCGTTGAAGCGCAAACCGCGTAAAGCGTGGTCGTTTTGCCCGAGCCGGTCGGGCCGGTGACGAGAATCAAGCCGCTGGGCGAGCTGAGCATCCAGTGCAGGTCGCTCAGGTTCCTCGGGCTCATGCCCAGATGGTCAAGCCCCTGCGGTTGTTCTGGCAGACGAGCAGGGCAGCGTGAGGTCCTCGCCGTGCAGGGTGGGAATGGAGCTGATCCGGATATCGACCCGGCTGGAGCCGTCGGCCTGCGCACCCACCGCCCATCGAGCGGCCGGCCGTTTCGGCCAGGTCCATGCCGGCCATCGCCTTGATGTAGCTGATGCACCGCTTGCCCAATTCGGGCGAGAGGATCGTCAGCAGCCGGACGATCCCCAGGTGCCGCACCGAGACCGACACGTGGTTCTCGTTAGCCCCAAGGTAAAGGTCGCTGGCCGGTACCGCCACCGCGTGATCGATCAGCGTGGCGACCGCCGCCTCGGGTACCATCCATAAACGTTGGGACCGTCCAGCTTCTGCGGATGCGGCTCGGGTGATACGGATACGGATACGCCTGCGTTTGACGAAGCCGGCGCGGGTGTCTGAAGTGCTTGGGTGATGGCGTTTTCCCTTGCAGGCCGCGGGCCGCGCGCTCGTCATCGACGATGTGCAGGAACTGTTCCATGTGCAAGAGCCGCAGGATGGCCATGATGGCCGGCGGCACGGAGTGCAAGACGAGCAGCCCGCCAAACTGCTGGCAGAGCTTGTGGAACCTGACCAGCCAGCCACGCCGGCCGAGTCAATGTACGACGTGCCTCTCAGGTCGAGCAGGATCTTCCTGGAGTAGCAATCGAGACCCAGGACGTCCTCGACCGAGCTCCGCTCGCGAAGGTGGTCACTCAGCCGGATCTCGCCTTCGCTCTGAAGACGAAGGATCCCTTCTTCCTCGGATTGCAAACTCAGCTTCATGGCAAACCTGGCCTGCATGCAGATAAGGATAAGGATGGTCGTGGTCGTGATCGTGATCAGGAGGGATCGCAATTGGCCCCCCGAGACGCTCGCTGTCTCAAAGGCAAGACCATGATACGCCGAATCTCGGCAAGGTGGTAAAAGAAAATGATCAATTTTC
>CAWCUN010000026.1:0-21319 GCA_963798665.1 uncultured Chitinophagaceae bacterium | reverse complement strand
TCAAGATAGCAATACGGACGCTCTGGAAAAGGAAGCTTTTTTCCTTTGTAAATATTTTCAGCCTGGCATTGGGTATGGCTGTGGGTGTGCTTATTTTGTCAAGGATTAAAGCAAACTATGATGCAGATCATTTCCATCCGGACAGAAACAGGATTGTAAGGATACTGACAAAACAAACCATCGGTAACAATCAATCTTTATGGGCAACAGCGCCTCAACCTCTTGCCCGTTCATTAAGTGATACGCCTTTGTTGAGCAAACAGTGCAGGTACGTTTGGGAGGAAACTATAATGTAGAAACTGAAAAGGGAGATATACCTGTTACCATCTATTTTACCGAACCATCTTTTTTTACTGTATTTGGGTTTACACTTTTATCGGGCAGTGCAAGTACCCTTACGAATAATCCGTCTGCAATTTTTATTACAGAAAAGATTGCAAAAAAAATATTCGGGAAAACAGATGTGGTTGGACAAACTGTTCTGTTCGATAATATTGGCAGGTACAGCATAGCCGGTATTATTAAAGATCCGGTATTGCAGACACATTTGCCTATAGAAGTTATCTGTTCTTTGGCTGCTGCAGAAACGCTGGAAAAGAAATTAGTGATTGATAACCTTTCACAAAACTGGAATGATTATAAACATACGGCTGTATATGCAAGATTGAATGCGGAAAAAAATATACCGTTGTTCAACACTGCACTTAAAAATTACAGCAGAAAAACAGGTGAAACTAATCTTGAGTTTGAAGCACAGCCTCTGGAAGACATTACACCCTGGGACAGAACTATCCAGAATAATGAGCATGCAGGCATTAGTTATACTGGTGTTACATTCCTGCTGTTATTGATTTTTTCATTAACTGTTTTATCGGCGTTCAATTATGTCAGTTTGTCCCTGGCAAGGGCGTTATCCCGGGCTAAGGAAATTGGCGTACGCAAAACAATGGGTGCTACAAGACCGCAAATCATCAAACAGTTTTTAATGGAGGCTGTTATTATTTCATTGGTTGCGTTATTTTTCACGGCCCCGTTGGCAACAATGCTGGTTACAGAAATTCCTGTCATTCGCTTTGATTTCAAATTTGATATGTTTTTAATATTCATTTTAACGGGTTATGCGCTGGTAACAGGTTTAATTGCGGGCATTGTGCCATCATTGATTTTATCGAGACTTCAGCCGGTAAAAGTGTTGCAGAAAATGAAGAACATAAAACTGTTCCGCAGTGTTGGTCTATACAAAGGTTTAATTGTTATCCAGTTTTCTGTGGCTATAATGCTGATGATTTTCTTTGTGATACTGACTGACTATGAAAAGAAACACAATGCCACTATCGCTTCTGTAATTCCAGCCAATGTGGTGGTTCTTGATTTAAAAGGAGAGAACTATCAGGATATACAAAATGAAATTTCGGGGCTTGCACATGTAAACGAAGTATTGGCAACCAACTGGTACTATGATTCATATAAATTGGGAAGCTGTACATTGAAAACAAATAATAAAATTCAAAAACTAAATTATGTAAGCATCGCACCTAAGACGATTGGTGCAGAAAATATCCATTTAATCGCCGGCAGCAACTTTCCTGAAGATATGCCAAAGAATACGGAGCAATTTGTATTGCTGAATGAAGCTGCGGCAAAATTGATTTCCTCAAATATAGCAGGTATTGTTGGTGCTAATATTTTATTGGATACTTCCAATGTACAGGTGATTGGCATTATGCCAAATCAATTTGCAGGCAACCCTATTCCTCTGGTTTTCCGCTACTTGCCAAAAGAAATAACAGCACTGACTATTAAAATAAACCACGGCAACGAAGCAGCAGTTATAAGGGGCTGTAAAAAAATATGGAAAAATCATTTCCCATTTAAACCTGCTGATGTATATAACCTGAGAGATAAATATTTGAATGGCCCTGCATCAGAAATGGCTGGCTTTTTTGGATTTTTTACTTTGCTCGTAATACTGATTGCGGCAATGGGTATCCTGGGTATTGCCAGTTATGCTGTGGAAATACGGACGAGGGAATTGGGCATAAGAAAAGTACTGGGTGCAGACAAACTAAAATTGATTTGGGTGATTACAAAAAGTTTTGGGGTATTGATTGCCATGGCAGGCATCATTGGCGTGCCTGCAGGCATATTTTGCGGCGATTTTTTAAGGACAAGGATGGGCAGCGATGTTGATACAGGGCCTGTAAATGTCTTAATTGGTTTTGGCCTTGTGGCAGTGGCAGGTTTAATTACTGTGCTGTCACAGGCAATAAGGGCAGGGCAGGTAAACCCGGTTAAAGTATTAAACACTGAATAAAAGTATAGCTATGATAAAAAATTATTTCAAAATCGCCTTTAGAAATCTTTGGAAAAACAAAGTTTTCTCTTTTATCAATGTTATGGGGCTTGCCCTGGGTCTCGCATGCAGCCTGCTTATCATGTTGTGGGTAATTGATGAATATAAAGTGGATGCATTTCATAAAAATCGTTCTCGGCTGTATAGTGTATACGAACAACAATTTCACGATGGGCAGGTAAATGCTTTTCATGGCGGCCCCGGCATAATGGCTGATGAAATGAAGCGGGTATTGCCCGAAGTGCAATATGCCACAAACTATGCATGGAATGAATTAAGCACTTTTGAAGCAAATAATAAAATAATAAAAGAGAATGGGAACCATGCAGGGCAGGATTTTTTTAAAATGTTCTCTTGTCCTTTGTTAGAAGGTAATGTGGAGACAGCACTGAAGTCACCTTTGGATATCGCCATTTCAAAAAAAATGGCTGACGAATTTTTTGGTTCGCCGGCGCTTGCAATCGGTAAAACAATACGCTACCAAAATAATAAGGATTTAAAAATAACTGCCGTTTTTGACGATGTTCCTCAAAACAGCACTGCACAATTTGATTATATTCTCAACTGGCAATCTTTTTTAGAAGGTAATAGCTGGGCAAAGGATTGGACGAATAACGGGCCTGCAACATACATCATGTTGCGTGAGGGTACTGATGCGAAAGCCTTTGAAAAAAAGATTACAAGATTTTTAGATAACTACAATAAAGAACAGACCGCACACAATTATATCCGCTTAGGGATTCAGCGATACGGAGATATTTACCTGCATTCAAATTTCGATAAAAACGGAAACCTGTCAGGCGGAAGAATTCAATATGTACAATTGTTTAGCATCGTTGCCATTTTTATTTTATTGATTGCCTGCATCAACTTCATGAATCTTACAACAGCACGGTCATTAAAGCGTGCTAAAGAGATTGGTGTAAGGAAAGTGGTTGGTGCATTTCGTTTTTCTTTAATAAAACAATTTATCGGAGAAGCGTTATTTATAGTGTCAATAGCAATCGTTGTTTCACTTGCCATTGTCGTACTTATATTGCCTTCATTTAACCAGCTTACCAGCAAACAAATTCATATTCCTTTTGCGGATCTATCATTCTGGTTAAGCATTACAGGGTTGTTATTATTAACAGGTTTTGTTTCCGGAAGTTATCCCGCATTGTATTTATCATCTTTCAAACCTGTTCGTGTATTAAAAGGTTCATTAAAATTTTCAAACACTGCATTGTGGTTCCGTAAAGGGCTCGTTGTTTTTCAGTTTATGCTCTCCATCATCCTCATCATCGGAACGATAGTAGTGAGCAAACAAGTGAACTATATTCAAACCATGAACCTTGGTTATGACAGGGAAAACCTTCTTTATATCCCTTTGGAAGGCGATCTTACTGCGAAATACAAATTATTCAAAGAACAGGTTTTAAATATGCCTGGGATAAAAGATGTATCACGCATAACAGACAATCCTACCGAGATAACCAACGGTACAAGCGGTGTAGATTGGGATGGAAAAGACCCGAACGTTGTTATTGAGTTTACACAGTCTGCGGTAGGTTATGATTTTACAAAAACGATGCATCTTCAACTTGCGGGTGGAAGAGATTTCGCAAAAGATTTTGCAACTGATTCTGTTGGTTATCTCATTAATGAATCTGCATTAAAAAGAATCGGGTATAAAGATCCAATCGGCAAGCCGCTTACATTCTGGCAAAAGAAGGGAACTATAATTGGTGTGCTGAAAGATTTTCATTTTAATTCATTACACACGCCAATCACTCCGCTTGTGTTACGTCTTGGCGAAAATATTGAGTGGGGCGCTGCGCTGGTGAGAACTGAGCCTGGTAAAACAAAAGCCGCTTTGGCAAGCCTTGAAAAAGTTTGTAAAACATTAAATCCCAAATTTCCTTTCACGTACAAATTTTCGGATGAAGAATATGCAAAGCTCTACAAGAGTGAACAGGTAGTGGGCCAGCTTGCCAACTACTTTGCGCTCCTTGCCATATTTATATCATGTCTTGGTTTATTAGGCCTTGTCATGTTTACTTCGGAGCAGCGCACAAAAGAATTTGGAATAAGAAAAGTATTGGGTGCACGCCCGGTTACCTTATTCAATTTACTTTCTAAAGAATTTTTAGTGCTCGTGCTTATTGCGATGATAATTGCAACACCCATTGCATGGGTAGCGATGAGTAAATGGTTGCAGGATTACGCCTACCAGGTAAAGATTTCGTGGTGGATGTTTTTGATTGCAGGTGCATTCGCCATAGCTATAGCATTGGTAACAGTAAGCTTCCAGGCAATAAAAGCAGCGATAGCAAATCCTGTGAAGAGTTTGAGAACGGAATGAGAAATGTTAAATGATAAATATTGAATGAATTCATAACTGTTAATTCATAACTCTAAACTATTCAACATGTTTAAGAATTATTTTAAAACCGCACTCAGAAATCTCTGGAAAAATAAAATTTTTTCAATCATAAATGTTATTGGTCTTGCCGTGGGTATGGCTGCATGTATTATCATTATGCTGTTTGTTTTTTATGAAAGAAGCTTTGATAATTTTCATGCAAAAAATATTTATCGCTTAAATGAAGTGCAGAAATTTGAAGGAATGGTTTCGTCGCAGAAGGTGGCATTGTCAATGTTTCCAATGGGTCCTACTTTAAAAAATGAATTTCCTGAAATAAAGAATTTTACGAGGATCAACTGGAGAGACAAGTACCAGATGACTTATGATGCAAGAAGAATTTTTTTGCCGCATACTTTTTTTGTGGATTCCACCTTCCTGCAGATTTTTGATTTCAAATTATTAAAGGGAGATAGAAATACTGTTTTGCAAAACCCAAATAGTGCCGTACTAACACAGACGAGCGCACAAAAACTATTTGGTGAGGAAAATCCTCTCGGCAAAAGGATAACACACTACGCAGGTGACACTACGAGTTTTGAAGTAACGGGAATTATTAAAGATCCACCTCAGAATTCCCAATTGCAGTTTGATGCATTGTTTTCATTTAGCACTGTTTACCAGCCATGGATGTTCGATGCCTGGGGAGGTAACTGGCTGGACACCTATTTTGAACTTGCTCCCAATACAAATGTGGCTGCGCTTGAAAAAAAATTCCCTGCCTACCTTAAAAAATACATGGCTAAAAATGATAACTGGAAAAGTTATGAATTGTTTTTGCTGCCATTAAAGGATATCCACGCAGGGGCTACGGAGATTGGACTCGATTATCTGAACTATCAAAAATTTGATAAGAAATACACCAATATATTTTTTGCGATTGCTTTAATTGTACTGCTCATTGCGTGTATCAATTTTATGAATCTTTCAACAGCACGCTCGGCAGAAAGAGCAAGAGAAGTAGGGGTGAGAAAAACTATTGGTGCCCGGCGTTGGCAATTAGGAATCCAGTTTTTAAGTGAATCAGTTTTATTGTGTTTGATGGCCCTGGTGTTAGCGGTTTTACTTACTGAATTGTTTTTACCTTATGTTAATTCATTAAGCCAACGAAATCTTCAATTACCATTTTTCAGTGATGCCTGGTTTTTCCTGATTGTTATTGCCGGAACTTTAATTGTCGGCCTGTTATCAGGCCTGTATCCAGCTGCATATTTATCAGCGTTTACGCCGGTAAAAGTTCTAAAAGGCTCTGTGCAAACCGGGAAAAGAAAAAGTTGGTTAAGAAACATCCTTGTTGTAGTGCAATTCTCAAGCGCCATTTTTTTAATGATTTCAACAATTTTTGCTGTAAGGCAATTGAACTACATGCAAAACAGGAATCCCGGTTTTAGCCATGACCAGGTAGTAACGATACCGCTTGATGCAATTACTTTCAGAAAGTATGACGACCTAAAACAGGACCTGCTTAATAATTCATTGATATCCTCAGTAACAGCGGCACAAGATGAACTGGGCAGTCATCTTGATCAGTCAGGTGTTCAGTTTAAGGGTGATGGTCCGATGCGGCAATTATCCACGACTAGATTAATTGTTGATCATGATTATCTAAACCTTTATAAAATTCCATTGGTTCTTGGAAGAAATTTTTCTGCAGATAAATCTGCTAACGGTAAAGAATATATTATTAATGAATCGCTGGCTAAAGAATTGTTGAAAGACAATCCAAAGGCTACGCCTTCTTCATTGCTCGGTAAAAATTTTGGGTTCGATTCTACTGGAACTATCATTGGCATAGCCAAAGATTTCAATTTTAATTCTTTGCATTATAAGATTGAAACAATGTTTATGTTTAACCAGAAAGACTGGGGCTTTAGCAATTTGTCAGTTAAAATTAATGGCGCCAAAACAAAGCAAGCTATAGCATACATCCAGTCGGTGTGGCAAAAAAATTTTCCCGACCATACGTTTGAATATCATTTCCTGGATGAACATTTTGAAGACGTGTATCGTGCCGATACACAGGTAAGCCAGATTGTGGCAATGCTTGCTGTGCTTGCCATTATCATTTCATGTCTTGGTTTATTTGGTTTAGCATCGTATGCTGCAGAAAAAAGAGTGAAAGAAGTGGGCATAAGAAAAGTACTCGGTGCGTCGGTACGAAATATTGTAACCATGCTTTCAACGAATTTTTTAAGATATGTTTTTATCGCTGTACTCATTGCATGGCCACTTGCCTGGTTTAGTGTCAACAAGTGGCTACAGGATTATGCGTATCGTGTAAACATAAGTTGGTGGATATTTTTATTGGCTGGCTTGCTTGCAGTGTTTATTGCTTTAATCACAATAAGCTTCCAGGCAATAAAAGCGGCGGTGGCAAATCCTGTGAAGAGTTTGAGAACGGAATAGAAAAAATGTCTGAACCATGATTAATGGGATTTACGGATTAACATGATTCTCCGCAGAAGTTTTTTGACAGAAAAAAAAATAAAATCATTTAATTATAACAATCAAGATATAGACAATGCTCAAAAATTATTTCAAAATAGCGTTTCGTAATCTTTGGCGCCATAAAGTTTTTTCCATAATAAATATCAGCGGTCTTGCAATTGGCATGGCAAGTGCAATTCTTATATTTCTTTGGGTGCACAACGAAATAAGTTATGACCGGTTTTATAAAAAGACTGCAAACATTTATAAAATACATAACCGCGATAAAGTAAACGGTGACCTCGTGGTTTCAGGCCAATCTCCAGTTCCTTTGGCGCCCGCGTTGAAACAGGGTTATCCTGAAGTGGAAGATGCAGTAAGGTTCAGGAATGTTACTTTTCTTACAACAGCAGGTGAGAAGCATTTAAATACTACCGGCGCTTTTGCCGATAGCAGTTTTCTGTCTATGTTTAGTTTCACTTTGCTAGAAGGCGATGCCACAGAATCTTTGAATGAAAGTTATGAGATTGTATTAACTGAAAAATTGGCGAGGAAACTTTTTGGCAATGCCGACGCAATTGGTAAAACCGTGAGAATAGATAGTGCAGATAATTTTAAAGTAACTGCCATTTTAAAGGATCTGCCTGCAAATACTCAATTCGATTTTGAATACCTGTTGCCGTGGAATTATCTTACCCGCCTGGGATGGATTGATCCAAATAGTTGGGCTGGAAATTTTGCCGATACATATGTATCGTTAAAGCCTGGCACATCACACTCACGTTTTGATGAAAAAATAAAAAATCTTATCAGTCTTCATACAAATGGTTCGCAGGTTGAATCAAAAGTTGAAGTATTTAGTCAGCCTTTAAGCAAGGTGTATTTGTATTCAAAAGCCGGGAATGGACAGCTTGTTGGCGGGCGAATTGAAATGGTAAGATTATTTGTAATTATCGCCATTTTTATTTTGCTTATCGCCTGCGTTAACTTTATGAACCTAAGTACTGCACGCAGTCAGAAGCGGGCGAAGGAAGTAGGTGTGCGAAAAGTAATGGGCGCTTTTAAAAGTTCTTTGGTCTTACAATTTATCAATGAAAGTATTTTTATTTCCTTTCTTTCATTTGTGGCAGCTATAATTATTGTAGTAATATGCCTGCCTGCGTTTAACCAGCTAACGGGCAAACAGGTAAGCCTTGAATTTAGCAATCCTTTTTACTGGCTTTTTGCTATTGCATTCATTTTGCTTACGGGTTTTATTGCCGGAAGTTATCCCGCATTTTATCTTTCTTCTTTTGCCCCCGCCAAAGTCTTTAAAGGCAGCTTTGAAAAAATAAATGCACTTATTACGCCGCGAAAAGTGCTGGTAGTTTTGCAGTTCATGTTTGCGATCATACTAATTATTTGTACCATCATTGTTGAGCAGCAGGTAAAGCTTGCGCAGGAAAGAGATGCCGGGTATAATAAAAATAATCTTGTGTACACCTTCACACAGGGAGATGTAAGCAGGCATTTTGACCTCATAAAACATGACCTGTTAAGCAACGGAGCAGCAGTTGCCGTTACCAAATCTTATAGCCCTATCACAAAACAATGGAACGATGGCACAGGCTTTCAATGGCAGGGCAGCACTGAATCTGATAAGAACATTGATTTCGCGTGGTTCGGCTCTGACGCTGATTTTGTAAAAACGCTTGGCGTAAAAATGGTTGACGGAAGGGATATTGATGTGTATCAGTATCCAACCGATAGTATGGCCATGCTGCTGAATGAAGAAGCCGTAAAAGAGATGGGCTTAAAAAAACCTGTCGGGAAAACGGTGACGTTTATTGCTGACGGGCGTAAGTGGCATATAGTAGGCGTGGTAAAGAATTTCATCTTAAAATCTCCTTTTGAGAAAATCAGTCCTATGATGATCGTAGGGCCTTCCCAATTTTTCCAGGTGATGCACATCAGGCTTAACCCTGCAAACACATCCTCCGTTGATCTTGCCAAAGCAGAACAGGTTTTCAAAACATATAATCCTCAATATCCATTCGAGTATTTTTTTGTTGATGAATATTATGCTAAGAAATTTAATGACGAACAACGCACCGAAGCATTTGCAAAATTATTTGCAGCACTTACCATTTTTATTTCATGTCTCGGCTTGTTTGGGCTGGCAACTTACATGGCGGAAAGCAGGATAAAAGAGATTGGAGTGAGAAGAGTGTTGGGTGCATCATCGGCAAATATCACGATTCTTCTTTCAAAAGACTTTTTAAAGCTCATCATCATAGCCGTTCTTATCGCTTCGCCTGTCGCTTACATGGCAATGGACAAGTGGTTAAGTAATTATGAATATCGCACAACTATTCATTGGTGGATCTTTTTAGTTGCAGGTATACTTGCGGTAATAATTGCATTACTTACAGTAAGCTTCCAGGCAATAAAAGCAGCGAGAGCTAATCCTGTGAAGAGTTTAAGAACGGAATGAGAGGCTTCTAAATTTCCCGGCAATTGAGAGACTTTATATGCAATTCATAAACATTTAATCTTACATTTTATCAAGTTGATACAGCATTACGTGTAAATAAAAATGATAGGTATTTTTTTGTTTTATTTTTAAATGAATAATGGCTGTTGTAAATAAACTTAAAAAGTATCACTTTAAAATTCCGGGTTGTGATACGAAGCTATTTTAAAGTTGCCATAAGAAATCTTTTTAAGCGAAAAGATTATTCTATTCTAAGTATTCTTGGCCTTGCTATTGGTATGGCAAGCTGCCTGCTTATTTTTCAATATGTATCTTTTGAAAAAGGATATGATGATTTTCCGGATGCTGACCGGATTGTACGGTTAAGACTTGATTCATATCAACAGGGCAGGCTCGACTGGCAATCGGCTGCTGTGTATCCCCCTTTTGGACCCGCAATGAAAAGAGATTTCGCCGAAGTGGATAATTATTGCCGATTGGCTTCCACCGAAATGTTATTATCGAATGATGAGCGCAATGTTAAGTTTAATGAAAGCAAAGGTTATTATGCTGATCCTTCGTTTCTTTCAATGTTTAGCATTGATGTGGTGAAGGGGAATCCCAAAACAGCCCTTAATGGATTGAACAAGATCATGCTGTCAAAAGAACTTGCTAAAAAATATTTCGGCGATGATGATCCCCTTGGTAAGACGCTTACGTTCCGTGCTTCTTACTCTACAAAAATCTTTGAAGTAACAGGTATTTTCAATCCGTCGGTTCATTCACATCTCGTAATAAATTACCTTATTTCTTATCCCACGATAGGAAGTTTTCGCCGCGATTTTGGCGATATGAGCAGATCCGAAGAAACGAGTTGGGGCTGGTACCAGTTTTATACATACCTCCTTTTGAAGCCAGGAACTGATAAAAAAAGACTTGAATCAAAATTTGCTGCATTCTGCGATCGGTATATTAATAATCTTGACTGGAAAAAGAAAAACAATACGCGAAATGAAGTTTACTTAATTTCTTTAAAAGATATACATCTTCATTCAAATTACATGCAGGAAGCCGAGCCCGGCGGCAATTCGCAGGCAGTATCATTTCTATTTCTTGTGGCAATTTTTATTGTTGCCATTGCATGGATAAATTATATCAACCTGTCAACTGCCCGATCTCTCGAAAGAGCAAAGGAAGTAGGCGTAAGAAAAGTGATAGGTGCTACAAGAATAAAGATAACGCTGCAATTTTTTCTTGAAAGTATTTTGATCAATTTGTTTGCATTTTCTTTATCTATAATTATTGTTTATACAGTTGCACCCGCATTTAGAAATCTTACGGGTACCAATATGCGAACCGGCTTTTACCTGCCTGTTGACTATTGGCTGTTAACAGGCAGTATATTACTCGGAGGGACAGTGCTCTCGGGCTTGTACCCGGCACTGGTTTTATCAAGGTTTAAGCCAGTTGCTGTATTAAAAGGGCTACTTAAAAACAGTGCGGGTGGGCTGGCGCTTCGTAAAGGACTTATCGTTACCCAGTTTGCAACATCTGTTATTCTTATTGCAGCAACCATTATTGTGTACAGGCAGGTGAGCTTTATGCGTTCGCAGCCACTCGGGGCAAATATTCAGCAAACACTCGTACTTGAAGGTGCACGTTCTGTGAAAGATACAGGTTATCAAAGCGCTTTTCAACCTTTCAAAAATTCAATTCTTCAATTACCGGGCGTAAAACACATAACGGTATCTTCCAGTACGATGGGCAAAGAGAATTCCTGGGCTATCAGGATTACAAGGTTAGATGACAGTCATTCCAACCCTGTTACCATCGACTATTTGGGTGTTGATTATGACTTCATTCCTTTTTATGAAATGAAAATGGTTGCCGGCAGAAATTTCTCCAGGGATTTCCCATCGGATAGCAGCGCCACTATTCTTAATGAAACGGCTGTGCTGATGTTAGGCTTTGATAGTCCTCAGCAGGCAATCAATCATAAAATAAGTGCTGAAAACGGAACAACCATTATTGGTGTTGTAGGAGATTATCATACAGAATCACTACATAAAAGTATTGATCCGCAGCTGATGATTTTGCGGTTAAATACACGAAACGTTTATTCTGTAAAAATTCAATCGGGTAATATGTCTTCGGTTATTGCCGCAATCAGAACACAATGGAATTCCTCGTTTCCTGATGATCCATTTAGTTATTATTTCTTAGATGAAGCCTTCGACAAACAATATAAAACAGATCGGCAGTTTGAATCTTTATTTACCGTTTTTTCGGCTATCGCAATCATTATTGCATGTATGGGATTATTGGGATTAGCTGCTTACAATGTTTTGCAACGAAGAAAAGAAATTGGTATTCGCAAAGTCTTTGGAGCATCTGTACGAAATGTAGTCTTCCTCCTTTCAAAAGATTTTGTACAACTTATACTGATTGCTTTTGCAGCGGCAATACCTGTTACTTGGTGGATCATGCACAACTGGTTACAGCAGTTTGCTTACCGCGTTAATATTTCATGGTGGGTATTTGTGGTTGCGGGTTTTACTACCTTATTGATTGCATTAGTAACAGTAAGTTTTCAATCAATAAAAGCCGCGATATCAAACCCTGTGAAGAGTTTGAGAACAGAATAAATCTTAACAGTGTTTTAAATTAATAAAATTGAACACATCACAAGATGACACTTGATATAACTAAAATCAACCTGGAGGAAATTTTGTATTTGCGAAATTTACTTTTACAGGAAAACAATTTTCAAATTCGCTATAATGCATGTCATGAACGAGGTTGGACAGATAGTTATATCATTAACTTTAACGAAGAAAAAATAGGATACGGTTCTGTAAAAGGCAATGAAGATTTGAACGACAGGGATACGGTTTTTGAATTTTATTTGATTCCTTCTTTTAGAAATCTATCTTCCGCCGCTTTCTTAAAATTGTTGCATTCTTCAAAAGCAACCTTTATAGAATGCCAGAGCAATGATTTTTTATTGACCTCAATGCTATATGAATTTGCACAAAACATAAATGCAAATACAATTTTGCTTGAGGAAAGTACAACCACCGACATTAAAATAGAAGACGTCCTGTTCAGAAAGCGATATGAAAAAGAAGCGGTCTTTGAACACAAAACAGAGCCTGTTGGAAATTATGTTCTGGAGATAGACAATGAAGTAGTGGCAACGGGAGGATTTCTGCTTCATTATAATATGCCATTTGCGGATTTATACATGGAAGTGAAGGAAGACCGCCTCAGAAAAGGATTAGGAAGTTTTTTGATCCAGGAACTAAAAAAACAATGCTATCTCGCCGGCAGAGTTCCGGCTGCACGTACCGGCATGGAAAATATTGCTTCAAGAGCAACGCTGATAAAAGCCGGTTTAAAAATAGCGGGATTTATTTTGTTGGGAGAAGTTAAACTGCAATGATGAAAATAATATTCATACCCCTGTTAACTAACGAGGTTAATGCAATGACAAATATTATAGCAATGGCGATCTTCCTAACTGTAACTGTTTCCTGTAGCACAACCAATCAAAAGCACCTGCCGAAGACTACCTCTCACAAACCAAACGATAGCCTGCTGGCGGACGGGGATGGCAACAGGTATTCCATAAAAATTTTTACGGAAAACAATATTTGGATGACAACTAATCTGAAATTGAACATTCCCGATTCTTATTGTTATGAAAATATAAATGAAAATGGTGAACAGTATGGCCGTTTATATACATGACAATCAGCCCAAAAAGGGTGCCGTTTGATGGGTGAGCGATGGCGGCTTCCCAGCGCTGATGAATGGCGGCAGCTATCTATATCATATGGAGGTATCGCGGAAGATTCGAATATAAATCGCAAGGGAGCTTACAAAGCATTATTATATACCGGTACTTCGGGATTTAATGCTGTATTAGGCGGTGGCCGGGGTATGCACGCCTCGATGCCCATGGATTCTATTGGACGGCAACAGAAAGCAATGATAGCACGGCATGGTTTTCTAATTTTGCAAAGGGCTCCCAGGCGCTTTACCTGCAAAATGATGGCGAAAAGCCATGGGCATTTTCTGTTCGTTGTGTGAAGAGAGTTGATGCTTTGAAAGGAGGACATCTCAATGGAATTAGATACGTACCAGAATGAAATGGCTGCCCGTTAAAAATAAAAATTCATTCCCATGCAAAATGAACAACTATCCATCAGGATTGAAAATATACAGTCTATACTTTCTGTAAAAGATATGGCTGTTAGCAGGAACTTTTATGTGAACGTCCTTGGCTTCAAAGACGCTGAGTGGGGCACAGATGAGTTTACAAATGTTAACCGTGATAATGCGGGAATTTATTTATGTAAGAACGCACAGGGCGGTCCCGGTACCTGGCTCTGGATTGGCTTTGGTGGTGATATACTTAAATTGTATAAAGAGCTAAAAGCGGGAGGCGTGAAGATAAAAATGCCGCCCACTAATTTTTCCTGGGCTTATGAAATGCATATTGAAGATCCCGACGGTCATGTACTAAGACTCGGAACAGAACCAGATAACAAACAACCATTTGCAGATAAACAATAATATTTCTTATGCAATCACAAGCATTAAGCCCGATTTTATGGACAAAAAATTTATCGGAAACTATTTCTTTTTATGAAACAGTGTTAGGCTTTAAAAGTCGCAGCGACTTTCCAAATTTTGCTTCACTTTGCAGAGATAATGCCGGGATCATGGTAATAGTACCCACCAGTGAACCGGACGATAAAGATTTTTTTCCAAAACCGTTTCTCACCGGAAGCATCTATATTTTCACACAGGGTGTCGATGAATTTTGGGAATCTATAAAAAATAAAGCCACCGTAAAAACACCCATTGCCGACAGGCAATATTTGATGAGAGATTTTTCGATCATAGATAATAACGGGTATGAGATTGTTTTTGGAGGGGACATTAGTAACCGTTGATAGAACAAAAAACCACTACTGAAAATTTAAACAATGACAAACCTTACGTACATATCACCCTTTTTTATTGTTGCGAATTTAAAAACTTCGGTTTCATTCTACGTAGATAAACTCGGATTCAAAATCCGGTATATAGGCCCGGATGACGGCCCCTTTTATGCTATGGTTGGTCGGGACAATATTTCTATTATGCTTAAGGCAATTGCTCCTGATGTAAAACCTATTCCAAATCATACATGCCATGAATGGGCTCCCTGGGATGCATACATTTCTACTACAGAACCAGACACGTTGTTTGAGGAATATCGTTCAAATGGTGTAGCATTTAGAAAGCCTATTCATGACAATAGTGATGATTTAAGGGGGTTTGAAATAGAAGATGCTGATGGGTATGTTTTGTTTTTCGGGCGACCCAATTAAAAATCTAATAATTTAAAGTGGATACATGAAAAATTCTGACATTACCGATTCTCTATTTCGTGAAGCAGTTGACGCTATTGATAGTGGGAATATTTCTGTACTGCAGCAACTGCTGGAAAAAAATCCGCAATTAGTCACGAAGCGTTTAGATACGCCAACTGATGGATATTTTAAAAATCCTTACCTGCTTTGGTTTGTTGCAGATAATCCAATCCGGCATGAAAAACTACCATCGAATATTGTCGAAGTAACCAGGACAATTATTGATGCTTTGCAAAAAAACCGCGATGATAATTATCAATACCAGCTCGATTATACGTTGGGTCTTGTGTGTACAGGAAGAATCCCGAAAGAATGCAACGTAGAGATTCCGTTAATGGAGCTTTTAATAAGTGAAGGCGCAAGAGTAAAGGGCAGTGTACTTGGTCCTATCGGTCAGCATAATTTCGAAGCCGCGAAATTTCTGCTTGATAAAGGCTCGGATTATAATCTTGCTACTGCCGTTGGTCTTAATAATATTAATGATGTAAAAGAGCTTGCAAAAAAAGCAACTGCTTCCGAATTATATGTGGCGCTGGTTGTGGCATCGTTCTTTGGTAAGGCTGATATTATTTCTTTATTGATTGAAGCAGGTGCTGATGTAAATGGGAAAGGCAATCCGGAAGACTTTGGCGGCTTTCATTCACATGCATCTGCATTGCACCAGGCCGTGTATTCGGGTTCTCTTGAATCTGTAAAATTACTGGTAGAAGCGGGGGCCAATCTTGATGCCGCAGATAAAGCATATAACGGTACGCCATTAGGCTGGGCTATGCATATGCAAACAGAAGAAGGATATGATGAAGAAGGGAAAAGAAAGTTTGCAGAGATTGAAGCTTTTCTCAGGAAATATTCTGAATGATACGTTGTCAATATATAAGCATGATCAAACCGGCAACATAACGCTTCCGTATATACGCTGCAGGCAGCATCTTTTTTTATCATCACTTAAAAAGCCCATCCACGTTTCGGCTGTTTTGCCTTTTTTGGAAATATTTTTAAATAAAATCGGTTTGTATACGCCTGAGTTGAAAACATCAGGACGGCAGGTCTTTTATAATTTTAGGATTCTAAGGTTAGTGGGGGAAAAGTCGTACGTCATTTAGAGTATAGCACTGAGTCTATCTTATTCTATATTTATTTTCCCGCTCTTCAAATGCAGATTTGCCCCCTTCCAATATATCACATGCATGTTCTCTTATACCTTGAGAATCTAAAATATTTAAAATAGTACCGTCACACTCCTTGGTATTCTCTAAAGAACCAGAAGTATAGGCAATTTTTGATTTTTGATTTTTCCTTTCCTTATCAAAGTTTGCAACTATTACTTGTTCAGAATCGGTGTTTACAACCAAATTTGGATTATGCGTAACCATTATAATTTGGCGGCGAAGTTTTGCAGCACGAAAATATTCCCTAAGAACTTTATAAACCGAACGATTGTCCAGGTTTTCCTCTGGTTGATCAATAACTAGTGGTCTATACTCATTTTGGTTTATTCCTAAATATAAAATCAATAAGGCAATGCCTTTGGTACCTGGAGTGAGATTGTCTAATGCTACGCCACCAAAACTTAAACTATAGCGCAAATTAAATTCCTCGGTCGAAAATATTGCATTGAAAAGATCCTTCTGGGTATAATTATCTCGGAGGTGTTCTTCGGAAGTAAAATCATGTCCTTGGAACGAGTTGATGAACTCCCCTATTAACTTATTTCTCATCTCATCGTCTTGGGCATTCAATACATTATTATATACTATCTTAATTTCATTATAAACTTGCTCATCGGAGTAACCCAAGAACTTTCCTTTCTTTCTGCGATCAATAATGGTTAATATCTTATCGCCAAGCCTGATTGAGTCGATTTCTTTCTTTGTCTCAAACCCCAACTGCTGTTCATCTGAGGTTTTAGATTCGCCAAGCTTTTTCTGAATTGGTTCGTATAATTTTTTTAATACTTCATTTTCTTCATCTATCGTTTTAAAAAATAAATTATAATACTCAGTTCGCTTGTTTATTTTATCCGCTAACAATTTAGTTTTTGTGTTTTCTATCTCATAAATTTCATTGGTTAATTTTGAGAGATCAATGTCGATTTCTTTTGCTCTTTTCTGAAATGCTTCAAGCTTGTCCTTCTTGCTTTTTTCAAGTGTAGACTGTTCTCCAAGTTTTACTATTTGGGTATTTAGAAATGCAAGAGTGCCTTCTTTTGGTTCACCTGAACTACCATCTCCTTCAAGCTCTTTAATTTTATTTTCAAATTCTGTTTTGGAAACGGAGAGAATTTGCCCTGATTCATCATCTATTTTAAACTTGAATTTATCGAATTTATCCTCTGAAACTCCAATAAAAGTAAGGTCGGTTAATATTGATTCATGAAATTCATTGAGATTCATCTGCTGAATTTCGATCTGTTGAATTAAGTCGGTAATTCTTTGTACTCGATTCTTGTAATCTGATATTTTAGCTGTCAAAGCATTCCTTTCCGACTGTAAGCCTTCAATTTTTTCTGTTAATTTCTTTTCTTCATCCGTTGAATAGGTTATCTCTTTTTTCTGATTTTCAATGCCCTCTTTTTCTTGAGTCAGTTTTTCCTTTTTAGATTTTTTACTTGATAATGAAGCTACCTCTTGTTGAAGATTATATATTTCTTCGTTAGCCTTCTTTATTGAATTTTGAAGAGCTTCTTTTTTTTGTCTAAGAGTGCTTGTTTTTGAATCTCGCAATTCTTCAAAATTGAGATAGCTTCTTTTTTCCGAATCGTCAAGGTTTTCGAAAATTACATTTTCAATTTCCTTTACAAGTTCAGTCCCCTCTAAATCTTCAGAGCATATTTTTTCTACAAAACCTTGTGATAAGTACTGAACCTTTTTCTCAATATCATCTATTTTATCAACTCCAATTGTAAAACTGTCTTCAGCACCACCTGCCCATCTTAATTTTATTGTTGTTCCAGCGAGTTCAGGAAATGCTTTACCAATAAATGTTTTACGGTCTTTGATTTTTTCGCCAATGTCCCCACCAGCCAATGCTATTATATCAGCAAGAGCCGTTTTGCCAGATCCTTTTGGCCCAATTATACTGCTTAAGTCAGGATTTAGCAACATCTCTACATCCTCAAACCAACCTTTTGAATTGCTTAGATGTATTGAAGAAATTACTCTGTTTTTATCTTTACTGTCCGGCGGAACATCTCCAATATAGACTCTTATAGATGGCTCTGGCTCATACTTAATTTGCTTCAATCCCTCAAAAGTTGGATCTGACTTTATCCAAACACTTTTACTGCCCATTTCATTAAAATCGTGGGCATCTGAAGCTGTGATTGATGGTCTATTAAATTTTTTCCAATAAAAAGCTTCGCTGTCATTCTCTTTTCTAATTTCACATATGTCAATGTAACCTTCTTCAAATAGTTCCTGTTTTACCACACCAAGAGATTCATAGAGCGTACAGACATTTTTTTCACTGGCTCCTTGATGTTTCATTTCTTCAACGCTATTGCTTTTAGATCCAGCGTGAACAACAACAAGCCCACCGTACTTATGAATTAAGCCTGCAGCTTCTTTAAAATCTGCTTGAACTAAAAACATCCCTTCTTTAAATGCTTCGTCGTCTCTTAAGCCAGCTTTGTTATGTCGGCCTTTTGATATGATTTGCGTCTCTGATAAGTTTAACGGGCTTAATATTAGATCATGTAATGCTTTTGAGTCAAGTTTAATGTTTCCATGAAAGTCAGGGAACAACCCGATCATATGGACTGACTTCTGACCATATTCAGTTCTAAATTCGATTCCGGAAATAACAACAATCTCTTCCTTGTCTCCTTGGGACTTCAATTCATCCACGTTTTTCGCAGTGTGGTGATCAGTAATTGCAATAACAGATAACCCTTTCTCTTTGGCTTTAGTTATTATTTGTTCAGCATTCCCATTGCCATCCGACGCATCAGAGTGAATATGTAAATCCCATTTTCGCCAAACCGATCCTTGAGGGTATATTGATTGCATGTCAAAAAATTTTTTTGCAATCTGTAATCTGATTGCAATTTTGTAACTTATACGACAGAGATTTTATTTCTTCTCCATCATCCTTTCCAATAAAGCAATCTTCTCATCTTTCTCTTTCAATAAAGCCTGAAAAAGCTTTTTACTTTCTTCCACCTGTTCAATATATTTTTCAAGCGGATTTATATTTCAAGCGCAGTTAGTATTAAAGACAGATGCATTATCATGAAAGTACTGGATATAACGTTTATTGCTGCCCGCTCATCAAAATTCTTAATCGCTTGCTGAAAGTACCCGTGGAATTGAGCGCTTCTTTTTGCTATAGTGAAGAAATAGCCTGCTGGCTCAGGCCGAGATCCATAGCTAAGGCGTCCCTGCTTAATGCTCAGGATTTCGCGTATGCGTTTTACATTGCGGCCTTCGTGTATGGTTTTCTCTGTCATGGCTAAAAGTTTAGTTGCAAGTATAGCAATTTTATTGGTAGTATAATACGGTATTACTACTGTCATTTACAAAACACGCTGGTCGGTTACGGGCTTCAAAGGTGATTATTTCGTATTATAATCATTGCATTAGGAAGCCAAAAAAGCAAAGCCCGCAAAAGCGAAGTCTATTGACGACATCATTAGTGTTATCGAAGAGAAGGCAGAAGTAATTGAAATAAACCCTCAAACAGAATACGGTAAAAAAGAAATTGTATTTAAAGATATAAATTACTTCAAGTTACTTTTGGATGTGATCCAATTAAATGTTTCTATATAAATTACAAAAGTGAAAACTTTAAAACTTTCATCTTTCATACTCCTGTTTTGCCTTTCATTTCATTGTAGCTTGTTTGGACAAGCAACTAATTTATTACAAACGTTTCCTTTGAGTTCACCGGAACAACAAGGCATTAATTCTTCTGTTCTGGACAGCATGATGCTTTTTATAAAAAATACAAATCAAAATATCCATCATCTCACAATTATCAGGAATAACCATACTGTTTTAGATGCGGATATTTATCCTTATTCATCTCAATACCTGCACGACCTGGCTTCTGTAACAAAAAGCTTTACATCACTTTTAATTGGGATTGCAATTGACAAAGGATTTATTAAAGATGAAAATGAGAAAGTATTAAAGTTCTTTCCTGAAAGAACTAATCATAACCCTCTTTTAGATTCTTTAAAAATAAAAGACCTGGTAACAATGAGGTCCGGATTCGATTGTGGTGTTGAAGACGGAGAAAAAGCTTTGAGCAATATGAGAAAAAGCAAAGACTGGGTACAGTTTATTTTTAATTTGCCGATGACTTCAAAACCCGGGGAAACATTCTCCTATTGCAGTTGCAACTTTTATCTTTTAGGTGAAATAATTTACAGAGCTACAAAACTGGCACCGCATCAGTTTGCAAAGAAATATTTGTTTAACCCATTGCAAATTTCAAATTCTAAATGGCTTTCTAATTACAAGGGAATAAATCATGGATGGGGAGATTTGTTTTTATATCCTGCTGACATGGCTAAAATTGGCAAACTGGTTTTGGATAAAGGCAAATGGCGGAATAAACAAATTGTTTCGGAGCAATGGATTAATAAATCATTGAAAACTTTCAGCAGGTTGCCTTATGATAAAGGATATGGTTATGGGTGGTGGACAAACGATACGGTTGGTTATTATGAAGCAGCAGGAAGGGGGCGGCAAACAATATCTGTCATCCCTTCGAAGAACATGGTTGTTACCATGCTTGGTGGCGAATTTGATGCAGGCATCATCGGCAAATATATTTTTCAATCTATACAGTCTGACAAAGCTTTACCAGGTACAAACGGCTTTGCTGCATTGACAGGCACGATTAAAGAAGTTGCTGCACCACCGTCTTTTAAACCATCGCCGGTTAATGATAGTGTAATTCAAAAACTAAACAAAAGAATCATTGTCTTTGAAAAAAATATAACAGAAATTGATTCTTTGCAATTTGTTTTTATTTCAAGGGAAAAAGGAAATGTAGTTTTTTATAAAAATCAATTGCAGGAAAGCTATCCATTTGTATTGAGCACGAACACTTATGCTTTAGGTTTCGATTCAACCTTGCAACTTCCGGTTGCTTTGCAGGGAAAATTTCAAAATACAAATGAATTTGTTTTGCATTACAACCAGCTTTGCCGGATAAACAATTTCTATTTTCATTTTACAATAAGCGGCAACAGCATCAGGACAACAATGGAAGAAACAAGCAATTTTATTAAAATAAATATTGCAAGTTCATTC
>CAWCUN010000025.1:0-7770 GCA_963798665.1 uncultured Chitinophagaceae bacterium | reverse complement strand
GATATGTTTTTTGTTTTTTTCATTTTTTAAATTATCTGGTGAGTGTAGCCTGGCATCTTAAAAAGGTAGAATAAGTCTATCCTAAAGTTTGATTAAAATAACATTAATACCTGGAATCCTCCGGGCTTAATCATAAGGCAGATCGTCTTCCTGCACATCCTCATAATCGGGTTTTACATCCTCTTTAAACTGCACTGCCCTGATTGTTTTATGACCAAGCAGAAGGGCTTTTATTACCCTGTGCATACCATCCATAACCCTTCCGGCGTTGGATAAGATAATTGGATATTTTAAGTCTGTCTCCTGAACTAACTTCATATGTTGGGCAATGGCCCGATATGTGGGAGACTTTCCATTTTCTTTGAGTTGCTCATCAACTTCTTTTATATCGCTAAGTTTAACATCAATAATGGGGAGAGCCTTGGAAAGCCCGACGAGTCTATCTACATCCCAGGCATAAAAACCGTGTTTTGAAGGACGAAAATAATATTGTTTTCTCATCGCGGTATTAATCATTCAATCCTTTTCCATCAAGAATATTGGGGATGGATTTTTCAACTCTTGCCTCACGGGTTTTGGATTGTTTGGGTTGAGAAAAATAAAAAATATATCCTCTTTGCCGTCCCGGTGTTAATGCTTCAAAAGCAGTTTTCAACGCATTATTCTTATCTAACCTCTTTTGAAATTCTCCCGGAATGGTGAAATCAGCAGTTTTTTTTAAAGCCACTTTTAATCCTGCTTTTTCCACTTCAATGGCCTCCCGAACATAGGCTTTCAGGACGGGTTCCAGCTTGATTATTTCCCTGGTATTGGTAAACCGCACCTGGCGTGCCACCTGCACATTCTCTGTTTGCTGAATTAAAATATGCTTTGGATCCTTTAACAAGGCACCTTTGAAAAACAGGAGCGCACAGTATTCCTTAAAGCCGTGCATTAAAACGATGTTCTTCTTTTGAAAAGTGTAACAAGCCTGGCCCCATTTCAATTCCTCGGTAAGCCCGTGCCCGATAGCTACCGGGTCAAGAAGGATCATTCTCAATTGCTCAAATTCTTTCTTCCACTTTGTGGCTTTATCAAAAAAGAAATCAACCTTGGGATTAATTCTATTCATTATTGATACACTGAATAAAGTTCGCTTAGCTACAGCCCAATCAGGCATCCAAAATTTCCGGTTCAACTAATTTTGCTAATTTTTCTAATGATTCCTGCCAACCCAGGTAACACATTTCAGTTGGGATCGCAGCCGGAATGCCTTCCTGGATGACTTTAAGGTCTGTGCCGGTGGAAACTTTTTTAAGCCAAACTGAAGTGATCATTTCTCCCGGCAAATTAGGGTCATCAAATTCGTCGGTGTATTTTAAAAACTCATTCGGCTTTATTTCAATATATTTTCCGCCAAAAGAATGTCCGTTGCCTGTAGAAAAATTGATGAATGACATTTTGTAATTCCCACCCGGTTTCACTTCCATATTATGAACAACACATACAAACCCGTAGGGTGGAAGCCATGAGGCTAACGCATTCGATTCGGTAAAGGCGCGATAAACCTTTTCGGGTGCTGCTTTAAGAACTCTGTGTAATGTGACGCTGTTTGACATGCTATTTTTTTTGCAAAACTAATGATGAATTTTTTATTTGTTAACTGAAATAATTTTTCTGCCAGCAGGTCTGAAATACCATGACACCACCGCCAGGATTAACAATAGCAACGAAGGAAATATTGCACTCACAGCATCACCTGATGCGATATGTGAAAATATCGCTCCAGTCGTCAAAAAGAAAAAACCTGCATAAGCCCATTCCTTTAATAAAGGAAATTTAGGAATGAGCACTGCTACCACTCCCAAAATTTTCCAGGTACCGAGTAGCGTTAAAAGATAAACAGGATAACCCAAGTGTGTAATCATATCCTCTCCGCCTTGCCCTTCTTTCATTTTGATTACCTGGCCTGTTCCGGTTACTGTCATTCCTAAAGCAAGCCAGGCAGTAGCAATCCAATAAGTGATTTTACCTGCCTTGCCGGCCGGCCGATTTGTATTTGTCATGGTCTTTAATTTAACCCACCTTATCGTAGGCACGTTTGCTTAAAATATCCTGTAACCTGTTATGTGCAAGGTTTATGCCTTGTGCAAATGGTAACTTCAGTACCTCGTCTCTTTGTGCTCCTGATTCGTAAATTACGTGCATACTTAGTTTACTGGTGTCATCAGTGAGTTTTTCAAATTCATATATCTCGAGCTGAACACCAAAGGGTGTATTCTCCATTTCAAATGTGCGTATGATCTTCCGGTTCGGTACAAACTCATGTATTACGCCATTGGCACGAAATACAACCTTTCCCTGTGGATCTGATGTTTCCAGTTGCCATCCACCGTGTTTTTTACTTTCCAGTTTCAGCAATTTCGTTGTTGAATATTCATTAGACATCCATTGTTCAACAAGGTCCGGCTCTTCATAGGCTTTAAACAATAATTCCAACGGCAAATCAAATTCCCTGGTAATCATTAAATCCTGTTTGCCGTCTTCGGCATTGATTTTTGTTTTCTGTTCCATATAATTTTATTTTTTTGTTTTTTGTTTTTTCATAATCGTTTCTAATTTATCAAACCTGTCATCCCACATTTTGCGGAATGGTTCTATAAAGTCGGCTACTTCTTTCATTTTCTTTGCATTGATGTAATAATAAATTTCCCTGCCGTTTTGTTTTTGTTCAAGTAATTCACACTCTGCGAGGATTTGTATGTGTTTGGAAATTGTTTGCCTCGACGAGTCAAATTTTTCAGCTATTGCACCGGGTGTCATGGCCTGCAGAGCTACTAAAGTAATTATCGCCCTTCGGGTAGGGTCGGCTATGGCTTGAAATACATCTCTTCTTACTTCCATTTATGCAGCTATTTGACTGCAAATGTAATGCAGCTATTTGACTGCACAAAATCTTTTTTCAGATTTTTCTAATAATCAAGCGAAGGACTATCCCATAAAAGTTGTTGGGAGAAGTTTCAGTCGGAAACTTTGTGAAGGTAGTTTTGTCAAATGTGTTCAAAGCCTGCGGAGATCATTCAGTGGCAGGTGGTTTTGTAGTTATGCAGTTATCACTCGCCAAGGTATGGGTCTTTTATTTTTTTTATTTGGTATTTAATGTTCGCAAATCTCACTTCACATTTATCACCGGTAGGCGATTGCGCTAAAAAACCAATTTTAATACCCTTTGTATTGTTAAATTGTAAATGTCTTACCAGGAACCATTTATTATTATCCAGGGAATAGTATAACGTAATAACGTTGCCTGCTTTGGCTACTTTATAAAATACCTTGTTGCCTTTTATTTCAACAGAATTACAGTCGTCTGAAATGTCCTTTGTAACAACGCTAACCACTCTTTTTGCCCCTGTATAATCCTTTTCAAAACAAAATTTAATCCAATTCAAACTGTCTTCTATTATAACTATTGCTCCGCCGTCCCATTTATTTAGAAATGAATGCTGAACAGAGGCTGATAGTACAAAGTCACTATCTGCTTTAAATAATAGTTTAGGGGCATTGTCTGTATTATAAGTAACATTAGGGTCTCTGAACATATCAGTTTTGGGGCCTGCAACAATAGTTAAAATATCATTTTGGATATTGAATTTTACCGGTGAATTATCCCACGTAAGTGAATAAGGAATTGAACTAATTTTTAAAGAGTCATTGCTTTGAGCAATGCTTTGATGCTGAAGTATAAAAAATAATAAAAGACCGGCAATGAGATTTAGAAATGTTTGCTTTTTCATTTTTTAAATATTAAGGTGGTGTCGTTTTATTACCCTGCAACGTTTGAGTTGAAATTGCCTAATGTTTTTTTGCATAGGATACCTGATAGCGAATAAGTGAGTTAATAATGCCTATACATGATAGTACAATTAAGCCATAAGCAAAATCAGGAAAATAGTCAGCCATTTTATTAAGTGAGATATTATTCATTTGAGGTATAATAAATAAAGGAGCAATACTTAAGAAGAGTCCTGTAAAAAGGCGGATTATAGCACCCGATTGGGAGGTAACACCAATTTTGAAATGATATTTTTTCCAGCGAGAAATATCATAAAGCAAACCCGCGGTTAGCATAATAAATACAATGATAAAAATGTTTCTTAATAAATATTCTGTCGAACTGCCAGGTGCATAAGAGTCATTATTCATAGCGACGAGGATCGTTTTCATTGCTTCTAAACTAAATTCAAGGCTGCTAATATTACTCAGAACAATAACGTTGGTTTTTTGATCGGGGTAGATGGCCAATACCGCGTTATAATTTTCAACCGCGCCAGTATGATAAATAAAGGAGAGCTTATATTTTCTGTCAAATGCCTCGATGTATTTAATGTGATTGCCCATCCAGCCCATCGCATAACCGTCATTTAAAGGAGTAGTTAACAGGCGATAGGTATTAGCAGATAGTAGCCTGTCTCCTTTGTGCGTTTTGCAACTATCTTGTACACACTGCAGGTACAATGCTAAATCATTTGTATTGCTGTTTATGTATCCTTCAGGAACTTTAAGATCAGAATAAACTATTCTTTTAGGATAAGTGAACAGATTGAAAATATTCTGATATCCCGGCACCAAATCGCCTGACTGGCTTTCTTAAGGGGAGCCCCCTAAGGGGAGACGTTGCTGAGAAAAAAGCAAACGAATTGTTGTGCGTTCGTGCTTTTTCATCTTTAATCTAAATCATTTTCCTTTTTTAATGTTTCTATTGTTTTAGGAATTTGTTTTTGAAAGTTAGTTAACCCTTCAATATACCCACGAAGTACTTGTTTAGTATCTACAATAAAATAACCATATTCTTTTAATAATTTTTCATCATCATTCACCAATTTAAGTTTAGTAGCTGATGTAAAATTGCTTTGTATGTTAGTGTGATTTGAATTTAAAAAATAGGTTATGTCAAATATCTTGAAATTATAATACTTCAATTTAGTGATTTCTTCGTTTGCAAAATAATTCCCCTGGAGCTCAATTCCTTCTGCATTTTCATTGTATACAGTTATTTCGTTTGATGATACTTTGTTTGTAATTAATCTCATTCCCCCCGAATTTTTTAATTGAGAAATTGTTCTTTTCGTAAAAAGAACCAGATGTATGTTTCTGGAATATTTAAAGTGTAAATAATACATTCTTTTTATGCTACTGTCGTTATATGGCATAGATAAAACTATTTTCGCCAAACTATCTAATCCTGACTCTTGTTTTTTACAATCTTCAAGTACTTCACTAATTTTTGTTGAGTCTGAAATCATGTCAGCTATCATAGACTCAATATATTGAGTCCCTCGTTCTTTTTCGATACGGTGCTCTAAAAAATACTCGGCCAAAAAACCGCAGAATACTGCTAAAAAAAGCATTAGAAATTCCCAGGCATAAGACTTCCAGCTTTTCTTTCCTTCGTGATGTGCATGATGATGTACTTCCATATTTTCAGTTAGTTGATTTTGGTTAATAGTTTCTCTATCATTAGTTGAGGTTATTTCGTCTGGATGATTTTCTTTTTCTCACAAAACCCCTAACCGTTTAAACCGATTAGGGATTGTCAATTTGCAGCTATTTTAATTATACCTTTTCAGCATTTACAATAGTAACTCCAAATACGGTTACGCTTTGTAAGTTCTTGCCAAAAAGAGATTTGACCTCTTCAAACATTTTCAAACTTTCTGAATCATTATTTGTCAACAGAAATATTTTATTATTGCTTAAGTCTTTAAGAATAACACCATATTTTGAAGTAATTACCTCGGCTGACTGTATGCTATTAATACTGATAGGTTCAGTACCCTGTATCTTCCCGATAAGGATAAATTTATTTCCATTATTATAATTTAAAGCAATTTCATTTTCATTGCTTTCAGTTGTTACATTTCCTGAAAGTACTGTGCCGTCCAATACTTTCGCCGCTTCTACCATGTCATTTTTTACGGGTACAGTCTCAACGGAGCCTTTCTTGCAGGAAAAAAGGAGCATGACGGCTACGAGGACTGTAATCATACCAGGGAATATTATACTCCCCGATAATTTTGAATTTTTTGTTGTCATTTTTATAAATTTAATTTGTTTAACAATAAGAATGTCTATATATCTGCAAATTGATTTATGGACTCAGGCCTTTCGATTTTTCGAAAGGCTTTTTTAATCAGTATCTTCAAGAATGAAAATGTCTTCTAAGTTTTTTTGAAAAACTTTTGAAATTTTCAATGCTAAAACCGTAGAAGGTACATACTTGTTGCTTTCAATAGCATTAATCGTTTGTCTTGAAACTTTTACTTTTTCTGCTAAATCAGCTTGAGTAATATTAAGAATAGCCCGTTCTATACGAATTGTATTTTTCATAGATTATCCTTGTTTATTTTCTTTCTTTCAAAGTATACTGTCAGGTTGAACCTGATGACAAAAAGAATAAGCGTAGTACAAATATTATAAGCCATTATTTTTAAAAAGAGTTCACTGTAAAAAAAGATAATGGATAAAATAATTAAAACTGAATTAATAAAGACCGCCCACAAAAGCGATTCTAATCTTAATTTTGAAATCATTTCATCTTCATCTTTTTCTTTTGAGAAAGTAATTAGTAACAGCCCAATTATTAATAATACACCTCCGACTTCGTCAGTAAAATTGTTGTACTGAATATTGAATAAAAAACCATTGTCAAATGAAATGTTTTTCAAACCTTTTACTGCGTAATCAAGAAAAGGGAAAGTAAAGCCAAATTGCAAATTCAATATCATTAATATAAAAGATGGTATAGCAATTATCCATCCGACAGATTTTAATCTGTTTGGTAAAAGAAATATTGTCAGCATAATGGATGTTTTTAGAATGTAAGCTAAGGTAAAACAAAGGTTACAAAATGACAAATAAACTTTACATAAAGTATGCTAAAGTTGTCTTATTGGATCCAATTCCGTAATGAGGGGAACAATTTGCAATGAAAGTTCTTGTAGTCTCTAAAAACTGTCGAAGTATAGAGGCGTCAACATAGCGGCTAACTCTTGTCTTGCCTCTACTTAAAAGTAAACAATTGCGGCATGCTCCCAAATAAGCGATGCACACTGCTGAAGTTTCATTGTCCTGCCCCGCTTGACAGCAATATTTTGTTAGTGGTTCGTTGTTTTTTTGTTTGTCGGTTCATAGTACAGCGTTACTGCACCACCAATAAAGGTTTTAGTCTTTATGAGTTTAAAAATAGTCTTGGTGTTTATATTTTCAAACAATGGCAACCCGCTTCCTGCAACGACGGGGTGAACACAAAATTGATATTCATCAATCAAATTAAGCATCATTAGCTGTATAATTAAACTCCGACTTCCAACTAAAATGTCTTTACCCGATTGTTGTTTTAGTTCTAAAACTACTTTTTCAAGTGGTTGATTTGACAATTTTGCACTATCCCATTCTGTATTTTTCAGCGTATGCGAAAAAACAATTTTTGGAATTTTGTCTATAGCCACAGCAAAGTCATCCATTGATTTTTCTCCTGAAGGATTTTTTAGTAGAGTTTGCCAAAATTGCATGAGTTGATATGTTGTCCGTCCATATAGAATAACGTCTGAGTTATCTAACAGGTCAGCGTAATGATGATGTATTTCTTCATCTGGGATCCCTGAAGTATGGTCGCAAAATCCGTCAAGTGTCATATTGATTGCTGCAATTAGCTTTCTCATATTTTGCTTTTTAATTGTCAGACCTTTGATTAGTTGTGGTGTTGCCCTACAATGACCGCCCAATCTTGTA
>CAWCUN010000024.1:0-14892 GCA_963798665.1 uncultured Chitinophagaceae bacterium | reverse complement strand
CTCTTGTTCTCCAAAAATAAAATTTTACTGCAGAGATTTTGTTTTGATTATCCCTGGTGAATTGCAAATCGCAACCTAAATCATCTATCGTGAAAGCATCTTTATAAGTTGGTATTAATTGGTACACTTTACCGGCATTAAAACGCATTGTCAATTTACTGCTGTCATGCTGTATGATTATAGACGAATTGATCTCTTCAGAAAAGTATTTTCCTTCATAAACAGTAAAGTCTTTCTCTGAAGTGTTAGCAGGTTCCGCCTTTATAAAATGAATGGTATCCCTGGGTGAGAAAGGTATATATAAACCCATAATCTCCGGATAACTTAATGCTGGCTTCGGGTTCTTCTATTGTTTCTGTTTTATCGGGCACCAATAATTCTTCCCAAGCCATGTCTTCGTCACATCAATCATTCGTTTCCCATCTGTTTTTATTAATTAAGAACGTAAAATTATTTCTGTCTTTGTTTAATAAACACTGATATTTTAATTCTGTTATTTTTATACCACCCATTTTTTCAACAGCTTTTTGAGAACGGATATTGTCTTTACCAATATAAAATATCACATCATCAACAAATCTAAACGCATAATCGAGCATCAGCTTTTTCACGGCTTTATTATGGTGTCCACCCCAATAATCTCTTGACAAAAAAGTCCAGCCAATTTCCAAAGCATTATCAGCGCCTTCTATTTTTTTAAATCTCGAACTACCAATTACAAGGTTTTTAGTCTTATCACTAATTAACAAGGCTCCTTTTGACTCGATTGCTTCTTTAAAAAAGTTTTTAAATGTTGCTGACTCGTACCTGTTTTTTTCCGGATGCTGCTCCCAAATTAATGGATCTTTAGCCACTTCATATAAACTCTCAAAATCTGCATCTGACAATGGTCTTAGTTTAACAAGGTTATCTTCTAAAGTTGATTGTAAATCCATTTAGTTAAGCATTATTTTTAAGAAAGAAAATCAATGTTTGCGGAATCTTTTTTAAACAGCACCGGGGAATATTGAAAATGCTGTAGGCCCGTGCCTTTGTATTTTATCTCCTGCATAGGTTTTCATCTTCGAGTAAGTATAATCAGTTTAAAAGAGGTTCTGTAATACCGGCTAAGAAACTTTCCGCACCACTACAAACAGGATTAGTCACTAAAGTTGCGCCTTTGTCTTTCCAGGTTTCATCTTTTCATCCGTTTGAACGACCACATTCTTGCCTAAGGTTTTGAATCGCATTCCATTTTTTTGTTCAACGGTAATTGTCACGTGACCTGTCTTACTCGTGTGTACATCTCTCACTGTGCCGGATTTTCCGGCATGTGTTCCTCCCACAACCTTACATTGGTCGCCATCACTTAATTTATTTTCTTTTTGCATTCTGATATTATTTTACATTTTAAATAATTATTTGTGCTATCACAGAGTGCACCTGTTTTCTTATAATGCATTTTCATTTAGAAAATTTTATTTTCCAATATTTTTCAGGATTATGAATGGCGGCGAATGCGTCCAGTCAACTCTATGTGCCATATCGGGCACTATGGAAAAATTTCCTAAGATGAGATCAATCTTTCCATCCCCATCTATATCCCCGGCATCCATAGTGAGCCATCTTCCCATATCTGCTCCAGGGAACGAGTATGGCTGAAATTCCAAATTGCCTGTATTTTTTAAATAAACAAAACTTTCTTCAGGCTGTTGTGCATAGTCAGCAAAAAAAGAAATAGTTGCAATATCAAGATCGCCATCCCCATCGTAATCTCTTGCGATTGCCTTATAGCATCCGTGTATCGGGAAGAAAAATTTTTGCGCAAAATGATTGGTTTTATCATTCATAAAAATATATACGCCATGATAAGGTTTTAATACCGGTGAATTATCTCCATTATCTCCACAGGTATAAATGATATCAGGATAGCCATCTTTATTAAAATCTGCCAATTCGAAATAGGAAGATCCATAAGAAGGTGGAAATCTCAACACTTCCTCCTGGGAAAAACTACCATCTCCTTTATTTGTAAAAAGAAAAATTCCTTCTTCACCCTGGGCAAATAAAGCCCATATATCAGGCAATCCATCGTGATTATAATCCTGTATGTAACATTTGATAGCGCCAGGCAAATCTCTCAGACTATGCTTTTCGAAATTATTATTCCCTATGTTTTCCATCCATGACAATCTCCCGGTTAAATATCCAAATTCACTTACGAGATAATCATTCTTTCCGTCATTATTAAGGTCTGTAGAAGTTATCTGAACAGGCCTTTGTAAACTATCAAATTTTGTTGTTGCATTTTTTTGATTTGAGCCCTTTGAATTCATAGTTATAGATATTCCTTTTCCGAACTTGCCATTATTGGGGCCTATCATTCCAATGTTACATGCAAGCAAATTATTTTTTGTAAAATCAATATCCACAACAGGACCGGTGTCAGCTACAGAATCTGTGATTGCTAAGTTTGGGCCGATAAAATAAATTTTTCCCTTTAGCGCATCACTTATAATTAACGGATGCAAAACATTCCCGGAATTAATTTTTACATAACACGTTGCCGGGTTCTCATAATTCAAATTGGGGATTTCTACTTTAAAAAGCGGCAGCCCCGTTTTAATAGAATCTTTCCTGGTTTGCGGAGGCAGAGAATCAGGAGAATCAGCAGTAAAATAATCAATGATACTTTGCCATTCCAAACCAGTTAACAGGTTTCGGCGGGGATAAAAATCAGGGCTGATACTTCCGTCTGTTACCCGCGGATATAATATAGTGCCATAGCTAAAAATACCGAGCCTGGGAGCCATTTCAGGCAACACGCCTTTTAGCCAGCTTTTTTTATTTAACAGAGAGGGATCCGGCAACATATGGCATGACTGGCAATATTGTTTTACCAAAGCTTTTCCATTTTCTACTCTTGAACCGGAATCATCTGTACTGGTATTGTTATTATCATTATTGCAGGAAGGCAAAAGAATAAACAGAAAACTTAACAGGAAAAAAAGTGAACGTTTCACAACATGCATAAAATATTTGACTGCTTTTTGTTACCTCGATAGAACTAAATTACTATTAATAACCAATAATTTACCCTTCGGTTGTAAAAACAAACCGTATTCCGTAAAACATATTTTCTGGTTATTTGGTAAAGAGAATTTATTTTAAGGTAATCAGTGAAGCTAAATACCTTTGAAGTAATATTTGTGAACCGGGTCAGGCTGTCCCACCAATAATCGACTAATGGCGAAACCGAGTCACCCGCTACTTCCGGCTTTCCTTATTTGGTTGGAAATGTTTAATAATAAAATCTCTAATTATCGAGTCTCGCCAATTCTTTAGTTATTGAATTAATATATGTAGTCTTATCTTTTTTTACTTCTTTCAACCTGGTATAAAAGAATGAAAGAAGGAAAGATGATTTCTTCCCTTAACAATTTGGTCGCATTTCGTTACAGACAGGTCGCAGGTTTGCCGGTATGCGACCAATTTGAAAGTCTTCGATACCGCAGTAGTTGCCTTCTGCTGCATTGATCTCCCATATTTGCTCAAGCATTTATTTATCAACACAAAAAAACAATTTTATGAAATCAATTCTTTTCACATTCATCACTTTAATTATTTTAACCATGACAACACAAGCACAAACCAGCGCAACGGAGGATGATGCCCAAATCCGCGAACTGGTAAAGACACTCGAAGACGGCTGGGCCAAAAAAGACGGTAACCTTTTTGCAAAACCTTTTGCCGAAAATGCAGATTACGTGGTGATCAACGGAATGTATCTGCAGGGAAAAACAGCCATTGCCAAAGGACACCAGGGAATTTTTGATTCGTTTTACAAGGAAACCAATATCAAAACAGAAGTGCAGAACATCCGCTATATCCGCCCTGATATTGCTATTGTTCATTTTACCAGTCATCTTACCGGCACATCTAACGGTCAAAACCTGGATGGAAAGGGGCTCATCACAATAACTGTTGATAAATCAAACGGATCCTGGCAAATAGATGCATTTCAGAATACACAGGTAGAAGATATGCGTATCGGGAATAATTAATGGTTCAGGTTGTATCCGACATCGGCGGGTTAATATCATCCAACATGTATATTCATATTTATTCTTAACTTTTGAGATCCATGCTGCAAAAACTAACGATCTGTTTTTTATTGCTAATGCCGCTGACGGTTCATGTATCGGCACAGGATAAAAAGGTTTTTGTTCCAAAAGCTGATCAGCCGGTTCAGCAACTTGGCAGTCATCTGCAGTTGCTGGAAGATAAAAATGATCAGCTTACCATTAATGAACTGTTGCAAAAGGAAGAACCCTTTCAGTCATTCAACGCCGGTAAAGAATATCGTTCCCGCAGTGTATGGTGGGCAAAGCTGGATATGCTGCCCACCTTTTCATCTGACAGTTTTTATATCGGGCTGCCCCGCCGGGAAATATCCGGTATCTCGCAGGGTAATGATAAAGTGGATGCATGGATCACACGTAACAATAACATCGTTGCGCATTATGAAACAGGAACGTTGACTCCCGTTTCCAAACGACCTGTTGCCAAACCCATCAATCACAATCTTTTTCCTGTATCGTTACGCGAAAATGTACCCGTCACTATTTTCTGGCGCATTCAGAGAACCGTCAACTTTGATACGCCCCAATTAAATTTTGCCCTTCAGCATGCATCAGTCATAAAAGGAAGTTTTAATGCGTTTGACAAATTAGCCTGGTTCTATACAGGCCTGATGTTTATTCTTTTCATATTCGGGCTGGTATTTTTTATCATCACACGGGAAAAACCTTTTATCTGGTTTACTTCTATTGCAGCGGTTTTGTGTATCCATATGCAAATACTGAACCCGGAAAACAACCTTACGCAATGGTTATTTCCTGAAAAACCGGTTTTACAGTATCATCTCTTTATTTTACTGACAGGTTTATTTACTGTGTTTGCTATGCAATTCACCCGTTCTTTTGTTCATACCAAAAGATTGCTTCCTGTATGGGATAAAGTGATAAAAGGAGTAATGATCTGGGTGATAATAATGTTTACAATAAATATTCTTTTGCTTGAAATAAATCCTGCTATAGAATTACCCAGACCGTTTTTTATCCTCGCTTTTATAGGCTCCATCATTATCGGGATACGGCTGATGATCGCAAAAAATTTATATGCTAAATGGTCTGGCTTTGCATTGCTGTGGTTATTCTTTTTCCAAATAACAGGACTGCTGTGGAATATGAGCTTGTTGCCCCCGTGGTTCCCCAATCCATGGGCCATAGCGCAGGCAGGTATGATGACGATCATATTCTTTGCATTAGCGTATCGTTTCAAACAATCAGCAAGGGAAAAAGCAGAAGCCGCCAGGGTGCTGGAAATGGATGCAATCAAAAGCCGCTTTTTTGCCAACATCAGTCATGAATTCCGTACTCCATTGACGCTGATGCTTGGTCCGTTGAAACAAATGGATGAAAATACAGTGGATGAAAACCAAAAGAAAAAATATATAAAGATGATGCGCCGCAATGGCGACCGCCTGTTGCAACTTATTAATCAACTGCTTGACCTGAGTAAATTAGAAAGCGGTAAAATGGAATTGCAAACGGCCAAAACAGATATCACCGGTTTACTGAAAGCCATTGTTTCCTCCTTCGATAGTTTGGCGGAACAAAACCAAATTAATTATCATGTTCATTTCCCTGAAGAAAATATTATCGGATACACCGACCGGGATAAACTGGAAAAAATAGTTGTGAATTTATTGTCCAATGCATTCCGTTTCACCGCTGCTAATGGTACTGTTTCTGTTTCTGTGGAGCATGATGAAAAAAGATTACGTTTTACTGTACAGGACAATGGCGTGGGTATGCCCAAAGCACAACTCGATAAGATTTTTGATCGTTTTCAGCAAGTCGCAGGAACAGAGGGAGGCACCGGCATCGGTTTATCTCTTGCCAGGGAGTTATTGCAATTGCACAAGGGGCAAATATCTGTACAAAGTGAAACGGGTAAGGGCAGCAGCTTTAGGGTCAGCATTCCCATTGCTGTTGAAAATTATGAAGCATCCGAAATGGCGGTTGCCTCTATACCGGCAGGCCATTCAGTAATCATTACCGGACATGACTCCATTTTAACAATGACTGAAACAGAAGAGAGTGTACAGAATTCGTCATTGCCGTTAGTATTAATAACTGAAGATAATGCCGACTTGCAGCAATTCATCAGCGATACTCTACATGACCATTTTCAAATACAGTTAGCAGCTAATGGGAAAATAGCTTTACAAAAAGCGATTGAACTTGTACCTGATTGTATCATCAGCGATGTAATGATGCCTGAAATGGATGGAATTGAATTATGTAAACATTTAAAAATGGAATCTGCCACCAGTCATATTCCAGTTATTTTACTTACCGCCAGGGCTGGCAGCCAAAGTAAAATAGAGGGACTGCAAACAGGTGCCGACGATTACCTGGTGAAACCCTTTGACGGTCCCGAGCTTATCATTCGTATTCAGAATTTAATTGACCAACGCATGCAACTGCGTGATCGTTATAGCAAACAGGTGATCAGTCTTCGTCCCGATGAGATTAATGCGTCATCAACTGAACAGGAATTTATACAAGAGGTACGCCGCATTATTGAAGAGAATATAGATAATGAACTTTTTGGAGTTGCCGAACTGGCTAATGCCGTTCATTTCAGTCGCAGCCAGCTTCACCGTAAATTAAAATCACTTACCGGGCAAGCGCCAAACGAATTGATACGTAACTACCGTCTGGAAAGAGCATTACAATTTTTACAACAACACAGCGGCACCATTACCGAAATTGCTTTTCAAACGGGCTTCAGCAGTCCCGCCTATTTCAGTAAATGTTTTTCCGACAAGTATGGTTATTCTCCAACTACCCTGGTAAGAAAAAAAATGTAGTCTTTCTTTACAGTCGTAAAAGCGGGTGAGCACGAAAGGATTAGATTCTTTATTTCATCAGGATGGAATGAACGAGCTATTAATTTCTCAGCGGGGTTTTCATTTCCTTTCTTACACAAGGTAACAATAAACAGGAACCCGGGAAATGAAACCCCGATGCCTGAAGGTCCTTCAAACTAAAAAGAGGCCAGCTTCTTATCTTAGCATTATGTCTGTGAAATATAAACACGCCAATGTTGTCTACTCTATGTATTTCTTACGGACATAGCAGCGCATCATTTTATGAAGAAGGCATTGCCAGGCATTTCATACCAAAGCATTATAAAGATTTATAGATTGTCTTTGCAATAATTCGACAAGTTACTTTCTCAGCGGGGGTTCACGGAAAGAGTCTTATAGCGGTAGATTATGCTGTGAAAACCCTGATGGGAAGGTAAAAGCAGGAAGGATTAGCATGCATTTTCCAGGTAAAGAATATGCTAATCTGGTATAAACTCTTTGTTAACTACTTCATTAATGGTATTTAATAGGGATTTATCGCCGGGTGCATCACCTGATATTTGCCAGATCATTACGCCGCCTGCTCTTTTAATTGCCAATGCTGTCTTTTGTTTTATCGTGGCCAAATTATTAAAATACATCGTCACATTTCCCGGAAAATTTAAAGTATCGGATTGATTGCCGGGGTAAAGGGATACTATCGATTTATAATCCATGCTTACGGGTTGCGATCCCGAAGGACCAAATCCATAACCATAAAAAGGAAGCCCAAGAACTAATTTATTCTTTGGAATTGATCTTTCATTATGCCAATAATCAAGATCTTCAACAGCCATTTGGTAAGGAGAGTGATTCCCCGGATTATCCGGCCGCCACGGCCCCGTCCTGTCATAAGACATGACATTTACAAAATCGAATTGCTGCAATGCTTTGTCAGATAGCTGATCTTTGTAGACAGTTGCAATAGCAGAGGTTATCAGTTTATCAAGTGGCCTGAGAGCGCCTGCTAATTCAGTCACAAAATTCTGATAGTTCTCATCTATATCACTTCCTTCAAGGTCCACATCAATTCCATCCAAATTGTAACGCCGTACCAATTGCACCAGTTTATTTATGAATAGTTCTCTTTTATCATCTTTCAATAAACTTCTGTAAACAGGGTGTGGCCCTCCTCCTGCAATGGATGCCAGTACTTTTACATTTTTATTATGTGCTCTTTTTATAAGTGTATCAATTGCAAGAGTCAACTTAAAAGCACCATTAGAATCCGGGTTAAAAAAAGCAATATTCAGGTGGGTGATCTGATTTAGAAAAAGGAAAGCTGAATCTGTGTGCGCAGAATCTTGTATCGCAGCATTCAAAAAATAGTATCCGACAATTTTAAATGTTGTTGCCGGCCTTTTATGTATGCTTTGTCCATTTACATTTAATGAAGTGAAAACAAGTATCGAAAATAAACACTTCCATTTCATACAATTTTGTATTTGTTTTTTTTTCAAAAATAGGTGATGCACGCCTAACCATTCTCGTCTGCGTTTCACGTGAGCTTTGATATCGTATTAGGCGAGCTATTATTGGCTGAAGCGAGTGCAGGAATTGTAATCTTTTTTAGTACTTCCTGGTTTGTCAGGGAGTTTAGTTCGAATGTTTTATTGCAGGAAATGACTTGAGTTTATTTACTCTATAATTCCTTTATCATAATGTTCCGGAAATAAATTGGCGCTCCGGCATGCTTGCCCTGAAACCCAATATAACCGGTGAGAGGCAGTGTTGCTAAAGGAGTGCTTAGCCATGAAGGGATTTCACTTCCATCAGGATTTTTGGTGGCTGAAGTATAAAGAGCCATATTAAATGTATTTACCAATTCACCATTGAGCACCACCCATATCATTTGGCCTTTGCACGTAATGGTAAAATGATTCCACTCACCGGCTTTCTTCACTGTTCGTTTTGTTGCGGCCTGGTGCCCGAATATTGCAGCACATTGCCATGAAGGATCTACATGGTTCCATTTTGTAGAATAATCATCAGCGATCTGAATTTCTACGGAATGAGGTATCCAGTTTTTAATATCGCTCCCATGAACAATTACGCCGCTGTTAGTACTATCCGCATTTTTAAATTCAAGGTCGAGAGAAAAATCATCATAAGTTTTATCAGACCATAATGCCTCATCTTTTGAAGCAGCGAATACGCCATTTTCTACAGTCCATACGCCAGGCTCTGCAATTGAGTTTGAAAGATCATTTTTAAACAAAGGCTTCCAACCTGGCAAAGATGTATTTGGGTGTTTAGAAAAATTTTCCTGGGCTGATACACTCAGCGCAAATAAGGTAAGCAACAAAAAAAATGAACCGGTTATTTTATTCATAAAGTAACTTAAGTATTTAAAGATAAGTAGCTATTCCAACAAAAGGTAAAAGAGATTTGAGCATTTGGATTTTCAGAAATCAAAAAAGTTAATGAAAATTATTTTATGAAAATTTTCTTTGGATCGTTAACCAGCCAGGGGTTACTATTTTGAATGAAAGGGAATATAAAGAAACAAACTCAGCGTCATGAAGCCTTCATTTTCCGTTCCCGCTCTGCTCCGGTATTTTTTATTGTAAGCTGCAACAATACAAACGATGAGAAAGAAAAAGACCAGGTATTCACCGATACCGCATCTGTTACAAGAATTCTGCAATAGCGTTGAGAAAAGTACCAGGGCAGTTTATGGTATAGCAAAGAAATTGGGAGGGATGATTTACGATCAGCGTTTCGAAGCTACAGAAGTTGACCCAAGCGAATTAAAAATTTCAACAGATTCGATAATGCTTGTAACCGCTTATAAGCCCCAATCAGAAATTGCTGGGCGTGTTCCTTCTGAAAATCTCGAAGAGTTTATGTATGATGTTGCCTTGGATACTTTACCGGACACCTTAACCTTCACGAATTCTTTCATTTCGGATTACCAACTTCCTATTAATAAAAGATTAGGTAATGCTTTAGCTGATGGCTGGTCTATTTCCTGGTTTTTATCTCAGCGGTTGCTCATCTTTGGACGTTCATTTTAGCGGCGATTGCATTTTTATTGATTTATAGACTTATAATCCAAAAAAGAAAACTCCAGGTTTTGAACATGAAACAATAAAAGAAAAAATAAATAATTTATTAAGCTTAATATTAATTTGTAAATTCAAAAAAGAACGACTGCTTTAAATCAATTAATTCCCGGTTATGCCTTTAACCATTGACGTTAGTACAAATGAAATAAAGCGCATTGCAGCAATGGCCGAACCGGTTTTGAGAAACGTTTACATCACTCAGTGCTATTGGGAACTTTCAACTGTTTTTGCTGCCCGGATGGGTGCGTATTCAAACTGGTGCACCCTTGCAACATGGGCTTCCAAACAAGCCGGTCAAACTATCCGAAGAGAAGATCTGCATCGCACATTGGAGGCAGGATTGCAAAATGAACCTGAAATTGAAGCGGCGCTTTTGGTAGTGATTGCTGCTGCAAAGAGATTGGGAGCGCAGCAAACCTTTGATCAATTGCACAATTCGGCTTTGGGAAGCATGCTCCAGGCTACAACCGACCGGGCTTCAAATGCTGTAAGCCGGGGAAACCAAAAAGTATTTGAAGAAATTGGATTTGAGTTTGCCCGATTTATTGCAAATTGCTTTTCAGACAGTTCCTTTAATAAATCAAATATTAATTCATTCTGCACTCAACTAAAACCCGGACTTCCACCAGCCGGACAGAATTACTTAAGCAAAGCTTTTGCTTTTTACTATGATGCGGTTTTTGAAAAAGATTCCAAAAAGAAAGCTGAGCTATGTCTCTTGGCTAATTTACAAATAGGGTTACATGAACAGACACGGCTGCAGCCGGAAATTGCTGAAGCACTGAATGCATCGATGCCCGAAATGGAGAATATAAAAAAAAGATTATTAAATGAAATCACCGGAAGTATCCCTCTACATACAAAATTTTCTTTATTCTTCAGTAATCTTTTAAACAAAACGGGTTTACTTGAAAAACCAATTGAATCATTATTACAGCGTATTCAACATCACATCCGTATTTTATTAACTGCTCATTTGATGACGCTCACGATACCGCCCGGTAAGCGTTTGCACCTTGGAAGTGATCTTGGCATGCCCTACCCAACTGACCTGGCCCAGCTCCAAAATAAAGATCTGCTTGCATTACTCAAAGAAGTCGACCCAACTCCAAACAGTGTGTCCCAAAGCGGAGCTACAGACTGGGCCAATCTTGCAGAACGTATGCATTTTATCACCGAGTTGTTTCGTTGCTGCCATGAATCGAAAGAACTTTTAGATCCTCCCTTTACCGTTGCACAAACAAATAATCTAAAACATGGTATTGCACCCGTTGGTAATTTATAAAGTTTCCTGAAAGCTCCCGGCAATACTAAATATTTGAAGGATTCATTACTCGTGCGTTTCTGATTTATCAATAATCAAATAAAGAAAAAATATTTTATGATTAACTGAAATTCTACAATTAATAGAGGACAAATTTTTTTATAATAAAAATTACGATCCGAATAACTATTAACAAAACTATCTGAAACATCCTACTCTTCCACAAAAATACCATCGTCTACTATCATTTCTTCATCTACTTCTTCAGTGCCATGGTATTGATAAAAAGACAAAACAGCACGACGTACCTGTTCTGCAAGAACTGCCCTGGGATTATCACTACTGAAGACAAAATCTGTTCGTTCGTTGGGATTATAATCTTTTGCGCACAAGATGTCGTATGTATAAAAAAAGCCCCACTTGCCTATGGAGAAAAGCGCTTTTCGGCGAACAAGAATGTTGCTGAAAACTTCGCTTTTTTTGCGGGTTTTTATACCGATACAAATTCCAAAGGTTCTTATATCGTCATCATTTAAGTGCTTCACAAGGTAATATTTCAACTTCAGCGCCTCCAGGCTGTCATCTTCTACCTGGAAATTCAGTTCATTGGCAGCATGTCGAATATTGATATGATACTTGTCAAGCAGAAAGCTCCAATCATCTTTATTTGCCTCTCTTATTCCTTTAATAATAATAGTTTTCCATGGTGTCAAACACAATTGTCCTGTCTCTGTCTTTATGCAAAGCTGGCAAACATCTTTCAAAAATTTTATACTGAATAATTCATCACGCCTGTAAATGCCGAGCCAGTATTTATCCTTATACCTGTTTAATCCTTCATAATAAGGAAGGTTAAATGCAGGCAATGTAAGTGGTCCGCCGGCAGGTTTTGCATTAAAAGTGCCTGTCTTTACTTTATCATAAAGTTCTTCACCGCTGGCTTCATTATTATCATAAAATCTGGCTTTGTCATTAAGAATTATTTCTTCGATGCGCAGCGATACCGTAGCCACTTCTTTAGAAGGAATAACATCTTTCCATTCGTAAATAATATTTGTTTTAGGAAAGCGAATGAACAGGTGCCAGAAATCAGGTTCTGATGGTGAGGCTACCCAATTAATATTTCCGGTGAGTAAAGGCGTAAAACTCTGGTTAGCATCACTTATATTTATTTTTAAGCGGGGCTTGTAATTGATAGCCTCGAAAATTTGATGATAAACATTTGCAGTCAGCCACGTATCCGGAATAAAAACTTTTTCAGCAGGATAAGAACTGATAACGTTTGGAAATTCATTTTCATTTATTTCGTATGTAATGCCGAGCATATCCAATTCTGCAACGAGGTTATCAAGTTCTTCTAATGCTACATCCAGCAATAGCTGTTGACGTAACCCAAACCTCACGAAAAGCAGGCCTGATTTCCCTGCAGCTACGAGGATATTATAAAGATCAGGATGAGGGATAATTCCCCCTTTAAAATTGATTTTAACGGTATTGACATTTTTCATTTTTTGGAAATAATATTAAACATATACAGCAGAAGTTTTAGAAGAATAGGAGTCTTCTATTTTCAATAAATTTATAGTAATTATTTTATCTATAAAAAAGTACTTCACGTTTTTGATACTACTGTTTTTTTATAAATAATACCATTCTATTTATCTTCCTTATTCATCTTTAAGATGCAGTAAAATAAGTATAGAAACAAGGAATGTCAGAATTCTTTCGGCGCTACCCAATCCATTCCATGAACTGCCTTGCCACATAGCAAACCATTCTTCGCCAACAACCTGGAAGATCGCAAACCATATTACTACACCGATTGCGATTCCTGCAACTGCCCAATTTTTTGATGCATTAAATATTGATGGTTCACTTTCTAAATATTTAGCCAGTAGCCAACTACCTTTAATGCAACAAAAGGCAACCAAAGCTTCCATGCAGATGATTGTAATGTATAAAACATGAAAAGCATAAACATTGTTAATGCTCCTGTAAAGTACATTGCTGTCAGTAAGGTGGTGTCCCCCACTCCCGGCGGGTGTCCCGACCGCCCCTTCCTTAATCAATATTATTACCTTATGATATGCCGGAGCCTTTCAGATATTCGGAAGAATCGAAAAGTCATCAATCTTTAAGCGAAGTTTATTTCTGGGCACCGGTAATAAAGGACTGGAACCATTTGTTGACCGGGGCTGAATCCGATGGCTATCGGATGAAAATGATTAGTATAGAAAGTTTCAGCGGTTTGTAGAATATCAAGGTTTTTCGTAAGAAGATGAATTTAAAAATACTTACCCATTATATTGATAATTTATGATCCTGGAATTTCGGGGGAAAACCTGCCAGGAAGAAGACCTAAGCTACCCACCAAAATATTTAGTTCGATTTTCGTAGCCATTTTACTTTTTTTGCTGCTCTGATCCTGTTTACTCTTGATGCGAATTCTTTAGGTGCCGCAAATGCTGCAAACAATATTATATATAAAAAAATAGGAACGGCGACCGACACGAAACAAAGAAAAACCGCAATTAGTGTATAAAATATGGCGTAACGATAAATCTTTTTATAGGAATGATAATATTTCCGGTGTTCTTCTGCGATAAGATGATTATTATAGGCATAAGTGCATATACCATCGGCAGCAATTGAAATCAAAAAATAATTGAGGCCAAAAATCGCTACTGCTGTTCCTCCTTCTTTTTTAAGATACTCGGCTAATATCGCTGTGGAAAATGGCGTAAGGGTAACTACGAATAATAAAAAGCCATTTATCCATATTAATTTTGTATCAACTTTCTCAATGTATTCAAAGGCAACATGATGATTTATCCAGCAAACCAATATTGTTACAAATCCAATTAAAAATGCAAAAAAAGATTGCCAATGATTGAGGCATGTCTTTAACAACCCCTCACTCGATTGAGTATGTAATGTTTGTATCAGTTCTAACACTAAAAGTGTAATAGCAATAGCAAAAACACCATCGCTGAATGCTTCAATTCGTGATGCCTCCTTTTTGCTGTTCTTGCTATTTGTATTGAGCACTTAATTAAAATTTATTTCATTTAGAGTTTGAACTGCCGCTAAACATGACGCATACAGAGTAGGGCCTTGCTGCTGTGCTGGTATTTATATTCGTCAGCCGACAGCTATAGCCCAATTGAAAAACTGCTGATGAAGATATATACAAAAGATGATTAATGAAAGGCAGCCCGGTCTATAGCTGATGGCATTACTCCCCGTCCTGTCCGTTGTCTCCACCGCACATTCCTTAATCAATATTATTACCTTAGGATCTTAAGGCTTTTAAATATTCGGGAGATCCAAAAAGTCATGAATCTTCAAACAAAGTTTATTTTCCGGAAGTTGGTTATAAAGGGCGGGAAATATTTGTTGACCGGGGTTGAAATGAAAATGATTATTATAGAAATTTTTCAATGGCTTGTAGAACATCAACTTGTTTCGGGAGAAGATGAATTTAAGTACTTGACCATTATGTGGATGAATTATGATCGTGGATTCTCGGGTGGACACCTGCCCGAAGAAGGCGGTCTTTTGCCCGCCATAAACATATACACATTGTTATATCCTTTATCCAT
>CAWCUN010000023.1:0-436459 GCA_963798665.1 uncultured Chitinophagaceae bacterium | reverse complement strand
CCGCAGCTTTCTTCACATTTTCTGTGGCCAAATCTGCTGATCCCAGTGGCTTGCTTTTTGCAAAATCAACCAATATAGGCGCCGCTACAAAAATAGAAGAATAGGTACCAGTGATTACACCTATCAGCATTGCAAATGAAAATCCCCGGGTAACTTCACCGCCAAAAATAAACAGGATAAGCAACGTTAAGAATACAGTCATTGAAGTCATGATAGTTCGACTCAATGTATCATTAACAGCCCGGTTAATAATTGTTGTTTTGTCTGCCCCTTTCATATTGCGGCTATATTCACGAATCCTGTCAAACACGATAACGGTATCGTTCATCGAGAAACCTATTACTGTAAGAATCGCCGCAATAAAATGCTGGTCTATTTCTAACGGAAACGGCACCACGTTTTTAAAAAATGAAAATACCGCGAGCGCTACAAATACATCATGAAGCAGGGCGACGATTGTTCCCAAAGAATAACGCCAGTCGCGAAAGCGAATGAAGATGTAAAATATGATGGCCATCAATGCAAAGATGGTCGCTTTAATAGCACCATTTCGAAGGTCTTTTGAAATGATAGGTTGCACCACCTGCGAACTTTGAATATTATTTTTTGCAAATTGCTGGTAGGTAAGTGAAGCAGGTAATTGTGCTTTCAGCCCCTGGTATACCCGAGATAACACAAGGCTGTCGGCATTTTCCTGACCTATGCGGTATGAAGTTGTAATATTTAAATGCCTGCTATCCCCCACTGTTTTAATTTCAGGATACTCGCCATCGAATGCATCACGAAGGGTATTTCTAATTTGCTGATCATTTACAGGACGATCAAATTGCACCGTGTAACTTCTTCCACCTTTAAATTCAACGCCTTGTTTAAAACCATTAAAGAAGGAGGCGACACCAAGAATTAAAACCACCATTGAAATACCGTATGCAATTTTTCTGTATTCAATAAACTTAAAGCTCGCATGCTTAAATATTTTTTTTGAGATACCTGTAAAATATTGAAAATGCCTTTGCTTATTTGTCCATACATCCGTTATGAGCCTGCTCAGTAAAATACCGCAGAACAATGATAAAGAGATACCAAGCATTTGCGTAGTAGCAAAGCCAAGTACGGGACCTAATCCGAAATAAAATAAAATAGCCGCGGTTAAAAATGTAGTAACGTGAGCATCAATAACGGGTGCGAGCGAGCGCCTGTATCCGTCATTAACGGCTTGCTGGTAATTTTTGCCACGCGTTAGCTCTTCTTTTATTCTTTCAAAAATAATTACATTGGTATCCACCGCCATGCCTATTGTAAGCACAAGAGCCGCTATGCCCGCTGCTGTAAGGGTTGCACCCAATGCACTTAAAATGCCAACCGTGAAAAGCAGGTTTAATATTAACGCAATATTTGCCACCCAGCCGCCGGTATTATAATACACCAGCATCAAAATAAAAATAATGATAAAGGAAATTATAAATGCTTTAGCGCCTCCGTTTACAGCATCCTGGCCGAGAGTGGGCCCTACAATCTGCTCCTGCACAATTTTAGCCGGCGCATCTATTTTACCAATTTTTAAAATGTTAGCGAGATCCTGCGCTTCCTGAACGGTAAAGTTTCCGCTTATTTCAGAGTTGCCTCCTTCAATGGGGCCAATTACATTGGGCGCACTGTAAACAATGTCATCAAGAACTATCGCAATGGGTTTATTTACATTGTCGGTTGTAAGCTTAGCCCATGTGCGGCTGCCTGTTGGAGTCATTTGCATTTTTATTGCAGGGCGCCCACGTTCATCATAATCTGCTCTTGCTTCTTCAACTCCTTCGCCTTCAAGCTTGGCCTTATCATTACCGGGAATTGTTTTTATTGCATATAATTGAAAATATCTCCGGTTACTTTTTTCATCCTTTTCTTCAAGGCCATACAAAAATTTAAGATTGGAAGGAAAGTTATTTTTTACGACATCAAGATTTAGATATTTGTTTGCTTTTGATGTGTCTCTCAGTTCAATGTTTGCTATCGCAGCATAATATTGCGGCTTTCCGTTTTTGTCCTGTTGCGGGCCAATAAAATGTATCACGTTTGCAAGAGGATGCTCATCGGTTAAATTCTTTAGAGAATCAATGGCGTTTTTTGTACTATCGTTGGTATTTTTTGTAGAATCTGTTGTTGTTCCACTCAAATATTGAGAAAGCGCTTTATCAGCGTCCTCAATATTTTTACTTATCTCGCTAATATTATATACTTCCCAAAACTGGAGATGGGCAGAGGCCTGCAGTAAATTTCTTACTCTCGTTTCATCCTGAACACCAGCAAGCTCAACATTGATTATACCCTTATTTTCATCCAGGTTTATATTAGGCTGGGCAACACCAAACTGATCGATACGCTTCAGCAAAATCTTATAGGTTTGATTGATTGCCGTTTTGGAGGTAGCACTTAATTGGTCGAGTACCTGGTCATCACTATCAGTAATTTTAATCGTTTTGCCGGCACCAGCAAAAAGAGAAGCAAGGTTTACGGATGGGTTTTGTTTTTTAAATATTTGCCCAAACAAAGTAATATAATCAAGATCGCTATTTATCTTTTGTGCGTTAGTCGCATTAAGTGCATTTATCAATTGCGGATCCTTTGGATTATTGCTTAATGACTTAATAACACCTTCGAGACTTACATTTAAAGTAACGCTCATACCGCCCTGTAAATCAAGACCAAGGTTTAGTTCATTTTCTTTGCATTTTTGATAAGTCGTTCCAAGAACAGGATATATTTTGGTATCTCTTGTGCTGTCGAGCAAATGGGTAAATTCGGCCTTTACGAGGTTATCCTTTTCATCTCCGGTAACATCAGGATGAGCCATTTTTACTATCCTTTCTGCTTTGAGCTTAATTTTCTTTTCATAACTGTTAACAACCCAGGTAAAAGAAAGCTGGTAAATAGAGATAACAATAAGTGTAATGGCAAAAAACCACACCAAACCTTTCAGTTTCATATCTTAATTTTTAGAAGTTTGCAAAGATAAGGCTTTGAAGTTAAAACCGGCTATCATTTTAGGCTGCTCAAAACGAACTTTTGGGGTTTATTTAACCCCGCAGCTTTTAGGTTCCCAGCTACTATTTTAATTTCGATACATTTGAAATAATATTCCCGTATGTATGCTAAATTTATGATGATTGCAGGCTTTTTTGCATTATGTCTGCACGCTTGCAATCCTTCAAAAAAAATCCAGTCTGAAATTATCCAAAAACCCATTGATACATTGACAAATAATATTCAGGTGTCAAATAACGATTCAGTCATTAATAATGTTGTGGCCGAGCCTGATTTGGCTAAAACGGATTCATTCCTTATTAATATTTTACAGGAGTACCCGCAATATTTTGACAGCATTTTGAAAAACAGGAAGGAATGGAATGTACAGTTTATCTATACCGAAATAAACAGGGATCAGGACAATATTCCTTCTTTTACGGATTATTATTTCAATGTTGATTCAACGAAATATTTTTACCCAGCCTCTACAGTAAAACTTCCTACAGCACTTCTCACTCTGCAACGATTAAACGAATTAAAACAAACCGGTATTACAAAAACTACAACAATGATAACCGAGGCTGCTTACAGTGGCCAGGCGCCCACATATAATGATCCGCAAACTTCCGATGGAAGGCCTACGGTTGAAAGTTATATTAAAAGAATTTTTTTGGTGAGTGATAATGAAGCATTCAACAGGCTGTATGAATTTTTAGGGCAACAATATTTAAATGAACAACTTCATAAAAGAGGGTATACGGATGCGCAAATAATTCACCGGCTGGAAATTTTTTTATCAGAGGACGAAAACCGGCACACCAATCCTATAAATTTTTTAGACAACGACAATAATATTTTATACAGCCAGCCTTTGAGGTTTAATGAGGTTACATATGCTCAAAGAAATGACAGTCCTTGGAAATGCTCATTACACGCAGGGGAAATTAATTGATGGGCCAATGAATTTCTCAAAGAAAAACAGGATATGCCTTGAAGATCTTCATCATATATTAAGAAGTGTAATTTTTCCAAACAACGTTCCCCCACAACAAAAATTTAATTTGACCGATAGTGATTATGCATTTGTACAAAAGTACATGTCATCATTTCCAGGTGAATCAATTTATCCGGCCTATGATTCTGTTAATTATCCCGATGCTTTTGGAAAATTTATTTTGTATGGGGCGCAGAAAGAACCCCTGCCCAGGAATATAAGGATCTTTAGCAAAGAAGGAGATGCTTACGGTGAATTACTCGACATTGCCTATGTGGTTGATTTTGATAAAAAAATAGAATTCTTTTTATCCGCGGCCATTAATTGCAATACCAATGGTATTGTAAATGATGACAATTACGCTTACGATTCCCTTGGGTTTCCATTTATGAGAAATCTTGGGCAGGTAATTTATACCCATGAATTAAAAAGAAAAAGGCAGTACCAGCCCGATCTCTCTGCTTTCAAAATTAATTATGACAAATAGCATTTTGCACGCTATACGCTATCCCTTATTTTTGCAACGCTTAAAAAACGTATCATGCAACTTTCTTCTCTATTGTCAAGATTTAATGAACCGGAAACTATAAAAATGGCAAAGCTTGGTCGTGAGCTTCGTGCAAGCGGAATCGATGTGGTAGACCTTAGCCTCGGTGAGCCTGATTTTAATACCCCTGATCATATAAAGGAAGCTGCAAAAAAAGCTATAGATGAAAACTGGAGTCATTATACTCCTGTGCCCGGATATCTTGAACTGAGAGAAGCCATATGCCGCAAACTTAAAAGAGACAACAATCTTGAGTATAACCCGCAAAACATTGTGGTAAGCACCGGCGCAAAGCAAAGTCTTGCTAATACTGTGTTGAGTATTGTGAGCGATGATGATGAGGTGATTATTCCCACTCCGTATTGGGTAACCTATTCAGAAATTGTGAGATTAGCGAGAGGAAAAGTTGTTTTTATCCACACGACACCACATGCTGGTTTTAAAATTACGCCAAAGCAACTTGAAGCTGCTATAACTCCGGAAACAAGATTATTCATTTTCTCTTCCCCATGTAACCCTACCGGTGCCGTCTACACGAAAAAAGAACTGGAAGGCCTGTCAAAAGTTTTTGAAAAGCATCCTGATGTTTTTGTGATAAGTGATGAAATTTATGAGTACATTAATTATGCCAAGGACGGAGGCGAAGGCCACCAGAGTATTGCACAATTCGATTCAATAAAAAGCAGGGTAATTGTGTTAAATGGATTAAGCAAAGGATTTGCTATGACAGGTTGGAGATTAGGATACATTGCGGCCAACCTTGATATCGCAAAGGCTTGTGAAAAAATACAAGGACAGTTTACAAGTGGCACCAATTCTATTGCCCAGCGGGCGGCAATTACTGCACTGGATTCTCCGCTTTCTGCCACCGATGAAATGGTAAAGCAATTTAAAGAGCGCAAGGCACGTGTTCTGCAATTATTGACTGAATTTCCTGATTTAAAATATACCGAACCTGACGGCGCCTTTTATGTTTTTCCCGAAGTGAAAAAATATTTTGGAAAAAAATCCGGCAATGAAACCATTAAGAATGCAAGTGATCTTTGTATGTATCTTTTAAATGTTGCTCATGTTTCAACTGTTACAGGAGATGCATTTGGCAATCCTGATTGTATAAGAATTTCCTTTGCAAATAGTATGGAAAATATAGAGGAAGGCTTTATAAGGATCAGGAAAGGATTGGATCAGCTTAGATAAGGAATAAGCCAGGCTTCTTACACCATTTTCAAAAACTTTTCGTGCAGAGCAAGTACCTGCGGTATTATCATTTGTAGTTCATCGTTGATTATAACGTAATCGCATAGTTGCAATTTCTTTTCTTCATCCATTTGTTTATCCATTCTTGCTTTTACTTCATCCGCAGAAATATGATCACGCTGCATTGCTCTTTGAATGCGGAGAGCACCAGGAGATTTCACCCCTATTACATAATCGAGATCTTTATTTGCACCGCTTTCAAAAATTAATGCGGCTTCCTTAATAACGTAGGGAGCCTTTTGTAATTGCATCCACTCCGATGCATCTTTAATCGTAGCCGGATGTACTAATGAATTAAGTAGCTTAATATTTTCATCACTATTAAAAACCCGGGCGGCTATAAATTCCCGGTTTAAATTTCCCTCCGGTGTAAGCATCCGCTCCAAATGCATCTATTATGGAAGCTTTCAATTCTTTATTCTCAGCCATTAATTTCTTTGCCGCATTATCAGCATAATAGACAGGAACACCAAGTACTTCAAAGACCTTAGCAACAGTGCTTTTGCCACTGCCAATACCTCCTGTTAAGCCAATTTTCAACATGGGTAAATATTAGGTGAGATTCCCAAAATCTTTAACGCAAGTCAATAGGTAGTAAGTCAATCGTCAATGAATGATTAAAATGACTCAACGACGAAAAACCATTGATTATTTTATAGGAGCAACCGGTTTATTAATATTGGCAGTCCACTCCATGCTTATAGCACTTTTTTCAATCTTAATATAACTGCCGGGATTTATTTCGAGCATCATAGTTCCGTCTTCGTTTAATTTATTTACGGTACCATGTATGCCTGCTATCGTTACAATTTTATCTCCTTTCTGCAAATTTGCAAGAAACTGCTTTTGTTGTTTTGCCTTCTTTGCCTGTGGCCTTATCATAAACATCCAGAAAACGAGGATCATCAATCCAAGAAATACAAATTGGAAACCACCGCCACCGCCTGAACCGCCTTGTCCTAACATTAAAAAAACCATAGCTAAATTCATATTATTTATTTTGTAAGATATATGCTGATATACAGCTTGTTTAAAAATTATTTTTGTGAAGACACTACCTGGCCGGTTAACTGTAATACCGGGAATTTAGGATAAGCATTTGAAGTGACGGTAATTTCTTTGTGTACTTCCCCTACTCTTCCTTTGCTATTAAAAACCACTTTTAAAAAGCCCGTTTCTCCCGGCTTTATGGGCTCTTCGGGCTTTTCAGGGACTGTACATCCACAGCTTGCCACGGCAGAAGAAACTATCAGCGGACTTTTTCCTGTATTCCTGAAACGATAACTGTATTCTACTTTTTCTCCATCAGAAACAGTTCCGAAATTATAAACCGAATCGACCATTTGAACGGTAGTGGAATCAGTAAAATGTGCCGATGAATTTGCGGCCGATACATCAGCATTATTCTTTGTATTTCTAATATCACACGAAAAAATAATGACTGTAAGAAAAAAGGAGCCAATCAATTTATTCATTACTTGTATTTTTCGGCAAAGGTATTATAAAGTGCTGTTTTTAAAATTCTTCTTATGAATTTTGTCATGTGCCAGCAGTTCCTTGTGAATATTATCTAAAATTCCATTTACAAAATGACCACTTTGCTCTGTACTGTATTCTTTTGCCAGATCAATGTATTCATTGATGGTGACCTTTGGAGGTATTGTTTCGAAAAAAAGAAATTCGCATACGCCCATTTGCATAAGTATCATATCCAGCGACGCAATGCGTTCAGAATCCCAGTTTCTTAATTTCGGTTTAATAAGCTCTGTGCAAAAATCTTTTTTATCAATAACACATGTCATCAAATCAATTGCAAATTCCATCTTTTCTTTGCTCACCATCTCATCAAAATTAAATGAAGAAGGCTTTTGTAAAAATCCGTTCATTAGCAATATCATCATTTCTGCATCATCATCCCAATGAATAAATTTTTCTTCAATATCACTTATGAAATTTTCATCAGTAAGCATAAGATTAGCAAAAATATATTCGAGTATTTTTCTTTCAGATTTTTTATCCCGTGCCTGCAATTGCGTGTACTCTTTATATTCCGCTGAGGAAACAAGCAACAGGTATGCCTTTCTTACCAGTTCGTCTGCAATCGAGTATTTAATTTTAAAATGCTCTACCGATTTTTTAAAAGAAGTATTTTCTACGATGGCCCAAACTATTTCATTGCCCGAAATTTTTGTGTTTATATTAAGGTCATTTGCAGATGGTAAATGTTTCTTTGCTTTTTGCGTCGCATCTTTTTCTGCATACCTGGCAACTTCAACTATAAAATAAATAAGGTAAGTAAATAGACGCGTTGACTCTTCAATATTTTTTTTTAGTATTTGCAATGGCTCTCCGGGCCGGGTTTCATTATTCATTGAATCAATACTATAAATCGTCTGCATTACTTTCACCCGTATATTTCTTCTGCTTAACATCTATAAAGAGCTATTTACGGGCGCAAATATAGTATGAAATTGCCTAACTATTTTCCCGATCAACCATATGCCATTGCTATCGCAATTTCTTTTTACTTTCCGGTGGCAAGTATTGTTATTTATTTTATCACTCCTATTCTTTATTTACTTCCCAATAAACTTGATAATATCTTCCTTAATAAATAGTCGCTCAATTCGTAAAAAACATTAGCGATATGATACTTAACTTTATTTTATGGCAGTGACTGATTTCAAATCATACTATGCAAAAGACAGAAAAGCCTGGCGCAACTGGCTGCAGAAGCACCATGCCAAAGAGCCGGGAGTATGGCTTATCTATTATAAAAAAAATAGTGGCAAACCCCGGGTTTCCTATGACGATGCGGTTGAAGAAGCATTATGTTTTGGGTGGATTGATAGTATTATGAAACCCATTGATGAAGAAAAGTACAAGCAAAAATTTACTCCCCGCAAAATTAAAAGCGTTTGGAGTGCATTGAATAAAAGACGTATCGAAAAATTGTTAGAACAAAAATTAATGACGCCGGCAGGATTAGAAATAATTGAAACAGGGAAAAAGAACGGATCATGGGAGCAACTTGATCATGTAGAAAATTTTATCGTGCCGCCGGATTTAAAAAAGTTTTTTTCAAAGAATAAAAAGGTATTGAGATATTTTGAAGGTTTGGGAAAATTCAGGCAGAAACAATGGCTGTATCGATTGCATAATGCGAAGCTTCCCGAAACAAGAGCAAAGAGAATTAAAGAGCTTCTCGCGGAAGCCGCCGGTAAATCCCGATAGATTTATAAATAAAAAGGTTACCAAACCAATATTATCAGATCTGTAAAGCGCCATTCATATTTCTTACGGCATCAGCGCTTTTATTGAACGCCGCCTGCTCCTCATCGTTTAATTTAAAATCAATAATCTTTTCCCATCCATCTTTTCCTATCACAACAGGCACGCCAATGCAAATATCTTTTTGGCCATACTCGCCATCAAGCATGACACAGCAAGGAATTAATTTTTTTTCATCCCTGATAATAGATTCGACTAATGTGGCGCCTGCTGCACCCGGTGCATACCATGCGCTCGTTCCCAACAACCCTGTAAGTGTCGCACCACCAACCATTGTATCTGCCGCTACTTTTTTTAATGTTGCGTCATCCAATATATTGGAAACCGGCGTTCCATTATAAGTTGCCAACCTTGTAAGTGGAATCATTGTAGTATCTCCATGTCCGCCAATTACAACAGCCTGCAAATCCTGCATGGAGCAATCCATCGCAGTGGACAAATAATATTTGAACCGGCTACTGTCCAATATGCCTCCCATGCCAATAATCCGATGTTTTGGAAGCCCGCTTGATTTTAATGCCAGGTAGGTCATTGTATCCATCGGGTTGCTTATTACAACAATAATAGCATCCGGCGAATTCTGTAAAATACTTTCTGTAACTCCTTTTACAATACCAGCATTGATCCCAATAAGTTCTTCACGTGTCATGCCTGGCTTACGGGGTATACCCGAAGTAATGATCACTACTTTGCTTCCCGCGGTCTTTTTATAATCATTGGTGCTGCCGATAATTTTTGTGTCACTTCCAAGTAAAGCCTGGCTCTGCATAAAATCTATTGACTTTCCTTCTGAAATGCCTTCTTTTATATCAAGCAATACGAGTTCTTCACATAATTCTTTCCTGGCAATATTATCTGCACAAGTGGCGCCTACTGCGCCTGCTCCTACTACTGTTACTTTCATTATTTTTTATTTATTATTTGGAAAATATGATTTGCGCCAAAGGTAATAGAATAATGCTTTTACAAAAAACACTACAAAAGAATTGCGGCAGAAATAAAGGAATTTTTTTTAGAGGTTCTTTAACGGCGACTCTTTATTCTTTAAGTTAATTTAATAGTCATATTCCCAAAAAGCCTGCATGAAAAAGTTTCTGATTGTAGTTTTTTTAATATCCATTTTATGTGCCCAGGCATCTGGAATAATACTTTCAGCAACAACACACCCCGGACAAGCATACGTAACTCTGCAATGGAATATGGTAAACTACCCCGGAACTACAGCTTATACTTTATTTAAGAGTCGGGACGGAGTTGTGTGGATAGTTTCAGCTGCAAATCCTGTTTTCAGAAATTATACTTCTTCGACAATCTTAGCTTACCGCGATAATTTTGCTGATGAACAAAAATTATACTATCGGGTAAAAGTGTATGACACAAACGAAAATATTGTTGCCATATCAAATACAACAATGGTAGAAAATCCTCTGAATCATTACCCCGTTGGAAAACCTCCTGTAAGAAGAAACCCATCAACGCAACACCCTGTAGCAACAGGCAGAATCCTATGGCAAATATATCCGAACCCCGTTGGGGATATGCTCAACCTTGTTTACAATGGAAGAAATATTATAAAGGGAGTGATTAATGTTGCAGTACTGGATGCTACCGGGAAGGCCGTTAAAAAATTCAGGGCAGCGTCTACTAATAAGCAGTTACACATCAACGTGAGTAACCTGCATTCCGGGTTTTACTTTATCAGGATAAATGTTGCTAACGAAATGCAGATGAATGAAAGATTCATCAAGCAATAAACTAGAGTGCTCCTGCAATTGAATCAATTTTCACGCTTCCTTCAAAATTCTTTTTAAAATTTCCTTTTTTATCATAAACAAAAATGGAGGGAAGATTTCTTACTTTAAAAAAAACAGGGAAGAAAAATTGTGTATCTCTTGCCATTACGATCTGGGGATAATCGGCAATTTTATAATTTTTATAAAAGTCAATCATTTCGTTGTATGGAAGATAAGTTATCATTACGATCTGTGTATTCTTAAATTCATTTATGTTGGCCAGTAATTCTTCAGTCTCATGCTGGCAATGCTCGCAATCAGGACTAAAAATCATAAATACGACCGGCTTGTTTTTGCGCAAATCCTCTCTTGAGAAAGCCGTACTATCGGGCGCTTTGAAAACAGTAAATTTTGGGATTACTGGAAATCTCAGGTAGATAGCGTCCGTGGTATCCTGTTGTGAAAAGGCCGCGAAACAAATAAACATTAACACAGGCAGAAAGAATATTTTTTTCAAGAGTATAAATTTTGATAAAGGTAATTAATTAGCTAGTGTGTTAATTGGCCAATCTGCTAATGAAAAAACAATTCAACAATTACAATTGGCTGCTTTTTTATAACTTCACCGCCTTAAAAAAATGTTTATGGCATCTACATCAGATATGAGAACCGGGCTCATTCTAAAAATCGACGGAAGTCTCTATACAGTAATTGAATTTGGCCAAAATAAAACTGCACGTGCTGCGGCAAAAGTTTGGGCGAAACTGAAGGGAGTTGATAACAGCCGTACTATTGAACAGACGTGGAACAGCGGGGAAACAATTTATCCTGTAAGGGTTGAAAAGAGACCTTACCAGTTTTTATATAAAGATGATACCGGTTATACATTTATGGATACAACTACGTACGAACAAATTTCTGTTGCCCCTGAAATGGTTGATGCACCACAATTTCTTAAAGACGGGCAGGAAGTTTCGGTATTAATAAACGGGGAAACTGATCAACCTATGGGTGTAGAACTTCCCGATAAAATTGTGGTACAGGTAACATACAGTGAGCCGGGTGTAAAAGGAGATACTGCTACACGTACATTGAAGCCTGCAACCGTGGAAACGGGAGCAACAGTAAATGTTCCGTTATTTGTAAATGAAGGAGAACTTATTCGCATCAACACTAAGACCGGTGAATACGTTGAAAGGGTAAAGGAATAGTTTAATTAGATGCAGGATGAAGGTCTCGGCTTTTATGTTATTGAGGATAAACTTTAGCTTGTAAGGTGAGATTATTGAAAAAATGGCCTCACAATATTTTAGCTTATTTTGAAGCGAAATTCCCCATTTTCATTTAAAAATTGCCCTGTTTTTATAAAAAAACGTCCACTTTTATCTTTTTTAATTTTTTTTTAGAAATGCGGATTTCATAAATCATCCCTATCTTAGCTCCGGTTTTCCATAACATAAATTTAATTTGCAACATGGACATTAAGCAAATCCAGGAACTTGTTAAGCTTGTAAATAAAACCAACATCGGTGAACTTAGCATAGAAAAGGATGATTTCAAAATCACTATAAAACAAAAAAAAGAAGCGCCTCAACATTTTGCCGCACCGGTACAACAGCAACCACAGCCACTGCAAACCTTTGCCCCTGCTCCTGACACTTCGCAACCAGCAAAAAAATCTGAGGCAGATAAACCGGCAGCAGAAAACCTACTTACAATCAAAAGCCCGATGATTGGGACTTTTTACAGGCAAGCCGGGCCGGGCAAACCAATGTTTGTAAATGTTGGCGACGAAATAGAAGTAGGCCAGGTAGTTTGTATTATAGAAGCAATGAAACTTTTTAATGAAATTGAAAGTGAAGTTGCAGGTGTTATCACCAAAATATTGGTAGAAGACGCGTCTCCTGTTGAATTTGATCAGCCATTGTTTTTAGTTGAACCTCTTTAATTACTTAATTAGTTAATTAGCTAATGAGCCAATTAGCCAATGATTGAAAGCACGCCGATTTCTAATTAAAATAATATAATGAGAAAAGAAGAAATTGAATCGAATGCTATTTTAAAAATGACTTTTGATTTTTCTTTGATAATCATTGACTATTGTGATGTTTTAGATGAAATAAAAAAATATACGCTTAGCAGGCAACTATTAAGATGTGGAACTTCTATAGGCGCAAATTCAATGGAAGCTCAAAATGCTGAAAGCAAAGCGGACTTTATACACAAAATTAAGATTGCGGCTAAAGAAGCAGATGAAACTCAGTACTGGCTGATGCTTTGTAGTATTTCAAAAAAATATCCCGAATGTGACTTACTTCTCTTGAAGCTGGAAGCAATACAAAAAGTTCTAAATACAATTTTAGGAAGTGCAAAGAGGAAGACTCCCCATCAGCTATATACTTAGTTTTTTAATTTTTTTAATTAAATTTTTTATTGTCTATAAAAAATAACAATCGCTCTTTATAATCACTTTCTAAAATCAGCTAATTGGCTCATTAGCTAATTGGCTCATTAAAAAATATGTTTAAAAAAATACTAATTGCAAACAGGGGAGAAATTGCTCTCAGAATTATCCGCACATGTAAGGAAATGGGAATTAAAACGGTTGCTGTTTATTCAACGGCGGATAAGGATAGCCTGCATGTAAAATTTGCTGATGAGGCAGTTTGCATTGGCAAGCCTTCCAGCGCTGACAGCTACCTAAACATACCACATATCATGGCGGCAGTCGAAATTACCAATGCCGATTCCATTCATCCTGGTTATGGATTTTTAGCCGAAAATGCAAAGTTTGCCCAGATATGTATTGACCACGGAATTAAATTTATCGGGCCAACTCCGGAAATGATTAACGGGATGGGTGATAAAATCACAGCCAAAGAAACAATGATTAAGGCCGGGGTACCAGTAGTGCCGGGAGGTGAGGGCTTATTAAACAGTGTGGATGATGCAAAAAGACTTGCTGCGGAGATTGGCTACCCTGTTATTTTAAAAGCTACTGCCGGTGGTGGTGGTAAAGGAATGAGAGTAGTATGGCAAGAAAAAGATATTGAAAAATCGTTTGATAATGCAAAGGCAGAAGCTGCTGCTTCATTTAAAAATGATGGTATCTACATGGAGAAATTTGTAGAAGAGCCCCACCATATTGAAATACAAATTGCAGGAGACCAATTCGGGAATGTATGCCACCTTAGCGAAAGGGACTGCTCAATTCAGCGCCGCCATCAAAAGTTAGTGGAAGAATCGCCCTCACCGTTCATGACGCCGGAATTAAGGGAAAAAATGGGCGAAGCTGCCATCAAGGCAGCATCTGCTATAAACTACGAGAGCGTAGGAACTGTAGAATTTTTAGTGGACAAGCATCGCAATTTTTATTTCATGGAAATGAACACCAGGATACAGGTGGAGCACTGTGTTACAGAAGAGGTAGTTAATTACGATCTTATTAAAGAACAAATAAAAATTGCTTTCGGAGAAAATATTTCCGGGCGAAATTATTTTCCTCAAATGCATGCTATAGAATGCAGGATTAATGCAGAAGATCCCTATAATGATTTTCGTCCTTCCCCAGGTCGTATCACAGTTTTGCATCAGCCCGGCGGCCACGGAGTAAGAGTTGACAGTCACGCCTACGGTGGTTATGTAATTCCTCCATACTATGATAGCATGATTGGAAAATTAATTTCAGTAGCCCAAACCCGTGATGAAGCTATCAATACCATGAGCAGGGCATTAAGCGAATATATTATTGAGGGAATAAAAACCACCATTCCTTTTCATGAGCAACTCATGCGCAATGAAGATTTCAGAAAAGGAAATTTTACCACGAAATTCCTGGAGGGTTTTAAGATGAAGGGGGTGAGCTAAGTGTAAGTTGAATGCCACTCTCATCTGCCACACCGAATTATAGAAATTGTTTCCATTGTATCTTTAATTATGATTGTAATAAGAGAGGTTCTTCCTGAAGATGCTCCAGAAATAAGTGAGCTTTCTCACCAGCTTGGGTATCCCATATCCGGGAAAGAAACTATACAGAATATTATCAACTTGAGACAGAGTAAAAATGACGAAGCATTTGTCGCCATTCAAGAACAAAAAGTAATTGGATGGATCGGAGTGTCTTACAAAATCTCACTGGAGTCCGTGCCGCTGTGTGAGATACATGGACTAGTTGTACATGAACAATACAGAAGCCGGGGCATCGGCAAAATGCTTATTAAAAAAGCACAGGAATGGAGCCGGGATAGAGGAATAAACAAGTTACGATTGCGCTGCAATATCAAAAGGGCTGAAGCAATTTCGTTTTATCAAAACTATGGCTTTAATGAAGTGAAGCAACAAAAGGTATTTGAGATGAAGCTTTAAATTGTTCTGTTGCTCTTGTAGTAACAGGATTTGGATAGACTTTTATTCCTTTAAGATCGCTATCAAGAACTTACAAATGAAGGAGCAAATCCTGAATCGCCTGAAATAATTATGGTAAAGTCTTCTCCTTCACCATGATTATGATTATCTCGGCACCCATGCATTTGTTGCAAACCTGTCCGCTTCAAACTCATAAAAATTTCGATAGTAGTGACTATCACCATAATGGCCACTAACATAGTAAGGCACAAAAAAATACGGAACGTCGGGATATATGTATTTTGAAAAAACAGTTTTGAGGACCTTTGATTTTATTTTATCAACAGCCGGTTTTAACCATGTATTGAAAACCTGGTATTCATTATACTGGAATCGATGAACCAGTTCATGAGAAAGTATTCTATGCTTTGTAAAATAACCTGGCGGACTCTGAACATATACCGTAGCCCTGCCAAAAGTAACACCTTCTGCAGGTGACCTGTTCGGTAAATCTAATATCCTATTACTTTTAAAAATGATATCGCCCGTTTTTAAACTGGTGCTCAAATCAAATTTTCCGTACTTAGATGCAAGTACTGTTGCAACAACTGCCTCCGGCAACAAACGGGCTTTAAATTTTTTTGAAGGCCCAAAGGAAAAATCAAATCTCACAAGACCATAATCAATACTCCAGTTTTGCAAAAAAGGACTATAAAGGGCGGCGTTTTCAATTATCGAATATCCTGCGGCATGCAACAGCTTTGCCGGCAACGCATACATATCCCCGTTATTTTTATTTACAAGATAAAGTGTTTTTTTACCGGAATAATTTAGCAAACCTCCGATACTTCCCTGCCAGAGTCCTCTGGTAAAAGCCCTTTTCCAATTAACTTCCTTTGGCTTATTTATTATAGCGCCAATGCCTGAAGTAATTCCTCCAAAACCAACATTGTATACAAAAAGGGTACGCTCCTGGTGCTGGGCGAATATATCCACGTGAATAACTAATAATAAAATAAATACAATTTTCATGTACGTGAAAATTTATTGAACACAATTAATAGCATTCAGGTATTTTTTTTCAACCCGCTATTTTTTATAAAAATAAACGCCATGATAACGGATAATGCCGCAAGGCCAGAACAAATTTGCATTATAATTCCATACGAGTTTATGAAACCCTCATTATAAATCTTCCTGATGGTTACTTTATCTTTCTCCGTGATAATTGAAGGAACTTTGGCATCGCCAAGATTTACCGCCTCACCAACAATTTCTTTTTTTGCTTTCTCAGGCAACGAAATTTTATCCATCTTGTTATTTAAAAAACCTGTGAAGAAAAGTATCGCCAGCGCACCTAAAATCGCATTGGCAAAAACGTTCGAGATTCGGCTTATAGCATTATTAACACCGGAAGCTGTGCCTGAATAATGATCTGCAACTGCTCCCATAACGGTTGTTGTTAGCGGAGTTACTGTAAATGACATTCCTAAACCAAATAAAAAAATCCCCGGTAAAAAAGTAGTCCAATATGAGGAGGGGCCATTGGTTTGTTTTATAAAAGATAACCATAATAAGCCAACTGCCACAACAGAAGGCCCCATGATAAGAAACCAACGCGGGCCATATTTATCAACAAGCCCGCCGGACCATCTCGAAATTGTAATCAATAAAATAGTAAACGGCAACAAAGTCATACCTGCCTGTAACTGGCTGTACCCCTGTACCTGAACCATATTTAAGGTAAGAAACAACATGGCACAGGCAAGCGCCGCATATAAAAAAAATGTAAGAAGATTTGCACCGCTGAATGTTTTATTCCTGAACAATTGCAAAGGCATCATAGGATGTTTACTCCTGTGCTCTATAATTATAAAAAGAATAATGGAGAATGTACCTCCAGCAAGCGAGGTGTAAACCTTCCAGTTATTAAATCCTGTTTCAGGAATTGACAAAAATCCATATGTTAATAAAGCAAGCCCTGCAACTATTGAGATTGCCCCCGGATAATCCAATGTTCTATCCGTTTGCTCATCCATACTTTCAGGAACTTTACGCCAAAGAATTAATAATGACACGATGCCTATAGGAACGTTTATAAAAAAGATTATTCTCCACAAGCCTGCATCTGCCAGCGCCCCGCCAAGTATAGGGCCGCCAACAGTCACCATAGTTGTTATTGCCGACCAGGTGCCGATAGCTTTTCCTCTTTCTTTAGACGAAAACGCTGAATTAATAATTGATAAGCTTCCCGGTATCATTAGTGCTCCGCCAATTCCCTGTATAGCTCTGAAGAAAATTAAATATCCAACTGTAGGCGCAAGGCCACTGGCAGCCGAAGCCACCATAAAGACGGCAATGCCGATCATAAATATTTTTTTTCGTCCGAGCTTATCACCCAAAGAACCACCCGGCAATATAAGCGCCGCCAGCATTAGCAAGTAAGAATTCAATATCCAAAATAAATCCGTAGCTGTAGCATCTAAATCTTTTTGCAAAGAAGGCAATACTACGTTTAACGCTGTACTATCAATAAAAGCCATTGCAGAAGCCAGAATAACTGAAGCCATTATCCATTTTCCTGTTGAGCTTTTAAGTGTAACAGATGGCATAAAATGAGTAAATAGATAAGTGAAGGTATTCTGCTTGTAACAAATACAATTTTTTTTGTGCGGAAATACCGGATCAATTCCCGCTGTTTTACCTGGCTTTATTTCTGCGAACGAAATAGTAATTATAACACAAACGACTAATGTCATGTACAACTTAGGAAATAAGCCCGGCGATGGCATGGTGGTTATATGAGCCATATTACATTGAGAAGTTGCGGCATTCTTATAGTAAAGGTCATAACCTATATCCCTAAACGCAATATCATAATCGGAAAGAATTTTGCGGCTTTATCCGGCATTGACTAATTAATAATCAAAAACATGAGGAACGATTTTAATGAACGATTCAAATTTTATTTATTTATTTCCGTCTCTCTTCATTTTATTTACTATGTCCAAATCACCGCTCGATAACGAATCCCACCATTCATCTGACACATCTTCGAGTCTATACTCCGTATCAATATCGTAATCCCCGTTTTTATCAATTTCATAAAAGCAATTGTTCAACGTATCCAATACACTGTTTATTGATTTTAGTTCTACAAAAAATAACCTGCTCACGATTTTTTTATTTGCCTGTAGTTCCAGTATTTCAACCCGCTTTTCCAGGTCTCCTATTTTATCGTCTCTCCAGGCTAAAAAGATACAGGCCATTAAAATAACTAAAATAAAAGCTATAATTATAATTGTAGACATGGTCTCAAAGTTAAATGCTGCCGATTCAAATAAAACAAATTCTTTACCACTGCTTATAGCAATTGAATCAACTTTTGTTTATAAAAAATAGTTCTCATCTTCGCAATCAATTTTCTTTAATTGAAAAGCCTTTCATAAATATGAAAGGCTCCTCGAATGCCCAAATCAAAAAATATTTGACATCTTTTTGAAATATCCGGGATGTATCCTATACATCATTAACTTAATGCCAGTTTAGGCGTATAAGAAGCCGGCGCTTTTTTATATGATGGTTTGGCTATTTTCTTATCGACGATTAAAAAATAAATCCAGCTTAATCCCATTGATAATATAAGACTGCCGAGGATTGAAATTTTTGCGATATCGCGGAACACTTCCTCATGAAATGCGAGCGTTGTTGTAAAAATTGACATTGTAAAACCAATGCCTGCAAGCGAGCCTACTCCCAATAATTGTCTTAAATTAGTATTGGTAGGAAGCTTCGCCAGTTTTAAAGAAATCATTGCCCTGCTAAAAATAAAAATACCAACGGGTTTACCAATTACGAGGCCCGACATTATACCAATGCTTATCGAATCCTTTAAAGAATTGGCGATATCGGGCGGAATCATAATGGCAGTATTTGCAAGTGCAAATAGCGGCAGAATAATAAAGTTTACAAAGTTGTGCAGTACTTTCTCAAACTTTGGTATAGAATTAATCGGTATTCCAAATGCTATTAGTACGCCGCTTATGCTGGCTTCGATTCCTGAATTAAAAATGGCGTACCATAATGCGAGTGACAAAATAATTTGTATTATTCCAGGTTTAATATCGCGATAATTACAAAGCCAGAACAGTCCATAAATAATTGCTGCAATACCAAGAAATGCCCACTTTATAGCCCCTCCATAAAATAATGCAATGACTATAATAGCTCCCAGGTCGTCAATAATAGCAAGCGCCATCAAAAATATCTTCAGACTAGCCGGTACACGCTTGCCGAATAATGAGGCGATTCCTAAGGAAAACGCAATATCCGTCGCTGACGGAATTCCCCAGCCATGACCAAACCCGGTATTAATATTGAACGACGTATAAATGAGTGCAGGAACTAACATCCCTCCAACAGCCGCTGCAAACGGAAGCACTGCTCTTTGAAAGGTGGAGAGTTCCCCGTTAACCAATTCTCTTTTTATTTCCATCCCGGCAAATAAAAAGAAAATGGCCATGAGGAAATCATTAATCCATTTAAGCCCTGAGTGCGGCAAACGTATTGGAAGACCATAATGCAATTCCGCGTTCCAGAAATTTCTGTATGCTTCACCAGTCCCTGAATTAGATAATACCAGCGAAATAACAGTACATAAAAGCAAAAGAATCCCGATGGACCTGCTATCAGAAATAAAAAACCTGATAGGATTAATTGCTTTTTTTATAATTGCTCTTACCATTTCAAGTCACAGTTTTAAAAAATTATCCGGAAGCATGCTAAAGACCCATAGCATGCCTCCAGAAATAATTTGTTTAAATAATCAACTCTTCCTAAGAATCAAACATGATGAGTCGGCTCTGGCTCAAATGAGAAACCACCATACGCTACATTGCCATGTTCTCCAATATCCAATCCTTCAATTTGCTCCGCATCACTTACACGTAAACCAATAACAGCCTTGATTATATAAAATATGATTAACATCGCAATAAACACGAAGGCAAAAACTGTGACAACCCCTATTAGCTGAACACCAAACTGGTGCCATCCACCACCATAAAAGAGACCATTACCTATAGCGGTATCTTCTGCCCAATATTGAATGTCAATAGAGCGCTGGCCAAATAAGCCTACTGAAAGAGTGCCCCATGCACCGCAGATACCATGAACACTTACGGCTCCCACAGGATCATCTATTTTTAATCTTTTTTCAAAGAAGAGGCAGGAAAAAAATACCAATACACCTGCAATCAATCCTATTAAGGCGGCACTTCCTGTGCTCACAGAAGCGCATGGAGCAGTAATACCAACCAGACCAGCCAAAGTACCATTGAGCGTCATAGGCAGATCGGGCTTCTTAAATTTTATCCAGGATGTAATCAGAGCGCCAATTGCACCTGTTGCGGCAGCCAGAGTAGTTGTAACTGCAATGTGTGCAACACCACCTACCGCTGTTAAAGTAGAACCCGGATTAAATCCGTACCATCCAAACCAAAGGATAAAAACACCTAAGGCTGCCAAAGGCAAATTGTGGCCTTTTATTTCATTCGCTGTACCATCCTTACTATACTTACCAAGTCTGGGACCTACCACTATTGCTCCTGCTAGTGCTGCCCATCCTCCAACGGAATGCACAACTGTAGAACCGGCAAAATCACGCATGCCCATATCACTTAACCATCCGCCCCCCCAAATCCAATGACCACTTATAGGATAAATGATTGCAGAAATAATGCACGAATAAAGTATATAAGAAATCAGTTTAGTTCTTTCGGCCATTGCTCCTGAAACAATTGTTGCGGCCGTTGCAGCAAATACAACCTGGAATAACCATGACGCACTTATACTATAACCTGCCACATCGGTTGGGGCATTAGCCGTACCTAAAAATGCAAGGGTTTTATCGAATCCAAAAATATTAGAATCACCACTTGAATACATAATCGCATAACCGGTAGCCCAGAATAAAACTGCTCCAAAACAAAAATCCAGCAGATTTTTCATCATGATATTTGCAGCATTTTTTGCCCTTGTCATACCAGATTCAACCATGGCAAAGCCCGCCTGCATAAAAAATACAAGGAAGCCCGTCAAGCACAGCCATATTATATTAGCAACATCCTGTGGTAAAGATGGCGCCGGCTCGGCAGGCGTGCCCTGGGCTGAAACATGAGAAGGAAAACCTATGAGGCATATTATGAATAGAAATGCCATACTTATTAAAAAATAAGTGCGGCTTTTGTTTTGATTTTTGATTTTCATCGCTTTAGTTGTTTGGTGGTAAAATGTATTTGTAGTTTTTTAAAAATGATACGTTGCGGCAAGTATACCTGTCACGGTCGATTTGGTTGGAGTTCCATCATTCTTTTCAAAGATTTCATCTTTACCTGCATCTAATCTTAGCTCAGGAATTATTGTAAGATTACCTATTCTGAAATTTGGAGAAAGTGTTACATCAAATATGCTTGTAGCCGGTGCACCAACAACTCCTTTTTTGTTATCAAAGTATTCACCCCGCAGGGTAATTCCAAAAGCACTCGTTGGATCTACATTAAAGTATAGTGCGGAGCCCCACCAACTGTCACTTGAACCTCCAGCAGGCTTTGCGGTTTGAACAGTACCGTTGTAACCAATGCTGAATTGATCGGTAACTGTACCCGTAACAACCAAATCAAACTGGCTTGTGCTGAAAGAACCGCCATAGGAACCCTGGTAATTAAGATAAAATTTAAGTTTATCGTCCAATGTGCCGGTACTGAATTGCGCCAAAGCATACTTCCTGGAGCCAGCGTCATACACAACATCTGATGTATTGGCTACTCCAAGCATTAAAGCGCTTTTTGCCCCAAGGCCTATATCTGCTTTTAAACCTGTATGAGAAAAAGGGCCATATGAAAACATATAGTCCATACTGTAATTCCTGTTTAAATAAGCGTCAGCCAGCTCATACCCAACATGAGTTGCCCATTTTCCAATACTTAATTTAAACTTATCGCTAATGGCATAACTTACATAGGCCTGCTTAACAGCAAATAGAGTGGGATGATCTTCACTTCCGTAAGAGAATTCTTCGGCCCTGCGCCCAAAGCCAAGGTCAATGGTGGCGCTTGCTTTGCCGAAGCTATGGTCAGCTCTTATGCTGGCCATGCCAAGTTCAAATGAATTTTGGGAATTAGTAAAACTGGTATAATTATTTAGATTCCCTGATTTTGGATCAGCAAAATTATACCTGTAGTAAACGTCGACGGAACCGGTAATGGTTGGGCCCGGCGAAACCGGCATTGTAGAATCGGTTTGCGCATGTGCGGAAATAAAAACAAAAAATACAACTGTTCCTAAGAAAATTTTTCTTAACATTGTTTTAGATTTAAAGATTAATAATGAAAGGGGTTTAGCTGATTAACTTTTCTCAGAAGTTAATCGATTCAGCTATACCCCTTTCCTGTTCGTTTAGGGTACCGTTATTTTTTACCAATAAAGTTCCTTGCAAATATTTTTCATTGTGTTGTGAAGCATCTAATCCGAGTTCTTCATCAGCTTTGCTTACTCTCATGGGCATTACCCAATTAATAAATTTGAATATGCCGTAAGAAACGGAAAAGCTGTAGGTTATTACAATAGCCAGGCCTTTAAGTTGAGTCAAAAGGAAAGCCGGGTTTCCATAAAACAATCCGTTGTTGCCGCCGCTGTTAACGGCAGTGGTTGCAAAAATTCCTGTCATGATCATACCCACCATTCCACCAATACCGTGGCATGGAAAAACGTCAAGTGTATCATCTAACACTGATTTTGATTTGTAATAAACTGCTACATTTGAAATCAGCGCAGCCACAGCTCCTATAAATATGCTTTGCGGTATGGCAACAAAACCTGCTGCGGGTGTAATAGCAACAAGGCCTACAACCGCACCAATGCAAAATCCAAGAACTGAAGGCTTCTTACCTTTTAATACATCAAAAAACATCCATGCGAGTCCAGCTGCTGCAGCTGCTGTGTTTGTAGTTGCGAATGCGGAAACGGATAATGCATTAGCACCTAATGCTGAACCTGCGTTAAAGCCAAACCAGCCAAACCATAACAACCCGGTCCCTATTAAAACATAGGGAATGTTGGCGGGAGGAATGTCTTTATGCTCCATATGAACCTTTCTACGTTTCAACACAATAGCCCCAGCCAAAGCTGCACAGCCTGCCGAGATGTGAACTACTGTACCTCCTGCAAAATCCAGCACTCCCATCTTTAATAAAAATCCATCCGGATGCCAGGTCCAGTGAGCGATGGGCGCATAGACGAGGAGACTGAACATGGCGATAAAAAGTATATAAGAAGAGAAACGAATTCTCTCTGCCACAGCGCCTACTACCAGGCTGGGAGTAATAATTGCAAACATTAACTGGAAAAGAGCAAATAATAATAAAGGAATAGTAGGGCCAAGACTCCATGGTGCTCCTGATGTTACCCCTTTAAAAAAAATGTGTGACATCGGGTTTCCAATAAACCCTCCCAATGATTCACCAAAACAAAGGCTAAAACCAACCGTTATCCATAAAACACTTACGATACCTGTGGCTACAAAACTTTTGATCATCGTCGAGATCACATTTTTCCGATGAACCATACCGCCATAAAAGAAGGCCAGTCCTGGTGTCATTAAAAATACGAGTGCAGTAGCAACAATAATCCAGGCAGTATCAGCTGAATTGTATTTTCCGTTATCATTGAAATTTGACAAGGATGGAATAAACAGCGCAATTGTTGCGATTGCCATTAATACAGCAAAAGGAATTATTCTTGCTAATGTAGTCTTTCTCATGATTCCGTATTTTTATTCAAACATATTCATTGTTTTTCAAATTTACTACAAAATTATTCACATATTTATTTTTATAATGTATCTCTATTATATCATAAATAACTGATTTACAGATAAATTAAGTCAAAATACGATTTTTTGTAGATATTGTGTGAATAAAATATTTGAACATATATAAATATTTTTAATTTAAATTCACCTGAAATAAAAAACCCGCCGGTTAGCGGGCTATCTTTTTATTCACCTTAAAACTTTTAAACTTGTTGCAAGATGTTCTGATCCTTTGTTTCCAACAGCGAGTAACCCATAAGGTATTCATCAACTTTTCTTGCACACTCCCTACCTTCTGAAATTGCCCAGACAACTAAGGATTGACCACGACGCATATCACCTGCCGTGAATATTTTTGAAATGTTGGTGTGATAATCTTTTTCCGTTGCTTTTACATTTCCTCTTTGGTCCAACTCAACTTCAAGTTGATCTAATAATCCCTCATGCTGCGGATGTATGAAGCCCATGGCAAGTAATGCAAGTTCGCATGGAATTTCTGTCTCTGTTTCCGGAATCTCAACAAATTCCGCAGGCCTATTTTCTTCGGTAAACTTCCATTCAAGGTCAACAATTTTTAGCGCTTTTAAATTACCATTTTCATCGCCTATAAATTCTTTTGTTGCAATTGCCCAATGACGTTTAACTCCTTCCTCGTGTGAACTACTAGTTTTAAATAACATGGGATAGGTAGGCCATGGCATGAAAGAAGTACGGTTTTCCGGCGGCCTTGGTAACAACTCGAACTGTGTTACCGATTGTGCCTTGTGCCGGTTAGATGTGCCTACACAATCGCTTCCGGTGTCTCCGCCCCCAATTATCACAACATTTTTGTCATTAGCATAGATGTTTTCTTCAACAATACTTTTACCTGATACCCTTCTGTTCTGCTGGGTTAAGAAATCCATTGCGAAATGAATACCTTTTAAATGTCTTCCGGGAATGATGAGATCGCGGGGAATAGTCGAGCCGCCTGCTAACACAATTGCATGATATTCTCTTAGTAAATCGTTTATACTTATATCAACCCCCACGTTTGAATTACATTTAAATGCCACACCTTCTTCCTCCATCAAACGGATCCTTCTTTCAACAATCCATTTTTCAAGCTTGAAATCAGGAATACCATATCGTAATAAACCTCCCACCTCATCATCCCTTTCAAAAATAGTAACGGTATGGCCAGCATAATTTAATTGTGCGCCGGCAGCAAGACCTGCGGGTCCCGAACCCACAATTGCAATTTTCTTACCTGTTCTCACATGTGGCTTCCTGGGTTGCACAAATCCCTTTTCAAATGCTATTTCAATAATATGCTTTTCTATTTCTTCAATAGTAATTGCCGGAGCATTGATGCCCAATACACATGAGGACTCGCAAGGTGCAGGACATATGCGGCCAGTAAATTCAGGGAAATTATTAGTTGACGAAAGTATATCATACGCTTCCTTCCAGCTTTTACGATATACTGCGTCATTAAATTCGGGAATTACATTGCCTAAAGGACAACCGTCCTGGCAGAAAGGCACTCCGCAATCCATGCATCTTGCCGATTGTTGATTCAATTTTTCATCTGAATATCTTTGGATGAATTCATTGTAATCATTAAGCCGTTCTTGAACCGGGCGCTTTTCCGGAAACTCTCTTGAAAATTCTATAAAGCCGGTTATTTTACCCATTTAATTATTCGTATTATATTTTAACCAATTGCTTTTTTTCAGCCAATACCCGCTTATAGTCTCTTGGAAATACTTTCACAAAATTTTTCAGCTGGCTTTCAAAATCATTTAAGATAAAATTAGCTACGGTACTATTAGTATACTGATAATGCATCGTGATCATCTGATGCAACAATTTTTCGTCTTCCTGTTCTATAACATCCAGATCAACCATTTCTTTATTGCACAAGGAATCAAACTGGCGCTGTACATCGTATATAAACGCTATGCCCCCGCTCATGCCAGCAGCAAAGTTTCTTCCCGTTTCGCCCAACACTACAACATTTCCCCCCGTCATATATTCACATCCGTGATCTCCCACCCCCTCAACAACAACATTTGCCCCCGAGTTCCGAACGCAAAAACGTTCTCCGGCTTTTCCTCTCACATATGCCTCACCCGAGGTAGCTCCATAAAAAGCAACATTGCCAATAATAATATTTTCTTCGGGAACAAAGCCTGCATCTTTAGAAGGATATGCTATTAGTTTTGCGCCACTCAATCCCTTTCCAAAATAATCATTAGCGTCTCCTTCCAGCTCAAGCGTCACACCCCTGGTGTTAAATGCTGCAAAACTCTGCCCTGCCGTACCTGTAAATTTGAAATGAATTGTGTTGCATGGCAAACCAGCCGCTTTATATTTTTTGGTAATCTCATTTGATAATATAGTTCCGGTTGTTCTATCGGTATTTTTAATGTTGAACGACGCACTTACTTTTTCGCCCGAATCCAGTGCAGGCTTGGCGGTTTTTAATAATTTCCAATCAAGCACATCCGCCAATCCATGATCCTGTTCTTCTGATTTATACAATCCTACATGCTTTGAAGAAGGCTCCTTAAACAATATTGGAGAAAGATCAAGCTTGTTGAATTTCCAGTGATCAATATTTTCTCGTTTCTCAAGATAATCAACCTGGCCGACCATTTCATTTATGGTCCTGAATCCTAATTCGGCCATTATCTCTCTTAATTCCTGAGTTAAGAATTTAAAAAGATTTACCACATGATCTGCATCGCCTGTAAATAACCTTCGCAATTCAGGATTTTGTGTAGCGACTCCTACAGGGCATGTATTGAGATGACACTTCCGCATCATGATACAACCTTCCACTATTAATGCGGCCGTAGCTACGCCCCATTCTTCTGCTCCAAGTAATGTAGCTATGGCAATATCACGCGCCGTTTTTAACTGCCCGTCAGTTTGTACAATTACACGGCTTCTCAATTTATTTTTTACCAATGTTTGATGAGTCTCTGCCAATCCAAGTTCCCATGGCAAACCTGCATGCTTAATAGAACTAACGGGAGAAGCGCCCGTTCCGCCGTCATGCCCTGAAATTAAAATTACATCCGCTTTTGCCTTCGCAACACCCGCCGCAATAGTACCCACCCCTGCTTTGGAAACGAGTTTTACATTTATTCTTGCTTTTCTGTTTGCATTTTTTAAATCAAAAATTAACTGGGCCAAATCCTCGATTGAATAAATATCATGATGAGGCGGAGGCGATATCAATCCAACGCCCGGCGTAGAATGACGAACTTTTCCAATCCAGTCATCAACCTTATGTCCGGGTAATTGTCCGCCTTCGCCAGGCTTTGCTCCCTGCGCCATCTTAATCTGTAGCTCATCTGCCTCACTCAGGTACAGGCTTGTAACACCAAACCTCGCCGATGCAACCTGCTTAATCCCGCTTCTCATAGAATCACCGTTTGGCAAAGTATTATATCGGATTTCATCCTCGCCTCCCTCTCCTGTGTTACTTTTACCTCCAAGCCGGTTCATAGCAATAGCAAGTGTAGTATGTGCTTCCCATGAAATTGAACCGAAAGACATGGCACCGGTAGCGAATCTTTTGTATATATTTTCTGCCGCTTCCACTTCGTCGATAGAGATAGGATGCCTTTTCCTTTTAAAGTGAAACAGACCTCTGAGTGTACCAGCCTTCTCACTCTGATCATTTACAAGTTTCGAATATTTTTTGAAAATATTGTAGTCATTTAGGCGGGTCGAGTTTTGCAGCAAATGAATGGTTTGTGGATTGAACAAATGAAATTCACCTTTGCGTTTCCACTGGTACACACCACCGGCTGTAAGCCGCTCGAAGGGAATATTTTTTTTGCTGAAACAAAAGAAATGTTTTACCAGGGTTTCTTTGGCAATTTCATCAAGGCCCATTCCCTCAATCCTCGTTGTAGCACCGGTAAAATATTTATCAATTACTGCTTTATTAAGTCCTATAATCTCAAAAATCTGTGCTCCCTGATAAGATTGTAAAGTGGATATTCCCATTTTTGAAAACACTTTCAATAGTCCATCATTAACAGCTTTTATATAATTTTTTTTGAGTTGGTTTACGTCAAGTTCTGTTTGTAACTTTTCGCTCAACTTCATATCCCGAATTGAAGATAACGCCAGGTAAGGATTAATTGCAGTAGCTCCAAATGCAATCAGGCATGCAAAATGATGTACTTCCCATACATCACCAGCTTCAATTACCAACCCCACCTGGCCACGCAAGCCTTTTCTTATAAGATGATGATGAACTGCAGCCGTTGCCAACAAAGAAGGAATAGCAGCATGTTCAGAATCTATTGCCCTGTCTGACAAAATCAAAACTTCAAAACCATCATTAACGGCATCCACCGCATACCGGCACAATCTTTCTATACCTCTTTGTAAGGAACCCGGTTTGCCGTCGGCGATAAAATAAGTTTGTAAAGTGTGTGCCTGGAAAATACCTGTATCAATACTTCTTATTTTTTCCAACTCATGATTGGAAAGTACGGGATGCTTTAATGCAACGCTATGGCAAGACAGCGGATCTTCTTTAAGTAAATTACCATTATTACCTACAAAAGTAGCCAATGACATCACCAGCCTTTCCCGGATCGGATCGATCGGTGGATTCGTTACCTGCGCAAAAAGTTGTTTAAAGTAACTGCTGAGATGCTGTGGCTGATTGCTTAGAACCGCAAGAGGAACATCACTTCCCATCGAGCCGGTAGGTTCCTTACCGTCCAGCGCCATTGGAGATATTATCACATCGAGATCTTCCGTAGTATAGCCAAATGCTTTCTGGTATTGAAATACCTGGTCATGCTCCAGATGCGTGAACGAAACTCGGGGTTCAGGTAATTCTTCCAATCTTATTTTATATTTATTCAGCCATTCACTGTAAGGATTTTGAGAACAGATTTTATTTTTAATCTCCTCGTCACTTATGATTCTCCCATCTTCAATATCTACGACAAACATTTTCCCGGGCTGCAATCTTCCTTTTTCTTTTACGAGTTTCGGATCAACGGGTAGTACTCCTGTTTCAGATGCCATAATTACCCGGTCGTCTGTGGTGATACAATATCTCGATGGGCGTAATCCATTTCTGTCAAGAGTAGCTCCTATTATTCTTCCATCTGTAAATGAAATTGATGCAGGCCCATCCCACGGCTCCATGAACGATGCATGAAATTCGTAGAATGCTTTCTTTACAGGATCCATTTGTTCATTACCATCCCATGCTTCGGGAATAAGCATCATCATTACGTGCGGAAGCGAGCGCCCGCACAATGTGAGTAATTCGATCATATTATCAAGGCTCGCAGAATCTGACTGGCCTTGCTCAACAACAGGCAACAACATATCCATTTCTTCCTTCGTAAAATATTGCGAAACAAATCCTTTTTCACTGGTGCGAAGCCAGTTCAGGTTTCCCTGTAATGTGTTGATTTCTCCATTGTGAGCAATATAACGAAACGGCTGTGCCAGTCTCCAGGAAGGAAAAGTGTTCGTCGCAAAACGGGAATGTATTAAACCAAATGCAGATACAATTTTTTTATTGCCAAGATCTGGAAAATAATTGCGAAGCTGAAGGCTTGTAAGCTGGCCTTTATAAATGACGGTTTTGTAAGAAAGCGATGCTACATAAAAACCAATGGCATCTTTTCTCACCGTATTATTAATTGTTTGTGCGGCATAATTTCTCAATACGAATAATTTTCTTTCAAAATCATCCGGCTTGTTTATATGGTCGGGACACGCAACAAAAACCTGCTCAATTTCCGGTTCAACAGACAAAGCCGAAAAGCCAATGTCGTCAGTGTTTACAGGAACTCTCCGGTAGCCCAGGATTTCAAGCCCCAGAGTTTCAACAGAGCGATTGAAGATATCGCGACATTGCTCCCTTAAACGAATGTCTTTTGGAAAAAACAAAACGCCCACGCCGTATTTACTATATGCAGGCAGGTGAATGCCAAGCTTTATACACTCATCAAAAAAAAATTCGTGGGGTGTTTGAATAAGAATTCCTGCGCCGTCACCCGTGTTATTTTCGCAGCCACAAGCTCCGCGATGCTCCATATTTTCGAGTATCGTTAGCGCATCAGACACTATCTGGTGGCTCTTATTGCTTTTGATATTGGCGACAAAACCAATCCCACAGGAATCATGTTCAAATTCACGATTATATAATCCTTTACTCACCATATTAATTAAATGATTAACTCAGCAGTCTTGTTTGGTGAAAAAAACAATTTTACAAAAATATTTCGCAACTAATTTACAGTGTTTTTACATGGAATGATCAAAAACGCACCTTTCCGAAATTATCTTTAATAGGGTTCGCCTTAAAATTAATTATCCATTCATTTTACAGCCGGCAAAGCCCTTTAATTTTACCAAAACCCTGTATGGCAAAGGGATTCCCCCGATATTATTTACAATGTCCAAGAACTCTTTAGGTACGTTATAGTAGAACCCATTCATGTAATTTCTTAAATTATTTTGAATTTTTAAAATTCAATACCCTACTTTTGTTGTAGACTATTACAATTATTAAATAAATATGAAAACAGTTTCTTTTTTTCGATGCATGTCCAAATCGGCCTGTTTGGCATGTTGTTGTTGATAGTCAACAACAATTCAATAATCACAATTTCCCTATATTATTCCGATTTTTTCTAAAACATTTTATACAAAATACTAACAAATGCTTCTTACTCTAAAAGACCAGGTATTAGCGATTGGCGATAAGGCAAGCGTGTTAAGTATTGATGACGTTTTATTTGCCATTACCAATCAGTTCCCCGGGCAAGTAACCTTTTCCACAAGTTTTAGTCTTGAAGACCAGGTAATAACCCACAAAATTTTAAGTGATCAATTACCTGTAAAAATTTTTACATTGGATACGGGAAGGTTGTTTCCTGAAACTTATTCAGTGTGGAACTCAACAAACGAAAGGTATAATACACATATTAAAGCTTACTATCCGGATTATTCCTTACTCGAAAGTTTTATTGATGAAAAAGGGCCCAACTCTTTTTATGAATCGGTAGAAAACAGGAAAGATTGTTGTTATATTCGCAAAGTTCATCCTTTGAAAAGAGCATTAAAAAATAACGCTATTTGGGTTACGGGGTTGAGAGCGGAACATTCTGAAGACAGGCACAATATGCCACAGGTTGAATGGGATGAAAGTAACAACATTATTAAATATCACCCGATACTGCACTGGACTACGGATCAGGTAAAAAAATACATCAACGATAATAATATCCCCTACAATTCTTTGCATGACAGGGGCTTTGTGAGCATAGGGTGTGCACCATGTACAAGAGCTGTAAAACCGGGAGAAGATTTTCGTGCCGGTCGCTGGTGGTGGGAAAATAATACTAAAAAAGAATGTGGCCTGCATGTACATGAACAGGCATCATAATTGATTGAAAGAAAAACAATGAGTGCATATCATTTAGATTACCTGGAACAATTAGAATCGGAAGCGATTCATATTATGCGTGAAGTGGCTGGCCAGTTTGAGCGCCCTGCATTATTATTTTCAGGAGGCAAAGATTCCATAACATTGGTTCATCTTGCATTAAAGGCTTTTCGGCCGGGCAGGTTTCCCTTTCCACTGGTTCATATAGATACAGGCCATAATTTCCCGGAAGCATTAGCTTTCAGGGACAACCTGGTAAATGCAATTGGAGAAAAGTTAGTTGTTGCAAGTGTCGAAAAAACCATCACAGAAAAAAGTCTTACAGAACAAAAAGGAAGATTTGCAAGCAGAAATGCTCTGCAAACTTATACCCTACTCGATATTATTGAGGAATACAAATTCGATGCGCTAATTGGCGGCGCCAGAAGAGACGAAGAAAAAGCAAGGGCTAAAGAGCGAATATTTTCTGTAAGAGATGAATTTGGGCAATGGGATCCTAAACTGCAAAGGCCGGAGTTATGGAACACTTATAATGGGAAAATTCATAAGGGCGAAAATGTGCGGGCGTTTCCTATCAGCAACTGGACAGAGCTCGATATTTGGAATTACGTAAGGAGAGAGCAGATTGCACTGCCCTCCATTTATTTTGCACACGAACGGGAAGTGATAGAACACGAAGGACAATTGGTTTCGCTTTCTGAATTTATTAAAGCAGAGCAAACTGATGTAGTGTTGAAAAAGAAAGTTCGCTATCGCACCGTTGGCGACATGACCTGTACCGCAGCAGTAGAATCAAACGCAACTGATATTGATGATATTATTAAAGAAATAATTGCTACTAAAACCAGTGAACGGGGAGAAACAAGGATTGATGATAAGGTTTCAGAAGCGGCGATGGAGGACAGAAAGAAGACCGGATATTTTTAGAAAGTTGGAGGTTATAAGTAATAAGTGATAAGTCATCACATAACTTAACTCAGAACTTTTTACTTAACTACAACTTAAGACTTATAACTCATTACTTATAACTCAAATGGACATTTTAAGATTTATAACTGCAGGAAGTGTTGATGACGGCAAGAGTACGTTAATCGGAAGATTATTATATGACAGTAAATCAATTTTAATTGATCAGCTTGCGGCAATAGAAAAACAAAGTAAGAATAAAAGCAATGGGGAAATAGATTTGGCATTACTAACGGATGGCTTACGTGCAGAACGTGAACAAGGTATTACTATTGATGTCGCCTATAAATATTTTTCTACGCCCAAACGAAAATTTATTATTGCCGATGCTCCCGGTCATATTCAATATACCCGCAACATGGTTACGGGCGCTTCAAACTCTGAACTTGCGATAATTCTTGTTGACGCAAGAAATGGCGTTGTTGAGCAAACAAGGCGTCATTCAGTAATAGCGTCACTCTTGAACATACCGCATATCGTTGTTGCTATCAACAAAATGGATTTGGTAAGTTACTCTCAGGATGTTTATAACAACATAGTTATAGATTACCAGGAAGTTGCCGCATCACTTGGTTTAAAAGATGTAAAATATATTCCGATAAGTGCATTGAATGGAGATAATATTGTTGAGACCTCTGAGAAATTTTCATGGTACGAAGGACAATCTTTATTACACCATTTGGAAAATGTGCAATTAGATTCTGATGTTAATCTCACTGATGGACGGTTTTCCGTGCAGTATGTAATTCGTCCCCAATCAGAAGAGTTACATGATTATCGTGGCTATGCAGGGAAAGTTATAAGCGGGATATATAAAAAAGGAGATAAAGTAACTGTGCTCCCTTCAGGTATTGAAAGCGCTATTAAAGCAATTGAGATTGGCGGAGTGGAAATTGAAGAGGCGTTTGCACTACAAAGTGTGGTGTTGCATTTGGAAGATGATGTAGACGTAAGCCGCGGTGATATGATTGTTCTTTCAGACAGCCTTCTGCAAACTTCGCAGGAACTTGAAGTTATGCTTTGCTGGATGGATAACAAACCATTGATTCCAGGTAATAAATATTTATTGCAAATTAACAGCCGCCTGGTAAGAAGTGTAGTAAAGGAAATTCAGTATAAATTGGATGTAAATACACTGCAAAAGAACTATTCACCGGAGAAGGCAGTGTTGAATGATATTATAAAAGCAACCATAAAAACGGCATCGCCGGTTGTATTCGATGCATATAAAAAGTTGAGGCAAAATGGCGGCGCAATTTTAATTGATGAAACGAGTTGTGTTACTGTAGGCGCCTGTATGATTGAGTAAAGACAAAAATTTTTTTACATATATAATCTACAAATTAAGTAGACTAATGAAAGAGATAAATGGCAAACTAATTATTGCGGGAGCAGGGCCTGGCGATCCTGAGTTGATAACAGTTAAGGCAGCCCGTTATCTCGGGGATGCAGATGTTGTGCTTACCGACCGCCTGGTTAGTGAGGAAATATTATTTAGGTATATAAATCCTGGTGCAGAAATAATTCAGGTGGGAAAACAGTGCAGTCGCGGCGTGTCCACTCCTCAACAAACAATTAACAAACTCATCGTTTACTATTGCACGTTAGATAAGCTTGTTGTAAGATTGAAAGGTGGCGACGTTTCCATTTTTTCAAATATTATGGATGAATTGGAAACCGCTGTTACGAATAATATTCCCTACGAGATAATCCCCGGCGTTACAGCAGCCCTTGGCGCCGCAGCCTGTGCAGGTATTCCCCTTACGGCGAGAAGCCATGCCACGTCGGTACGTTTTCTTACTTACTACAAATCAGATGTTGTTAGCGATGAATATTGGAAAGAGTTAGCACACACGAATGATACTTTGGTTTTCTATATGTCCTCTGAAACCTTGGATGAAGTGGTGAAAAAATTAACTGCCAATAATATTCATGAAGAGAAGCTGTTAGCGGTTGTTGAACAGGCAACCACGCCTTTGCAAAAGGTGCATACGATCAATTTATATGATTATTCAAAACAAATGAATGGGAAAAAGTTTATTTCACCTTCACTAATAATTATAGGGAAAGTGGTTGCTCTTCATGAGCAATTTAGATGGCTAAACAATAGCGATAGCAGTGAATATTATTTTAAGCCAATGACCAGCCAGGTAATCGAAATTAACAACGCTGAAAATTTGCATAAGAATGTTAGCTGAAAATAAATTAAAAGCTTTGCTGGACCTGATAGACCAATCAACCAACGAAGAATTGCTTTGGATAAATGGCTATTTAAATGGCATCGTATCAACAAAGACAATCCCTGAAAAACCTGTGTCAAAAAATGGAATAAATAAAATTACTATTGCTTATGGCACTGAAACCGGCAATTCAAAAAAACTTGCCACCGAATTTGCTGCAAAAGCAAAGAAAAAAGGAATCCATGCAAAGGTGCAAAGCATGGACCAGTATCGACTCAACGATCTGAACAAGGAAGAATACTTTCTTGCGGTAATTAGCACTCACGGTGACGGCGAGCCGCCAGCGGCAGCAAAAAAGTTTTATGATCATGTACATCAGAATGGATTTAAACTCGATAAATTAAAATACAGCGTACTGGCTTTAGGCGATACATCGTACCCCTTGTTTTGTAAAGCAGGTGAAGATGTAGATGAACAATTAAATAAATTAGGGGGAAAACGTTTTTTCCCGATACAAAAATGTGACGTTGATTATGACAATGAGGCGGAACAATGGTTTGAAGAAATATGCAGGGCGCTAAATTCTGATCCAGAAGTTCCTTCAATTGTTGCACCTAAGATCATATCAAAAAAATCTTCCGGTAAAAAAATATATAACGGTAAACTACTGGCGCACATAAATTTAAATGACCGTGGCAGTAATAAGGAAACTTATCATATCGAAATTGAAGGTGAAGATGTGGGCTACCAGCCGGGTGACTCTATTGGTATTGTTCCTGAGAATAATAAAGCGCTGGTGGAAGAAATCATTTCTTTAACAGGAATTGGTCATACCACAAATGTTGATTATAAAGGTGAATTATTTTCTGTCTATAATCTCCTGCATAAAAAATTAAATATCATTTACCTTCCCGAGCGTGTAGTCAGGCAATATGCAACGGTTGTTGAAAAAGATGTTCCAATTCAAAGATGTAATTTGCTGGATTTACTTAAAACCCACCCGGTAAAAAATGCCAATCAGTTTACCGATGTTGTAAAAATATTAGAGCCTACAGCCCCACGATTATATTCTATTGCCTCATCACCTGAAGCACATTCCGGTGAGATACATATTACTGTCGCAAAGAATTCCTTTAAAGTCAATAATGAAATTGAATTTGGCCTGGCATCAGATTTTCTCTCACATTTTAAAACAGGTGATGAGCTTCAGTTTTATGTGCATCCAAATAACCGGTTCAGGTTGCCAAATGAAGATAAAAATATAATTATGATTGGGCCCGGTACAGGTATTGCCCCGTTCCGCTCTTTCATTGCTGAAAGGGACGCAAGCGGAGCTTCAGGAAAGAACTGGTTGTTTTTTGGAGAGCAACATTTCGTTACGGATTTCCTGTATCAAAGTGAAATTCAAACATGGTTCGATACCGGAGCTCTTACTAAAGTAAGCCTGGCTTTTTCAAGAGACCAGCAGCAGAAAATTTATGTGCAACATAAAATGATGCTGCATGGAAATGAATTTTTTGAATGGATACATACAGGTGCTTATGTATATGTGTGTGGCACAAAAGATCCAATGAGCATCGATGTTGAAAAAACAGTAATAGATATAATTGAAAAATTTGGTGAAAGGTCAAAAGAAGACGCAGAAAAATACCTGGATAATTTAAAGGAGGAAGGACGATATATTACGGACGTCTATTAAAATTCAGAATTGAATGGCAGAACAATTATCATCAATAGAAAAAATCAAAACAGAAAGCGACGGGCTTCGTGGCACTATTGCAGAAAGCCTGCAGGATGAGTTGACCGGCGCCATTCGTGAGGACGACCAGTCGTTAATAAAATTTCATGGCATGTACCAGCAGGATGATCGTGACCGGCGTGATGAGAGGGCTGAAAAAAAGCTGGAACGCCTGTTTTCTTTCATGATTCGACTTCGTCTTCCCGGTGGATTTTTAAATTCACACCAGTGGATTACAGCGAACGAAATTGCCGGCGAGAACTCAACAGGGGTTATAAAAATCACAACCCGGCAAACGATACAGCTACATGGCATTTTAAAATCAAAAATAAAACCAACAATACAGCAATTTAATAAAGCAAAGCTGGATTCTATTGCTACATGCGGCGACATCAACCGGAATGTTTTATGTAGCGCACACCCAAAACAGTCTTCAATTCACGAGGAAGTTTTTGCTTATGCTGATAAAATCAGCAGGATGCTCACGCCTAAAACAAGAGCTTATTATGAAATTTGGCTCGATGAAGAAAAAATACTGGATAAAAAAGATGAGGAAGATCCTTTATACCAGGACAGGTATATGCCACGTAAATTTAAAATTGCTATTGCTATTCCTCCAAATAATGATATTGATGTATTCACCAACGATATTGGTTTGATTGCTATAATCGAAAATAATCAGCTCCAGGGATTTAACATCGCAATCGGAGGAGGATTGTCCACTACTCACGGTAACGATCAAACGTACGCAAGATTAGGAACAATAATTGGCTTTACAGATGGTGAAGAAAAAACTTTACAAGCAGTTTATGAAATACTTACTGTGCAAAGAGATTTTGGTAACAGGAGCGACAGAAAGCTTGCCCGGCTGAAATATACTGTGGATAGATTAGGTGTTGAAAAATTTAAAGAAGAAATTGAAAAGAGGTTACATTTTAAACTTGGTGAACCCAAACCGTATTCTTTTAATGACCGGACGGATTATTATGGCTGGTACCAAAATGAACAGGGCAAATGGTACTATACCCCATTTGTAGAAAACGGGCTAATTCTGGACAATGAAAAGATTGCTCTAAAATCTGCGTTACTTGAAGTGGCAAAAACAGGTAAAGCTAATTTTCGTTTCACCGGTAATCAAAATGTTATTGTAAGTGATGTCGCAGCCGAGGACAAGGATGTAATCCATTCAATATTAGAAAAATTTAAAATTATTGAGCATACCAATAATGCATCCGCCGTACGTAAAAATTCTATGGCTTGTGTGGCTTTACCCACATGCCCCTTAGCCCTTGCGGAGGGTCAGCGCTATATGCCTTCACTTCTTACAAAGATTGAATCTTTGCTGGCAAAGAGTGACCTGGCTGATGAAGACATTATTATAAGAATGACAGGGTGCCCCAATGGATGCGCAAGATCTTATAATGCTGAAATTGGATTTGTAGGAACCGCTCCCGGTAAATATAATTTGCATCTTGGTGGCGATCATGAGGGATTAAGATTGAATAAAATTTACAAAGAAAATGTTGATGAAATTGCCATTCTGAATGAATTGGACACATGGTTTACCAATTTTAAAAACGAAAGAAAAGAAAATGAAAAGTTTGGCGATTATTCTTTTAGAAAAATGGCCTCCCTAACCTCCCCCGATGAACCATTACTCGTTTAAACATTCATAATTCAAAAGATAAAATTTAAAAAGTGATCCCAAGACAACATATAGCCTTTGTTTTTTTATTCATGCCTGTTGCATCAAAAGCACAGCATGCAACGGAACATTCTAATATACTTTGGGTATCGTATGCTAATACGCTTCGTTTTAATAAGAACTGGTCTTTAGTAAGCGACGCCCAGGTAAGGACAAAAGATTGGGCTGATAAATGGCTGCTATATGCAGTTCGTTCAGGGTTGAGCTATAACCTTAATGAGCGTTTCGCAATAACCGGGGGTTTCACCCTCTTCAGAAGCTCACAGTATGCAAGTAAAAGAAGTAAATTGTTGTTTTTTAAAAACGAATGGCGTCCCTGGGAGGAGTTATCTTACCAGTTGAAATTACACAAAATAAATCTTCTTCAGCGCCTGAGAACTGAACAACGGTTTTTACAGGAAGTTGCGAATGATGAAAAAACCAGCAATTATCAATACGTATTTCGGTTACGTTATCGTTTCGAATGGCAATTTCCTGTAAAGGAAAATATTAAGTTATTATTCGGCAATGAAGTTTTCGTTAATCCCGGTTATTTAAGCAAACAGCCTTTTTTCGATCAGAACAGAACCTTTGGGGGGATTCATATTAAAGTAAGTTCTGCCTCAGCTTTACAGGCACAATTCATTAAAATATTTCAATGGCATAGCAATGTGTCAGTATTAGATAACCAAAATGCCATTCGTGTAAACTTTGTTCAGCAGTTTCACTTTCAGGAAAAAAAATCAACATAACATTTATGGTGGAAGAAAAGGAAAATATCATAATTGGTGAGGGCAATAAACTTTTCCCTGTTTTTTTAAAACTGGAAACGCTTCGCTTGTTAATAATTGGAGGTGGTAACGTTGCACTGGAAAAATTGTTAGCAGTTGCACAAAACTCTCCTGCAACAAAAATTCACCTCGTTTCTGAAACAGTGCACGACAAAATTTATGTGTTGGCGAATGAACTCCCCAATATTTTTATCGAAGAAAGGCCTTACTCAATTGTTGATATCGAGCAAGCGGATATTGTTATTGCAGCCGTTAATAACATTGCAACTAGCGAGCAAATAAAAGCCGATGTTCATTTAAAAGGCAAATTGGTAAATGTAGCAGACAAACCTGAACTCTGCGATTTCTATCTAAGCTCAATTGTAAAGAAGGGAAATCTTAAAATTGCTATTTCAACAAATGGAAAATCGCCAACAGTAGCCAAGCGATTAAAAGAGCAAATAACTGAAATGGTTCCGGATGAAATGGAAAGTGTGCTGGATAATATGCAAATAATTCGAAACGGAATTAATGGCGACTTTGCTGAAAAGGTTAGACACTTAAATGAGATAACAAATGTTTTGGCAGCAAAGCAAATTAGCTTACCTGCTCCTGACAAGCCAGGGACTAAGCAATGGCAGAAAATTGTAAAATTCTGTTTGTTCGCCTTTTGCTTTATGATCATTGGCCACGGCATTTTATCTTATATACCATTGGATGGAATAATAGAAGGTATAAGAACCGTTCCACGGTATATTGATACGAAGCCATTTTTTATTATGTTCATTACCGGCTTTATTGCACAAATGGTTGATGGATCGTTGGGCATGGGTTATGGGACCATCTCCACGACTTTCCTTTTAGCAAACGGTGTTAATCCGGCAATCGTAAGCAGCAGGGTGCACTCGGCAAGAGTTTTTTCAAGCGGTGTGTCAGGATACAGCCATCACCGTTTCGGCAACATAAATAAAAAATTATTTAAGACGCTGGTGATACCAGGCATAGTTGGCGCCGTTATTGGTTCGACGCTGGCGTACTTTAGCCAGGAGTATGCTGCTTATGTGCGCATTCCACTTTCGTTTTACACCCTATACCTTGGCTATTTTATTTTTCGTAAAGCGTTCAGGAAGAAACAGGTTCAGGGAAAAATTAAAAGGGCGGGATGGCTCGCCACAATTGGTGGATTTATGGATTCATTTGCAGGTGGTGGTTGGGGAACATTGGTCACCAGCACCCTCATTTCAAAAAGAAAAAGTCCGCGATATGTAATCGGCTCCGTTTGTCTTGCAGAATTTTTCGTTGTGCTTTGCAGCTCGATTACTTTTTTTATTTTTTTAAAAAGCCTGCCATTAGTAGATATTGCCGGTTTAATTTTCGGAGGATTGCTGGCAGCGCCTCTGGCCGCAAGGCTCGTAGGAAAAGTACCTGTCAAAAAAATGTTTATAGCAATTGGGGTACTTGTTATCTTAACGAGTTGTATTACCTTATGGAAAGTAATTGCACAGTTACTTAGTTAAAAAATTAGATAATTTCCTATAATTCCCGCGGAAATAATTTCTGAAGGACAAATCCGTTTATACTATCTATGAAATTATCTTGTGGTTGTATATTCTTTACTTTCTTATTGCTTATTTCATTACAAAGTTTTGCTCAAAAGAATGGCGCAAACATTAACGGCAAAATTATTACAGCCGATGGAAGGCCCGCTTATGTTACGGTTGAATTAAAGAGCATTAAAAAAATAACTGCAACAGATAATGAAGGCAATTTTAAATTCCAGGGTTTACCCGCGTTGAATGACAGCCTGGTAATAACTTCTGCTGAATTTGATATCAAGGTAGTGAGTATATCATTGAAAAAAGATGAAACTTTAGATGCTGGCATTATTCGACTGGACTATAAAATCGGTCAGTTACAAAATATTGAAATAACAGGGAGAACCAGCCGATCATTTAAGAGTGATTATTCTTTTTTGGGTACCAAAACACAAACAACATCTGTTGATATACCTCAATCAATTTCTGCTATTACTAAAGAACTTGTAAAAGATAGAATGGACTTTACTCTTAAGGAGGTGGTAAATGATGCAGCAGGCGTAAATAGTTATTCAGGCTTTGATGAATATACTATACGGGGCTTTAAAGCTGAGAATGCAAGACTCATAAACGGTTTGCGGGGTTATAACACTTCTTATACCAGTCCAATGCTGGTAAATATTGAAAGAATTGAAATCGTAAAAGGACCTGCAGCCACACTTTACGGAAATTCTGATCCCGGTGGAACAATTAATCTCGTTACTAAGAAACCGCTGCAACAAAAGCAGGGTGAAATAAGTTTTTCAGCAGGAACGTGGAACCATTACCGGATGGAAGGGGATATGACCGGACCGTTGAATAAAAATAAAACCTGGCTATACAGGTTTAACGCAGGATATGACAATACCAAGTCCTTCAGAAAAAATTTCTTCGCCAGGTCTTATGAAATGTCTCCTTCTCTATCATTTATTCCTAATGACAACTTGCACATCAATATTGATTTTTCCCTTTCACATATAAACACAATTTTGGATCGTGGCCAACCTGGTTTTGAAAATGATTTGTCACTTACCTCAACCCCAATGAATTTAATTATATCGCAACCTGGCGACTATTTACGTGAAAGAGATATGGCGACAAATGTTCTCCTGTCTTATAAAATAAACAAAAACATAAGCTTTAACAGCGGATATTTAAATTATGTAACTCAACAAAACACTAATGAGCATGGTATTCAAAGCTATATAACCAGTGACTCTGTTAACCTTTATTTTTCTAACTGGGATTATTATACAACAACAAATACATTCACCAATTATTTTACATTTCGTTTTAATACAGGTAAATTCAGGCACCAGTTTTTAGCCGGCTATGATTACATAAAAAGTGAAGTGAGACTCAAGCAGCATTATTATGAAGTAGCTGACCAGTTTGGTACAGGCAGCGGAATTGTAGGAACGTTCAGCCTAAGAAATCCATACTATTTTTCAAGGCAGGCAGATCGATACGCTTTGTCCCATTACGATGCTGATGCTTCCAATGTAGAGCCATCTGAATATCGCACACAGGGCATTTATTTACAAGAGTTGTTAAGCTACAACAAATTAAAATTGTTGTTAGGATTGCGGCAGGAAATCTATAATGGTGGGGATGATGATGACAGCACCGGGATGATTGAGCAGGATATACTTCTTTCGCGTGTTGGCCTGGTTTATGAATTGAGGCCAAATGTAAGTTTATATGCAACTTACAATAAAGGCTTTGATCCTTTTGAAGCTTCTACAAGCACACAGGTTTTTAACGAACCGTTTAAACCCATCATTAGTGAATTATTTGAAGCGGGAGCCAAAGCAAATTTTTTAGACAACAAATTAGGAGCATCCATTGCGATATACCAATTAATGTTGCAAAATGTTGCCGTAAATGCAAATGACATTTCCAATCCTGATTTGTATATTCAGCAAGGCGAAGACAGGTCCAGGGGTGTGGAAGCAGAAGTTAATGGCAATGTATTCCCCAGTCTCAGCATTGCTGCTTCCTATTCTCATAATATTACAAAAGTGATAAAAAGTAAAATCACGGGAATGCAGGGAACAATAGTTGAAAACGCCCCAAAGAATTCAAGTAATACCTGGATAAAATATACTTTCATCAAGGGTGCATTTAAAGGTTTTAGTATTGCTGCCGGGCATTCACAGGTAGGCATAAGAAATACTTTGCAAAAAGGATTTACGCTTCCGGGATATGTTGTTTTAAATGCAGGAATCCGTTATACAAACAAACAGTACAACATTGCCCTTAACTTAAATAACATCACAAATGAAAAATATTGGTTGGGCGCATATAATATGATTAATAAATGGCCGGGAACTCCTGTTAATTTTATGATTAGTTGCAGTTATAATTTTTAGTATTAAAAAAACGGCAAGCCTTTATATTTAACGGCATCTTAATAAATAAAAGGAATTAGTTTTTTTGTTCTATGGCTATATTTCTGAAATTCATTCTCATACTTTGCCGCAAGGTGCTTATCCAATATTGGAATATTATAGAACGAAAAAAAGCAAAATAGAAAAATAACAATAAATATCGAGTAAATATTTCCCGTTACCAAGGCATAACCTGATACCCACACCAGGTCACCAAAATAATTTATATGCATAGAATACCTGAAAAGACCCTGAGTATATAAATGCCCTGCATGGTTGATATCTCGCTTCCACCGGTCTCTGAGTAATTCTGAAAAAGTATTAATGCACGAGCCCAAAATAAAAAGAATAATACCGGCAATATCGGAGAGCCCTAAAAGACTCCTGTTCTTATATCCCAGCAATGCAAAGCCAACATAATACAAAGCGAAAGCTACAGGGATATTAAATGCTTCTATCCAGGAAATTTTCCTTTTAATGAAAACAAATAGAGTAATGCAAATTCTAAAAAATACAATACAGTTAAAAATAAATAAAACTATGTGACGGCCAGTGTTTCCCGAATAATGATTGTGTGGGAAGATAATTTGAAACCCGCCTTCAAATAATATCCAATAGCTGATTCCAATAATAAAAATCTCTAAGAAAATGATAACAGTTTTTTGAAAAATACTTTTACTTTTCTGAGAATATAGATCCATACTGTATTAATTTTTGAGTAACCCAACCGAGGCCTGAAAACTTGCTTTGCTGTAAAAGCTTTCATGAAGTACATTTGCAAGCCAAATTCAGTAACAAGAAATTGAAGTACTAAAAGTAAATCATTAATGAAGAAACAGCACCCGATAACAAAAGCCATTCGTATACAAACAGAACGAACCAATGAAATGGAACATTCAACACCGGTATTTTTAACGAGCAGCTTTTGTTTTGATAATGCAGAAGAAATGAGAGCGGCTTTCGCAGATGAATCTGAGGACAATATTTACAGCCGTTTTAGTAATCCTACTGTAAATGAATTCGTAGAAAAAATGGTTGTTTTGGAAGGTGCTGAAGCAGGGGTTGCAACATCCACGGGCATGAGTGCAGTCTTTGCAAGTTTTATGGCGCTTTTAAAAAGTGGTGATCATCTTGTATCATGTGACTCTGTTTTTGGCAGTACTCATAATATCATTAAAAAGTATTTGCCTAATTACGGAATTGAATACACGTATGTGAGTGCGGATAAGCCTGAAGAATGGGAAGACGCTATCCGTCCAAACACCAAAATGATTTACCTGGAAACTCCTACAAATCCCGGTCTTGATATCATTGACCTGGAGTTTGTTTCAGCTCTTGCAAAAAAGCATAATTGTATTTTAAATGTTGACAATTGTTTTGCAACTCCGGTCAATCAAAGGCCAATTGATTTTGGGGCTGATCTTGTTATACATTCGGCTACTAAATGGATCGACGGACAGGGACGAGTATTGGGCGGAGTAATTGTTGGTGATAAAAAATTAGTGAATAATATTTACTTGTTTTGCAGAAATACAGGCCCTTCGCTCTCTCCGTTTAATGCATGGGTATTAAGTAAAAGCCTGGAAACATTAGATGTGCGCATGGAACGCCACGCCAACAATGCGTTACAAATAGCAGGTGACCTGGAAAATCACCCAAAGATATCTTTCCTTAGATATCCTTTTTTACAAAGCCATCCGCAGCACACCATCGCCGCTAAGCAAATGAAAAACGGCGGGGGTATTTTGTGTTTCGAACTGAAGGGCGGAATTGAAAGTGGAAGAAAATTTTTGAATAGTCTGGAAATGATTACACTCACTGCCAACTTAGGCGATTCAAGAAGCATTGCATCACACCCTGCCAGCACCACGCACAGTAAATTAACAGAAGAGGAAAGATTAAAAGTAAATATAACGCCGGGGCTTATACGCATTTCTGTGGGGCTGGAATATGCTGAAGATATACTAAACGACATTTTGCAGGCCCTCGAAAAATGTTGAGACTTTTTATCACCTTAAGCAATAGCATTAAACCCATTTTTACTGTTCGTACCGAATGCAAAAACATTTCAGCAGCATGTGTACGGAAAACCGAGCTTTCTTAAATCACTATTTTGACTGGATAAAAAACATAACTTTTTTTACTAAAAAATTTCCGATCTTACTATATCATAAGACATCTTGTAAAAAAGATCATGAAAGAAATTATTAACTGTGCCGCATACTCAGGCGGCAGACGAATTGCTGATGTGGAACTAAACAAAGTACACGAAGTACTGAAAGACGTAAGCCAGTTCGTCTGGATAGGGCTGCATGAACCTTCAGAAGAAGTACTTGAAAGTGTGCAGGAAGAATTTGACCTCCACGACCTTGCCATTGAAGACGCACATCTTGCACACCAGCGGCCGAAGATAGAACTGTACGGCGATTCTGTTTTTATTGTACTTCGCACTTCGCAGATTAATGGTGAAAATCATATTGAATTTGGAGAGACTCATTTTTTTGTTGGCAAAAATTTTATTGTCAGTGTAAGGCATGGTTCGTCAGTTCCGTATACTGAAGTACGTGCCCGATGTGAGGCTGCGCCTGATTTGTTAAGCAAAGGACAGGGGTTTGTACTATATGCGATTATGGATTTTATTGTGGACCGCTATTTTCCCGTCGTACAGGATATGGAACAGGAACTCGTAACAATAGAAGAAAAAATTTTCAAATCGAAGCCTAACCGGGAAACTACCGAACAAATTTACCAGTTAAAGAGGGAATTACTGGAAGTAAAAAGGGCTGTGTCGCCACTCGTTGATGTCTGTAACAGGCTGATGCGATTTGATATTAAATGCATCTCTACAGAAACCCAGCCTTACTTCAGGGATATTTATGACCATGTAGTACGCATAAACGAAATGATAGATAATACAAGGGAATTATTAAATACTGCATTGGAAGCAAATTTCTCTTTGATTTCTATTTCGCAAAATGACACTTCAAAAAAATTTGCCGGATGGGCGGCGATTATAGCTGTTCCAACAATGGTGGCTGGGTTTTGGGGCATGAATTTTAAATTCATGCCTGAAACGGAGTGGCAGTATGGATTTCATGCCGTAATAGTAGTGACTGTTATCGCGTGTTTTTTGCTCTATTATTTATTCCGTCGCTCCGGATGGCTATGAAATACACATTACATAATTTTCTTGTCACTGCAATTTAACAATCAGTGCTCTTGAAAATAAAATTATTACTTGCATAATCAAACTAAAAAAAGATCGCAATTGATGTCAGTGCTATCAATTACTGCTCCCATTTTTTTATAGAATTCGATTGCATTTGTGTTCCATCCCGATACCTGCCATCGCACTTTTTTACATCGTTCTGTTTTTGCCAACTCAATTATTGCATTCAAAAGCTTTTTACCAACAGACTGCTTTCGATAAGCGTCTCTTACATATAAATCATCGAGATACAAGCCTTTTCCCGTCCATGAATAATAGGTAAAAAAGAAAGAAGCAAATCCTACAATTTCGTTTATTCTGTACTTCGGCCACGAGACATTGAAAAAAATTTTTCTCTTCAGTCATCTGCTGCAGGGTGAGCTTAACTTTTTCCGGTGTCTTTTGAAATATTGAAAACTCTTTTATCAGGAAGAGTATTGCCGGAAAATCCTGCTCGTTGGCTTTTCGGATTGTTACAATCATTGCTACTTCATATTTGCCTCAATAAGCTATACCAAATATCCAAATGCATGATCATCATTTTTAAGCTCGGTAAATTTTACATTATACCGGCACAGGTTTTTCAATAGTGCTTCGTAATCTTCTTTTGATTGCAATTCTATTCCCACTAACGCAGGTCCGGATTCTTTGTTATGTTTACGTATATATTCGAACCTTGCTATATCATCCGTAGGACCTAAAACCTGGTTCACAAATTCTTTCAATGCGCCAGGACGCTGTGCAAAGCTTATTAAAAAATAATGTTTTAAACCTTCAAATTGAAGAGACCGTTCTTTTATTTCCTGCATCCTGTCAATATCATTATTGCCTCCACTCACTACGCAAACAACATTTTTTCCTTTTATTTCCACAGCGTAATCATCGAGAGCGGCGATAGCCAATGCACCTGCCGGCTCTGCAACTATTGCATCCTCATTATATAATTTTAAAATCGTTGAGCAAACTTTTCCTTCAGGAATCAAATGCATATCATCCAATACTTCTTTGCAAATAGAAAAGGTAATATCCCCTACTCTCTTTACAGAAGCACCGTCAACAAATTGTTCAATATTTTCCAACACAACAGGCTTTCCTTCTTTTAAGGCAGTTGACATCGACGGAGCTCCTTCCGGTTCAATTCCAATTATTTTTGTGAGAGGCGAAAATGATTTAAAAAAGGTTCCTACACCTGACGCTAAGCCACCACCGCCAACCGGTACAAACAAATAGTCTACTTTCGATAACTCCCCGAGGATCTCTACACCAACAGTTCCTTGTCCTTCGATAATCTTATAGTCGTCAAATGGCGGAATAAAAGCCATCGAATTTTCTTCTGTAAATTTTTTTGCAGCAACAGAACATTCATCATACGTATCACCTACTAATTTTATCTCGATAAAATCCTCGCCAAACATTTTTGTCTGGCTAACCTTTTGGTTAGGTGTTATAACAGGCATAAATATTATTCCTTTGCACGCAAGTTGCTTGCATGAGTATGCAAATCCCTGGGCATGGTTGCCCGCACTGGCACACACAACTCCTCTCTTCAATTGTTCAGCGGGCAGGCTACTCATTAAATTATAAGCGCCCCGAAGCTTATAAGAGCGTACAACCTGTAAATCTTCCCTTTTCAAAAACACATTACATTCATATTTCTTTGAAAGGTGATGATTATAAACAAGAGGAGTACGGTTCACAATTTTCTTGAGACGTTCTGCCGCGGCAGAGAAATCCAGGTTCCATTTGTTTAACAATGGCTCTGTTATTTTTTCTTTTTTTGAAATTGATTCTATCATTTAAAAAATTAATTTGATGCTGCCATTTTAGATACCTTTTTTTCGTCCAGGTTTGCTGATTGATTTTCCGGCCTGAGACTTCTTACTGTCTTACCCGCCTGCCACATTTCACTATCAGCCAATTCTTTCAGCTCTTCATTAAGTTTTTCCCTGTAGTCAGCCTTGCTGTTACTTTCTATAGATTTCGCCGCCTCTTTTCCTTCTGCTACGCTTTCATATAATTCAGTAAACACCGGCAATGTGGCGTCACGAAATTTTTTCCACCAATCCAAAGCACCCCGTTGCGCCGTGGTAGAACAATTCGCATACATCCAGTCCATACCATTTTCCGCAACCAAAGGCATTAATGATTGGGTAAGTTCTTCAACTGTTTCATTAAATGCCTCCGAAGGGGAATGTCCTTTTTTTCTCAATACTTCAAACTGCGCTGCAAAAATTCCCTGTATGGCTCCCATCAAAGTCCCACGCTCTCCAGTTAAATCACTGTACACTTCTTTCTTAAATGTGGTTTCAAATAAATATCCTGATCCAATCGCGATACCTAACGCAACAACCCTGTCAAAAGCCTTCCCGGTTGCATCCTGGAAAATTGCGTAGCTGCTGTTTAAACCTCTTCCCTGCAAAAACATTCTTCTTAATGAGGTGCCCGAGCCTTTAGGTGCTACTAAAAACACATCCACATCTTTTGGCGGAACAATGCCTGTTTGATCAAGATAAGTAATACCAAACCCATGAGAAAAATAAAGCGCTTTACCCGGAGTTAAATGTTTTTTTACGGTAGGCCACATAGCAATTTGCGCAGCATCGCTCAACAAATAGCAAATGATGGTTCCTTTTTCCAAAGCTGTTTCTATATCAAATAAAGTTTTGCCTTCAACAAATCCATCACGTATGGCCTTATCCCAGCTTTTTGAATTTCTTCTCTGGCCAACAATTACGTTTATACCATTTTCTTTTTGATTAAGCGCCTGCCCCGGGCCCTGAACACCATAACCAATAACAGCTACCACTTCATCTTTCAGGACTGACTGGGCTTTTGATAATGGAAATTCTTCACGTGTTACAACGTTTTCTTCAGTACCTCCGAAATTTAATTTTGCCATGATTTATTTTTTTTAGATTTTGTTGTTGATTGTTTATCGTAGTATTTTCTTTATCCTTAATACTTATTTCTTTTCTTCATTAAATGTTAGCCTGTTTCCAAAAGGATCATTTACTTCCATACACCATGTACCATAAAATGATTCTTCCAAACCCGGCCTGTTATATTTGTACTTTTTATCAATTAATTGTTTATGATATTCCTTTAATCCCGTGCATTCAATATAAACTCTCGTTCCCGGCGTTGTATCACCATGATGTTCACTTAAATGCAATGTAATGCCCTCGCCTGAAACCTGCATGTACACCGGAGTATTTTCCTCAAATGTATGTTCCCAATCTATCCTGAATCCTAACCAGCCAACATAAAATTCTATTGCTTTTTCATAATCAAAAATTCTCAAGATTGGTATTACTTTAGTTATCGTCATTGCCCGTTTTCTCGTTGCATAAACATCCAGCGATGCCCTTCAATATCGGCACACCTGTATCTTTTACCGGGAAAACCCCCTTCTATTTCCGACAAAATTTCGGCACCATTATCTCTCGCCCTTCTAAAATGTTCATCTATATCTTTTACATACACCAGGCATCCGTTTACAATCCATGGAATAGAGAGCCATTTATCCATCTTCACATCACGCTTACGTTGTTTATTTATACTTTCGTAATCAGGCGTTGGAGTCGCAATCATAATTACACTATCTCCTGTTATTAATTCTGCATGTGTTAAGCGGTCTCCTTCCATAAAACGCATTTCTATATTTTCTGTAAATCCAAACGCCTGCTTCAGCCATTCTAATGAAGCAACACCATTTTCATAAGATAACATAGGAGTTACATCCGGCATACCTGTTTATTTTACATGCTAAACACTTCTTCCTGTTTATCCAAATATTCATTTTCAATTACCTCTTCACCCGGCTCTCTTTGTTCAAATTCTTTTACCTTGGCGTGAAAGCCGCTGCTTTCTTTAATTATCGCTACACGTGCGCTTCTTACAAATTCAATTAAGCCGTACGGCTCGAGAAAAGAAATGAGTCTATCGGTTTCTTCACGATGGCCCGTTGCTTCGAAAACAACGTAGTCCTTTCTTATTGCAATTGCTCTTGCACCAAATTCGTGAAGCAATCTTTCAACCTTTACTTTTTCAGTTATCGCTTCCGTAGGCATTTTATATAGGGCCATTTCCTGCCAGATGATTTCTTCATTGTTATTATAATATGCTTTTAAAACATCAACTTGTTTTTCGATCTGGCGTACCAGTTTTTTTACCACTTCTTCTGTTTCATCAATTACTATGTTGAACCTGTGTATACCCGGCACTTCTGAAGGAGACGTGTTAAGAGTATGGATATTAATTTTTCTTCTTGAAAAAATAATGGTAATACGGTTTAGCAGACCGATCTGGTCTTCTGAATAAACCGTCAATGTGAATTCCTGTTTCATCTGGTTGTTTTTATTAATTATTTTTTGATAGCGATTACTCTTAGTCTTTTGTAATCTGCATACCAGTTACCATTTCTGAAATGTGTGGAAAATAATTTGTCCTGGACTTCATCTAAAATACCATTGGCTACATTTTCATTAATTCCTTCCAGGAAAGCACTTCCAAACATTTTTAGCCAATCTTTAATTCCGTGAACACTATCTCTTAACTTCGTTTCCCTGTCATAATGGGCAGCATATGTAACACGAAATCCTTTTGACTCTAACAGTGAAGTATACTCGCTCAATGATGGAAAGTACCAGATATTTTTTCCAGCTTCTTTTCTAAAACCACGCTTTAAGAGCGAATCTTTTAAGGCATTGACTATACTTCCTACATTATCTTTCCCACCCATTTCCAATACTAACCTTCCACCGTGTTTCAGGGCCTGGTACATACAATCTATCACTTCCTGTTTATTTAAAATCCAATGAAGTGTGGCGTTTGAAAAAACAGCATCAAAGGGATTTTTGAAACGTAAATTATCAGCAGACATCAGCCTGAAATCGATATCGGGATATTGAAGTTTGGCTTTGGTAATCATTTCTTTTGAATTATCGATTCCTGTTACATCCGCCCCGGAACCTGCGATAAGATTCGTCAAATAGCCTGTGCCACAGCCTAAATCTAAAATCCTTTCTTCTTCTTTTGCCTTCAGCGTCTTCACAAGGTCCTGGCCATACTTAAAAACAAAAGAATGTTTTTCATCATACAAATTTGCATTCCATTTTGCCTGTTCTAATAATGTACTCATTTATTAATTTTTAAAAATGTTTGGTATCCCGATAATTCCTTTTTACGTGCTGATTTCTATTCCTTGACTACTGCAATCTTATTTCTGCAACACTACAGCCTTGTGGCACCATTGGGAAAACATTATTTTCTTTGCCAACCATTACTTCAAGTAAGTATGAATTTTTACTTTCAAGCATCTCCTTTAATGCACCTTTTAGCCTATTCCTTTCAGAAACTCTTTGTCCATCTATGTTGTAGGCTTTTGCCAATGCAACAAAATCCGGGCTTTTTATATCAGTAAAAGAATAACGCTTTTCATGAAACAGCTCCTGCCACTGGCGAACCATACCCAAAAACTCATTATTCAGGATAACAATTTTTACATCAATATCATCTTGCATAATAGTTCCTAATTCCTGCAATGTCATTTGAAAACCGCCATCACCAATGATAGCAATTACAGTTCTTTCACGTGCGCCATACTTGGCACCAATTGCCGCGGGCAGCGCAAATCCCATTGTACCAAGGCCGCCCGACGTAATGTTGCTTTTTGTTTGATTGAATTTTGCATAGCGGCAAGTCACCATCTGGTGCTGACCAACATCTGTAACCATTACGGCGCTCCCATCGGTTAGTTCATTCAGAATATTAATTACTTCACCCATGCTAAGTTGCTCTGTTGAAGGATTCATCTCTTTAGTAATGCATATATCAATTTCCTGCTGTTTGAATTCACTAAATTTTTGAATCCATTTGGAATGATCTTTACTCTCAATAAGTTTAGTAAGTAAAGGCAAAGTTTCTTTACAATCGCCCCAAACCGGTACCGTTGTTTTTACATTTTTATCAATTTCAGACGGATCAATATCGAGATGGATAACTTTTGCCTGCTTCGCATATTTGTCTAACCTACCCGTAACCCGGTCATCGAAACGCATACCTACGGCAATCAGCACATCACATTCATTAGTCAAAACATTTGGACCATAATTTCCATGCATTCCCAACATTCCAACATTTAAAGGATGATCTGTCGGCAGTGCACTTAAACCAAGAATTGTCCATGCTGCAGGAAGGCTCGCCTTTTTCAATAAAGTTTTTAAATTCATTTTCTGCTTTACCAAGAATAACGCCCTGCCCGAAAATTACAAACGGCTTTTTTGCTTCATTAATAAGTGAAGCCGCCCTTTCAATATATTCCTTTCTTACAATTGGCTTGGGCCGATAGCTGCGGATGTGATTACACTTAATATAGCCGTGATAATCGAACATTTGTAATTGCGCATTCTTTGTAATATCGATTAAGACAGGACCCGGCCTCCCGCTTTTTGCAATGTAAAATGCTTTTGCCAGCACATGAGGAATTTCAGTAGCATCAGTTACCTGGTAATTCCATTTGGTAACAGGTGTTGTTATATTAATTACATCTGTTTCCTGGAAGGCATCTGTCCCTAATAAATGCGCATAAACCTGCCCTGTTACACAAACAACAGGCGTACTATCAATCATTGCATCAGCAAGGCCGGTAACCAGGTTAGTGGCACCGGGGCCACTCGTGGCAAATACAATCCCCGGCTTCCCTGAAGTTCTTGCAAAGCCTTGTGCAGCATGAATTGCACCCTGTTCATGTCGTGTTAAAACATGATTGAGTTTATCGCGGTATCCGTATAATACATCATATACCGGCATAATAGCACCGCCCGGGTATCCGAAAATTATATCTGCATTTTCTGCTATCAAAATTTTTAATAGCGCTTCACTGCCACTGATACTTTCTGATTTTTTGGAAGATGTTTCAACTTTTTTTTCTTCTTCCAGTTCAAGCGTATTCATAATAATTTGTTTTTAATTTATACATATCAGTTCCTAAGCGCCTCCCGCGGTAAATCATTTTTAATTCTGAAATAAGTTGTTATATCTATTGAACTGAGCTCTGTAAAGCCAACCTGCCGTAACATAGTAACCACCTGACCACGGTGATAAGTTGAATGATTAATAACATGTGCCAGCATCTGGTAATAAGGCAGATTGTGTTCAATACCCTTTATATTTTTAAAGAATAACTTCTCCTGCAGTAAATCATCTGGCATATCATCAATAAACCTTTTAAAATCCAGTGATATCCCTTTCCATGTTTTTATTAAATCAGCCTTAGATCCGTTAAAGGTTTGCGTAAGCATTTCAAAATTTGTGTAACGTCTTAATCTTTCGACCCAAAGTTTTTCTGCGCCGGCTATGTGTAATGTAGTTTCGTAAATGCTGTTAAAGCTACTTACAACAGGCTGTTTCCATTGTTCATCAGATATTTTTTCGAGCCAGGTACATATACGACTGTTAGCCCAAACATGATACTCTGCTAATTCTGTGAAATATTTTTTTGTCATAATTTATTTTTTAAAACCGATTTTTTCCTTTGTTTCCATTTTCTTTGGGTGGCTTTTTCATCTAATAAATTTTCTCCTGATAGCTATCGGGACATCGTATACCTGGTTAAGTTGTACATAATGTTCACCCAATCTTTGCTTAATTTCTTAGCTGCTCTTTCAAATCATTTTCTTTCAAAAATATTTTTCTCACCTCTACAAAAGCCCGCATGATGGTGATGTTCATATTAATAGCATTACCCTCTCACCTCTTATTTCGTATATCCTGTTTTGTATGCTCCGTATTATTTGCATAGTATTTAAACTATCTTCTACTCTTCATCCGTTACACAACCTTCACTTGCATCTTTTACCACTCTTGCATATTTATACAAAATCCCTTTCGTCGCTTTTAATGCAGGCTGCTTCCATGTTGCTTTTCTTTTTGTAATTTCTTCATCACTTACTTTTAACGTCAATGTATTTTTTATTGCGTCAATTTCAATAATATCATCATCATTCACTAAAGCGATCAATCCGCCTTCATGAGCTTCAGGTGTAATATGCCCGACGACAAATCCATGTGTGCCGCCACTAAATCGTCCGTCAGTTATTAATGCCACTGTTTTCCCTAAACCTGCACCGATTAAGGCGCCCGTTGGTTTCAGCATTTCAGGCATTCCCGGCGCACCTTTCGGCCCGATGTTCCTGATTACAGCTACGTCACCTGCATGAACTTTTTTATTTTGAATAGCTTCGAGGAAATGACTCTCACCGTCAAATACTCTTGCAGTTCCCTCAAAACGTTCTCCTTCCTTTCCGGTGATTTTTGCAACACTTCCACGTTCAGCAAGGTTACCGTACAAAATTTGTAAATGTCCCGTGGCTTTAATTGGCTTTTCAAGCGGCCTAAAAATATCCTGCTTTTCAAAATCGAGATCAGCAGCATCTTTTAAATTTTCCGCTACTGTTTTCCCTGTTACCGTTAAACAGTCGCCATGCAGCATTCCTTTACTCAATAAATATTTCATCACAGCAGGCACACCGCCAAATTGATGTAAGTCCTCCATCAAATATTTTCCGCTTGGTTTAAAATCTGCAAGCATGGGAACTTTGTTGCTTATCAACTGAAAGTCATCAATTGTCAACGGCACATCAACACTTTTTGCCATTGCGATTAAGTGCAATACTGCATTTGTGCTTCCGCCTAAGACCATCACAACAGTAATCGCATTTTGAAACGCCTCACGGGTCATGATATCTTTTGGCTTAATATCTTTTTCCAACAATAATTTTATGGCTTCACCAATAGACTCGCATTCCTTCTGTTTGTCCTTGCTCAATGCCGGATTACTGGACGAATTAGGTAAACTCATACCTAAAGCCTCAATAGCACTTGCCATAGTATTGGCAGTATACATACCACCGCACGCACCTGCACCCGGACAGGAATGGCGTACTATCTCCTTAAAATCTTTTTCATCTAAATTGCCGGCAATCTTTTGTCCTAATGCTTCAAACGCTGAAACGATATTTAAATCTTCTCCTTTATAGTGACCCGGTGCAATTGTTCCTCCATATAACATTATTGAAGGGCGATTTAACCTTCCCATTGCCATGATACAACCCGGCATATTTTTATCGCAACCCGGAATCGCAACAATAGCATCATAGTACTGCGCTCCTGCATTGGTTTCTATACTGTCGGCTATTACATCACGGCTTACCAGGCTGTAGCGCATGCCAGCGGTTCCCATACTTATTCCATCACTTACCCCGATTGTATAAAACCGTAAGCCTAATAATCCGCCAACATGATTAATACTTTTTTGAACGCTGGTTGCCAAATCATTCAAATGCATATTGCATGGATTACCGTCCCAGCCCATACTTACCACGCCAACCTGCGCTTTATTAAAATCCTCTTCTTTAAAGCCTATGGCATAATACATTGCCTGTGCTCCCGGCTGTGTCTCGTCCTGTGTTAGTGTCTTCGAGTATTTATTTAGTTCTTTCATGCTAATATTTCAGAAGATAAAATTTCCCTTTCTGTTACAAGATTTTTATAAGCTTGTTGAATTCGTATTCCTAATGTATCGTTCCATTGTTTTTTGAACGGAACATTATCAAGCGATTCCATACCAATTACTTCAGCTGCGGTACCGCAAAAAAATGCGCTATCTGCACCGTGAATTTCATCCGATGTAATTTGCTTTTCAAAAACTGTAATATCTAACACTTCGCAAATTTCCAAAACAGTAGCCCTTGTAATGCCGGGCAGAATGTTACCTAACTGTGGCGTGTACAAGCTACCGTTACTTTCTATAAAAACATTTGCGCCGGGCCCTTCCGCAATAAATCCATTCATGTCATTCAGTAGTGCTTCATCAAAGCCTTTTGCCTTTGCTTCCTGGCTTGCAAGAATGGAATTTACATAATGTCCCGTTGCTTTTGCTTCAATTTTAAAGCCCCTGGGATTGGGTCTTTCGAAAGAAGAAGTCATCACTCTTAATAGCTTTTCACCAAGGAAAGGCTGCATCTGCCATGTTTCAATTGCGATAAAAGATTCCTTATTAGGATTGAAACTCATATTAGCAGGAGCATATACTAACGGTCTTATGTATCCGTCCTGTAAACTATTTATTTTTAATACTTCATAGCTCGCCTTAATTAATTCTTCGTCACTCCAGGGATAGGGCATGTTTAGTGCATCGGCAGAGTTTCTTAATCTTTGAAAATGGGCTTCTTCTTTGAAAATTTTAGTTTCTCCCTTTACCGTTTTATAAGAACGGATACCTTCAAACACCCCATATCCATAATGAAGCGTTTGACTATATAGGTCAGTCTTCGCTTCTGAAGCTTTTACAATTTTGCCATTGAGATAAATAAAAGTATTTGAGTTATAGTACATAATATTTTTGTTTTCAAAATATGATAAATAAAAAACCCCGCATCTTTTGGAGCGGGGCTATACTTAATTTATTTTTTTTAAAAAGTAATTCCTCCTCCAGCGATAAAGGATATAATGACAATAACAGCAATAATTATTGCAGAAATTTTTTGTGTATCACTATGTAGCTTGCCCTTTAACATTGGAATGAATATTAAGCAAACTTACAAATCCTATATTAAAAACAAAGAACTTTTTTTAAATCAAATTATCGTTGCCTTGCCAAATGCAATATTTTTTGCATTAACATTTTCCGGAATATCATTGGTTATATAATCGCTCACAAATTCACCAATTGTAGAGGTGTAATGAGGATTTATAGGGTCAATATCCTGCGATACAAAACCGTTGGCCAGGGTCCATGCCACAGCCTCTCTTACTTCTGCTGCCTCGTGCGTTAATTCAAAATAATCGAGCATCATTGCTGCCGATAAAATAGAACCTATTGGGTTAGCTACATCCTTTCCCGCAGCCTGCGGATAGGAACCATGTATAGGTTCAAATAACGCAGATGCAACGCCAATTGATGCAGAAGGCAATAAGCCGATCGATCCGGTTATAACGCTGGCTTCATCACTAAGAATATCACCGAACATGTTTTCGGTCAACACCACATCAAACTGTTTTGGATTTACAATTATTTGCATAGCGGCATTGTCCACAAACATATAGTCGACTGCAACATCAGCATAGGAAGATGCCATAGACTGTATTGTCTTTCTCCAAAGCCTCGAGGTTTCCAGAACATTCGCTTTATCAACAAGTGTAAGCTTCTTCTTCCGCTTTTGCGCCGCAGCGAATGCAAGATGGGCAATACGCTCAATTTCATCTTTACTATAAATGCAAAGGTCCGATGATTGCGTTTCTTCTTCATTCGTTTCTTTTTTCCCGAAATAAATTCCCCCAGTTAGTTCCCTGTAAATAATAAAGTCGGTTCCTTTTAATTTTTTTTCTTTCAAAGGTGAAAGACGATGCAAAGAAGGATGTGTGGCTACAGGCCTTATGTTAGCAAACAATTGTAATTCTTTCCTTAGCTTTAGCAACCCCTGCTCAGGGCGCACTTTTGCGTTAGGATCATTATCATATTTTGGATGGCCGATGGCGCCAAATAAAACAGCATCGCTCTGCAAGCAAACATCTATTGTTTCCTGAGGCAAAGGCTCCCCTGTTTTATCAATCGCAACAGCACCCATCATTACAAAAGAATAATTGAATTTGTGACGATATTTTTCGGCAACGGCATTCAATACCTTTATTGATTGTTGCGTTACCTCCGGCCCAATCCCATCTCCCAGAATGACCGCTATATTTTTTTCCATTTGTTTATAAATATTTTCTTTTTTTGTTATGCTGCAATTTTTCCCTGATTAAGTTTTAAAGTATAGGTGACACACGGCGGAATTTCTTCCTCGTAGTGACTTACATATATCAATGTTTTTTTCAGTTTTACACATATATCGTTTATCAACGTAATGAACCATGTACTTACTTCCCGGTCCAATCCCTGGCAGGGTTCATCCAGAATTAATAATGGGGGATTCTTTACCAACGCACGTGCCAGTAAAACCAGACGTTGTTCACCGTTAGACAATTGGGTAAATATTCTTTTTTCAAAATTATCTATGTTCAAAAGCAACAGCCACTCATTTACAAATTCTTTTTGCTTTTCACTCAATTGTCTAAATAATCCAATAGTATCAAACAGGCCAGAAGCAACAACTTCAAAGCAGGAGCAGCTATGTTCAAAATAATGATGCAATTCAGGAGACACATAACCGATCTTTTGTTTGATATCCCAAATAGATTCACCGCTTCCTTTTTTTCTGTCAAATAAATAAATTTCATTTGCGAAAGCCTGGGGATTATCCCCCGTGACGAGACTTAACAACGTTGATTTGCCGGAGCCGTTATGCCCGGACACATTCCAGCATTCACCTTTATTGACTTCCCAGTTAATATTCTCAAGAATTTTCCTGTTGTTGTAAACGACATTTGTTTCTACCATTTTTATTGCTGTAGAAAAATCATCATAATTGTATACCGGCTTCACAGAATGAAGAGATTTTGAATCCGGTAAAGGCAGATTAATTTTGTTTACAATATTGTGTTTATTTTTTTCAAATTCTTTACGTCTTACCTTTCCTTTTAATTCCCCGTTTTCGAGGAACGCCACATGTGTAACTGATGCAGGCATGTCAGTATAAGATGTAACTAAGAGGATGTTTATCCCCTGCGCAACCAACTTATCTATAATTTCATTTAATAATTTTCGTGCTGACACATCAAGCCCGGTGTAGGGGCTATCAAGCAAAATCCAGTCAGCATTCTGCAAAACTGCTTTTGCAAGCTGAAAGCGTTTATGTTCTCCGTTAGACAATTGAATAAGATGTGTGAATTGAACGTAACCGATACCAAGTAAGTCAAGCGTTTCCTTTATTGATTTTTCGCTCACGCCCAGAGTACTTAAAACCTCATTTACTGATAAAGCATCTTCTGAATCATTTGAATTAAATCGTTGCTGGTAATAAAATGAAGAGGTGTTTGAAAGATTTTTAAAATGATGTTGCTGTGATATTACAATAAGACGAGCAGCAACATTTTGACTAAAAAATTTTATTTCACCGCCGGAAAAATAATTCCCGGAAATTACTTTTATTAAAGTTGATTTGCCACTCCCGGACGGGCCTATAATGGCAAGGCATTCCCCCTTTTTAATATCAAATGTGATATCCTTTAACACAGCTTTTCCAGACAGCAGAACTGTCAGATTTTTTACCTCCAAAAGATTTTCCTGTTCCATTTTATTTTGAAAGAACGCAAATCAGGCGAATGTTGCTTCAAATGCTTCTATATCTTTCTTATTACTTATTAAATAATCAATATCATCATAGCCGTTCAAAAGGCAGGTTTTCTTATATTCGTTAATATCAAATCTCTCCTGTTCGCCTGTTGCATCTATTGTGATAGTTTGTTTATCAACATCAACGGAAAGTGTCGAAGAGTTATCAAGACTGAATATTTTCTGTAGAAAATTATCTGAAACCTGTACCGGCAACAATCCATTGTTCAATGCATTGTTCTTAAAAATATCTGCAAAGAAGCTGGATACAACCACATTAAATCCGTAGTCTGTAATAGACCATGCGGCATGCTCGCGTGATGAGCCTGAACCAAAATTTTTACCGGCAACTAAAATACTTCCATTATATTCCGGTTTATTCAAAACAAAATCCTCCCTGGGCTTATTCTCGTCATCACTTTCATAACGCCAGTCGCGAAATAGATTTTTCCCAAAACCCTCACGTGTTGTTGCTTTTAAAAACCTGGCCGGAATTATCTGGTCGGTATCCACATTCTCTAAAGGTAGGGGAACAAAAGTGCTATGTATCTTTACTAAAGGTTGCATTTTCTTAATTTAACAATTCACGTACGTCGGTTATTACTCCTGTAATTGCGGCAGCGGCAGCGGTAAGAGGACTTGCCAGTAAAGTTCTTGCTCCTGCTCCCTGCCTGCCCTCGAAATTCCTGTTGCTGGTAGAAATGCAATATTCGCCCGCAGGGATTTTATCTTCATTCATACCAAGGCATGCGCTGCATCCGGCCTGTCGTATTTCAAAACCCGCCTCATTAAATATAACATCGAGCCCTTCAGCAACAATTTGGGCAGCTACCTGCTGCGAACCCGGCACCACCATTACTTTCACATTTTCATTTTTCTTTTTACCCTTTATAACGGAAGCGACCAAACGCAAATCTTCAATTCTCGAATTAGTGCAGCTTCCTATAAAAACGTTTTGGACAGGCATACCTTTCAAATACTGACCTGGGTGCAGTCCCATATACTTAAGCGCCTTGTCAATAGTTTTTCTTTCTCCTTCATCAGCGATATTTTCACTTACAGGAATAGCATCATTGATAGAAATGCCAAGGCCGGGGTTAGTTCCATAAGTAATCATCGGTTCTATATCGGCTGCATCAATATTTATTTCTTTATCAAAAACTGCATCTTTATCAGAATATAACTTTTTCCATTCTTCAACTTTCGATGCCCATTTTTCTCCCACCGGTGCAAAGCGCCTGTTTTTGATATACCCGAAGGTTGTTTCATCGGGAGCGATCATTCCCCCTCTTGCACCCATTTCAATACTCATATTGCAAATCGTCATCCTTGCTTCCATGGAAAGTGAACGGATTGCAGAGCCCGCAAATTCAACAAAGTATCCTGTTGCGCCGCTGGCGGAAATCTTTGAAAGGATATAAAGAATGATATCTTTAGAAACCACTCCCTTATTTAAAGTTCCCTCAACATTTATACGCATCACTTTAGGCCTGCTCTGCAAAACACATTGCGATGCAAAAACCATTTCTACTTCACTCGTGCCAATTCCAAAAGCAATACAACCAAAAGCGCCATGGGTGGAAGTATGGCTATCGCCACAAACTATGGTCATGCCAGGTTGTGTAATTCCCAACTCTGGACCAATAACATGAACAATACCCTGGTACGGATGTCCCAGTCCATACAACTCGACACCATGCTTTTTACAGTTTTTCACCAACTCATCAACCTGCATTCTTGATAGAAAATCCTTTATCGGAAGATGTTGATTTATTGTAGGCACATTGTGGTCGGCGGTAGCGACTGTCTTATCAGGCCTGAATAATTTTAAACCTCTTTTTTCAAGACCGGCAAAAGCTTGCGGGCTCGTTACTTCATGTATGAAATGCCTGTCAATATATAAAACATCGGGGCCGCCCGGAATAGTTTTTACCAGGTGCTTTTCCCATATTTTTTCAAATAATGTTTTACCCATAACCTCTTTTTAAAAAAGTGGGGGACAATCCCCCACTACATAAAACTAAACTGCATGAAACTAAGTCGTTATCAAATTTTGTTTATATTCTTTAGCGAGCGCTGACAGATCCAAATCTTCTACTTCTTTTTTGCTGTCAGCCACCTGCAAAAAGCGTTCATACAATATGTCAACATCATTACGGTTAAACTCGTAGCCTAATTTCTTAAAACGATGCGCAAGAGCGCTGCGTCCACTCCGAGCCGTTAGTACAATTTTTGAATCGTCAGCTCCTACCACGAGAGGATTAATAATTTCGTAAGTTTCTGAATTCTTTAAAAATCCGTCCTGGTGAATACCGGAAGAATGTGAAAACGCATTACTTCCTACAATGGCTTTGTTAGGTTGAACAGGCATACGCATAATATCCGACACCTTCCGGCTTATTGGATTTAATTGTGCGGCGTCAATATCGGTATAGAAATTGAGATGCTTATGCTGTCTTATTATCATTACTACTTCCTCAAGCGACGTGTTACCAGCTCTCTCACCCAAACCGTTGACAGTGCATTCAATTTGCCTTGCTCCATTAATTACGCCGGAGATGGAATTGGCTGTTGCCAGGCCAAGGTCGTTGTGACAATGGCACGAAATAACCGCTTTATCAATATTGGGAACGTTATTAACCAGGTAAGCAATTTTTTCACCATACTGGTACGGAAGGCAATAACCGGTAGTATCCGGGATATTTACGGTTGTTGCGCCTGCTTTTATTACCGCCTCAATAACCTTTGCCAAATATTCATTGTCAGTCCGGCCGGCATCTTCTGCATAAAACTCAATATTATCAGTATATTTTCGTGCCCATTTTACACATTGAATGGCTCTTCCTAAAATTTCTTCGCGGGTGGAATTGAATTTGCTTTTTATGTGAAGATCTGATGTGCCGATGCCTGTGTGAATACGTGGATGCTTTGCATATTTCAATGCGTCACCGGCAACCTGGATATCCTTTTCTACCGCACGTGTTAATGCACAAACTGTTACATTCTTTACGTTTTTGGAGATTTGTACAACAGAAGAAAAATCACCCGGACTCGATATAGGAAAACCAGCTTCTATAACATCAACGCCTAAGTGCTCAAGATCAAGCGCCAGTTCTACTTTTTCTTTTGTATTAAGCTTGCATCCCGGCACCTGCTCGCCATCACGCAGTGTCGTGTCAAAAATTATTATTTTATTCATAGCAAATCGATCTGTAGGAAAAATAAGGTTGACTAAAAAAGCAACCGTTTTACGTGATATGAAAGTAAATTATATGGCAGAGACAATCTAAACAAAATAGCAGAAATTTACATTGCCGAAATGAAGTGTAACTTTGCGAAAGCCCTGTTATCACTACTATTCAGGGTAAAATTAATACGATGCCCAACAGATCAACCGATGCGCTATTCCAACTGATTCATTCGCTTCAAAAATCAGAAAAGAGGAATTTTAAACTTTATGTTAAAAGAAATACGTCGAGTAATGAACTTAAAATTGTTCAGTTATTTGATGCATTAGATAAAATGAAAGAGTATGATGAAAAAGAACTCATGAGTAAAACTGTTTCTATAAAAAAAGAACAGATTTCAAATATGAAGGCACATCTCTACAGGCAAATCCTCGCCAGCCTGCGTGTGCTTGAAAGCAATGAAAATATAGATATCCAACTACATGAACAACTCGATTATGCAAGAATTTTATACAATAAGGGCCTGTACCTGCAAAGCCTGCGAATACTTGACCGGGTAAAGGAAAATGCAAAGGCGCATAACCAGGTAAGCTTTCTTATTGGAGTACTAATTTTGGAAAAGAAAATTGAATCGTTGCATATTACCAGGAGCATGCAGGAAAGAGCTGATGAGCTCACATCGGAGTCGAATGAAACAAACGTGATGCTTATCAAACAAACTAAGTTGTCCAACCTTGCACTGCAATTGTATAGCTGGTATATTAAAAATGGCCATGCAAGAAACAAAGATGATGAAAGGGAACTTGAAAATTATTTTCATCAGCACCTCACCAATGATATCAAAAATCCGGAAGGCTTTTATGAAAAATTATATTATCTCCAAAGTTATTGCTGGTATGCTTTTATCAGGCAGGATTTTTTAATGTACTACCGCTATTCCCAAAAATGGGTTGATCTTTTTATGCGAAATCAAATAATGCAGCAATTCGAAACGCCCAATTTCATTAAAGGGCTGCATAATTTACTAAACGCACATTTTAATCTTCGAAATTTTAAGGGCTTTAATAAAACAATTAAACTACTTGAAGAGTTCAGAGATTCTGATATAGTAAAACAAAGTAATAATAACCAGGTGCAGGTGTTTGTTTACCTCTATACATCAAAAATTAATCAGCATTTCATGGAAGGCACTTTTAAGGAAGGGCTGGTGATTGTTCCTGAAATTGAACAGCAGCTAAAAGAGTTTAGCATCTACCTTGATCATCATCGTGTTCTCGTTTTTTATTATAAGATAGCCTCCCTTTATTTCGGCGCCGGCGACTATGATACCGCCATCGATTATCTAAATAAAATTATTAACTGGAAAGTTGATCTGAGGAACGATTTACAGTGTTATGCAAGATTACTTCATCTTATTTCGCATTATGAATTGGGCAATTTTCAATTACTGGAATACCTTATCAAATCTGTGTATCGTTTTATGGCCAAGATGCAAAACCTCAGCCTCGTTGAAGAAGAGATATTTAAGTTCTTAAGAAAATCATTTTATCTCTCCGCAAGAAAATTGCAACCTGAATTTGAAAAGCTGCTTAACACCATTAAGCAATTGGAAAAAAGCCAATTTGAAACAAGAGCATTTGCTTATCTCGATGTTGTTTCATGGCTGGAAAGCAAAGTATATAATAAACCGGTGTATGAAATCATAAGAGAAAAATACCTTGGAAGAAGAAAGGCATCCTAAATCAGCCAGCCATAAATTTTTGACTACGAGCGAATTTAACTCACTTGCGGGCAGTTTACAATATAATAAACACCACGCCTTTTATTAATTGCGTATTGTTTTTTAAATCGATGATATATACATAAGCATCCGCCGGAAGAAGAACTCCTTTAAACTTTCCATCCCATGGCTTATTGATTCCATGATTATCAAAAACTATTTGTCCATACCTGTTGAACACTTTAACTTCCGCACCGGGGTAAGCTTCCAAAGTTTCGATAAACCATGTATCATTTATCCCATCAAAATTTGGCGTAAACGCATTGGGAATAAATAGCTTTTTAAATACTTTCACCAGCACACTATCTGTAGCGGTTTTACATCCTTTATTAGAGAGCACATCTAAGGTATAAATTTTATTCGCCGGAGGATTCACAACAGGATTAAGAGTTTCACCCGAAGCAATATATTCGTCAGGCATCCATGAGTAAGTAACATCAGTTCCGCCGGCAGCACCATTTAACGCTACGGATTGCCCCTCAATAATAACTTTGTCGGGACCTGCATTGGCTACCGGATTTTTATTTACTACTATCGTTACGGAATCAAATGCTTTGCATTTATTATTTGCAACGGTCAATATATATAGTGTAGTTTGTTTAGGAGATGCAACAGGATTTGAAATATCGGGATTTGAAATATTTACCGGAGGACTCCATTGATAAGAAGTGATGTTATTACCGGTCGCATTGAGCTGTATATTGTCACCTTCACAAATTTCCGCATCAGGGCCCGCATTTACACCAGGCTTAATGTCAATTATTGCTGTTGTTGAATCTATGCTGGTGCATCCTTTATCAGATGTTACTCTTACATAATATTTGCCATTATTGCCAGCGATAGCTGACGGAATAAGAGGAGATTGTTCATTGCTTGTAAAATTCAAAGGACCTGTCCATGAAAACAAAACTCCGTCGCTTGCATTAAAAAATAAAGTATCATTGGTACAATTGCCTGTGCTAGATGCAGCGGGCACCGGAAACTTATTTACGCCCACTGCAACTACATTTGATACAATAGAACAGGAAGAAACATCTATATTAGTTCTTTCAGATACCGCAAACCGGTAAAGATATAGCGCCGGTGTAACCACTGCCGGCCGCACATATGTTGTGCCTGTTGCCCCGGCGATATTATTCCATGACTTGCCGCTATCGACACTTGACTGCCATTGATATACCGGATCGTTATACCCCGAAGAGATATTTGCAAGCAAAGTAAAAACCGAATTATCCCCGGCACATACATTTACCGAATCCGGCGATCCGCTGATTGAAGCTGTAACTAACGGTCCGCATGCCCGAAAAGTAATATCATCCAATAACAAATCGTTACCACAACCTCCCGGCGCATTATTGGTCATTCTTATCACTACCGAACCCTCTCCCGGTGTTGTTGAAAAAAAGAATCCATACTGTTCCCAAGTAGGGTTTACTGGTATATCACCCGTTTTGTAAGATTTCAAAACTGTGCCTGAGGTAGTTTCAATATTAAAAGTAATATTAGGTTTGATACCGTTTCTGTTACATGCGAATGGTTGTAATACATTATAAATCCATGCAGCGAACTCATAGGTTGTATTAGGACAAAGGCCATCAACAGTCCTTACGAAAAAATCGCCGGGGGTAAAAGAGGCATTCACAATCATCATATATCCATTTACATCGCCGGGTGTATGATCCTCGGAAACAGAATACCATGTTCCATAGAAGCAATTACGTGTAGAATTGCCAATTGTATAATATCCATCATCAGGACAGTCATTGGTCACATAGACATAATTAGTTAAATTTCCTAATGGCAAACCGGCAGTAGAACCAGACCCGAACGTAATGTTTACAACCGGGTCTCCAAGGCTTCCCTGGCATAATTGAGCAAAAAGGATAAGATGAGAACTTAAAAGTTGTGAGCAAAAAAATAGCCACAACCTTTAATTCCTGCCTTTTAATACATTTAGATATTTTGGTAATGTTGTTGCGCAACTATAAATGTATTTATATCAAAAAAAATTAACAGTTAGTGCCAAAGCTAAAAATACTTCATTCTCACGATTGTTGATCTGCGGCCTCATGCTAATTATAAGTTATTTATTGATTACTTTAATACATTCGTTTAAATATCAAACCGTGATCTATGTTGTTTATGATAATTGAAATATTTCGTCCGGATAAGGTAAAAGACTTGTATAAAACATTTGAAGAGAAGGGCAGGCAATTGCCGCCGGGAGCAACCTATATTAATAGATGGAATTTTAAGTACCTGTTACCAGGTGATGGAAAGTGATAGTGAAGAAAAAATTCATGAATGGGTCCACCACTGGATCGAGTTTGCAGATTTTTAAATAATCCCGGTATTAACCTCTGCGCAGGTAAAGGAAAAAGTGATCGCCATTAGTTAAAGTGATTAAAATAATAAAGGCGGTGTCTGAAAATTAAAAGAGGTTTTCCTTCTTTGCAATGTCTTTTGCAATTTTTATGGTATCTGAAGCAATTTCGCGGATAACCCAAAAAATGAAACCAGGCTATAAAAATGCAGATTACTTTAAAGAGGCCATATCAATAACAAACCGGTATTTTACGTCACTTTTAAGCATGCGCTCAAAAGCTTCATTAATTTTTTGAATAGGTATTACTTCCACATCGGCAGTAATATTGTGCTCGGCACAATAATCAAGCATTTCCTGTGTTTCGGGTAATCCACCTATTAGAGAGCCTGCCATACATTTTCTTGCAAAAACAAGATTAATTGCAGGGAGCTGAATCGGTTCAGATGGCAATCCGACACAAATTAAAGTGCCATTGGTTTTCAGCAAACCAACATAACTACCATAATCGTGCGGTGCAGATACGGTATCAATTATAAAATCAAATTGATTGGCTACATTTTTAAATTGCTCCTCATCATTTGTGAGAACAAAATGATGTGCGCCCAGTTTTTCAGCATCAGCCTTTTTTGACGGAGAAGTACTTAGCACAGATACATCAGCACCAAATGAGACTGCAAATTTTATAGCCATGTGACCGAGGCCACCCAGCCCGAGAATTGCCACTTTATGTCCTTTACCAACTTTCCAATAACGTAAAGGGGAATAGGTGGTTATACCTGCACAAAGAAGCGGGGCAGCTTTTTCCAGTGGCAATTTTTCCGACACCTTGAGAACGAATCTTTCATCAACAACAATTTTGGCCGAATATCCTCCCTGGGTAACCGTCTTTCCATCCTTTTCATAAGAACTGTAAGTGAAAACCATTCCATTCTGGCAATATTGCTCCAGCCCATCTTTACAGTTATCACACTCCCTGCATGAATCAACGAGGCAGCCCACACCTGCGGTATCACCTTTTTTAAATTTCTTTACATGATCCCCAACAGAAATCACTTTCCCTATTATTTCATGACCCGGAACCATGGGGTATATTGATATTCCCAAGTCGTTACGAAGCAGGTGAAGATCGGAATGACAAACGCCACAATACTGGATTTCAATTTCCACATCATGAGGCCCCGGATCCCGTCTTTCAATATCGAAGGGAGCAAGAGGAGAAGTGGAATCTTGTGCGGCGTAACTTTTTACAGCAGGCATAATTTTATATTTTTTGATTGTAAAGAAAATGCGGGATTAAAAATCAATTTACTTATTTATATTCATCCGTGAAAATAACTTTGCGATATTTTTTAGAACCATCGCCGATTATATCTGAATGTTGCCGAACCGCAAGCCATTCTTTAGAATTTATCTATTTTATGGTCAACCTTGAATTTTTGTATTTTGAATTTTTGTATTTTCATTCAACATGAGTCAAAATTCTCTTTTAGAATCTTACAAGGATCAACCCAGTGTATGGGATGAAATGATTAGCACAGATGGAATTCGTGCGCCTTACAAAAATTTTGTTTCTGTAATAAATGATTTACCCGGCGATGAGATGACTCATAAAGACGAGATGGCCAAGAAGCTTTTCATGAGCCAGGGCATTACATTTACTGTATATAGCAGCGGGGAGGGAATAGAAAAAATATTTCCGTTTGATATCATCCCCCGAATTATTACCAGCGATGAATGGGCTTCAATAGAAGCGGGATTAAAGCAAAGATTAAAAGCACTGAATATTTTTCTTAAGGATATTTATCACCGGCAATTTATTTTGCATGACGGGGTTATTCCGGCACAGCTTATCTATTCATGCCCGAATTTCTTAAGGGAAATGATGAATGTAGATGTTCCTTTCGACATTTATACACACGTTTCCGGCGTAGACCTTATAAGGAGTGATGACGGAAATTTTTATGTACTCGAAGACAATCTTCGTACTCCGTCCGGCGTATCATACATGCTGGAAAACAGGAGTATCACTTACCGCATTTTTCCTGACCTCCTTCCAAAAAATAATGTCCGCTCAGTGAAAGAATATCCTGATCTCCTGTATAAAAATTTACTTGCTTTAGGTAGCAGGCAGATCAGTAACCCTACCGTCATTCTTTTGTCCCCGGGCATTTACAACTCTGCGTATTTTGAACATACAACTCTTGCAAGGCTGATGGGCATTGAGCTTGTGGAGGGAAGGGACCTGATTGTAGATAACAATTTTGTGTATATGAAAACAACCCGGGGCCTTCAGCAGGTTGATGTTATTTATCGCAGAGTTGACGATGAATTTATTGATCCACTTGTTTTCAGGCCTGAAAGTATTCTCGGCGTACCCGGTATTTACTGGGCATACCGTAAGGGAAATGTTGCCATTGTAAATGCGATGGGCAACGGAGTTGCTGACGATAAGGCTATCTATACTTATGTACCTGAAATGATTCGTTATTATTTAAACGAAGAGCCTATCTTGAAAAATGTGCCTACTTATCAACTCGCAGATAACGACAGTAAAAATTATGTTTTTGAAAATATGGATAAAATGGTGGTCAAGCGTACCAATGAATCCGGGGGGTATGGTATGTTGATGGGCAATACCGCAAGTGATGAAGAAATAGAGAACTTTAAAAATGCTATCAATACCGAACCCAGGAATTTCATTGCGCAACCCATCATAAGTTTATCATCCACTCCTTGTTATATAAATGGGCTTCTTCAACCGCGGCGTGTAGATCTCAGGCCATTTGCTTTATACGGGCCGGATGGCATTAATATTGTTCCCGGTGGTTTAACACGGGTTGCATTAAAAGAGGGATCGATGATTGTGAATTCGTCGCAAGGCGGCGGAAGTAAAGATACATGGGTGTTGGCTTAAGAAATTACTAATTATGAATTGCTTGTTATGAGTTAAGAATTTTTATTTTTCAATTTTTAATTTTTAATTTTTTAATGTTAAGTCGTGTTGCAGATACAATTTATTGGCTGGGCAGGTATATGGAAAGAACCAACGGCATGTTGCAGGTTATTCTTACCCAATATATTTCTTCGCAGGATGAAGGAAGTGAGTTTATGTGGAGGCCACTTTTAAAAATCTACGGAGAGCTTTCAGAAGAGGAAATCAAAGAAATAGAAACCAGTTCCGCAAAGGCTTTGGAATACATGATCTTCGGCCATGATAACAGCGCCTCTGCTTACAACAACATAATGTTCTCCCGCGAAAATGCAAGAGGAATCCAGGATCACATTACGAAAGAAGTATGGCAGTGCCTCAATGATTATTATCATTTTATCCGTAACGATAATTTAAGAAAGGAAGTCAGTATGTCTGATCCCATTTCGGCAATTGATCTTTTAATAAGAAATGGATTATTGTTTACCGGCACGGTTGATAATACTATGACACGGGGAGAAGGATTTACCTTTCTTAATATTGGTAAATTTTTAGAAAGAGCGATTCATTCATCAGACATTACCAGGATAAAAATGAAAGAATTCTACTACAATAAGCAGCAGGATACTTACCAGGCGATGAACTTAAGATATTTGTTGTACTCTCTTTTTGGTTTTGAGGTGTATCTTAAAATCTATAAAGGAAATTTCACAACAAAAAATGTATTAGATCTTATATTGTACAATCCTGACTTTCCTCATTCAATTTTATACAGTTTGGAAAGGCTATATAAATATTTCGGCAGATTACAGGCAGATAGTCTTCCCGAAAATTATGACAGGCTTGAGTTTCTAATAGGAAAAACAATGAACAACATTAAATACAGCAATATCAACGAAAATGATATTATTGCCCTGGATAATTTTCTTTTTCAAACACGACAGGACCTTTTTGAGATTTCCGCATCTTTTGGTAAATATTATTTTGGTAATACTTAATTATATACAATGCCATCTTATAAGATAAAACATATTACACGCTACTCTTACTCCTCTCCTGTAATAGACTGTACAAACCAGATCATGCTATATCCTATTATTGACGGGCTTTTAGAAGTAAGAAATCATGAGATAAGAATTTCTCACGACCCTATTGTAGAATCCTTCGTTGATTATTTTGGAAATCATGTAGGTGTATTTTCCATTATAAAGCCACATAATGCTTTATTAATAGAATCTGTTGCCGATGTTATTACAAAGCCCATTATTGTCCCTTCGGATGACATGAATGCCCGCCAGCAGTGGGATTTTTTGAAAAGTCTCAAATATCACACAGCCTATATGGATTTTTTGAAACCGGAGATTTTTGTTTCATACGGGGACGTAAAAAATATCTTAGACGAAATTATCAGTGAGGAAAAAACTCCGTTGCAAAATGCTAAAATACTTTCAGATTATGTTTATAATAATTTCAATTATCAGAAGGGGATTACTAATGTAGAAACAAAAACAGAAGATGTTTGGCGGTTAAAGGCTGGTGTTTGCCAGGATTTTGCACACATACTTCTTATATTTTTACGGATGTTTGAAATTCCTTCAAGATATGTAAGTGGCTACATTTGCCCTAAGGATAAAGAAATGCGGGGTGAAGGGGCAACGCATGCGTGGATTGAGGCGTATATCCCCAATTACGGATGGCTTGGACTTGATCCTACCAATAATTGTATAGTGAATGATCAGCATGTGCGACTTGCTACCGGAAGAAATTTTGAAGATTGTACACCTGTAAAAGGTACTTATAAGGGATCGGGTGAACACACACTGGAAGTATCAGTTGAAATAAAAAATGGCACGGCAAGAAAAACGTCTGAGAAACAAGGCCTGCCAAAATTTAGTTACCACGCCAAAAACCCTGGCGAACCTATAAACTCCTATCGCTATTACCTGGAAGTACAACAGAAACAACAACAGCAACAGCAACAACAATAAAAAATAAAACTTAATATAACAGTTAAGATTAAATGCTTTAAATTTTAAAACCATATTCATGAGCTACCATGCAAACAGTAAAAGATATGAGCTAATGCAATATCGCCGTTGTGGCAATAGCGGAATAAAGTTGCCATTAATTTCATTAGGTCTTTGGCACAACTTTGGAGAAATTGATGATTTCGAAAATTGCAGAAAAATATTGCATACAGCGTTTGATAACGGGATAACTCATTTTGATCTGGCTAATAATTACGGGCCTCCGCCTGGCGCTGCCGAATTAACGTTTGGAAAAATTTTGAAAAAAGATTTTAGGCCTTATCGCGACGAACTGATTATCTCTTCAAAAGCAGGTTGGGGAATGTGGGACGGACCTTATGGAGATTGGGGCTCAAAAAAATACCTGGCGGCAAGTCTCGACCAAAGCTTACAAAGAATGGGATTGGATTATGTGGATATATTTTATCATCATCGTCCGGATCCGGAAACTCCGCTGGAAGAAACCATGACGGCGCTTGACCTGATCGTGCGACAGGGCAAGGCTTTGTACGTTGGCATATCAAGCTACCAGCCTGAAGAAACAGTAAAGGCAATTGAAATGCTTAGAAAGCTGGGAACACCTTGTCTCATTCATCAGCCAAGGTATTCGATGCTGGACCGTTGGGTTGAAAATGGGTTATTGGATGTTTTGGAAAAAGAAAAAGTAGGCTGTATTACATTCTCGTCATTGGCACAAGGCATACTTACCAATAAATATTTAAAAGGAATTCCAAAAGATTCGAGGGTAGGCAGGCATTTGGAAAATGGTGCTATCAGTAAATCACAGGTTACACCGGAAGTTATTGAAAAAGTAAAAAAACTAAATGAGCTTGCAACTTCAAGAAATCAAACATTAGCTCAAATGGCCATCGCATGGATTTTAAAAGATGAAAGAATTACTTCTGTAGTTCTCGGTGCAAGTAAACCCAAACAGGTAACAGATGCAATTGGCGCAATTAAGAATTATAATTTTTCTAAAGAAGAGTTGGAAAGGATTGAAGAAATATTGAAGAAATAATTTTCAAATTATTGAATCTTCTTTCTTTAAGAAGATAACGTGACTTATTCCTATTTCGATAACCTTAACACAATAACATCATGCGAAGCCAGCATAGCAGAAAACGGTTTCTGTGTGTTCCCTACCGTAGTACTATGAGTCCATAGATTTTTAATTGTATAAGTATGCTCTTTTGCGTTCATAGTCTTATTGAAAAGCGTGTCAGTAACAACTTCATCTTTCCAGTTAAAATTTACCTGCATGGATTTATGTGACCTGTTTAAAAAGCAGACAGCCCAGTCATCATTTTCGAGCGGTTTTACCCAAACTTCAAGACTGTCTTTATTTTTATATTGAAAGCCTTCCATTCCTGCTTTATCCTGGTCAATTGCAATTACTTCTTTATTGGTTAGGATTACCTGCGTCTCCTTAGTCATCTTTCTTATATCATTGCCGGCCATGAGTGGTGCAGCAAGCATACACCACATTGAAAAATGCGATCTGTCTTCATTTACGCTCATACCGTTACCTGCTTCCAGCATATCAGGATCATTCCAATGGCCCGGGCCCGCATATTTTCTTAAACCTTTTTGAAGATCAACAATTGGCATCACGCCTTGCTGCTTCCAGTCTCCATGGTCTATAAAGCCATCAAATATTGCAGAGATATCACCAGTTGTACGCCAAAGCTGTCCTATATTTTCTGCCCATTCCCAGGGTTTGTTTGTACCCCATTCACATAAACTAAAAACAATAGGTCGACCCGCAGCTTTGAGTGCTTTGCTCATTGTTGCATAAGCTTCCTTTGCATTAATGCCTTCCGTATTGCACCAATCGAATTTTAAATAATCAATACCCAGCGATGCATAAAACCGTGCATCCTGATATTCATAACCTCTTGTGCCGGGATAGCCTGCACAAGTTTTTGTTCCTGCACAATTATATAAACCAAATTTTAATCCTTTGGAATGAACATAGTCAATTAAAACTTTCATGCCATTTGGAAATTTTTGCGGATCAGGAATGAGATCTCCTGTAACACTATCTCTTTCTTTTGCCATCCAGCCATCATCTAATACAAGATAGGTGTAGCCTGCATCCTTCATACCAGACGAAACCATTATGTCTGCAGTTCCTCTCACCAGCGAGTCGCTGATATTCGTTTGGAAGGTGTTCCAACTGTTCCAGCCCATTGGTGGCGTGAGTGCAAGACCTTCAAATTTTTGAGCATGTATTTCTACGCAACAAAAAATAAATACACCAAATAAAATTGTTTTTTTCATAAAAGATTTTTCATAATTATTTCATCAAAACATTTATTTTTTTTCCTTCATATAAAATTTGCTCAGCAGGTTGTTCATTAAAATCAAATGATACAGGTGCATCTTTTTTTATCCATACAATATTGAAAATTCTTCTTTGCAACATACCTGGAAAAGTTTTGTTTCTATTATCAATTACTAATGTTTTTTTATTCTCATCATAATTAAAGTCTATGGTTGAATACATTCCTTTTTCATAGTTATATGTGGTGTCATCATCTTCATATAATCTAAATGACACATCTCTTCCTGTATAAATAAATAAGGTAATAGTATCTGCTCTCTTCTGTGAAGTATATTGTAAAGCAGGCCCTGAAGGAATGATTGATCCTTCTTTTACAAAGACAGGCATCCTGCTGTAAGGCGCATCAGCATTGATGTTTTGACCACCTTCAAAATATTTCCCTGTATATAAATCATACCATCCATTTCCTTTTGGCAAATACACTTTCCGGTTCGTGGCATTCATTTCGCTTACAGGATTAATTAATAAGCTTTTGCCAAATAAATATTCGTCATTAATATCATTAACATTTCTATCGCCGGGAAAATCCATCACCAATCCACGCATCATCGTATAGTTATCCCAATATGTTTTGCCCGCCATTGAATAGATGTAAGGAAATAAACGATACCGCATTTTATCATAATACAATATACTCTCGTATGCAGGCTCGCCGGGCTTTGAAATATTAAACATCTCACGGTAAGGGAACTGTCCATGCGATCTGAATAAAGGACAGAAAGCGCCAAACTGGTACCAGCGTGTCATCAGTTCTTTCCATTCTTTTGAATCTTCATCTGTGGGATCTGTATACCGGCGCTCCACTGCAAAACCACCAATATCCATTGTCCAGTAAGGAATTCCCGACATAGAAAAATTTACGCCGGCAGCAATTTGATTTTTCAGATCGGCCCACCTTGAACCAATATCACCGCTCCACACTGCAGCGCCATAACGCTGTGAACCTGCATATGCCGAACGGGTTAAGATAAAAGCACGTTTATTACTATCCACAGATTGCTCTCCCTCAAAAATGACTTTGGCATTCACTAATGGATAGGCATTGAAATATTTTGTGGCTGAGCCCAGTGCATTGGGAAACATTAATTGTTTCCTGTGCTCAATGGTAAGATTTGAATACATATCCGGCTCAGAAGCATCCATCCAAAAAGCATCCACGCCTTTACTGAATAAATTTTTATTTACCAGTTGCCAGAAAAAATTTCCTGCTTTAGGATTAAACGCATCATAAAATGTAGAAACATAACCAAGCCAGTCTTTACTGTTTTCTTCTATAAGCTTTGTGTATAAAAAACCTTTGTTATTCATCAGGTCATAATTCTTTATGCCCTTATAAAATTTTGGCCATACCGAAATCATGATGTGTGTATTATATAAATTGTGTAAAGAATCAATCATGCCTTGTGCATCAGGAAACCTCGATGTGTCGAACTCCTGGCTGCCCCATTCATCAGGTTTCCAGTATTGCCAGTCCAATACAATATTATCAATAGGAATTTCTCTTTCCCTAAATTCCTGCACAGTGGAGATAATTTCCTTTTGCGTTTTATATCTTTCACGGCTTTGCCAGAAGCCCAATGCCCACCGCGGAACTATAGGCGCTTTACCTGTGAGCTGCCTGTAGCCACTAATTATTTCATCCATATTTTTGCCATACACAAAATAATAATTGATGTTGTCACCGGCTTCGGAACTAAATAAAAATTGGTTATCTTCTTCACTGGTTGCAGGACGCAGCCAGTTGCAGGAAATATAAGATTCGCCACCATCGGGATTCCATTCGATTTTAATGCTGTATTTTTTACCGGCTTGTACTTCTACAGGCACCAGCGCTGTATGCGGATTCCATGATTGCCGCCAGCGATCTAGTAAAAGTTTTCCATCAATCCACATTTTTACATAACCGCCATACCTAACCGCAAATTTGTGAAGGCCATTATATGGAGATTGAAAATTTCCACTCCATACTACCTTTCCATCATTCAGTGAAAATGATTCCGGAAAGTTTTTTAGTGGCAAATAATCATGCTCAATTGTTGATTCAATTCGCTTTGTTATATTTTTAGTGGAATCTTTTTTGTCAACATAAGAAGCCGTCAAACCGCTTTCTTTATTATCAGCATCAAATAATTTTAAATTATTTAGTGGTTCATAATTTCTCCCGTCGCCAAACTGTGTGATAGAATAATTATCCCACAGTATTCCATAATTTTTGTTGGAGACTAAAAAAGGAATAGCTACTTCACTATTATTTTGCAACAGCTCCACTTCATTATTTTTATAATTCATCAAGCCCTGCTGGTGCTGGCCGAGACCATAAAATGCATCATCCGGCGCCGATGAAAATGCCTGGGTGAGCTGCAATGATTTTCCTGCATCAATTGTTACAGGTGTAAATTCTCTTCCGTCATCTTTTTCTTTCAATAATATTTTCCCTTTTAAATCTGTAAAATGAACTGTTCCTGAATTAAGAGAAACTATTGCTTTTATTAAGGATGTAGCAACCGACAATTCATCTTTTGTTTGTGATGATAACCATTTAATATTTTTATTTTTCACTTTTACCAACATCAGGCTGGTATCTGTTTTAATTGGATCTACCGGGCTCGCAGCTACATGTATAATTCTTTCGGATATAATTGTAAGGCGCACTACCTTGGCAATACTTTTTGATGTGGCGGGAAAATGAACGGTGACGCCGTCTGCCTGCTTTTCAATTGTTACTTTTTGTGCTGTTAGTATGTTAACATATAAAAAGAAAGTAGCAAATACACTAATAGATTTAATTTTGCAAGAAATCATTTCTAATAAACTTTAGTTGTAGCAACATTAAATGAAGCAGATTGATTTGCGATTTGAGTTTTAAATTCACCTGCTTCCAGGATCTTTTTGTTATCAGTATTTACAAAAGCCAAATCCTTTAAAGCAAGCTTGAAGGTTACCGTTTTCGATTCACCGGGCTGTAAATCTATTTTTTCGAAACCTCGCAATCTTTTTACGTCCGGTGTTAATGAAGCAATAAGATCAGAAACAAACAGCTCAGCCACTTCCTTACCTGCACGGCTACCCGTGTTTTTTATCGTAACATTTATTGTAGCGGTTTCGTTGGGTGCAAAAGTCTTTTTATCAATTGTCAAATTACTGTATTCAAATGTTGTATACGACAATCCATAACCAAACTCATATTGTGGATGAAAAGCTCCGCCCTGCGGATTGCCATTTCCTTCTGATGGCTTATGTATATAAGGCGCTAATGAATTGGTATATCTTGGATAGGTAATAGGAAGTTTACCGCTAGGGTTAATATCACCTGTTAGAATATCCGCCAGCGCATCTGCACCAAAGTTAGATGGAAGATACACATCAAGAACAGCAGCAGCGCCAGGTTCAATATCATTAAATATTCTAGGGCGGCCTTCATTCAAAATATAAATTAAGGGCTTGCCTGTTTTCATCAATGCCTTTGCCAATGAAACCTGGTTGGCAGACAAGCTTAAATCATCCAAATTGCCCGGGGTTTCGGTATAGCTGTTTTCACCAATACACAATAAAATATAATCAACATTAGCAGCAACCTTTACGGCCGCATCTATATCTGCAATAGAATCCTGGTAATAATTTCCTGACATGTTATATGCTACTCCCTGCTCGTAGGTAACATTTGCAGGACCAAATTTTTTCTGCACTGCCTCCAAAATAGTATTATATTTTTCCGCATATTCATCGGTTTTTTCACCCTGCCACGTATATGTCCAGCCGCCGTTTAAAGTACGCATAGAATTTGCATTAGGACCCGTTACAAGCACTTTTGCAGTTTTTGGCAATGGTAAAATATTGTTTGCATTCTTTAAAAGAGTTATAGACTCCGCGGCGGTATTGTAGGAAGCTTTTTCAAACTCTTCACTTCCGAATTTTGGATAATCTTTTAAATAAGTAACAGGCGTTTCAAAAAGTTTCAGTTCTTCCTTAATCCTTAAAATTCTTGTAACCGCATCATCAATCCTGCTCATAGAAACCTTTCCTTCGTTAACCAATGCTATAAGATCTGAACAAAATTCTTTATAGTCATAAGGAATCATCGACATATCAATCCCTGCATTTATTGCCAACATTATTGCATCTTTTATATCTTTTGTAATGTGATCACGACGGTATACATTTTCAATATCCTGCCAATCACTTACAATAAAGCCGGTGAAGCCTAACTCTTTTTTAAGAATATCGGTAAGAATGTGTTTGTTAATGTGAGTTGGAATACCATTTATCAATGCTGAGTTTACCATAACCGTTCTTGCATTTGCGTCTATGGCCGCCCGAAAGGGAGGTAAATGATATTCGCGTAAATAGTATTCTGGTATCCAGGAGTCGGTTCGGTCATGCCCTGACTTTGGGTCGGAATAATCCATATAATGTTTTAAACTTACTACAAGCTTTTCTTTGCTGCCCAAAGGATCCTGAACACCTTTTACAAACGCAACACCCATTTGTGAACTTAGGTACGGATCTTCGCCATAATCTTCCCAGATACGCGGCCACTGGGGGTTTGTACCCAGATCCAAAACGGGAGAAAACGTCCAGGGCACGCTTGCTGCCCTCGACTCATAAGCCGTTATGACCCCCGCATTAAAAATCAATTGGGGATTCCATGTGGCAGCCTGCCCTATTTCCTGCGGAAATAAAGTTGATCCGGCAACGTAGTTTACTCCGTGGTTATCATCAAGCCCATACAATACCGGAATCTTCATCTTTGTTTCCTTTGCAGCATTTTGTATTTCTTCAATAATGGCATTCCATTGTTGTGCATTCTGCAAGCCGGGCGTATTTAATATAGAACCGATTTTATAATTCACAACAGCATCCTTAAACTTATCCTGGTTAAAAGAAAATTTTCCATCTTTGATACTGCCTAAAGATTCGATAGACACCTGCGCCATTTGTCCCGCTTTTTCTTCTAATGTCATCTGCTTTACCATTGCATTGATTTTAGATTCTGTCGCAGAGTTAAGCGATTGGGCTTTACTTCTCCCGGCCAACATAGTCATCAGGATAAATAAAAAAAGCAAGAGCTTCTTTGTAGTAATTACATATCTCATATTAAATTTTTAGTTTGATTTTTGGGGTGAGCTTTATATTAAAATATTCGATTCAATTATTTTGCAAGATCTGTATTACTTACAAATGCAATCTTTTTGCTGTCCGGCGACCACGATGGCGTATTGATTGACCCTTGCCCTCCATATAAATAAGCAATCACTTTAGGTGCACCTCCTTCTGCCGGTAACATACGCAGGTAAACATGTTTATAAAAAGGATGGTCATCCGGCTTGATATCTTTTGAAAAAGATAAACAAACAATCCATTTACCATCCGGAGATATATGGGCAAACCAGTTATTAAAATCATCATTTGTTACCTGCTCTTGTTCGCTTCCGTCGGGCTTCATTCTCCATAATTGCATTAAGCCGCTTCTCACGGAATTAAAATATATATACTTTCCGTCAGGGCTATATTCCGAGCCATCATCGAGGCCGGGAGAAGTTGTTAGACGAACTTCATCTCCTCCTCCTGAAGGAACTTTATAAATGTCAAATTCATTATTTCGTTGGCCCGTAAACGTTAGCCATTTGCCATCCGGTGACCAGCCATGAAGATACGAAGGCCCGGTTGGCGTTATTTGCTTTGGCATTCCCCCGTTTATTGGAACTGTATAAACCACGGAGTTATATTTATTGTCCAGGCTGGCGGCACTCAGTCCAAGTATTTTTCCGTTAAATGAAATTACATGGTCGTTATTATTATTTTTTACAAGCCCGGTATTAAGCAATACCGTTGTACGATTCTTAATATTAAAATTGTACATTAAACCCTTACTATTATAAATAAGACTTTTGCCATCCGGAGTCCAGTTAGGTGCCTGTAAAGAAACAGGCTCTGTATATAAAATTTGTCTTTTGCCCGTGAACACATCCATAGTTTCAATATTGCTGCCGATATAATCTTTGTATGGAACAAAATCTTCTTTTGCAGGAACAATAATTCTTACGTTATCAAAAGAAGCTTTTTCAACAACATCCTTATTATGCGAACAAATAAAAAGACCAACATACACATCATCATCTAAATCAACATCGGTAATTTGTTCTGTTACATATGGCTCCCCGAAATGAGCAACCGACATGATGTATTGTTTCCCCCTTCTTTCTAACTGGATTACATCAGGTCCATTAATTGTAAATTTTGTTTCCTCTACATCTGTTTTTGGCACCTTCCTGTATTGAAGTGAAGTAAGTCCGTCGCCATGAATGGTCGCAGCAACCATTGAAGACGTGCTATCAAGATTTTGCCTCACCATCCATCCAAATTTGCGATGTTGCTCCACACCTTTGCCTATAAGTGTTCCCTTTGCCTGCAAAATAAAATCACCTTTCATTTTCTTCCATGCATATTGAAAGTCGTCATGCGTAAACCATATATTGGTTCCTGAACCTGAGAGTTCATACGTATCTGAAGACGCATCATAAGTTGTATTTCCCGGATGCAAAATTTTGCCGACGTCCGCATGCCCGTTAAAAACACCCATTCTTTGCCCAAAGGAATTCATTCCTGTAAGAACAAATATTCCGGCCATCATGATAACCTTTAAACGTATTGCTTTAATATGCATAATAAAAGTGTAAGAATTTAATAATCTGAATAAGAAGCACTGTTCATTAAGATGCTGTCAATATGAGAAACAGAAACTTTATTTTCATTCGCAGGATCCGCAGAAATTTCTTTCCATTTAGGATCATTGCCAAAGGTTTTCCATTGCGCATTTCTTTCTTCCACACTTTTAAAAACGGGCATATACATAAGATTGGGCATGCGACTACCCGAAACTACTTTACCGTAAAAGACCGGGTTGAACTGAAGCCTGTTAAAAATATTAATTTCATCATTGTTGAACATGGCCATTTTCTTTTTTGCAAGATTTTCAGTAGGGCTTTCGTAACTCCTTAATTCAAAAACCCTGTCCGGGTCTTTAGCACCTGGCAATAACAAATGAGGCTGCGCCGGGAAGGCCTCAAGTAAAACAGACTCCATTCTTTCGTAAGGCGCTTTATCAGCAGGCGCCTCTAAAAAATCTTTTGCGGATGAAGCATATGTTTCATCTTTCATAAGTTTTTTGTCGACGTTGACCCACTCTTGTTCAGAATTAAAAGGAATTAATACATAAATAAATTTTGCGGCAGCTGTATCATTTGCAATTGGCTTAAAAACACCAATGTTTTTAATTCCCAGGCGATGTAAGGCAGGCAGGTAAGCATTTTTCAAATAGTCATCAACCTGGTTAACCTGTTCATTATTTTTTAAATGATAAATTTTTACCTGGTAAAAATCCTGGCTATTTTTTGCAGTATAGGATGACAGGGATCCCATTAAAAATATTGCAATGATGAAAATTGCATTCTTTAAGCTAATCATTTTAAAAGTTTTCAGAAGATAAAACATTTTTATTTTACATAGTTATTTATTCTTCGAATCAATTCGATACATGTTCTTCCATTATGATAAGGACATTTCCATATTCCTACTTTATCTTCTTCCATCACTTCATAATTCTCTTTCACGCCCCAAAACCACTCGCCGTTTTTCGTATCACGAATATATTGTTTTACAAAATTCCAGCTATTTAAAGATTTCTCAAGATAGCTTTCATCACCGGTTAATTGCCACGCGTTAAAAAAGCCAACCATACTTTCAGCCTGCGGCCATGAATGTTTTTCCTTGATAAAATGATTTCTATCACCATCATATTCATACCATAATCCACCATCTTTGTCAAGCCCTTCTGCAGCAGCGTCTGCCAATTGCAAAGATTTCTGTTCTATCTTGCTCATCAAATTTACATCGTCAATAATTTCTGCGCACTCCTGTATCAACCATGCAGCTTCTATATCATGACCATAAGAAATTATATTTGATTTTACATTCCATTCTTCGTCAAAAAATAACCAGAGGTGATTTGTTTTCTTATCAATGATATGTTTAAAAAAAATATAAATCAATTCATTGATTTTTTCTTTAAGCATTTCGTTCGGCCATATGGTATATAAATTAGCAAAACCTTCCAGCACGTGCAAATGAGTGTTCATTGACTTTTTTTCATTTGCATCTTTATTGCTCAGGCGCAGGTCATTTATTTCCTTCCAGTCTCTTGAAAGCGCTTCGATATATCCGCCATGTATTGCATCATAACTATGTTCAATTATGCAGTTGTATAAATCTATCGCCAGTTCCTTTGCCCGTTCGTTCTTATTACATTTATAGAACTCAGCTAATCCATATACAGCAAATGACAATGCATAAATTTGCTTCTTTGTGTCAGAAGGATTTCCGTTATGATCAACACTCCAATACACTCCCCCATGCAGCTTATCAAAAAAATTATTGACTATATATTCAAAAGCCCGTTCTGCGGTGTGTAGATAATCCTTTTTATCCGTGAGATTATGCGCTGCAGAAAAAGTCCATAATATCCTGCTGTTAAGAACAGAGCCTTTCGGTGCGCTGGCGTATATTTTATTTGAATTATCTATCCTTCCATAAAATCCCCCGGACTTCTTATCAATAGTATTTTGCTGCCAGTAGTCAAGAATTGAAAATAATTCATTTTGTAATTCTGTCTTATACTGCCCGAGTCGTTTCCTTAAGGACAAATCGTCATTCCTTCCTGTTAGTTGACCGATATTTTTATTGTTTCGCATAACCATGAACCTGCGTTTGACCTATCCCGTTATTGTTTTTCCCGGCAGAATTTTTATCAATTATCTCCAACACCGTTTTTACAGATGAATCTGAAGACAACCTATCTTCCGGAGTATTAATGACGTAGTCCAGTAATTTGTCCAAAGTACTTGTTGCAACATGTGTCCTTAAATCGGATGAAGCATAATAAATAAATACAGATCCGTCTTCATTCGCTATCCACCCGTTGCCAAAAATAACGTTGGAGACGTCACCAACCCGCTCATCATCTTCGGGCGCCATAAAATATCCCCCGGGCTTATGAATCACTTTGGTAACATCGTCCAGGTCGGTCATAAACATATACAAGACATACCTTAAACCGGCAGCCGTATTTCTTACACCATGTGCAAGATGCAACCAGCCCTTTTCAGTTTTTAAAGGGGCAGGACCCAGGCCATTTTTTGCTTCATAAACGGTATGATAAGCTTTCTTATCTATCACAGTTTCTTTTTTAATCACGGCCTTTTCGATATTGTCACAAACCCCGAAACCTATGCCGCCGCCTGAACCCGCGTCAGTAAAACTATCCTGGGGCCGTGTATAAAATGCGTACTTTTTGTTGACAAGTTCGGGATGAAGTACCACGTTTCGTTGTTGCGGCGAAGGCGTTTTTAAATCAGGCAGACGGTGCCATTCTATTAAATCTTTTGTTCTTGCAATGCCACATTGTGCGATTGCAGCAGTCTGATCTCCATCCGGGGCATCACGATCTCTTTTCTCGGTGCAAAATAATCCATAAATCCATCCGTCTTCGTGATGGACCAGGCGCATGTCGTATACGTTAACTTCTTCATTATTCACCTGCGGTAATATAACAGGATAATCCCAAAACCGAAAATTGTCAATACCATTTACACTTTCAGCAACAGCAAAAAATGATTTCCGGTTTGTGCCCTCTACTCTTGCAACAAGCACATATTTATTATTGAATTTTATGGCGCCGGGATTGAAAACTGCGTTTATTCCAAACCTCTCGAGCAAATATGGATTTCTGTTTTGATCAAAATCAAAGCGCCAGGTTAACGGGATATGAGCCGCCGTAAGAACAGGATTTTCATAGCGCTCGTAAATTCCATTCACTGACTCAACAGGCTTATTTTTACGACCCATTAACTCGTTAAAAGAATTGTTTAAAATTTTTAGTCTTTTTTGAAAATACTTATTCATACAAAAGGTTGATGCGGGTAAAATTTATTTTCTTAGTTCTCTAACTTATTCCACCATGTCTTTTTAAGGATTATAATAATTATGGCAAGGATAAGTACAGTAATCATTAACGGCAATTTCATCCATAATACTGCGTACATTGGTAAAATTGTAAGGCACAGTTGGGCAATTATTCCCAACGCAACATTGAACATATCGAGCTTAAATCTTTTGTTACCAACAAAAGAAGGATCTTCAGCAACTACCTGATCGTGAATGGGTTTCCAGAAACCCCAGGGCCGGACCGTTTTATAAAAATTTTTGAGAATAGATACTTCCGTTGCTGGCGCTGAATAAGTACCCACCACACATCCCGTTATAGAAATAAGAAACAGAACAGGAAAAAAATACAGGAATTGTACTCCTTCAAAAAGCCTTGAAAAAATTAATGCTCCTGCAATACCTGCAAGCATTCCCCAAAAAAACCCATTGGCATTAAACCGCCACCAGTACCATTTAAACATATTAGCGGCAATGTATCCTCCATATAATCCTGATACAATCCATTGCAGAATACTGTTGACATCTTTCGCAAAAAAGCCCAGTATAACACCAATCGCAACTACAACTATGCCTGACAGGTAGTTCATGTAAATGACTCTTTTGGTTGGTGCATCCGGATTAATGTATTTGAGATAGATATCATTAACAATATAGGCCTGTGCTGCATTCATGGTGCCCGAAAAAGTACCCATAAAGGCGCCAAGCAAACCAGTTAGCACTAATCCTAAAATGCCCACCGGTAAAAAATTATTAACGGCCGCAGGTAATATTCTTTCAAAATCGGTATGTCCCAATCCATCAGAAAGATTTAACTGGTTATAATACAATAGAGCCAAAACTGTTAAGCCAATAACCATCATATACCTGATAGGCAATAAAACGATGGAAACGAACCCGGTCATTTTAGAAGCTTCTTTTGGAGATTTTGTTGACAATACTTTTTGCATATCATAATTTGGCGCAGGGCCGGCAAGACTTGCAAACACTCCTTTAAATAACATCATCATAAAAAAGATACCAAAGAGGCCGAAGCCATCATCGGCTATTTTTTTATTTGCATCGGCTACGATGCCCGACCAATCTAAATTCAAATGCCATCCAAAGAATGGATTGTTCCATCCGTGAGGAACATTCAGTGATTGACCTTTTAAATGCATAACAGCAATTATAGCAATCGAGATACATCCTATCGTCATGATAATGTATTTAATAAGATCACCCAAAACGATACTATGCATTCCGCCAAGTATTGAATAAAACATTGCAAAAAGGGTAAATATTATTCCATAAAAATGGGCCACATATTGAGGGGCTACAGCAAAGGGTATGTAAGGCTGAACTAAATTCCATGGAACAAAAATTTCAATGAATTTTCCGAGACCTATGAAACCGTAAGCAAGAAAACCAAGACAACCAATTAGTGCAAAAGCAACAACTATGTTGTGTGACGGTCGTACGCCCCTACCTTTCAATCCAAAGCGGGTGGCGAGCCATTCGGCACCTGTATTAGCATTGGAACGTCGCAGCCATTTTGCAAGAAACATCATATTAAACACCTGGTTGAATACGGGCCACAACCATGGAATCCAAATACTTTTTAACCCGTAAACAAAACATAACGACACCATCCACATAGTGCCGCTTATATCAAACATATCTGAAGCATCGCTTAGCCCTAATAAATACCAGGGAAGCTTTTTCCCTCCCAACAAATAACTCTCATTGTTTTGTCTTGCCTTTTTCCTTAGGAACCACCCGAGCATAAGCATCATTAGAAGATACAAAACAACAATTGCTATATCTATCGGTTGTAATTTCATTTATACAAATGATATTTTGTTACATCTTCCTGGAACAAAATTTTGGGGTTATGATAAAATTTCAAGAAGTCTTTTTCCGATTGCTGTCCTTTAAATGGTAAATAATATTCCGTTTGCCCGGAAGGCTTGTAACCCGCATTGCGCCACGTGAGTGCATAAGAAATTTTATGGTTATCTAATGCTTTTAAAAGCACATTAGTCCACCAGGTGCTGTCCGGAACTTTTCCATAGCCAAACTCTGTAAGTGCAGCGATTTTATTTTTTTCTGATGCCATTTCATCAAGCATCTTTAACATGTTTCCCACCTCGTTTATAAAGGCCGCGTTTCCATCCTCTCCGCCCTTCCGCTGGTAAATATCAAAGCCAATTAAATCTGTCCATTCATCCCCCGGATATTTCAACAGATAATCTTCTTTGGAAGAAAAACGATCGGTATTATAAGCATATAAAAGATGATGAATATTTTTTATATCCCGCAAATAAGAAATTGTAAAATGCCATAACTGTTTAAATTCTTCAGGTGTGCAATGGTCCTTTCCCCACCAAAACCAGTTGCCATTCAACTCGTGAAAAGGGCGAAAGATAACAGGTACATATACACCGTTTTTATCTTTTAAGCCCAAAATAAAATCGGCAACCTTATCTAACCATGTTTTGTATAGTTCATTTTTAGAACCGCCGGGAAGTATCGATGCGACTGTACCGGGAGCAGGATCCCATGCCGTTTTACCGGTTAGCGGATTATTTAAATGCCAGCTTAATGTAATCACTCCTTCACGCTCATATACATCTTTAATATAGCCACTCATTTTATCGAACGGCACACTGTCAAGATTGACGGGAAGGTCCAATTCAATACGACCTAACTCGAACCCATAGACGCCCGGATAATCGCCCGTTACTTCTTTTACATCGCTTTTACCGGGGATATATTTCCATCCTACGCCATAAGCCAAATCATCCTGGTGACCAAACATAATGCCTTTCTGCTCCAGCTTTTTTAAATTGTGATATAGGTTAATGGTTTGTTGACTTGCATTTTTATCAACGGGTAAATCCCCTGAATCAATGTTTTGATGAACGTCCGAAAAAGAGTCAATCAAAGCCCAGGTGGTTTTATCGGAATTGAAAACAGTATTCAATCCCTGCTCCTCCATTGGCGGATCACCCATATAATCATTCCCAGGCTTCCACATCAACTGTCCTTTTATGGGTTTAGCAACACCACCGTAGGCCCAAAAATTTATACCTGCTAAGACACCATTTGTCTTCTTACTTTCATCCCATTCATTTAAGATTTTTCGATAATAAATGTTCCTGTATGTTATCGGTGAGTCAAGATCATATGAATGATTATCTCTTGGTAAGCCGAATTCTTCGATAATCAAAGGTTTATCCAGATCTTGGGCAATCTGTTCATGTACGCTGATATACCTGGTTGTTTTGGCGATAACAGAGTCCATACCGCCGCTTATATTTTTACCGTGGAACCAGCCCCAGTTTTTGGGCCAGATATGTATCGTCAGGTAATCAATGTTTTTATCGTCATGAATTTCTTTATACAACGCAACATTATCGGTACTCATGTAACCCTCTGTGCCCGTTGTAACCAAATGATTGGCATCAATTTTTTTAATATAAGAGGCTGTATTGCTTATAAATTTTTTGTAGGCATCAACTGCTAAAGGCCGCATAGGCCTGGGTTCGTTAGCGAGTTCCCAGGCCATAATTGCCGGTTCTTCTGAATATTTTTTGTGGTCAATCGAATTGGTGTGAGTAATAATATATTTTACCTGGTTTAAATATTCCGCTATACATTTTTCACAATCATAAAACATGCTCGTATACTTACCCGTTTCATTCCAGGGAATATTTTTTAGAAAAGCCGAATCAGGAATTTTACCGTTCCAGTTAAGATATTGAAGAAAACCACCACTCCAGTTCCAGTTATTGCTAAGGTAAATAACCGCCGTCATTTTTCTTTTAGCCAGTTCATACAAAAGCGCATCTATGCCTTTTAAGAATTGGGAATCAAAGACCTTTTCTTTCGGTTGTAACGGTGGCCCTACACGAAAAACCCCGTTAATTAATCCCTTCCCTTCTGATCCCGCGAGCACACGTACATTTGTTACTCCATTCTCTTTCAAAAAATCAAGCTCTTTCCTTAGCCTGTCTATTCCATCATGTTTATCTTTTTTCAGAGCAAGTAAGCCACCATACCAATAATTGGTTCCAATATAATAGTAAGGATGATGATTGAGATATAATTGATCTTTCTGGACTTTTACAAATTGTGATTGTGCAGAGATAGCCTGGTATAATAAAATGCTAAGTAAAAAAAGAATTTTTCTTGCCATACATAATATTAAAATCATAATCTTAACGGCCAACAAGGATTGGCATAAAAAATCCTTTTGGGTTTGTTATAAAAAATCTCCTTCTTTTGAGAATCTAAAGACAGAATAATGCTTTTAATAACTATTAAAAATTGTATTGAATTTCAAGCGGGTTTGTAAATGAGAGCTAGTCATCTTCAGAATTAATTCAACCCTTCTTATCTGCATAAACAGCACGCAAAATAGAGAATAAACTGACCCCGATTTTCGTGGGATAAAAAATTTCTCGTATAACAAGCTTTCTTTTTCAAAACTATTTTAATTTATATCATTGTATCAATACTTTTTTAACCATTGTCCGTATTTTATTATTTAAAACCATTAATTTTATAGTCTATGTATCATTGTTATCACTATTATTCATATATTAGATCAAAATCGTTTAGTAATACTTTCTTGATATAATTTTATCATTCTAAAATGCTTTAGCCATGAGCATAACCACAAAACTGCTAAAGGAAATTACTCCTCTTACCCTAAATGATTGCTTTACAATATTTTCAAGAACCAAAAAGGAATTTGATTTCCCGCTACATTTTCACGACGAATATGAATTAAATTTTATTCAAAATGCCGCAGGTGCAAAACGCGTGGTGGGTGATCATGTTGAAGAAATAGGAAACATTGAGCTGGTTCTTGTTGGCCCCAATTTACAGCACGGATGGTTTACAAACAGGTGTGGACAAAAACTTATAAAAGAAATTACCATTCAATTTCACCGCGACTTATTTGATGAAAAATTTTTACATCGCAATCAAATGAGTTTTATCAGAACGTTGCTTCAACGCTCATCAAGAGGAGTGTTGTTTTCACGGCTAACCACTATGTCTATTATGCCAAGACTAATTCAGTTACCGCAAAAGCATGGATTCGATTCAGTATTGGAACTCATGTCGATATTACATGACCTGTCTACTTCCAGAAATTTCAGAACCCTGTCAGACTTATCGTTCAATACGGAAATACCTTCTTATAACAGCCGCAGAATTGAGAATATAATGGCATACATTAATAATAATTTCGGTGAAAATATTACCCTGGGTGATGTGGCAAAAATTGCGGGAATGGCCGAAGTATCATTAAGCAGGTTCTTCAGATTAAGAACAGGAAAGACATTCATTGACACGTTAAATGAGGTTCGCCTCGGGCACGCAAGCCGCATGCTTATTGATACCACTAACAGCATCAACGAAGTTGCCTACAAGTGCGGTTTCAATAACATGTCAAATTTCAACCGCATTTTCAAAAAGAAAAAAGACAGCACACCAAAAGAATTCAGGCAAACATATACTTCTTCCGGGGTAAGAAGATTTGTTTAAGAAGGTTATTTCAATAAACTTCGTTTATGAGTTTCAGGAAAACCGTCGTACTTTTTTTAATTACTATTTTTCATTTTACAAATCTTACTGCGCAGCAAAAATTAAACATCTTTATTGTTGAGAGCACCTGCGAAGCGGAGGGATTGTATCATGTATATGCTCTGATCATTTGATAGGATAAACAGGAAGAAGTTGAATAAATAATTTCCTGCAGCGATTCTGGTCGCAGAGTTAGCAACTTACCTCGAGACTTTGATAAACTGGAAGTGTCAGGCTAAAGAAATAAGATTCTTTTTAATATACTTTATGCTTGTAGTAATACTATCAAATGGAGAGCCGGGACATTTATCCTCTTCGACAAAAAAGTATTTCATCCCTGCTTCATCTTTATGTTTAAATATTTCTTTAAAATCAATAATACCATTCCCTACTTCAGTAAAATTTTTATCTGCAGTATTGTCCATATCTTTTACATGCCATAAAGGAAATCTGCCGGGATGTTCATTGAATAGTTTCAGTGGGTCCTGGCCGGCTTTAGTTACCCAGTATAAGTCAACTTCCATTTTTACAAGGTCTTTATCAGCAGCCATCAGGATATCATACGGATAAGTATCGCCCTGCTTTATAAATTCAAAATCATGATTATGATAGCATAATTGTATACCGGCTTTTTTGCACCGCTCACCTGCGGTGTTCAAATGATCTGCAACCGATTTGTAATGATCAAGACTGCCCCGCTCACTTTCTGCCAGCCAGGCACACACCATGTATTTAACGCCCGCCTCTGCCGCGTCATCCACAGCCTTATCCCAATCATGCAAAATCGTACCGTTCATGATTTCGCCATTTGGCTCTTCTTCGCCAAGCCTGTAATGGCTGCTCGGAATAACCAAACCGTTTTTTTTCAAAACATTTTTGAATGCCGATGGTGTCATTCCATAAAATTTTTCACTTCCGGTATAGGTGGCGCCTTCGACCGACGTGTACCCGATCTGTGCAACCTTTGCCAGGGTTGCTTCAGGTTCCTTAGCCATTGCATCTCTTACTGTATATAATTGCAGGCCTATTAATGGTGTTGACTTTCTGAATTCAGGTGACAAAAACAAGCCGGCTGAAAGTAATGATGTGGATTTAATAAATGTCCGTCTGCTTGTCATTATGTTCTTTTTAAAATATTATAAATGAGGTGGGAATTGTTAATTGATACAATGGCTGCAATAAGTAACTTTCCAGGTGTTATATTTTTATGCAATCGGTGGAGTTATATTTCAAATGTAAAACATTTTCTGTTTAAGAAAAGTCATTAATTTTAAAAAAAATAAGATTATTCCGGTTAATTGAATCACACATCTACCATCTTTTCTTTTGGAACCAACAGATGCATAACAAGCCACGCCAGCAAATAAGCCGAGCCGCAAATGAAGAACATGATATAATAGCCTGTTTCAATATTTCCAAGCAATTTATATTTATCAAACAAAATACCTGCGAGCCATGAAATTAATATTCCGCCGACTGCGCCTGCCATGCCGCCAATTCCGGTTACGGAAGCGACGGTTTTTTTTGGAAACATATCAGATACAGTTGTAAAAATGTTTGCGCTCCATGCCTGGTGTGCAGAGGTTGCAAGACCAATAATCAATACAGCCAGCCACATATTCATAGAACCAAGCCATTGCGCAAAAACAACAGGTACCACACAGAAAGCGATAGATAAGCATAGAAGTTTTTCTTGCCCGGAAAACGGGCCACCCTTTTCTTATAAGATATAATGGAAGCCACCCTCCGGCAATACTTCCGATTGTAGACATGGTATAGACTAACGCCACAGGTAAAGCGATATCGGTTCCTTTAACATTATACTGTGCATCCAGAAATGCAGGCAGCCAGAAAAGATAAAACCACCAGACAGGGTCTGTCAAAAATTTGCCAATAAAAAATGCCCACGTTTGCCTAAAACCTAATAATTTAAACCAGGGAACCTTCTGTGCTTTATCTTCTGTTGCTTCTGGCTCAACAGGTTCAACAACATCGCTGTTGATGTAGGCAAGCTCGCCTGCAGAGAGCTTTTTATTTTTTGAAGGAATTTCATAAAACAATCCCCAACAAATTATCCATATAAAACCAACCGCGCCGGTAAGGATAAAGGCCCATTGCCAACCAAGTTCTTCTGCAATCCATGGAACAGTAAGTGGCGCAACAATTGCTCCTACGTTAGCGCCGGAATTAAATATGCCTGTTGCATAGGCTCTTTCTTTTTTAGGAAACCATTCGCTGGTAGTTTTTATCGCAGCGGGAAAATTACCTGCCTCACTAACGCCGAGGGCTGCACGAGCAATTCCAAAACCAAAAGTGCTTGTTGCAAGTGCATGACCCATGGCAGCAAGGCTCCAGGCAAGTGTTGATAAGGTGTAGCCTAATTTAGTACCTATTTTGTCAATGAGCCTTCCTACGGAAAGCATTCCCAGTGCATAAGAAATCTGGAATGCCATTACGATATGAGAATAGTCACTTTCCGTCCAGTGAAATCGTGTTTCAAGATATGGCTTCAACAAACTTATAACTGACCGGTCGAGATAATTTATTGTAGTTGCAAAAAAAAGCAATGAACAAATGGTCCACCTGTACTTTCCAATAGTCTTCTGCATATCGTATGTTTCGAATGTATTTATCTCACCTGCTTCACTATATCTATTGCCTGTTTGGTAAGCGCTTCAATCTTTGCATAATCCTTTTGTTCCAGTAAATTTTTACTTATCAATTTACTTCCCATACCCACTGCGCATACTCCCGCTTTAAACCAGCCTGCGATATTTTCTTTATCCAGATCAACCCCTCCTGTTGGCATAAATAATAAATCAGGAAACAGTGTTTTTATAGCGCTCAAAAACTCAGTTCCCAAAATGTTTCCCGGAAAAAGCTTAATCATTTTTGCACCCATATTTTCTGCACGGATAATTTCAGAAGGTGTCATACAACCCGGAACCCAAAGCATTTCAATTTTATCAGCCACTTCTGCTACTTCTTCAACCAGGCCGGGGCAGATAATATAATCTGCACCGGCATCAATAAAGGCTTGCGCCATGCTGCCATTTTTAATTGTTCCGACCCCCAGGTACATTCCTGCTATCTCTTTATCGCAAACTTTACGCATCTTTTTAAAATTTTGCAAAGCAGCCTCGCCACGGTTGGTATATTCAACTGCCTTTATGCCTGCCCGATATAAGGCTTTTAAAACTTCAATGCTTACATCGGTGTCTTTATAAAAATAGAGAGGCAAAACACCCTGTTCAGGAATTAATTGCAGCAATTCGTTTTTTGTACTCATAAATTTTTAGAAATAAAATGTTATTGGAATTATATTGCTATATTTTTCTACGCAATCGTTACAGGACTTTTCTGAATTTTGGAAAGTTACCAATGATGAATGGATTATAGTCTGAAAAACTTTTTAAAAATTAAAAAAGAATAGTAAAGCATTGAAAAATACAGCTATTGAAATTGTATATCGCTTTTGACAAGTTCAAAGCGAAACTTTCAGAAAAGGAAAATGTAATTCTCAAGAAAAATCGCAATCGTTCCCGTTTTTTTCAGAATTATCCTTTAATTCTTGCTGCTTCGGGAAATATGAAAGAAATTCGACCCTGACACGAATGATTAAAAATTTTTCCCACACTTAATATTTAAATGTCATGCCAGAAAAAGTTGTAACTCTCGGAGAAATAATGCTGCGTTTATCCACTCCTGATTATAAAAGATTTGTACAAGCCGATAGCTTCGACGTTACCTACGGAGGCGGTGAAGCCAATGTGGCGGCGGCTTTATGTAACTATGGATTGTCTGGTACGTTTGTTACCAAAGTACCCGATAATCCCATCGGACAATCTGCTATCAATCATTTACGCCGTTATGGAGTAGATACAAAATTTATTGCACGTGGCGGAAAAAGACTTGGAATTTATTTTCTTGAAACCGGTGCGTCTATGAGAGCTTCACAGGTGATATACGACCGTGAAGGAGCAGCCATTTCGGAGGCTTCAATTTCTGATTTTGATTTTGATAAAATATTCGAAGGTGCTTCATGGTTTCATACAACTGGCATTACACCTGCGTTAAGCGACGCATCAGCATCACTTACGGAAACTGCATTAAAAGCGGCAAGAGAAAAGGGCATCACTACAAGCATTGATCTCAACTATAGAAAAAAATTGTGGAGTAAGGAAAAAGCAAAAGAAGTGATGACAAAGCTTTGCCAATATGTGGATGTATGCATCGGGAATGAAGAAGATGCGGAAACAACATTAGGCTTTAAAAGCAAAGGAACGGACGTTACAAAAGGTGAATTAAATCTTGACGGATATAAAGATGTATTTCAGCAAATGAAAGAAAAATTTGGATTCAAATACATCGCATCAACATTGAGAGAAAGTTATAGTGCGTCAGATAATGGCTGGAGTGCTCTCGTGTATAATGGAAACGAATTTTATCATACCAAACAATATGAAGTACGCATTGTAGATCGTGTAGGCAGCGGAGATTCTTTTGCAAGCGGATTTATTTACGGGCTCGTAACAGAAATGGAAATGAAAGATGCTGCAGAGTTTGGTGTTGCTGCATCTGCATTAAAACATACGATCCCCGGCGATTTAAATCATGCTACATTAAGTGATGTAAAAGGATTGATGAAAGGCGATGCGAGTGGCAGAGTGCAACGTTGAATGATACTTTCATACTTTAAGCCGACACTTACTGGCAATATTTCTTGCACCCGATATTTATATTGGCTATTTATTCTAATCTCGTACTCTGGTTGTTTCAATTTTAAGACACTGAACCAAAAAACTTGTCGCAATCAACCTCCTAAATTTCTTTTTTACCCCTCCTGTAGCATCATTTTCATATATTTTTGCATAAAGATTTGGAATGAGACGAAAAATTATTTTGGCAATTCTTACAATATCAATGATATTAAGTTGCAATAACTCAAAAGACAAAAACATGATTACCGATAAAGCAGAAGCACAAATACCGCAGGCCGGCACAGGCGGATATGCTCCCATTAATGGTCTTAAGATGTATTACGAAATCCATGGTGAAGGAACGTCACTTGTCCTGATTCATGGAGGTGGTTCTACAATACAAACTACATTTGGAAATATACTTCCCTTACTTGCCGAACATTTTAAAGTGATTGCAGTAGAACTCCAGGCACATGGACATACCAGTGACCGGGATAGCGCTGAATCTTTTGAACAGGATGCAGATGATGTAGCAGGCCTGCTTGAATATCTTAAAATAGACAAGGCTCATTTTTTCGGCTTTAGTAATGGAGGCAATACTGCAATGCAAGTTGCCATCCGGCATCCTGGTACTGTAAACAAATTGATTATTGCTTCATCATTTTATAAAAGAGATGGAATGATTCCGGGCTTTTTTGACGGTATGGAACATGCAACTCTCGATAACATGCCGTCGCCTCTGAAGACTGCTTATTTACAAGTAACCGGCGACAAAAACGGTTTGCAGGCAATGTTCAACAAAGACCGGACAAGAATGTTGCAATTCAAAGATTGGCCGGACGAAGCGTTACTTTCTGTTAAAGCTCCTGCATTACTTGTTGCAGGTGATAAAGACGTGGTAACTGTAGAGCATGTTGTGGAAATGTTACGAAAAATTCCTGGGGCAGAATTGATGATAGTACCCGGTAATCATGGATCTTACATTGGTGAAATATGCTCGGTAAGCCCAGGCAGCAAACTGCCCGAAATGACTCTTGCAGTAATCGAAGAGTTTTTGAATAAATAAAAAATCAAACTGAAAATGCGTTAGAATTAAGTTGAAGGCTCATTAAAAATACTTTTAATTGGATATTGTAATGAAAAATTACGATTCATCATCATCAAAATTTCCAGAAAAACAACCAGGCAATGAATAACATGTCACAAAAAGAAAAAGCAGTACAATTTCGTAAGCTCCACCATACCGGTAAGGTGTTGATCCTACCCAACATCTGGGATCCATTAGGTGCTTTATTATTAGAGAGCCTGGAATATCCTGCCGTCGCAACCGCAAGTGCATCTGTTGCATTTGCCAATGGATATAATGACGGTGAAAATATTCCTTTCGATGATTTGTTGTTATTACTGAAAAAAATTGCCGGCAGCATTAATCTTCCCGTATCGGCGGATATTGAAAAAGGATTTGCCCAAAATGAAAATGACTTACAGGAAAATATAAAACGCCTTCTCAATACAGGAATTGTAGGGATTAATATTGAAGACAGCGACAATGAAACCAGAGCTCTCCGGTCAGCGGATGTTCAAAGTAACAGAATAAGGCTTATAAGAAAAGTATCTGAGGAGACGGGCATTCCACTTTTTATCAATGCAAGAACCGATGTTTATTTATACAGCGGCAAATCCGCAACAGAAGAGGAAAAACTAAATGACGCAATAAAAAGAGGAATCGCATATAAGGAAGCAGGAGCAGATGGGTTTTTTCCGATCTTACTAACGCAGGAAGAAACAATTAAAGAAATAATCTCAAGAGTTAATTTACCACTTAATATTTCCGCTCTTCCGGGTATCCCCGCATTAAAAACGTTAGATAAATTAGGGGTTGCGAGATTGAGTCTCGGACCTTCTTTTTTAAAAATTGCCATCAGGGCAATGAAAGACTTAGCAATACAATTAAAAGATTACGAAGGGCTATCAGTAATTACAGGCAATGAGGTAACAAGCGACTATTTAAAAACTTTAGTAACGAAAGAATTTTGATAGCTGAAGCTGATACATCTTACGTGCAAAAATTTACCTGTTTGCCGACGACAAAACTTATGCGCCGCCGGAAAGTTTTTCTGTTGAATTAAACCTGGAAGCAATTGGCTTCCCGTAAAAGTCACCAGCCAAATCCCGGAGAAACCAATTGGCAAACACGATTGTTTTCGATAAAGTAACCGGTAAGGGCATCAGGATAAATCTTAAACACGAAACAAAGCAAGTGGCCGTAAACGAAATAGAGTGTTATTAGTAACGGCTAAAGCAAAGCCAATAGTTCCACTTTATTAATGTTTAATAAAGCCCTTCGTGGTTTACCAAATATTGCAAAGCATCTTTACAACCCTCAACATTAAATGCACAGGAAATCATGCCGTATAAGCCACGCATTACATAGAGGTTTTTATATCCTTCGGTGCTCAACTTATTGGCCAGCTTAAATGCCTCTTCACGGCCATATATTAAAACAGGAGCTTTTTTATCAGAGGGATAGCTGTAGGTATCAAAATCCTTGTCTTCAAGATTGACTGCATTTTTAATGTAGCCTAAATTTTTATAGGATTCATGCCCTGTTACTTTATTTTCAAACTCCATTTTAGGCCGTGTGTCATAAATTGTCAACTTGCCGTTATTCTTAAGAAGCTTCAATGCATCTTTACCGTCCACTATATGAAAACGTGGCGGATCCTCCATTAGTGAAACGGCATTATCTTCTGCCAGCAAATCGTCTAACCCTGCCAGTAAGTGATAGACTTTTGTGTAACCTTTCTCTGTTAACTTAACCGCCGCTCTTGCTGCATCCCCATCCCCAGTTTGGGAATAAATAAAAACGGGCTGGCCTTTATATTTGTCAAGTTCAGGCAATCTTTGTTCAAACTCTGCGTAAGGAATATTGATGGCGTTTTTAATGTGGCCTATATTATTTCCTGCAAGGCTGTCTTTCGAATTATACAATGCCGCAGGGCGAATATCCACTATGATAAGCTTTGGGTTTTTCTTAATGAAGTCAATCGCCTCTTTTGATGAAAGATTGGTGTATTTTAAATTAGACACCATCCACTCTTCCTTGCATGGAAATTCTTTTTCTGTCATCTGGTTCAGCTGTGACATTCCACCATTAAGATTATAAAAATCGGTAAACCCACTTTCCGAAAGTAGCTTACTTGCTCTTCGGCTGCGCTGGCTGTGAGAGCAATACAGTACCACTGTTTTATTTTTATATGGCTCCAATACAGACACATTCTTTAGAATAGTATCAACAGTAATATTGATAGCTGATTTCAGGTGACCCATATTCAGGCTGTTGTATTGAGATGTATCGCTGTATTCCCCCGGTGACCTTACATCAATCAAAACGAGATCGGGATTATTAGCGGCAAGCTTGCAAAGATCTTTTGCATAGATTGTTTTGTACTGGCTGTCATATTTTGCAGGCACTTGCGCCGTTGCTGTTGACAGTACCAGGAGAGACAATAAACGAGAGCAGGTTATTAGTTTCATTTGTTTTAGTTTGATAATGTAAAATAGCTATTGCATTTACACTACTAAAAGTGGGAAATAATTTTCGCACAAAGTAATTTAATAGAAGAACGGTAAAAATAATAGAACAATGACGTTTTGAAACCGATGAGATCGTTTGTGCATAAGAAACAAGTGTTAATTAGTTTTAAATAATTGCAAATGAAAGGCTATGAACGAGACTAAAAGATTGTACAATTTTACATACCTTTTCATAGTTTCATCCTACAAATTTTGCATTCCGGCAATTTCATCTTAAGGGTGCCTGTTATAGTACATAGAACTTGCAGGATCAGCAAAAGATAAGATGAATTTAAATTGATAGAATAATATTTAATTATGATAATATAGTATCTAAAATTATCCTCAAAAAATTTTGATGTACTTTACTTTTGAAAAAAGTAATATCCAGGTATTTCTTTTTGAGTCTTAAAATTTAATTGATATGAGAGACGATCGCAGAAATTTTATTAAGAAAAGCACTTCATTAGCGACTGCATTAAGTGTTGGGGGATTAAGCGCCACTGCTTCCATAACCTCGCAAGACTATAAAGTCTTCAATCGCAAAAAATCAAAAGTTAACTATGTAAAAGATGCAGGCATGAAATTGTGCCTTGCCTATTTTGCCGGGAAAGAGCCACGTAAAATTGAGTTGGCTAAACAAATGGGCGTCCTGGGCGCTGTTGGAGGAATCAATCCAAAAATGGTTGGCATGGACGATGAAAATAACTGGGAACTTGGCGTTGTAAAAGCAGTAAAAGAATCGTGGGATAAAGAAGGGCTTAAATTCACAGTTGTCGAAGGGCCTCCTTCTCTTAATACAAAAACAAAACTCGGTCTTCCCGGGAGAGATGAAGAGATTGCCAACTTTATCACCTTCATGAAAAATATTTCAGAAGCAGGTATTGACACAGTGTGTTATAACTGGATGCCGCTTATAAGCTGGGCACGGTCTGATAAGGAAATGAAAGAACGCGGAGATGCATTGGTGATGGGTTTTGATATTGATAAAATGACCGGTGATCCTATCACAGAATATGGCACACTCACTCACGATATGATGTGGAAAAACCTGGAATATTTTTTAAAGGCTGTTGTTCCTTCTGCAGAAAAATATGGAATAAAATTATCCATGCATCCTGACGATCCTCCGGTTGATGCTATCAGGGGGGTGCCGCGTATCATGACATCGGTTGCCGCATTTAAAAGAATGGTGGATATTTATCCAAGCCCGAATAACGGTATTACATGGGACGGAACTTTCGGCGAAATGGGAGATGAGGGTAAGCCCGAGGATTTACCTGCGGCCATTGAATATTTTGGTAAAAAAAATGTAATCACTTTTGTGCATTTTAGAAATGTCCGTGGGTATAGACAACATTTCCATGAAACATTTATTGATAACGGGCAAATGGACATGGCGAAACTAATGCAAGGATTATATGATACCGGTTTCAAAGGTCCTATTCGTCCTGATCATGTACCGACAATGGCCGGCGATAGCAATAGTTTCCCGGGTTATAGTACAATCGGTACCTTGTTCGCCATTGGTTATATAAGAGGATTGATAGATTCAATAAGAGGAACAACTCTTACTGAAGGTTCTTAGTTTTTTATTAATAATTAGATGAACAATAATCTCTGTAAAAACGCTAATTGTAATTGCCACGACCTTTAGGTCGTGGATCGAATAAAGTAATAAAGGGCTTAAGCCAAAAACAATCTGTCTATGCGTCACACTAAAGTATCAAAACTCTTTTGGCTAAAGCCAATCACAATTTTTTAAATGATCCGACCTGAAGGCCGTGGCAATTAATTTTATGGGAAATAATTACATTAGACCAAAGCGCTAAGTATGATGAACAAATAATTTAATAAAAGAATAACTTAGAATAAACAAATAAGACAATTATTATGAAGAAACAATTATTACTCCTTCTTACATTCATCCTTTTATTTTTCTTTACTGAAGCGCAACGTGTCGGTTCCTCACCGGAATACATCAAAACATTAACTTCCCAATGGAAAGGTGAACGCTTTGCAGATGGCCGTCCAAAAGTTTCTGATGCTATCCTGGCCCGGCTGAAACATGTGGCTATGGAAGAAGCCTGGGGCTATTTACGTAGTAAAGGATTTCAAAATCAATATGAAGGGAACTGGCAAATTATAAATCCCGATAGTGTAATGACTGGCCGGGTGGTTACTGCACAGTATATGCCCTCAAGGCCCGATCTTATAAAAGTGGTGAAAGAACAGGGAATAGCAGAAGGACGTGATTCTTCCGGTGGAACTAATTCATGGCCTATTAATATTTTGCAACCCGGTGATGTTTATGTAGCAGATGGTTATGGGCGAATCATTGATGGAACATTGATTGGCTCCAATCTTGGTAATGCCATTTATGCCAACTCAAAAAACGGGGTTATTTTCGATGCATCTGTTAGAGACCTTGCGGGATTAAAAGAAATAAAAGGCTTCAATGGATGGATACGTGGGGTCGACCCATCTTACCTTCAGCAGGAAATGCTTACTTCTATCAACACTCCTATCCGCATTGGTCGTGCCATCGTATTGCCCGGTGATGTGGTTTTGGCGAACCAGTATGGTACCATTTTTATTCCGGCAAACCTTATCGATGAATTGGTAATATCTTCCGAAGTAACAGCCTTGCGTGACCAATTTGGATTTCAGCGTTTACGTGAAAAAAAATACCTGGCCGGCCAAATTGATAGTCGCTGGAGCGATGAAATAAAAAAAGATTTTATGAACTGGATCAAAAACTATCCCGATAGTAAACTACCTATGACAAGAAAAGAACTCGACGATTACCTAAATAGCCATAACTATAACGAATAAGACTATACGATAAACCGTAATCTTAATATATTCCGAACGTAAACTTTTAAAAAATTCATATCATGAAAAGTATTTTAAAACAGATAGCATTAGAAAATAAGGAACTTGAAAAGGCGGAAATTTCTTCAGCTCTGGATGAGATAAATAATCCCGAAACAAAGGATGACCGTCGTAATTTCCTCAAAAAAACTGCTATCGGGGGTATAACATTAGCAGGTATGATGAGCCTGTCAATTGGTGATACTATTGCTCACACAACCTCAAAAGTAAAAAGATCTTCAAGTCCCTCTGATTTAAAAATAACAGACATGCGTTATGCCTTAACGGGCGCCATGGGAGGAACAGCAATTATCCGCATTGATACCAACCAGGGTGTTTATGGATTGGGAGAAGTAAGAGACGCAGCAGATCCACGTTATGCATTAATGTTGAAAGCGCACATACTTGGATTGAATCCCTGTAATGTAGAAATGATATTTAAGATAATTAAACAGTTTGGCGGACCAAGCAGGCAGGCAGGTGGCGTGTGCGCTGTTGAAATGGCGCTTTGGGATTTATGCGGTAAAGTTTGGAATGTTCCTGCATGGCAATTATTGGGTGGAAGGTATCGCGATAAAATAAGATTGTATGCGGATACACCGGAAGCGGAATCACCTGCCGAACAATTAAAGTTGATAAAATTTCGTACGGAAGACCAGGGATACACCTGGCTTAAAATGGATGTTTCTATAGATGAGCTCACAAAAATTCCAGGCACACTGGTTAATCAAAAATTTTGGGAAAGCCAGGGTTCGCTCAGGCAATGGCAGGGAGATTACATGTCTTATGCAAATACATTGCACCCGTTTACGCAAATACAACTTACGGATAAAGGCCTTGATGAATTGTCAAAAATTGTAAACACTGTGAGAGAAATGGTAGGTTATGAAATACCATTATCAACGGATCACTATGGCCATTTTGATTTGAACAATGGAATTCGCCTGGGCAAAGCATTGGAAAAATACAGGCTTGCGTGGCTCGAAGATATTGTATCGTGGGAACTTACCGATCAATGGAAAACTATGTCTGATGCATTGGAAACACCTCTTCTTACCGGCGAGGATATTTACCTGCTGAAAAATTTTAAGCCTTTAATAGATATACACGCTGTTGACATAATCCATCCCGACCTTGCAACATCAGGCGGACTTTTAGAAACAAAAAGAATTGGTGATTATGCTGAAGAACATGGAGTGGCAATGGCGTTGCACCAGGCCGGAACCCCGGTTTCATTTATGGCCGATGTGCATTGTGCGGCAGCAACGCAAAACTTTTTAGCATGCGAACATCATAACATAGACGTGCCGTGGTGGGAAGGTTTAATAAAAACAACAGACGGCAGGCAGATGATAACAAAGGGCTTTGCCAATGTTCCATTGACTGCTCCCGGGCTCGGCATTGAACTGAATGAAGATGAAGTAAAAAAACATTTACATGCAAGAGATAAAAACTTTTTTGCTCCAACTCCTGAGTGGAATGAAAAGCGTTCTCATGACAGAGTTTTTAGTTGAATAACAAATTTATTTTGAATATTATAGTTGGAATTGATGAAGATTAATTCAGAAGAAACGAACTAAACCTTACTAGAAACAAATTAAACTCATCAATCTAAAGGAGTCGCTTGCGTGTCCATTTAAAAATAATTAATCTGCATAAAAGATATAAAATACTTCTATAATTTTTCTGATTGAAGATGAATCATTTTTTTAAAAATAAAATTAACATACTATTTTTAATTAGCTCTACGGCTGCAATTAGTTCTGCATCTTTTGTAGACCCACCCGAAGCAGAAATAACCAATGGAATAATACATGCCCATCTTTATTTGCCTGATCCTGATATTGGCTACTATCGTGGTTCGCGATTCGATTGGTCGGGAGTTATTTCTGACCTTGAATACAAAGGACATTCTTATTATGGACAATGGTTTCCAAAATATGATCCGCGGATTCATGATGCCATTATGGGGCCTGTCGAAGATTTTTTACCTATGGGCTTTGATGATGCAAAAACCGGAGAAGGGTTTCTAAAAATTGGAATTGGTATTCTTGCAAGAATGGATACTTCCAATTATTCAATTGTCCCGCCTTATGAAATTTTAAATGGTGGCAAATGGAAGGTGAAAACAAAAACTGATAAGATTGAATTTTTTCACGCACTTAATGATTCGCTGTATTCTTATGAATATAAAAAAACAGTAGAATTGATAAAAGGAAAACCGGAACTGATTCTTTCCCATACTTTAAAAAATACCGGTAAGAAAATAATTGAAACAACTGTGTACAATCATAATTTTTTAATGCCCGATAGACAGGCAACCGGGCCGGGATTTACAATAATACTTCCTTTCAAAATTACAGGGGAAGGAGGCGATACAGCTCTCGCAGTGATCAAAGACAATCAAATTATCTTCAAAAAAGAACTAGCAAAAAATCAACACGTTTATTATTCTCAATTACGTGGCTATGAAGACAACGCAAAGGATTACAATATAAAAGTTGAAAATCAAAACACAGGTGCAGGAGTAAGCATCACCTGTGATAAGCCTTTATCGAAATTAGCATTTTGGTCAGCGTCAACAACCATATGCCCGGAGCCATTCATTAAAATAAAAGTAAATCCCGGCGAATCTTTTAGCTGGAAAATTTCCAATACCTATTACTCACTAAAACCATCAGTAATTAAATAAATATAAGTGAAGAGAATATTGATGTTCATTCCGGGCCTTATGTTGATAGCGGGTTGCAAACATTCGGAGACCTCTTTGGAAACAGGCAAAGACTATCCCGTTTATGGTGGCAATAAAGCCGGCAATCGTTATTCCCCGCTCGATCAGATTAACACAACCAATGTAAAAAACTTACAGGTAGCATGGACTTATTATGCCGGTGAAACTGTCGATTCAAATGATTCAAAACCGCGAAGGCCAAAGGCAATCCAATGCCAGCCGATAGTGGTCAATGGCATTCTGTATGGCACCACTTCTGATCTAAAATTGTTTGCCCTTGATGCCGGCATCGGAAAACAGCTTTGGAAATTCGAGCCCACAAAAGATGAAAAAAGATATAACGTAATCAATGTCAACAGGGGCGTTGCTTATTGGGAAAATCAAGATGAAAAAAGAATTCTTTATAGTGCTGGTTCCGGCTTATTTGCCGTTGATGCGAACAATGGAAAACTTATTTCCGACTTCGGAAAGAACGGAGTCGTGGACCTTCATGAGGGCCTTGCTCCCGATGCGGATCATGATGTAAGCCAACTTTCAGTAACTGCGAATACACCGGGGATTGTTTACAAAAATTTATTGATTATTGGTTCAGCCGTTCCCGAGTCAGGAGATGCAGCGCCAGGAAATGTAAGGGCTTTCGATATTATTACGGGAAAATTACAATGGGTTTTTCATACAGTTCCTCACCCCGGTGAATTGGGTTATGATACGTGGCCAAAAGATGCGTGGAAATCTATAGGCGCAGCAAATAACTGGAGTGGCTTAAGTCTTGACGAAAAAAGAGGAGTCGTATATTTTGGAACAGGTTCGCCCGCATCAGATTTTTATGGAGGCAACCGGGAAGGGATGAATCTTTTTTCCGATTGTGTAATCGCACTTGATGCGGCAACAGGTAAAATGAAATGGTACTATCAAACTATTCATCATGATCTCTGGGATCGCGATGAGCCGAGTCCGCCCAATCTTGCGACAATTAATCACAATGGCAAAAAAGTTGATGTAGCTGTTCAATCTACTAAAGACGGATTGGTATATGTGCTTGATCGCGATAACGGAACTTCAATTTTTCCGGTGGAAGAAAGGGCTGTCCCTGTCGATGGTCTTCCGGGCGAGCATCCATGGCCTGTTCAAAAGTATCCACTTAAGCCTTTGCCTCTTTCACACCAGGTATTTACAGAAGCGGACATCACTGATATTTCGCCTGAATCTTATTCTTATGTAAAAGGCCAGTTTCTTCAATTTAAGACGGATAATAAATTTGCCCCACCAAATACCAGGGGTACATTACTATTTGGATACAGTGGTGGCGCTGAATGGGGAGGAAATGCCATAAGCCCTGACGGTGTATTATACCAAAATTCAAACGACGATCCATGGATCGTTCAAATGGCGGATACAGCAACGCTACACAAAGAATTTGCATCGCTCTCGATGGGCAATATTCTTTATTTAATAAATTGTGCAGCCTGCCACGGACAGGATAAAAAAGGGAGTGGCTCGGAGTTTCCTGACTTAGTTGACATCGCAAAGAGACGCACTGTGAGTGAGATCCAAAAAATCACAAAAACAGGCAGCGGGAGAATGCCGTCGTTTCAGCGACTTTCGGATGAAGACCGGACGGCAATTGTAAATTATTTAGTGAATAAACCTTCCGGAAGGCCACGTAACTTTAGTGAACACAGTGCCACAGCCTCTTCAGGCATAGCTCCAGGCAATGAGTTTGGATTTCAGCCCGCTTATGTAAATAAGCTATGGAAGAAATTGACCGACCAGGATGGCTACCCGGGAATTAAGCCGCCATGGGGAACACTTAATGCAATCGATCTTAATACCGGGAATTATCTTTGGAGGGTTCCTCTTGGTGAGTACCCGGAACTAACGAAAAAGGGTATCCCAATAACCGGCACTGAAAATTATGGTGGCCCCGTGGTAACAGCCGGTGGACTTGTATTTATTGCTGCGACAAGAGATGAAAAAATCCGGGCCTTTGATAGAAAAACCGGGAAGGTTGTTTGGGAATACCAATTGCCTGCGGGAGGTTTTGCAACACCGATTACTTACGAAGTTGATGGAAAACAATACCTGGTAATCGCAGCCGGTGGAGCACGGGGAGGAAAACCCGGGGGGAACTATGTTGCTTTTGCCTTGAAATAAAATAATTAGGATAAAAAATTATTTGATTCAATAATTTCTATCGCTATATTAAAAATTATTTTTGGTGGGAAAGAATTAATGCCCTGCGAAACTATTTAGTTGAAATATTTATAAAAACAAGCGTCTAAAGATTATGACAACAATTCATAAAAAGACACCGCTTGACATAATAACAGCGATACTAGATCCTAAATAGGTAAGTATCGTTAAAAAATTTGCCACGACCTTCAGGTCGTGGAAATAGAACAAATAATTTTCCGGCTTTAGCCAAAAACTATTTTAAATGCGTTGATCATATCTTTTTAAAAAAAATTAATCCTCACTTAAATATTTTATAATGAAAAAATTCACAGTGCGTAAATTTTTATTGATCGTGTTACTCTTAATAACCATGAACGTTTTATTAAGCAATTGCAACTCATCAACCGACTCTTCATCTAAAACAACCCTGGCTGAAGATACAAGCGCATGGTTTCAAAATCATGAATGGTTAAATGGATTACAGTTCACTCCTCATGAATCCATCAACCAGGAAGAATTTTCAAGGCAATATCATTTAAATAAAACCTGGTGGGATGAGGCATTTAATTTTTTGAAAACTCACGACCTTCCAAATCTTGATACCGGTAAATATATCATAGACACAGGGAATGTATTTGCTATGGTGAGTGAATTGGCCCCAAAAAATAAGGAAGATGTAAAATGGGAAGCACACCGGAATTTTAATGACCTGCAATACATTATTAAAGGCAAAGCTGAAATGGGGATTGCTTCACCTTCTTCGCCCAATGCCACCGTTACTATACCTTATGATACTGCAACAGACAATGAAAATTTTACTGTGACTGGAGAAAAATACTATGATGCGGCGCCGGGAAGTTTTTTTATTTTTTCCCCGAAGGAAATGCATCGACCTGCGTTTAAGGTTGATGGTTATGATACGATTAAAAAAATAGTCATAAAGGTTAGAGTGCCCAAATGATGATGATTAATATTCCAAAGTAATTAAAACGGTGAAACAATAAAATAGACCCATGACAGAAACGATTGCTAAACGACGCTGGTACCGGCTTATCCCTATTGCTTTTATTACCTACAGCCTGGCATATCTTGATCGTGCAAATTTTGGTTTTGCCACTGCGGGCGGTATGGCAAAAGATCTTAATATTACTGCCGCTACCTCTTCATTATTAGGCTCTCTTTTTTTCCTTGGATATTTTTTCTTCCAGATTCCGGGAGCTCTGTATGCTGCGAATAAAAGCGCCAAAAAATTGATCTTCTGGTCGCTGATATTGTGGGGTGGCCTTGCCATGGCAACAGGCATGATAAATAATATAAATGCATTAATCGTCATACGCTTTATGCTCGGTGTAGTTGAGAGCGCTGTGATGCCTTCAATGCTTATCCTGTTAAGCAGGTGGTTTACAAAATCTGAACGCTCCAGGGCAAACACATTCTTAATTCTCGGCAATCCTGTAACTATCCTTTGGATGTCGATATTGTCAGGATACCTCGTGCAATCTTTAGGCTGGCGTTGGATGTTTATACTCGAAGGCCTGCCTGCAATTGTATGGGCTTTTTTTTGGTGGTTCCTGGTAGATGATAAACCCAAGAATGCAAAATGGCTAACAGAAGATCAAAAACTAAAACTGGAACAAAAGCTTTACAAGGAACAGCAGGTTATTAAACCTGTCAAAAATTACGCTATAGCATTTAGGTCAAGTGTTGTTATTCTGCTGTGCCTGCAATATGCATTGTGGAGCATTGGGGTATACGGCTTTGTAATATGGTTGCCGGACATTATAAAAAAGGCTGGGAACCTAACGATGGTAAACACCGGCTGGCTTTCGTCGCTTCCATACCTGCTTGCCATCATTGCCATGCTTACCGCTTCCTATTTCTCCGATAAAACATTAAACAGGAAAGCTTTTGTATGGCCGTTCTTATTGATCGGTGCAATTGCCTTTTATGGTTCCTATTTAGCAGGCACCACAAATTTTTGGCTGTCATTTATATTGCTCGTTATTGCCGGAGGCGCTATGTATGCACCTTATGGGCCATTCTTTGCAATTATTACAGAAGTGTTACCAAGCAATGTTTCAGGGGGCGCAATTGCCTTAATTAACAGCTTCGGAGCTTTAGGGTCTTTCCTTGGAGCCTACTTTGTCGGTTATTTAAATGGTGCAACGGGAGGATTTGATGCTTCCTATATTTTTATGTCGGTATCACTTTTATTATCTGCGTTGCTTACAATGATTGCAGTAAAAAATTCAAAAGAAAACACTTGAAGAAAGCTGCAATATAGAACCGGTCGGATAGCGATCGTGTAATATTTTTTATAAAACTTCAGCTCCTGCGGCACACACTGATTGTTTTGAAAATTGTCGATTATTTTAAAGTGCCGGTCGAAGATATTTTTATGCTGAAGTAGATGTCATGTCTGCTGCTGACTTCGCGTCGAAATCTTAAAGGCTCACCCCCCTCTTCCATGGAATAAAATCATTTTGCAAATGTCTCACAGCGCTTACTTCAGTTTCGCCGCTAGCCACTTTAATAACATATTCTAAAATTCTTTCGCCTGCTTGTTCAATTGTTTCTTCACCTTCAATGATTGTTCCGGTGTTGATATCGATTATATCGTGCATCTTATCATACAGAGCGGTATTGCTTGCAATCTTGATAACCGGTGTAATCGGGTTTCCGGTAGGGGTACCAAGGCCTGTTGTAAACAGAACAATATTTGCGCCGGAACCAACTTCCGCAGTTGTACTTTCCACATCATTTCCGGGTGTGCACAATAAATTTAAGCCCGGTTTACCCACCATTTCGGGATAATCCAATACATCCGCAACAGGAGAAGTACCGCCCTTCTTTGCGGCTCCGGCAGATTTTATTGCATCAGTAATTAAACCGTCCTTAATATTGCCCGGCGACGGGTTCATGTCAAAACCCGAACCAGATTTTATCGCTCTTTCATTGTAGGAACGCATCAGGTTAACAAAGCGATTGGCCGTATCCGTTGTAACACATCTGTCACTTAAATTTTGCTCAACACCACATAGCTCCGGGAATTCTGAAAGAATAACGGTACCACCGAGGGCCACGAGTAAATCAGATGTATATCCTATTGCCGGATTAGCTGATATTCCACTGAATCCATCTGAGCCTCCACACTCTAAACCAATAATAAGTTTACTTAATGGAGCCGGCTTTCGCTCCAACGTGTTTGCATAAACAAGGCCGGCAAAAGTTTGCTTTATAGCCTGTGATATCAAATCAGTTTCCCTGCCAATATTTTGTTGTTCCAATACATATACTGGTTTTGAAAAGTTGCCATCTCTTTTTTTAATTTGCTGCTGCAAAATTTCAACCTGGGCATTCTGGCAGCCAAGACTTAGAACCGTTGCGCCCGCTACATTTGAATGAGTAATATATCCCGCAAGCAATCCACACAATGCCTGAGCATCCTGCCGGGTACCGCCGCAACCGCCGTCGTGCAATAAAAATTTTATTCCATCAACATTTGGAAAAAGTCTTTGTTTCCTTGCCTCGCCTTCTTCTACAGCAATGTCTGCTGTTAATATCTCGTCAATATTTTTACCGCTTTTATAAATATCAATAAGCTTTGAAACTTCAACTTTCTTATGTTGGTTTCTTCCATAACCTAATTCATTTACCAGCGCTTCACGCAACACTTCGAGATTTCTGTTTTCACAAAATACCATTGGGATTACCAGCCAGTAGTTGGCAGTTCCTACCTTTCCGTCCGGGCGGTGATAACCCTTAAAAGTAATACCAGTAAACCTGGAAACATCGGGCTTCTGCCAGGCAAGCTTCCTTTCACTAACTTCAAAGGTGTTTGCAGCATGCTTTATATTTTCAGTAGTGATCGCAGCGCCGCGTGGGATAAAACTTTGCGCCTTGCCCACCAGTACTCCATACATAATTAAATCACCACCCGGCATTATATCACTCGTAACAAATTTGTGCTTAGCCGGCACTTTTCCTATTATCGTGTACACTTCATCGTTATAACTTACTATGTCTCCTTCATTAAGGTTAATTAAAGCAACCAAAAGATTATCGAGGGGATGTACTTTCGTGACTTTGTGATTCATGATACATAAATTTTCTTTACCGCCAGGCTTTCAAGAGTGGCTCTCATTCCCTCACCGATAATATGGTTTAGTTTATTGGCAACCGATTGCTGAAAACCAGGAAATGCATTGAGGTCGGTGCCCCAGAGTACGCTATCTTTCAAAACCTCGCCTACTACTTTATTGGCAGGCAGGCTTTGCCACAGGCTATAAAATTTGCCTGCCATTTCATCATCAACGAGATATTGCTGACCGTTAAGCGTACCGAAGAATTCACTTCCATTTTGTTGCACCGCTTTCATGAAATAAATATAGGCTGCAAATCCCAATGCGAATAATTCAGGAACTGTATTGTTGATTTTAAAATGATTTACAATAACCGGAACGCAACGCAACCTTATTTTGCTGCTATAATTTAGAGTAATATTTTTCCAATTGTGATTAATGTAAGGATTCCGAAACCTGTCAAGAACCTCTTCTGAATAATTTCTTATTGTCTCCTTTTGTATTTCATAGGGTATTGCCGGCCCAATTTCCTGCTTCATTAGTGCCGCAATATATGCGGCCATCGTCTCATCATGCATTGCCTCCTTTACTGTTCCGATACCGGCAAGAAAGGCAATACCACAGCTCATGGTATGGGTTGCATTTAATAACCGCAGTTTTAGCTCCCGGTAGATAGTTATATCGGGTGATACAATTATCCCTTCATCCGCCTCTGCAAATGATATTATTTTTTTTAAACGCTCGTTACCTTCTATAGCCCACAGCCTGTAAGCTTCGCATAATATTAGAAGATCATCCCTGTAGCCCAACTCATTTTCAATTTCGCTTTTAATTTCCGGCGCAGGCATACCCGTAACAATTCTGTCCACCAAAGAATTGCAAAAATAATTATAGTGTTTCAGCCATTGAATGAAGGCATCTTCTAACCCGTTGAAGTGCGCAAGTTCTAAAATGATAGACTCCAGTTTTTCCCCATTCCCGGGAATCAATTCTGTTGGTATAATTACAAAACCACTTTCATCACTTCCGCTAAAAGCAATAAAGCGCTCATACAAAAATGCCAGCAATTTTCCGGGAAATGAAACAGGTGGATGAAGGCGAATAATTTCATTTACAAGTTTAATCCCCACCTCTGTAGTATTTGAGATTATCACCTGTATGTTCCCGTCATGAGCACACTCTAAAATTTGTTTCCATTCATTTTGCGCACTTAATACACGACTGATCGATGAGTTAATTATGTTTTCTTCTATCTTCTTTCCGTCTTCAATACCACGAACACATAGTGTATACAACCCATCCTGCTTGTCAAATTCGCTAAGGTCCCCCCGATCCGTACTTTTCACAACAACAATTCTTCCATTAAAAATTCCTTTTCTGTTTGCTTTGTCAATAAAATAATCCGGCAGGCCCCGAAGCAGCATACCTGCACCAAATTGCAGCACTTTTTCGGGCAACTCCGTAATGCGTTTAGCCGGAACTGTTACTTTACGCGGAATAATATTTTCTAAAGTATCAGCCGCTAATTTCATCGCAGATTATTTGTTAGCAAAACCATCAATTTATAATTTAACGAGGCAATTCGTTTTATTGCTTTCATAAGCCGCCTCTATAATTTTAATAACGTTTACAGCGTCTTCGGGTGTTACAGGCAAAGGCTTATCATTACGCAAAGCCTCATAAATTCCATCATAAAATTCATCATAATTTCCCTGCTCAGATTGTATATATTCTCTTATCACTTCACCATTTTTTTCTGTGTGAAGCAGTCCCTTCTGTGATTCCGGTTCTGTTCCCCAATCACTTGTTCCGGGGGTATTACCAGCCTGTAACATTTCTTCCTGGATATCGGTTTTAGGCTTTATGAAGGAACCCTTTAAGCCATGAAAAATGTAACCTGGCAACGCTTCACGAACAACATAACTTGATTTTAAACGAACCCTTAATTTTTTATAATACAAAAGCAGTTCAAAATAATCATCTACCTGCGAAACCGGTCTCATACATTGTATATCCGCAAATAATTTTTCAGGCATACCAAACAATTGCAACGCCTGGTCGATTAGATGTGAGCCAAGATCATACAATGAACCCGTTCCCGGCCCTGGTGTTTCTTTATGAACTTTATTACCAGGAACCTCTTTAAAGCGGTCAAAATGCATTTCAACTTCTACAAGATCGCCTAATACTTTTTGCTGAATAATTTTCTTTATTGTTTTATAATCACTGTCGTAACGCCTGTTTTGATAAATCGAAAGCTTTTTATCTTGTTTTTTTGCCAGTTCAATCAAATCGTTACCTTCTTTAACGGTAACTGTAAAAGGTTTTTCAACAATTACATGTTTTCCGGCCTCAAGTGCTTTTATCGTATATTCATAATGTGTGAAGTTTGGCGTGTTAACGACGACCAATTCTATAGAATCATCTGCCAGCATATCTTCCAGCGTTCTGTACGTTTTTATACCGGGATATTTTTCTTCTGCAAGGTTTTTCGTACGCTCCCAAACCGCATAAAGGTTAAAGCCGGGATTCACTTGTAGAAATGGGGCATGAAAAACCCAGCCGCTCATCCCAAAAGAACATAAGGCTGTACAAATCGGTTTCATAATTTGAATTTATTTTAATGATTTGAATTTATTTTTTGATGTTATCGTTCTAAACCACTAATGCCTAACTCAAATCATTTGTTCGCATGAAATTTTCTATATTATCTTCTAATTAGGTTTAACGACCAATCCCAACGGCAAAACTGTTTTACCATACATTTCATTTAGTAAAACTCCCACCCCGGTATACATCGCAGATGCACCACAAACGATTCCTTCGTAACCTGTGAAAGTTTTTAACGATGCATTGCCTGTTGCATCCCCTATTGCCAATAAAAAAAACAAGATAGTTAGCGAGGCAAATACAAATTGTAATGCTTTGCTTATACGCAACGTTCCAAAAAAAAGACATCCGGTAAATATTCCCCAAATAACGAGATAAGCTACCATGGCATCTTCTGAAGCCGCAGGTATCCATCCGAGTTTTGGCATTACAATCAAGCCTACCAATGTTAGCCAGAAAAATCCATACGAAGTAAAGGCTGTCAATCCGAAAGTATTATTTTTTTTCCCTTCCATTATTCCTGCAACGACCTGGGCAAGTCCACCATAAAAAATCCCCATGGCAAGAATCATGGAATTCATTTCAAAAATTCCCGCATTATGTAAATTGAGTAAAACGGTAGTAGTTCCAAAAGCTAATAATCCCAATGGAGCTGGATTTGCGGTGGAATCTTTAATAGCAATCGTTGTTGGTTCCATAATTGAATGTTTGTTGGTTAAGATTTTACATTTTAAAATTACAATCTTTTGGCGCCGGTCATGGAAAGCATTTTTATCTTGCAGTTTTTTATTTCGTCATTCAGGCAATTGTACCGGCGATTTGAGGTAGGAATGCCGGATGAAAATAAATCTTTATTTCAAATTTTTCTTTTCGGAAGAGTCTAACAAAGGCAGAAGATTATTCAAGAGTTTTAATTTTAATACTTCTGAAGCTTACCTCATTACCGTGGTCCTGTAATAGAATATGTCCCTCCGGAGCTTCTCCGAAATTTTTCCAAATTACATATTTGCTCACTGCAACAAGGTCACGAAATTCTTTAGAGCCCCGAACATATTCAAGAACTTTTATACCATTGAGGTAGTGTTCCACTTTGTTATCAGGATACACAACTATTCTTCCTGTATTCCATTCACCAATGGGCCGGATAACAGATTTTGGTTTTTCGGCAGGAATTAAATCGTATAATGATGCAAGGGTTCTGTCGCCATCTCTTCCCAATTTTGCATCCGGGTGCAACGAATCATCGAGCACCTGGTATTCGAGTCCTATTGCCGATCCGGTATTATTTTCAGTTAGCGTTACAAAATATTTTACACCGCTATTTGCTCCCGGCGTTAATCTAAATTCAAAAGAAAGATCAAATGCTTTGTATTGCCCGGTGGTAACAATATCGCCTCCATTGCCTCCTTCTTTGCCCTGTGAAGCAAGTACGGTGATTGTTCCATTCCTTATTACCCACTCAATTTTTGGAAATGTTTTAAGATAAGCGCCGCGCCAGCCATTGGAAGTCTTTCCGTCAAACAATAATTTCCAGCCATTCTGTTTTTCATAATTAGTTAAATGGTTAGGAACATAATCTACAACAAATACCCCTGGGGGAAATGATGTCGGTTGCAAACCTGATGTCTTAATACGAATATTCTTAAAATAAATTTTCTTATTTTCCTCGCCGGTGTCGTTTACCTGGTGAACCTGCAAAGCAATAAAGCCTTTCTGGTCAATAGTATCAACGAGATAAGCAACAGGGGTTCCATTCAGCCAGGTTTTCATTTCATTCCCTATGCATTCAATTTTATAGTGATTAAATTCCTGGCGTTTAAAGGCATCCCGTGCAATTGTATTAAGTGTAAGCGGGTATAACCATTGCCTTCTGCCCTCATCATAAATACCACCACTCCATTTACGATCAGAAGGATCTACTTCCACCTGTCGTCCATAAACCAATCCCTTTCCTTCATGACCATTAGGATCATAGTGACTCCTCGTTTGCACGCCTGAATTACCTTTCAGGCTTTCAATTTTTATATCGAGCTCCAAAATAAAATCTCCATATTCCTTTTCGGTTGCAAGAAAGGTATTGCCTGAATTCAATACGGTCGTCCCCACAATCATTCCATCTTCAACACTATATTTGGCATTTCCTGCAAGTCGCTTCCATCCGTTAAGTGTTTTTCCGTCAAACAAATTTGTCCACTCATTTGATTGTGCAATACAGGAAATCGAAAGCGCAAAACAGTTGCTGAGCAAGATTACAATAAATTTTTTCATGATATTTTTTAAAGAGATTTTAAGTTACAAAATAATTTTTGTTCAATCGGTTGAATTATCCCCGGCAACCGTTGCAGGGAATAATTTACTTTTCCTGGCAGCTCTGTATCGGAAAAAAACCGAGAAAGCCGGACCTATCAGGAAATATGCAAATCCTGCAAGCCCCGCCCTCTCAGGGCTTAAGGCCATCGCAACTATTACTGAAGTAATACCCACAATAATAAGAATTGCATTTTTATAGATTTTTGTATTTGTGTCAAATATTTCTCCGCCGGTTAACTGAAGTTGCGATCTTTTTTTCAAAGCATGCAAATACATAAATGAGAAGAGGAGATAAATACAAATATAGCCCGTACCATAAATAACCATAAGCTTAGGCACATCATTACTCACAATTAATGGTGTATGTTCAGCTCCGTATATTTGATCGCTAAAAAGAAGTGTAAAAAGGAACTTAAGCGGGTAAACGTAAAACAACACGAGGAAAATAAGGGTGCAGTTTAGAATAATTGTTGTTAAATCATCCAATCCGTAACGACGAAAAAAAATATTTTGTTCGTACCATATCAACATTAATAAAATAAAACTTACACCAAACGCAAAGAAACCACGCATGGTAATTAAAAGTTCTTCAAAGCTTTTTGGAACTTCAAGACTAACTATTAGCAACGTAACTGCGAAAGCGAAAACCGCATCACTAAAAGCTTCTATGCGCTTTACCTCATGCCCCCTGAGCCGGAAGTCACTTACATTTTGTAATTTATTTGCAACTGTTTTTCTAAACATGGCCTGTTATTGTTCTATTTAAAAATAATAATCATAGGCCATCATATAACCTTTGGCTCCCAACCTTTTTCATATTCCCGCTTCCACAGCTTAATAGCCTCCGCGTTATTAAGTATATGCCCGTTTTTAGCATCACAATGTAACGTCTGTCCTGTACGTTGCGCAATATTTGCAAGATGACATAATAATACACTTTTATGTCCTTCATCAACAGGAGAATTTAATTTTGCTTCACCCCTTATGGTATCTATAAAATTTTGGAAATGATAGGTATCAAGGTTACCGTTTGCACTTAGTGTATTGTTAGGATCTGCACTCACTGCTGATTTTACTTCTTTGACGATCTTATTTTTTGCATCTACAATTTTATAATCATCATTACCCAGGTTGATTAATGTACCGTTAGTCCCATAAATTATGAAGCCCCTGCCTGCGCCTTCCACCGGGTAATTATTACAACTCCTCGACTCCCATGTTATGCTTGCTTTGTCGCCAAATTCAAAGCCCGCTACCTGTGTATCCGGTGTTTGCCAGTCATCTTTAAAGGCGTAACGGCCGCCAGTAGACGATACTTTTGTTGGATAGTCAACATCCAAAAACCACCTGCAGCAATCAATTTCATGAGTTCCGTTGTTACACGCCTCGCCTGTTCCCCAGTTCCAGAACCAATGCCAGTTATAATGAATTAAATTATCCCGGTAAGGCTTTCTTGGAGCAGGTCCCTGCCATAATTCATAATCCAATGTTGCAGGCGGTGGAATTATTTTTCCCGTGCCGATTGTTCCCCTGTTATTCGTATACCACGCCTTGGCAAAATAACCGTCACCTATAATACCTTCCTTTACTGACTTAACAGCTTCTATTAGAGTTGGAAAAGAACGACGTTGATTGCCCATTTGAATATGCTTTCCGTATTTATGCAATGCCTGCGAAATTAATTCACCTTCATGCGGATCATGACCGCAGGGCTTCTCAACATACACGTGTTTACCGTGAGTCGCAGCCATTATTGCTGCAGGAGTATGCCAGTGGTCCGGTGCAGCAATAATCAGCGCATCAAAATCACTTTTTTCAACAAGTCTTCTAATATCTCTGATAACCTCTGGTTTTCGTTTCGCATTTTTCACTGCATCTAGTCCTTTTTTAATTGCACCATCTTCAACATCACATATATAAGCTATTTCAACATTTTGTAAGCCGGAGAAATTTTCGGCGAGATAGCTGCCTCTTCCGTTTACACCCATCACACCAAGAACTACTTTGTTGCCCGGTGCATTTTTGCCAAAGATGGGAAAGTTAAGGATGGTGACACCGGCAGTAGCAAGCGTCGTGCTTTGAATAAATTCTCTTCTTTTCATACGATGAATTTTTAAGGTGACAAACGACAGCAGAGGTAAATAATTCTTAATATAAATTTAAACGATAATTTTAAAAAACATTTAGTCGTCAAATATAATGAAGCAACACGTTATAGGTATCGATATCGGAACAGGCAGTATGAAGGCTGTAGCCGTTAGAACTGATGGAAAAATAATTGCCACCTCACAATATTATTATTCTACTGACAATTCCCGGGCAGGATTTTCTGAGCAAGATCCCGAAACCATATGGCAGGCATTCCTGGGTTGTATTAATGAAATATCGAAAAAGCTTAAGCATGTAACCGTAACAGTTAGTTTAAGCAGCGCCATGCATAGCCTCCTGGTTATGGATGACAAAAACAAACCTTTGACTCCCTTAATTACCTGGGCGGATACAAGAAGTGAAACAATTGCTGAAGAACTAAGAGGCGCTGCTGAAGGGAAAAGGATTTTCAAGGCAACAGGTACTCCAATACATTCCATGTCACCATTGTGCAAAATCATCTGGTTGAAAAAAAACAGCAAAAGAATCTTTGATAGGGCACACAAGTTTATATCTATAAAAGAATTTATCTGGTTCAGGCTTTTTAAAACTTATGAAATCGATTATTCAATTGCCTCCGCAACAGGCCTGTTTAATATACATAGACTCTGTTGGAATACACCCTCATTGTTATTGTGTGCCATTGGGCCTTCGCAGCTTTCAACATTGGTTCCCACAAATTTTACACGCAAAAATATTGATGCCTCCATCGCCGCTTCATTGAACATTCGGCCTGACACAATCTTTTGCATCGGTGCCAGCGACGGCTGCCTTGCAAATCTTGGGAGTGACGCAATAAAACCCGGCATCGCAGCACTGACCATTGGAACAAGTGGCGCAGTGAGAATTTCACGAAATAAGCCCGTTGACAATTATGGTGCGATGATTTTTAATTACATCCTTGATGAAAAAACTTTTATTAGCGGAGGCCCTGTAAACAATGGCGGCAATATCGTAAAATGGTTGTTTAAAACATTTCTGAATAATCCGAATCCATCTGCAAAAGATTACGATAATTTTTTTCAATTGATCGAAACGGTTCAGCCGGCTTGTGGTGGTCTCCTTTTTTTGCCATACCTGTATGGAGAAAGAGCACCATTGTGGGACGAAAAAGCGTCTGGAGTTTTTGCAGGCATCAAATCTTATCACACAAATCCTCACTTTTTAAGAGCGGCTTTGGAAGGAATTTGTTTTTCTTTAAAAAACATCCTGGAAATAATTGAAAAATCAACCGCACCAGTTTTACAGGTAAACGTGAGCGGTGGATTTGTTCATTCAAAAATCTGGATGCAAATGTTGGCTGACATTACGGGCAAGAAGCTTTGCCTGCAGCAAACAGAAGATGCATCATCTATTGGTGCTGCGATTTTATATATGAGGTCGGCAAAATTAATCGCCGGCAATACCCCTGTAACATCTCATAAAGAAATCCTGGTAGACCCCATTAAAAAAAATTACCTCGTTTACCAGGAATATTACGCCATCTTTAGAATTCTCTACAAAAATCTTAAGTCACCATTGCACGATCTTCATAAACTTAATAATTCATAGAACACAGCACATTTATTTTTCAGCAGTGTATTTTTTGGCTATTTACACACCTAAAAGTCATGCAAAAAAAATACACTGAAAATATATTCCAATTCTCAGTGTATTAATCAGGAGTTGACGCTATGTTTTAAAAGGATATTGGTTATGTAAAAGTTTGGGTATTCATTTTTTTACATAACATGGAATAGTAAAGCGGGCAAACTCTATTTATGAAATTTTTATCAGGCGATACCAGGTCTGTAACTCTAAACAAATTAAATAAGGGATAAAATTTATGTATATTTTTCTTTGGTAATGAAAGCAACCGATGCATTTCACTGGCGGCAAAGTTAATCAATGAAAATTTCAAGTTTGTGACCAACATCACCAACTTCACAAATTTATTATCTCAATTTCATTGCGACGAACTACTATTTTACCCAGTTCCTGCATAGTTTTCAATTGCCTTGAAACCGCCTCCCTTGAGCAGTGAAGGCTATTGGCAATTTCGCGATGGCTCGTGTTTAAAATTTTCTTGTTTGTTATTATACTCAGGCCTTCCAGGAAAAACTCAATTCGTATATCTAACTTCTTAAAAGCAATATTATCAATCATATTCAGGTAAAACTGATGATACATTGCTGTTGTGGACAAAACGTATTTATACCAGCTGTCGAATTTTTTTGCAAGAGAGTCTTTATCTGTAAATGAAAGATGAAGAATGTAGGTTGTCTTTATCGCAAAAAAAGTAAGCAAACATTTTTTATTTCCCTCAGGCATATCTTCACTAACAGACATTGCGAAGCTTTGTCCTTCCTTAAGAAATGCCACGAGAAACTGTGCGCCTTTATCATTTTCCCTGTATGCCTTTACGCTTCCCTGCAGCACTACGAACGAACCTGTAAGCTTTTGTCCCATCCTTACTATCATTTCTCCCCTGTTATATATTCTCAACACACCTTTTTCGGCAAGCTCGTCTCTTAGTCCTTTTTCAAAACGAGGAAATGCATTATCTATGATAAAACGTTTCATTAATTTTTGCTATCAAACTTGCGTGACGGGAGATTGTTCTTTGGGACAGCGGCTATTCAGATCTATTTCCTTGCTTTAATTACTATAGCTCCGGAGAAAAGGGATAGGATTTCATTTTTTCCTCATAGTTTTAAGAATTTAATTCATCGGATATTGAAACCGGCTATTAAATTACGTGATACTTTTTAAAGTTTTATCATAGAAATATCGGAGAATGTACTTCTTTTAAGAGAAAATTAAAAAAATTTTCGAACATGCAAATATTTATCTTGCGGCCCGAATGATCGTTCAATCGGACATATCGGATAAAAAAGAGGCTATTTTAAAAAGCACCCTTGAGCTTATAAGAGACAACGGCTTTCATGGAACCCCCATAAGTCTTATTGCCCGGAATGCAGGCGTGGCCTCGGGTACCATTTACCATTATTTTTCCAGCAAGGATGATATTATTATGGAATTGCACCGTCAAATTAAGGAAGAAATGGTTGAAGCAATGTTTAAAGATGGTGATTCAAAAAAAGAATACAGGGAGCAGTTTTTTGAAGGGTGGATAAACCTTTGTAAGTATTTTATAGATAATCCAAGCGCATTATTTTTTTATGAACAATTCAACAGCTCTCCCTATGCAAAAAATGTCTCGAATAAAAATGATAAAGGTTCTTTAAGTAAATTCAATGAATTTTTTCAGTATGGAATGGATAAAGGTTATCTAAAAAAAATGGAATATTCGTTGATAGCTTCGGCAGTGTTTGGATGTATTACCGCGACAGCAAAATATCATGTATCAGGGCATTTCGGTTTTAAGGATACTGATCTTTGCAAGATCGCTACTATTATTTGGGACGGCATAAAAATGCAGTAAAACCGAATGGTTGTATGATTGCCATTGTTGTAATGAGTATTGCAGACAGATAGACGCAGTGCAAACTAAAATGGCATTTAAAAAAGGTGTATGTACAACGGCAAATTAAAAAACAAGTGTAAGTTGAAAAAAAACAGTTTGCTCCTGGTAGCTTTGTTTTTCCCTTACCTGCTGATAGCACAGCAAAACGAAGAAGATACTTTGCTGCACCAGGCTACGCTTGAGAATTGCATCCATTATGCGATAGTGCATAATCCCAATCTTAAAAATGCAAAGCTCGATGAAGATATTACAGAAGCCACAATTAAAAGCAGGCTCGCAGATTGGTATCCACAGGTAAATTTTAATTACAATTTCCAACACAATTTTCAATTACCGACATCCAATTTCAATGGAAACATAATTAGTATAGGCTCTAAAAATACATCAGGCCTTCAATTTGGTGCAACACAGAATATTTTTAAGAGCGACCTGCTGCTGGCATCGAGAAGTGCAAGAGATGTCAGGCTTCAATCGAAACAAAACACTAAAGAGCAAAATATAAATATCGCCGTGATGGTGAGCAAAGCTTTTTATGACGTTCTCCTGACTACCCAACAGATAGACGTAACCGAGCAGGATATTGAACGTATCGAGCTAAGCTTAAAAGACGCGTACTACCAGTATCAGAGCGGCATTGCAGATAAAACAGATTATAAAAGAGCCACCATTTCCCTAAACAATGCAAAAGCTCAAAAAAAATTCGGTGATGAAACTATAAAGGCAAAATTTTCTTATTTAAAAGAATTAATGGGATATCCATCTTCAAAAGATTTGGAATTAGTTTATGATTCAGCAAAAATGGCTGACGAAATTTTGTTAGATACTTTGCAGGAGGTTAGCTACGACAACCGGATTGAAATTCAACTATTGGAAACTCAAAAAAAACTACAGCAATACAACCTGCAATATTACAAATGGAGTTTTTTGCCTGAGGTTTCTGCATTTGGAAATTACAATCTTAATTATCTTAATAACCAGTTTGGTAAGTTGTATGGCCAAAGTTATCCTAATTCCTATGCCGGCGTTTTGTTATCAATACCTATTTTCCAGGGCGGAAAAAGACTGCAGCAAATTAAGCAGGCAGAATTGGAAGTAAGCCAGGTTGATAATTCCATTTCCAGTATTCGAAATAATATTAACACACAATATGCACAGGCATTGGCAACTTATAAAAGCAACCTTTACAACTACTATAGCCTTAAGGAAAATCTATCGCTGGCAAACGAAGTATATGATGTGATACGGTTACAATACAGGTCGGGGGTTAAAACATATCTCGAAGTTATCAATGCCGAAACGGATTTACGCACAGCGCAAATAAATTTTTACAACGCATTATACCAATTGCTTTCCAGCAAAGTAGATGTGGAGGAATCATTAGGAAATATCATTTATTAAAAAATAATCACAGACATGCATTCTAAATTATACCATATTTTTTTAATTCCTGCTTCATTATGTTTTATTGTTTCCTGCGGCGATAAAAAAACACAGCAGCAGCAGGGGCCTCCTCCTGCAATTCCGGTATCTGTTACACGGGTAGAACCAACTGATGCGGTTTATTACGATGAATATCCTGCCAGTGTCAATGCATTGGACCAGATAAATATAACGTCACAGGTTACAGGTTATATCACCGCTATTCATTTTAAAGACGGGCAACAGGTAACCAAAGGGCAATTACTGTATTCAATAGATCAGCAAATATACCAGGCCAACTTACAGCAGGCAGAAGCTAACCTGCAGGTGCAGGAAGCAAATCTGAACAAGACGGCAAAAGATGCAGACAGGTATCATGAACTTGATAAACATGATGCCATTGCAAAGCAACAGGTTGATAATGCCGATGCTGCATTGGAGGTTTCCAAAAAACAAGTCGCTGCAGCCAAAGCTAACGTAACCAGCATCCGGTCGAATGTGCAATTCTCGTCTATTCGTTCACCGTTAACCGGCACAATTGGCATTTCGCAGGTAAAGCCGGGAACATTGGTAACCGCAGGCAATACGGTTTTAAATACCGTTTCAACAGATAACCCGATGGCAGTAGATTTTACAATAGATCAAAAAAATATTTATCGCTTTAGTCAACTACAACAAAACAGTTCTATTGTAAAGGATTCTGTTTTCACCATTGCTTTCGGAGAAGATATTTATCCTTACCCGGGGAAAATAAGTTTAATAGACCGTGCTGTTGATCCTCAAACCGGAACGATAAAAATCAGGTTGGTTTTTCCTAACCCCAAACACTTGCTTAAGCCCGGGATGAACGCTACCGTGAGGGTTAAAAATACTGCTTCAAAGAATGCAACACTCATTCCTTATGCAGCGGTAACAGAACAGTTAGGAGAATTTTTCGTGTATGCTGTTGGAGACAGTTCGAAGGTATCACAGCGCCAGGTAACTCTGGGCACACAAATAGGAGACAATGTAATTGTAAAGGATGGTGTAAAACCAGGAGAAACAATTGTAGTGGAAGGGGTGCAAAACCTGCACCAGGGTTCAATAGTTACAACTGAAGCGCCAAAACCTGCCTCTCCGCAACAAAAAAAATAATTAGTATCAAAAAAACAAAAGCGATGAAAACATACCTGATACCTTATACCTTATACCTCATACCTTGTATTAAATGATCGCCGAAACATTTATAAGACGTCCCGTTACAGCAATTGTTATTTCAGTTGTGATCGTACTGGTAGGTATTATTTCAATGAGTAATTTACCTATTGCACAGTACCCGGATATTTCACCCCCGACCGTTGCAGTTAATGCGAATTTTATCGGTGCAGATGCGCAAACGGTGGAGCAAACTACGACCACCCCAATAGAAACACAGATTAACGGATCACCGGGCATGACCTATATTACAGGTAACAGTTCCTCGAGCGGACAAAGCTCCATAAGTGTAACTTTTGACGTAGGCACCGATATTGACATTGCTGCGCTGGATGTACAAAACAGGGTAAGCGTTGCCGAGCCCATCTTGCCCGACATTGTAAAACGTTTAGGCGTTACCGTTAGAAAACGCAATCCGAGCATTATGGTAGCGCTTGCGTTTTATTCGCCGAAAGGAACGCATGATCCAAAATTTGTAGGTAATTATGTAAATATTTATGTACAGGACGCATTGAAGCGTGTTCCCGGAGTTGGCGACATTTTATCGCTGGGAAATGATTTTGGAATGCGTGTATGGCTCGATCCCGGAAAGCTTGCGGCACTAAATATTTCTCCGGCAGATGTGTCGGCAGCCATCAATGAACAAAACCTGCAAATTGCAGCAGGTACTATTGGCGGTAATCCGCAGCCCAATGTACAGGCTTTCGAATATAGTGTGCTTACAAATAGCCGGATCAATACGGTTGATCAATTTAAAAATATTATTGTACGCTCCAATCCTGCTACTGGAAATATCGTTTACCTAAAAAATATTGCGAGAGTGGAATTAGGACAGTTTAGTTATTCATTCAATGCTTTTGTAAACGGCCAGCCCGCTACATTTTTATTGATATACCAGGCGCCCGATGCCAATGCGTTGGAAACCTATTCAGGGATTACGAAAGCACTTACGGATCTTAAAAAAACTTTCCCCCAGGACTTTGATTACCTTGTTCCTCTTGAAACTGTTTCGGTTGTAAAAACATCCATAAGGGAAGTAGTGTTTACTCTTCTTGAAGCGCTGGGTTTGGTAGTATTGGTAGTGTTTCTATTTCTTCAAAACTGGCGTGCTACATTAATTCCTGTACTTGCAATACCTGTTTCTCTTATTGGCACTTTCATATTTTTTGTACCCTTTGGATTTACGATTAATACGCTTACATTATTTGCTTTTGTGTTGGCTATAGGTATTGTTGTAGACGACGCTATTATCGTGGTAGAGGCTGTTCAGCATAATATAGATCACAATAATCTATCGCCCAGAGATGCAACCCGTAAAGCAATGAACGATATCTCCGGGCCGGTAATTGCTATCGCTTTAATATTGGCTGCTGTATTTGTTCCGGTGGGTTTTATACCCGGAATTGTTGGAAGACTGTACCAGCAGTTTGCGATTACCATTGCAGTTTCTGTAATCATATCTGCATTTGTTGCTTTATCGCTTACTCCTGCATTATGTTCATTAATGCTAAAACATTCCAAAGGTGAAGAGGAGAAAAAAAATATACTGGAAAAATTCTTTGCTGCTTTCAACAATGGTTTAAGAAAATTCACTGCTTCGTACACTCGTGGCGTTGCATTATGGATCCGCAAAACACCTTATGTATTGATCATGCTTATTGTATTGTTTGTTGGATTGTTTTTTCTTTTCAAGGCCAAGCCAACCGGCTTTATTCCTCCTGAAGATGAAGGCCGGTTGTATGTTACCTATGAAATGCCTGAAGCTACTTCCACTACCAAGAGCATTGAGATGCTGAAACTGTTAATGGCACGAGTACAATCAATACCTGAAGTAGAAGGCGTGGGTGGCCTTGCCGGTTTGAACATCATTAGCTTTTCAAATAAATCCAATGTAGGAACCATGTTTGTTCATTTAAAACCATGGGATGAACGCAAAGGAAAAGAACATAATGCTCTAAGTGTAATTGCAGCAATAAGACAGAAAACCGCTGATATAAAAGAAGCAAGGGTTTTAGCAATTTCCCCTCCTGCGGTGCCTGGCCTTGGGCGTACTGCAGGCTTTACTTTTGAGCTGCAGCAAACAACCAGTACAGATGATATCAACCAGTTCTCGCAGGTAGCCAGAAATTTTTTAGGAGAAGTAAATAAGCGCCCTGAAATTGAATCGGCATATACTTTTTTTACAGCTAACACACCAAGCTACCAGGTAGATGTGGACCGCGATAAAGCAAAACAATTAGGGGTAACAGTCGCAGACGTATATCAAACTTTATCAACCTATTTGGGAAGCGGTTATGTGAATGATTTTAATTTATATGGAAGAAATTTCAAGGTGGTTACACAGGCTGATAGTTCGTACCGCTCGTCGCTGGATCAGCTAAAAAAATATTACGTTCGAAATGGATTGGGAAACATGATTCCGTTAGGCTCATTAATCACCACCAAATTGATAGAAAGCCCGACGCTGATATCGCATTATAATATCTACAGATCAATTGAAATAAACGGCGGTGCCAAACAAGGCTACAGCAGCGGGCAGGCAATTAAAGCCCTGCAGGAAACTGCTGCAAAATACTTGCCTGCCGGTTATGGTTATGAATTTTCAGGAATGAGCATTGAAGAAATAAAAGCGGGAAATAAAACAACAACCATTTTTGCCATATCATTGATATTTGTTTTTCTTTTTCTTGCTGCATTGTACGAAAGCTGGTCAGTGCCTTTCTCCGTTTTGTTTGCCGTACCCATTGGTGCACTGGGTTCTATAATTGCGCTTACTCTATTGCCTAATTTAACCGATAATATTTATGCGCAAATAGGTCTGATAACTTTAATAGGTCTTTCAGCAAAAAATGCAATTTTGATAGTAGAATTTGCAAAGGAAAGGGTAGATAGCGGAATGGACTTATTAAAAGCAACCATTGCGGCAGTAAGATTGCGTTTACGACCTATCGTTATGACATCGCTTGCATTTATTCTGGGTGTGTTACCATTAGCATTTGCCACCGGCGCCGCGTCAGAATCCCGCAAAACCATTGGCTGGACAGTTTTTGGCGGGATGCTTGCAGCAACCTCTCTTGCTATTTTTATAGTTCCTGTATTGTTTGTGCTGATAACACGGTTATCTTATGGCAAGAAAAAATTAGCAGAATTGCAGGCAAATTATAAACCTGAAGAACACAAGGAATTTGAAGAGGAAGAATAAAATAACCCGTCGACTTTTTTAGAGTGGCCTTATCCAAATATTCCTAAAGCTGATCGGCTTACTCTTATCACCATGAGCCTGCAATTTTATTGGAGCTGCGCCATGAGCAGTACCTTCATAAGTGGGAAGACCGATATAACGTGTGGGTCCTTTCAATTCAAAATTATTTTGAACTAAAATACCATTGAAAAAAGCAGTTATCCGTGCAGCGCTTTTTAAAGAACCATCGTCATTAAATCTTGGAGCAGTCCACACCACATCATAAGTCTGCCATTCGCCAGGTGGACGGTTCGGATTTACCAAGGGTGCGTTTTGCTTATAGATACTGCCGGCCTGCCCGTTCGTGTAAGTTGAATTATTGTAATTATCAAGAATTTGCATTTCATATCCATCATCACCCTTGCCTATTGAGGCAAGAAATAAACCGCTATTTCCACGTGCCTGGTCTTTTCCTTCAATGTCTTTTGGAATCCGCCATTCTATATGCAACTGGTAATCTGTAAAAGATTCTTTTGTTTGTATATTACCTGAAGTCTTTTTCACAGTGAAAATTCCTTTTTCCACGATCCAGTCCGCAGGCTTTGTTGTATCATTTGCCAGAACCCATTTATCCAAATTACTTCCATCGAATAAAATTATCGCATCAGAAGGTGCACTGCCGCAGGATTTTCCTGGTGTTACCACAGGGGGTACCGGTGTGTATAATTCAGTGTCTTCATGCTTCATGGTTTGTTGTGCATAAGAACCAGTCACTCCTAATGCAAAAATCAGTGGCAGTGAAATAAATCTTTTCATGATAAAAGAGAAGTTAACAAGTGAATGATTATTTTTTTAATTTTTTCAAAGTAAAAAAAAGACAGCACTAATAAGTAGGGTTTAGAAGAAATTTAGTTGCATTTTAATTTTTGATACAACTGACCTTATGTCCCATACCTTATATCCTATAGTTATACCTTTACCTTTATCGTTTACCCGTCTTACGAAAAACTAATACATTCTTTCAGCTCTTTCTCAGTATAGGCAAGATTATATTGCTTTAAAACATCTGCAGGTACTCCATTCCATTGGTTGGGCACATTACCCATATAGCCTACATCTTTACCTCCTATTTCGGATGTATAAAATCCGGTCGCTGTTAAATTACGCATCAGGTTAAAAAAAGCAACCCCCTGCTTCATTTCAGGCTTTGCCTTTTTGGGATAGGCAATTGCATCCACAATTTGTAGTTGCTGCTCTTTAGTGCAATCTGCAAATCCTTTATTATAAAGATGCGATGTTACTAAATTAAGCCAGCGCAATCCGCCACGCATAGGAACCTGGTGCTGTGGCATATCCTTAACAATAAACTCTATAAAGTCAGGCACCTTAGCATCTGAAGCGCTCCCGCTCACAGCGTCCTTGGGAATAATAATATCCGCAAGAACTGTGATGGTAGTCATTTCTTCCGGTGTAAAAAAGGTATAGGAAGTCACTTCCTTATAGTGGTCGGCCTCTTCCTTCATACGATTAATACCCGACTCAGTAGTGTCGGCAGTGCTGATAACTTTACCACCATCATCCGCCTGCTGTTTATCAGCAAGCTTGCATGCATCGAGTAATAGTCCTGTTGAAACAGTTCCTAATGCAAGTGCCTTTAGAGATTTACGTCTATCCATGAGCGTTGATTATTAGTTTATCAGTTTATTGGTTTATTAGCTTGTCGTTGCACCACATTTCGCATCTTATATTTGATTCTTCTTCAACTGGTCAACAATATACTCCGAAGTACGCATTGACAATGCAAGAATCGTCCACGTAATATTTTTATCACCCTGGGATACAAACATTCCCCCATCCACATTAAATAAATTTTTACACTCGTGGGCTTGTGCCCATTTGTTTAATGGCGCCCTCTTAGGATCATTTCCCATACGAACGGTACCCGCTTCATGAATGATATTGCCGGGAGCATGCAATCCATAATTATTTTCCGGACCATCATCACCACCCCATGTAATTACCGCACCCATCGAATGAAGTATTTCAGAAAATGTTTCCTTCATGTGTTTTGCCTGCTTTATTTCATAATCGGTATAGGTTGTATGAAAACGTAACACCGGAATACCATATTTATCAACCACGTTCGGATCAATTTCGCAATAGCTGTCTTCTCTTGCTACAGCTTCACCGCGGCCGGCCATGCCAACGTGAGCTCCAAAAAAATACCGGTAGTCTTCTTTTAAAGACGCACCATAACCGCCCGCTTCTTTTTGTTTTCCTTTAATTTTATAAGTCCCGTTTAAATTTTCTATACCCCAGTTAAATCCATACAAAGGCATACCGAAACCACCACCGTATTCTATATGATAGCCCCGCGGAAAATCAAGCTTCTTGTTATCAAGCCACCATGGCGTATATACATGCATGCCTCCCACTCCATCTTCATTGTAGCGCTTACGATCAAATAATTCGGGAATAATTCCACCCATATCTGCCCCTGTAGAATCATGCAAATATTTACCTACTACATTGCTCGAATTAGCCAGCCCATTGGGATGGCGTTGCGATTTTGAATTCAATAACAACCGTGCTGACTCACATGCGCTCGCTGCGAGAATCACTGTTCTTCCATTCACCTGGTATTCCTGCGTTTCTTCTTTGTTTATGTAAGAAACACCGGTTGCAAGCCCTTCTTTGTTTGTTAAGACTTCTCTAACCATTGAATCGGTAACCAAATCCACATTACCTGTTTTTAATGCAGGAATGACCAGCGCAGATGAAGAAGAAAAATCTGCATACACTTTACAACTGCGCCCGCATTGTGCACAATAAAAACATTGCCCGCGATCTTTATTAATTTGTTTGGTGAGAATGGAAAGCCTTGAAGGAATTACCGGGATGCCAATACCGGTTGCTGCCTTTTTGATAAACAATTCATGCAACCTCGGTTTTGGTGGCGGGAGAAAAATACCATCAGGATCATCAACTAATCCCTCATTGGTACCAAAAACACCAAGTAACTTATCAATTTTATCGTAATAGGGTTTTACATCATCATAACTAATCGGCCAGTCATCTCCAAGTCCGTCAATGCTTTTACGCTTGAAATCTTTCGGACCAAATCTCAATGATATTCTCCCCCAGTGGTTGGTGCGACCGCCGAGCATGCGTGCACGCCACCATTCCCATTTGGTACCCGGAGATTGTGTGTAAGGCTCTCCGTCAATTTCCCAGCCCCAGTAACAACCGTCAAAATCACCAAACGGCCGGAACTTAGTGCTGGCACCTCTTCGCGGCGATTCCCAGGGATTTCTTAACTGGTTGGAATCCTTTGCGGGATCATACATCGGCCCTGCCTCGATTAGGCAGACTTTCAAGCCCGCATTTGCCAAAACATAGGCGGCCATACCACCGCCTGCTCCGGAACCTACAATAATTGCATCGTATTTTTTTGGTTGGATTTTAATCTGGAAGTTTCCCATAATTACTTAAAGTGTTCAGAAAGGATAAATATTAAAACAATATGAAAGTAAAACTTATACAATAAAGTTTTTGAAAATTTTTATTAAAAAGAAAGTTTTTTTTTGAAAATCGGTCGTTTACCATAGGAACAAATTAATACCATTGCAAATAAACCTTTTCAGTGACAAAAGTTTATAGATGAGTCATTCTTTCTCCGATGCCTTATAAAATCCAATTTCAGCCAGTTCAACCCTTCCTTTAGATTCAATTATTGTTAGTCTCAATTTTTGTGCAGTAATGGAATCAAAACGTAATAAGCGTTTATACCCCACCGTTGTAAAATCCGTTATCTTTTTCCACGAATTGCCATCCCAATATTCTAACAATGCCTTTTCAATTCTCTGGCCCGTTGCAATGTTTTCCTGGAATAATGCCCTGTTAATCGCAGTTGGTTTTTTAAAATCAACTATTAAGGGCTGATTGATTTTAAGAGAAATGAAAGTGCTTAAATTTTTATCGGTTAAGGGCGGTGAAACATTTCTCTTCGCAAAATTATTTTTAAACGTTTCATCAAGCATGTTTCTAAAGGCGGTGATATTGTCAATATCATTTTGCGAAAACAATCCTTCCCTGTCCGGTGGAATATTCAATAGCAATAAACTATTGTGGCCTACGGATTGATAATACAGGTTCACCAGTTCTTTCGGTGTCTTGACTTTATCATTTTCACTTGCGTGATAAAACCAACCGGGCCGTATGGATACATCCGTTTCGGCAGGAATCCAGTATTTTCCATTTGAGTCTCCTGTATTTAAATAATTTGCATCCGCTTTACCAGGCGCCATTCCTGCTGTATCAATAGTTGACCAGCACGTCTGGCCTGCGTTGCCACTTTCATTTCCAACCCATCTTACATCCGGCCCCGCATCAGAAAATATCACTGCATTTGGCTGTAACTGTCTCACTATTTGCCAGTATCCTTTAAAATCATATTGCATATCCTTTGCATTTTCACCTTTGGCTCCATCAAACCAAACTTCAGATATTTCGCCGTAATTAGTAAGCAATTCCCTCAGTTGATTTTTATAATAAGTATTGTAGGATGGTGTTCCGTAAGAAGGTTCGTGCCTGTCCCACGGGGAAAGATAAACGCCAAACTTTAGTCCGAATTCCTTGCATGCCTCAGCAACCTCTTTGACCACATCGCCTTTACCATTTTCCCACGGGCTGTTTTTAACCGAATGCTCTGTGTATTTTGAAGGCCACAGGCAAAAGCCATCGTGATGTTTTGCAGTGATGATCGCCATTTTAAAACCTGCATCTTTCAGGGCTTTAATCCATTGCATGGCATCCAGGTGAGTGGGATTAAATATTTTCGGGTCTTCGGTACCTTCTCCCCACTCTTTATCGGTAAATGTATTAACGGTAAAATGTATAAAAGCATTTGTCTCCATTTGTTGCCACAAAAGCTGGCGTTTTGAGGGAGTGGGTAAAGGTTGAGTAAACGCCGTTGTCATAAAAAGAGAAACAACTATGCCTGCTAAATATATTTTCATAGGGATAAAAATACCAAATAAATGTTTTTACAGTTGGTTTGTGCAATCAGAAGAAAGAATATTTCATTTACATAATATATTTGCAAAATATCATGACTCCGTAGCTCAGTTGGTAGAGCAGCTGACTCTTAATCAGCGGGTCTAGGGTTCGAGTCCCTACGGGGTCACCTGGCGAGACATTTGCAAAAAAGCGCATTTTGTTCCTTATTTATTTTTGCTGAAATCTTTACCCAAACTGTATATCAGGCGAAACAGCTTCATTGAGCCTATTAGTTCTTGACCGGCATAAACAATAAGGGCTTTACCGTTTGGTTCTTTTAGCTGGCAATTTCTTCTGCCAGATTTCCTTTTGCCAAGACGGTGTCGTTCCGGGTTGATTTGTCAAGTGTTTGGCGCAGTGAATCTTTTTGTATCCCGGAAATAAAATAGATGAAAGTTTACAAATTGATAGCCACATACAAAAGGCCAGGAAACTTTTCACAGCAGACTTATTGAAGTCTTACAAAAAACCACAAAAAAGATCGGCAAAGAAGATGGCTGATATTTAAATATCGCCATTACATTTCCAACATTTTTTATTCCACTGTTTTTAGTTCCAGCTTCGGCCGACTTTTTTTTTGCGTAAATAGCAAGCTATCAACCGACATCTCAGATGGGCAGAAAGGTCCATCGGCAAAAGTTTTCCAATCAACGAAAAAGGGAATCCATTCACCGAAAATAGCAGAATAAGGCTGTATGATTTTGGATATTTATAGTAGCACCAAACGAGCTACTTTTTGAAATCGAAATACTGCAAAATAGGTAGATCGAAAGCCGGTTAAACCCATTAAAATGATTCAAGTCCTGAGTAGAAACCATACACCTTTAAAAGAAAATGCTATGGAATTTAGCTCATTAGAAATAACAATATTCTGCATTGCCGCCGTATCGTTCATTTTTTCGATTATACTATGGTTTGCCAAAGCGGAAAGTAAGATCGTGCCCCGCGATCAGAAAAAACAGAAAGAAGACGATGAAGGCCCATTTGACTGATATGAGGCTACTTTAAAAAATTTCTCCAAAATTAAACCCCTTTTACCAGGGTTTTTTTGTATGCAGGTAATCGGTCAACGCCTGATGGCAAATGTTCCCGCTGGAAACCGCATGCGGAAGCGGAAACTTTGTAAGTTTACATCGCCAAAAAAATAGAATGAAATATATTTATATAGTGCTTTTTTTCGTGATGACAACAACAGGTTGTAAGAAGGGAAGCTCGGGTACCGAAAGCCCACCGCCACCTCCTCCTGCCGGTACCGATCTGCCTTCTGGCGCTAAAGATGGTGTTGCCTTCATCAATAATGGGAAATCAGCGATTGTTACACTTTTCGCTCCAGCCAAACATTCAGTCGCTTTAATCGGCGACTTTAATAATTGGGATCCTTCTTCTTCGGCAATGAAAAACACGCCCGATAAACAAACGTGGTGGATACAAATTGATAACCTTGATCCTGACGCTGAATATGCCTACCAGTTTTTGGTAGATGGTACATTAAAGGTAGCCGATCCCTACTGCGAAAAAATTCTTGATCCCATTAACGACAGTTATATTCCCAACTCAACATATCCAAATCTTAAAGCGTATCCCACTGGAAAAACAACAGGAATTGTAAGCGTAATGCAAGCCAATCAGCCTTCGCATGTATGGCAAAACAACAACTTTGTTCGCCCGGATAAGAACAAACTTATCATTTATGAGTTGTTGATCCGTGATTTTACAAGTGAACATAATTACGCATCAACGCTGCAACGGCTAGACTATTTAATAAGTCTTGGAATTAATGCCATTGAATTGATGCCTGTGAATGAGTTTGAAGGTAATTCAAGCTGGGGCTACAATCCCTCGTTTTATTTTGCCCCTGATAAATATTATGGAACAAAAACAGCCCTGCAAAATTTTATTGATCAATGCCATGGTAAAGGTGTGGCGGTTATTTTAGACATGGTATTAAATCATTCTTTCGGTCAATCACCAATGGTACAGTTGTATTTTGACGGCTCCAAACCTACCGGTATCAGTCCATGGTTTAATGTTGATCCAAAGCATCCGTATAACGTTGGATACGATTTCAACCATGAGAGTGCTGCAACAAAGTATTTCGCAAAAAATGTTATGAAATTCTGGATGCAGCAATATAAAATTGACGGCTTCAGGTTCGACCTTGCAAAGGGCTTCACGCAAACGCAATCTTCTGATGATGCATCTTTCTCAGCATATGATGCAAGCCGGATAGCGATCTGGAAGGACTACAACAATTATATTAAATCTGTTGATCCAAATAATTTTTACGTCATACTGGAATATTTTGCAGTTGCCTCAGAAGAAAAGGTGCTCGCTGATGAAGGCATGATGCTTTGGAACAATTTAAACTACAACATGAATGAAGCTACCATGGGTTGGTTGGGCAATTCTGATTTTAGCTGGGGATTTCATAGTAATCATGGATTCACCAAATCAGAAAACCTGGTAGACTATATGGAAAGTCATGATGAAGAAAGAATAAACTTTAAAAACATCACCTACGGTAATGCGTTAGGCAGTTATACAATTAAAGATAATTTGTCCACGTCGTTGAAACGTGACGAAATGGGAGCGGCTTTTTTGTTTAGTATTCCAGGACCAAAAATGATCTGGCAATTTGGAGAACTGGGTTACGATATCAGCATAAATGTCAATGGAAGAACTGGTGAGAAACCAATAAAATGGGATTACTATGATGATGCCGGCCGTAAAGCATTATATGATGCATACGCAAAGTTTATACATTTAAAAACAAACAACAGCATTTTCAATTCCACCAACTTTACTTATGATTTAACAAGTGGCATCAAATATATTAAGCTAACAGATGCAGGAAATACAGTTGTGGTTGTTGGCAATTTTAATGTAGCCAGTCAAACTGCAAATGTAGATTTCGGCTCATCCGGAACATGGGTTGATGCGGTTGGAAACGCGTGTGACTCTCTCATCGAATAATTATACTGCTATATTGGCTCCCGGTGAATATCATATTTTTAGTAAGGTTGCTTTGCAATGATTAAAAAATTGTTTACAAAAGTATCCCGGGACCCTGATGATCTTCCCCCAATATGCTTATCTGCTCTCAATCGAAGCTGTGCTGTCGTTTCCAAATTTATTTATATTTGAGAAGCAACAAATTTTTTAGGCAAATGATTCGGCAGCAGGCTTACATAACCCTATGTAATTATGAGCGAAACCGGAACAATAGGAATAATTATAGTAGTTCTCAATGTGATATTTTCTTATAAAGGATTTAAAAGCGAAAAATTTTTCGATAGCTACAAGTTTGCAGTTGACAAAATCCTGGTAAAGAAAGATTACATAAGACTTATTACATCCGGGTTTCTTCACAGTGGCTGGAGCCACCTTATTTTCAACATGATTAGTCTTATGCTTTTCAGCGGCAGCCTTGAAAGCTATCTTGGTGGAATGCAATTTCTGATTATCTACGTATCAAGCCTGGTTGGCGGCAACTTGTTTACGCTGTTAATTCATAAAAACCATGGCGACTACAATTCCGTTGGCGCTTCAGGGGCTGTATGCGGAATTATATTCGCATCGATAGCCTTATTCCCGGGTATAAGAATAGGTCTTTTCCTGGTACCTATTGCAATGCCCGCCTGGCTTTATGGAGCACTCTTTGTGCTGGGCTCCATTTACGGCATCAAATCAAAGAAAGGAAATATTGGTCATGAAGCTCACCTGGCAGGAGCTCTCATTGGTATGGCCGTTGCACTTATAATGGTACCGGCTGCCTTTAGTGAAAATTACCTGGCTATTTCAGTTATAGCAGTTCCAACAATAATATTTATATACATAATTATTACCCGGCCCCAGGTTTTATTAATAGATAATCTTTTTTTCAAAACACATCAAAAAACTTACAACATTGACCAGCGATATAACCTTGAAAGACGTAACCGCCAAAACGAAATCGATAAAATACTGGATAAGATAAATAAAAAAGGCCTTGATAACCTGACTCCAACTGAAAAGCAAAAGCTTAAAGATTATTCCGGCAGGCTTTGAATGCCCGCATGATTGGTCCGGATGCAACAATACAGATTCAATTTTTCATAGAACTATATAGATTTTTCTGTGGCATAAAAATCACACAACTGCAAAATTGACCTTTTCCCTGAAATTTTTAATCAGAACAAATGTTTGGCATTGCACTTGAGAGGTGAATAAAAATCGAAACCCATCAATGTCATTAACCTGAAATCATGCCTATGCTATCTTTTGAAAATCAATTGTTCTACAACCAGCATACTTTCGAAACTCATAAGGAACAAAAGGATGGTCCGCTGACGCAATTCCCTTCAAAGGTTTTAACCAATACCCTTAACAAATCAAGTAATCTAAAAAAAGATACCGGCCAGGTTTGGATGCTGACAACCTACCCTCCAAGGGAATGCGGTATCGCAACTTTTTCGCAGGATTTATTTCAGTCAATCTACCAGGTATTTGGGTCGGGCGTTGATATAAAAATTGCCGCCATTGATAAAAAAAAGGAAGGCCGCAATTACCCGGCTGAAGTGGGCTATATTTTTGAAGCAGATGATCCCTGCAGTTATAAAAAATTTGCCGAGTATATTAATAACCGGCCGGGGATTCTTTCACTGGTTATCCAACACGAATTTGGATTATTTCCATCCGCCTATCATGAACATTTTAACCGGATGCTTCATGAAATAAAAAAGCCTGTTCTCGTCGTTATGCATACAGTGTTGCCTTCACCTGATTTTTCAATGAAAGAAAAAGTAACCGGTATGGTACAGGCCATTACAAGAGTAATCGTAATGACTAACAATTCAGCGGGCCTGCTGCAAAAACATTATGAAGTGCCTGTTGAAAAAGTAGTTGTAATACCACACGGAACACATCTTTCGGGTCATTTGCGAAAAGACACGCTTAAAGAAAGACATGGGCTGAAGGGGCGGACGGTGTTAAGTACATTTGGCCTGATAGGACGCAATAAAAATATTGAAACCACTTTAAAAGCATTGCCGGAAATAATACAAAAGTATCCTGATGTTACTTTCCTGGTACTCGGTCGCACACATCCCGGGGTTATAAGGGAAGAAGGCGAGACTTACCGCCGCGGGCTGGAGGAACTGGTTAAAAAAAATAGCCTGCAAAACCATGTGCAGTTCATAAATCGTTATTTATCTCTTGATGAATTGTTGGAATATCTTGGCGCAACGGATATTTATCTTTTTACATCTAAAGATCCCGGCCAGGCCGTAAGTGGTACTTTCTCATATGCATTAAGTGCAGGCTGTGCTATTGTGTCTACTCCTATACCTCATGCGAAAGAGTTACATGATGTGGGTAACGGGCTTCTTTTTGAATTCGAAAATCCTCAATCGCTTGCGAGACAAATATTTCGATATTTGGATGACCCCGGCTTCCGGGAAGAGCTAAGCAGGAAAGCAATTGAAACCATGGCGGGCACAGCGTGGAGTAATATTGCCAATAGGTATATGGACCTTTTGAAAAAAATATGCGGAGAAAAGCTTCACATACAATATCATTTGCAACCGGTAAATATTGAGCATCTAAAAACTCTTACCACTGATACAGGCCTGCTGCAGTTTGCCCGCTATCATCAACCTGATCGCGAATCGGGATATACGCTGGATGATAATGCCCGGGCTTTGGTTGTGACGACCATACTGTACCGGAAAACACATTCTCCTGAAATTCTTGAGCTTGCGAAAACATATTTGAAGTTTATTCTTGATTGCCAGTTAGCAGATGGCAGTTTTATTAATTACAGGAATGAGGATGGCTCAGTGAGCAATGATAACAATGCTGTAAATCTTGATGATTCCAATGGCAGGGCAATTTGGGCGCTGGGTTACTTTATAAACATGGGAAGGAAATTGCGATTACCCCCAACCGGGAGAGCAATTGATTCGTTTCTTACAGCCATAGCCAAACTGGAATCAATCCAATCACCAAGAGCTATTGCCTTTATATTAAAAGGATTGTTTTATTATAATTCATTAAACCCTTCCCTGCCCGATTCTCTTTTTGAAAAGTTGGCTGAAAAACTTGCAGCGTTGTACAGCAAGGCTTCCACGGAAAACTGGAAATGGTTTGAGCCGTACCTTACTTATGCGAATGGAGTGCTGCCCGAAGCTATGTTGATTGCTTACCAGGTAACTTCCCGGGATTTATACAAGCGTATTGCTGCTGAAAGTTTTGATTTTTTCCTTTCCAAAATTTTTCCGGGCAACCAGCTAAAAGTGATTCCCAATAAAAGCTGGCTAAATAAAGGAGACAGTCCCAAAGGCTATGGAGAGCAACCTATCGATGTGGCCTATACGATTCTTGCATTGGACAGGTTTTATTCTGTACTTGAGAATGAAGAATATGCGGACAAATTAAAAATTGCTTTTAACTGGTTCTATGGAGCAAACCACCTGAAAAGGATTATTTATAATCCTTCAACGGGAGGTTGTTTTGATGGACTGGAGGAGAGAGGCGTAAATCTGAACCAGGGTGCAGAGTCAACAGTGTGTTATCTTTTGGCAAGACTTGTTGCCGGTAAATATTATGACGATGGTTTCGCAAATTCAACAAAATTATCTTATGCCGGAAACCCGGAATCCACGATAGGGTCTGACAATCTCATCCTTAAATCAACTCTCGGGTAAGGTGAAATAATTTAATTCAATTGCGCAACTTCTGGTGCATTGAATTATTCCCCGGTTACCAGGGCCTTCAGGCCGTGGCCAATAACAGGTCATCGGCTTTCGCCAAACCGGATCAGTTAACATTTATGACAATTGAACATGGAGTCAGTATGGCACCTGTATTTTGGCTAAAAGCCAATCATCAGTTTCATTTATGCCACGACCTAAAGCTCGTGGCAATTTAATTTTTTTCTTCCCACTCAGTTTGTATACATACTTTCACTTTTTGAACGCAATAAAATTCTCAAAAAAAAGTTAGATATTTTAATTGCCGGCTTTAGTAATAACCAGTACTGTTACATTTGCATAAACAATCAACCCGTTTAAATTTTGATTATTCACATTTGCATTGAAAGCCAGGATGCCCAAAAAACAGGATGAAATAACAGGATAGTAAAATGAAGTTGAATGTACAAAGAAAGAATAGCATTATCTATCCTGATAATAAAAGGGTGATATCCCGTTTCTTTTTTAATGGCGAAGCCCGGGCCGAAAAACTTATATCCCGGATATTGGCAATGCCCGAACCAGAAGTCCATTCACTGGTCAATCAAATCCTCAGAGAATTTTCTAAAAGGCATAGAAGCATTACCACGATTTATAAAAAGCATTTTAATAATGTAAAACATATTGTTACAAAAATTCACAACAGTAACAATCTTTCGGAGTGGAGAAAATTATTGATCGGCGCATACTTTACAATGGAATACGCACTGGAATCTGCTGCTCTTTTTAATCCTTCTATTGTTGAGGATCCTGATCAAACCGGCCTTCAAAAAGGGCAGGTAAGAGTAATATTAAGCCTCAGAGCTACGGGTGAAGGCCACATTTCTTCCATCGTGTTTCGCCGGGCTATTATTGATGAGCAGAATGAAATCTCTGTTCTTGAACCAGGCAATCATGTTGCTGAAGCTACCCTTATTAAGAATCACATGTATAAGAAAAAGTCTTTCTGCGGAAAACTGGAGGAAATGGGCATAGCGGAAGAGTTTTACAACCTCGTACTGAACCAGTTGCCGGATAGATTTAGCTATGACCAAATACGTGATGCTGTTAAAATTGCAAAAGACACGAATTCATTGTTAGTAATGGAGCAGCAAAAGGCAATAGAAGAAATACTGTGGCTGGCCGATTCATATACTGAAGTAGTATTTTCGCTGGATACTGATCTTACGGAACGGGTGATATTTCCTATTTCAAAGTATGAACAAAAAGGTATTGAGGATGCCCGCTTTGTAAAATTCACAAAAGATAATGGCGAGACTGTTTACTACGGAACTTATACTGCGTATGACGGCTATACCATATTGCCACGACTAATAGAAACGGAAGATTTTTACTCGTTCAAAATATTCCCGGTTCATGGCAGTTATGCAATAGATAAAAATCTTGCTTTATTTCCACGCAAAGTGGACGACAAATTTGTAATGATCAGCCGGATCAATGGCTTTAATAATTACATCATGTTTTCTGATAAGATAAACAGGTGGAGCGACGCCGAACTATTACAGGAGCCGCTGTACCCATGGGAATTGGTGCAGATAGGGAATGGGGGTTCTCCTATTGAAACCAGTGAGGGCTGGCTGCTGATAACTCATGGTGTAGGCCCGTCAAGAAAATATTCTTTGGGCGCCAGTTTACTTGACCTCGAAGATCCAAAGAAACTAATAGGGCGCTTAAAGGAGCCCTTGCTTTTACCTGTTGAAAACGAACGGGCTGGCTACGTGCCGAATGTGGTATATACATGCGGCGCATATATACATAATGAGGATTTGATAATTCCCTATGCAATGAGTGACTATGCATCATCATTTGCTACCGTTAATCTCCGTGCCTTACTGGATGAACTTAAGAAGGCATAAATATTTTTGATCTTTATCTTCCGGCCCGGTTATTCAAAATCTTTTCATATACTGCGATATATTGTTCAATCATTTTTTCTTTACTGAATTTACTTTCGGCCCACTCCCTGCAGTGAGAACGGTTAAGGTTATTTATATCGTTTATTTTTGCCGATGCTTCATCAACTGAATTAACCAGGAAGCCTGTTTTCCCCTCGGCAATGAGTTCACTCATTGAGCCTTTATTAAAGGCTATAACCGGCGTACCACAAAACATAGCTTCGGCAACACTTAATCCGAAAGGCTCATGAAAATTTACAGGGTGCAACAATGCATAAGCGTTGCCCATTAATTCATTTCTTTTGTCTGGTCCTGAACTGCCGACATAAACAACATCGTCGTCATTTATTGACGGAGCTATCTTTTCACTAAAATATGCCCGGTCTTGTATTATGCCCGATATGATTAGTTTCCGTTTTACTTTCCTCGCAATTTGAATCGCTTCGTAGGTTCCTTTATCGTGATGTATTCTGCCAAAATAAAGTAAATACTCACCCGGCATTTTATTGAATGTGAACAGGTTTTTATCAATGCCATTGTAAACTGTTGCTATATAGCTCAACTCGCTATTGCGATCAGCATTGCTAATGGAAACATAATAATTGTCACTATTATACTTTTTAAAAACAGGGACTATTTTGGGTGACGAAAAACCATGGATGGTTGTAACCATTGGGGTATTGATAAGCCTGGAATAAGTTAAAGGCAAAAAGTCGAAATTGTTATGGATGATATCGAACGCCTGCGCTTTTTCCACCAGGTTGCTGATATGTAGACATTCTGCAACCTTTGGATCCTGCTCCTTATCTTCTTCATATCCTGAATCTATTATTCCATCAAGTTTAGCTTTCGTAACGGAATCCCTGGTGGCAAACAAGGTTACATCAAATCCGCTTTCATAAAGGCCTTCGGTAATATTAGACGCTATTTGCTCCCAGGGGCCATAATGTTTCGGTGGGGTTCTCCACGCTATAGGCGACAGTATTGCAATCTTCATTTGTAATTTACTATGTCAAAATTAATAAGGTCATAGCCAGAATCTCATCAATTACTTGAGTCTTTAATAGCAACAGTTACTAAAGGAAATTGTTAAAGAACAAAAGTAACTTCGCTGAAATAATTAATAAATTATGAATGAAATAAATAAGCCGGTATTTGCGCCGGAGCTTTACATAAAAAGCGGAGTCACCAATATTGAATTTTATACAAAAGCATTTGGAGCCATCGAACTAAGACGTTTTTCAAATGACGACGGCACCATCCATGTTTCAGAATTATCAATAGATGGTGCAATGTTTCACGTGCATGAAGAAGTGTTGAGAAAAAATTCTTTTAGTCCTGAAAGACATAATGGTACAACGACAACGATAGGTTTGTTTGTTCCGGATGTAGATGCTGTGATGAAGAGTGCAATGGCCGCCGGCGCCGTCCTGGTTTCACCGGCGCAGGATTATGATTACGGATATCGGCAGGGACAAATAAAAGATCCGTTTGGGCACATTTGGATGATTGAAATGAAAATATAAGATGCTGTAAGTTTAAGTGTTTTTTTCGGCCTGTATTGATACTCTATATGAGCAACCGGGTTTAATCATGGCTGTACTAATGCTGTCGACTAATTTGCTGCTGAATTTCTGCCTACGCTGAGAAATTCTATTTAGCAGAGTTTTTAAATACAAAGAGATATTGGTAAAAATAATGATGCCTGCTTCAAAAGATTCACATTTAAAAAGCAACCAGTCTGCCACACGAAATTCTACAATTATTCACGCATCACGGGAGACTATTTATCATGCATTCACAGACCCTAAAGCGCTGGAAGTTTGGCTTGCACCCGGAGACATGACCGGCAAAGTTCACAGTTTTGATCTCAGGGTGGGCGGAGGATACCAAATGTCACTTTTCTATTCTCAATCTGAAAAAGAAGCCCGCGGCAAAACTTCAGAGAAAGAAGACAGGTACACAGCAAAATTCCTGGAACTTTCTCCCCCGAAAAAAATCGTTGAGGCAATAAAGTTTGATTCAAACGATCCTGCCTTATTGGGGGAAATGATTATGGAAGTTACATTGGAGAAAAAGAAAAGCTCGACAAAAGTTATCATCATCTTCAAAAATATTCCCGCCGGCATCCGACCCGAAGACAATGAAACCGGCACCCGGTTAACACTTGAAAAACTGGCCCGGTATGTTGAATGAAATGTTATGGACAAGTGCATTATTTGTAATCACTTTTTTATCTCAAAAGCGAGTAGCACATTTCCCGGCTTTTCACCAAACTGGTTGTAGCCCGAGTTTACATATACCATTCCATCGGCTATTACAGGTGCCGGGCCATCAACAGAACCGCCGCTACCTTCAATGCCCGTGAATGATGTATACTTTTGGATAGTATTAAAATCCCATAAAATATGCCCATCTGTAGTAGAATAAGCCCTTATATGTCCGTCATTACTTCCGGCGAAAACAACTCCCGGCACTACTGCAGGCGCTGCGGAATTTGCGCCAAGATAACTTTCCTTTCCTTCTACCTTCGGAGATGGCGCTTCCCAAACAATTTTACCACTCATAATATTGAGGGCATAAATTCCCGGCGAAGGCTTAATCGTCGAATCCTCAGGATTAAGCGCAAGTATATTATCAGCGTTTGCTGCATATATATTTTTCCCATCTGTGGCCATACCCCAGTGAATGCCACCCAGCATCCCGCCTTTACCAATCCTCTTTTTCCATAAGAGCTGTCCATCCTGCGGTGACAATGCATAAACTACACCTGACTTTTGACCAACGACCAACCTGTCCTTTCCATCCTCACCTGTTACTAAAATGGGCGCCATACCAAAATCAAGATCATGCCCTACATTCTCCGGGCAGTTAACTATTACGGGACATGCGAGGTTCCATGCATCATGCGAGGTTGCCTGGAAATTCCATACCAGTTTACCAGTATTTATATCGAGTGCCTGTATAGCATCACTCGTATGCGTTGTTGGCTCAGTATAATTTTCACCTGTGCCTATATAAAGTAAATTACGCTTTACGTCTATAGTTGGGCTGCACCATACGGGTGCACCGGAAGGCCCGTAAAAAGGCTTTCCATTCTTTTTATTTCCGCGGCGTGTAGCCGTATCTGTTATAACCCTGTGATACCACAACAAATTACCCGTTTTGCTATCAAGGGCCGCCACTCCACCTGAAGATGTACAGCAATTATAATTGCTGTCCGCAGCAACTGCCACTTCTATCGAGCTGAGAGGAACAAATATCTTTCCGCCATAAACTGCAACGGTGCCGGTATTCATAGCCAATGGATCAATACCTGCATGGCTGCTCCACAAAACTTTACCACTTTTTATATCTACTGCGAATACATAGGTTGCGCCATCTGCGAAATAAGCGGTAAGCGAATCACCCTGCTTACTAATCACTATTCCACTTCTTATTCCGGTGGTAGCCATAACATGCCAGCCTATTTTACCTGTGAGCCTGTTTAAGGCATATACTTCTCCTGACTCTCTTCCAACTATCAGCCAATCACCGGCGATAGCAGGCTTACTGCGCATTTCTGTGCCGCCGGGAACTGCAAATGCCCATTTCAATTGCAGGCTTGAAACATTTTCAGGCGTAATACCTGCCTGTTCAGTTGTTCTGAATCCTGTAGCTTCAAGGTTTCCTCCCCACCCCGAAAAATCGTGTATGCGATCACCGTTACCTTCAAAAGAAAATGTTGTATAAGCCTCTGGCGGCAAAACGGTTGTCTTAAGTTTCTTGTTTGTTATAAATTCTGAAACAGCTTTACGTTGCTCCTCCGTAAGCGCACTTCCCTGTTGCCTCATCTTTCCATTATTTAATGCATTTAAAACTACTCCCGGTTCCATGGCGGCGAGTGCCTCTGTTGAAGGTGTTTTTACATCTTTTGGGTTGGTGTGACATGCAGAGCATGAAGCCGTAAATACCTGCCTTCCTATAATTTTAAAACTGCTGTCTGTTTTATCATTGGAGGCTGACGTTGGAGTCGATTCCTTTTGATTACCGGAATTATTGCATGATATAAAAATCACAGTGAAAATAAAAATTACAGGCAGATAAAGGATTTGTTTCATATTCTGGCTTTATTTTATCGTAAAATATAAAGAGAGAATCGCAAAAGTAAGAAGATCCTGAATCTTACATGGAAGACAATGTAATTACAAATAAAATGGTAAAGAAAATGTAGTCTATAATATCAATTTGCAGTAAGTGTTCATCGATAGTATCACCTAATTTGTCGAAATCATTTATTGCTTTGCATTCCACGGGTTAGATTGGTATTCCAAAACTTTACCAAAATGGAATACGATAACGACCGGCCGGTAAAACCTGTTTATAAACCTGAAATATTTTATTGGATAGGTGTTTTTCTTTTTTATCCTCTCCTAAATTTTTTTACATTTTTTTACCAGGATATAATATTTCTTCCTGTACTGCTTTTAATAAGCCTTGTACTCTTCCCCTTTTATCTTTTATATGCAAAGGCAATTGTTCCATGGCTTGTTTTTAAAAACCGATATGTTTGGTTTAGTCTTGTTGCCGTAGCTTTTTATATTCTTGTGCTAAGTTTTCTTGCAGCTTATTTATTCTTTCTTTCACCTGGACGAAAGCCCTGATGAATTCCGCCAGTCACTTCAATCTTATTTTAATTATTCCCCTGCCACCATTGTACGGGAGAGCTTATGGATTTTTGTAAACATGACATTTGCCACAAGCATTGCATTTCTCAAAAAAAATTTTGATGAAGAAGATATTATAGCATCACTTGAAAAAGATAATGCAAATTTTAAATTAAAATATTTGCGGTCCCAATTAAACCCTCATTTCTTTTTCAATACATTAAACAGTATTTATTCACTGAGTTTACAGAAATCGGATAAGACACCTGAAGTGGTTATAAAACTTGCCGACCTTATGAGGTATATGATTTATGATTGTGACGAAGAAAAAATTTCACTTAATAAAGAAATAGAATTCATAAAAAATTATATAGATATAGAAAAAATAAGATACAAAGCAGATGTACGTTTCTCTGTTGAAGGTGAAACCGATGGAATAATGATTGAGCCTTTTTTATTCATTTCATTTGTTGAGAACGGATTTAAACATGCATTCAATAATTCGTATAACGACGCATTTATTTATATTACAATAAAGACAGTCCCTGGCCAAATTGTTTTGAATGTAATCAACAATACAAATATCGACCTTGAAACACAGGCGAAAAAGATGCCGGGTACGGGGATTAAAAATAGCAGAAGTCTTCTTGAGTTGGTATATCCTGAATCCTATGCTCTCGATATTATTCAAACAGATAAAGAAGAAATAAGAAAGAGTGATCTGCGGATTACCAATGCAAAGAAACGGCTGGAAGCCTTGTATCCCGATTCTCACACGCTTGATGTAATTTTAAGTAAGAATGCTTATACCGTATCATTAATAATAAATACAATTCCGCTTGATAAAATGCATTATAGTTGAGGATGAAGCGCTTGCTCAAAATGTTCTCCAAAGCCATTTGCAAAAGATAGACAGGTTTGAGCTGGTAGCAATTTGCAATAATGCCCTTGAGGCAAGAGAAGTTTTAAACAAACAGGATATTGATCTTATGTTTCTTGATATTCAGTTACCGGGAATGACAGGGCTCAACTTTTTAAGATCATTACAATCACCGCCTCTTGTGGTAATTACAACTGCTTACGCAGAGTATGCCGTGGAAAGCTATGAATTTAATATAATAGACTATTTACTGAAGCCTGTTTCGTTTGAGCGTTTCAGCAAAGCGATTGATAAAATTGTTGATGGCAGGTTATTTACGCAGGTTACAAAAGAAAAAGAAAGCTTACCCGCCGATCACATTTTTGTAAAAAGCAATAGTAAATTTTTTAAGGTAAATTTTTCAGAAATTATCTATATCGAAGGCATGAAAGATTATCTTAAAATTCATTGCCGCGACTACAAACTGGTAACTCTGCAAACCATGAGCGAGATGGAAAAAATATTGCCGGTTAACCAGTTTATAAGAGTTCACAAGTCTTATATTATTGCATTAGCACATGTTAAAAGCATATACGGAAACAGCATTGAAATGGAATATGAAACGATACCTGTTGGGATCAACTACAAAGACAAAGTGATGCATCTTGTCAATAAAAAATACCTGTCTTAATTTCGTGCCGCCAATATCTACCTTTACTACTAAAACATTTAACTCAAATAATACATTTAACTCAAACCATTTCATCAATTTAAATGAGAGCCAAAACAACGTCGCTTCTAATACTAGTCTTATTATGCTCAACTTTTGCCGGCGCCCAGGTACAGGTAAGTAAAGAGCCGAGGCACAAACCCGTTCTCAAAAATAAATATATCCGCCTGCTCGATGTATGGCTACAACCTGGGGACACCACGTTATTCCATATTCATTCAACGCCTTCCGTTTTTATCGAGCTCTCCGATGCAGTAATCAGTGCGCAGGTTAAGGGAGGAGATTGGTTGAAAGATCAATCCGTTGCAGGTAAAGCATGGTATCGTTCATTTTCTCCTGACGCATTAGTTCATCGTGTAGCCAATCTTGATACGGTTCCTTTTCATGTTAATGATATAGAAATTATTTCGTTCTATAATTCTGATACAAAACCCGGGCATTTGCCGTTTGAAATATTGTTTGAAAGTGACCGGGCCATTGCTTATCAACTGAAAGACTCTATACCCAACAAGCAAATTATTAGTGGCCATGGCCCATTAATTGCTGAACTCAGTAAGTGGAGACGCAATAACATTCAACAACACAAATGGACAATCGTCTGAAATAACAGCAGGAAAATTTTTATATGTGGAACCGGGCACTTCATTTTATTTTTCTGCATTAAGAAATGAAGGAATCAAACTTGTTATTTTTGAGATTAAATGATAAGATTCTAACACACCGCTGCAAAAAGAGTTTGAGTAAATTCACAAAAACAAAAATCTAAAATCTCACTATGAAAAAACCAAAAGATATTGATGATTACATATCCGGTTTCCCAAATGAGACGCAAACTATGCTGGACAGATACGGACAACGATAAAGAAAGCGAAGCCAAAAGCGAAAGAAGCAATAGCTATAGTATGCCGGCTTTTAAGTTAAATGGCATGCTCGTATATTTTGCAGGCTATAAAAATCACATCGGGTTTTATCCAATGCCAGCCGCGATCAACGCATTTAAAAAAGAACTCTCAGTTTATGAATCATCAAAAGGGCTATCCAGTTTCCACTGGACAATAATTAAAAGACCGGGCAACAGAGTTAAACTATCATTTTTTTCCTGTTGCCGCCCAAAAGATTCCCGCGTATAAATGATTTAAAAAATCAGGATTGCTAAAGTCCGTAGGCATGTGTCCAAGAGCAGTATAAAAAGCCCGGCCGCCATCATAATTATGATACCATGCAACAGGATGTAATTTACCCATCCCCTCACCTTTCTTTTCACCCCATTGCACTTTTGGATTGTATGATGATTCATCTACGGCAAGTATATAATTAAGTCCTGTAGTCTTTTCAGGCCCGAATTCATACCATTCCTCGGTCCACAATTTATTACCCGTAAAACCCTGCATTCCCGGAAAGTTCGCATCCAGCACATTTAGTTTTGCGGTCTGAATGGTTGGGTGAATATGAAACATCCTGCCCACCAGTTTCGTGTACCAGTCCCAGTCATATTCAGTGTCTGATGCACTATGAATACCCACATACCCTTTGCCTGATTCAATAAAACGCTCCATCACTTTTTGTTGTGCGCTATCGAAAATATCGCCGGTGGTATTCAGAAAAATAACCACCTGGTACTGTTCCAGATTTTTATCTGTGAAACTATTAGGATCTTCAAATAAGGTCACATCGAAAAAATTTTTTACAGCGAGATCTTTAATTGCCAAAACTCCATAGTGTAGCGACTCATGATGCCATCCTTTTGTGGTGGTCACCAATAATGCCTTAAATTGTTTTTGTGCCGTTACAGGAGAGCTTAAGCCTGCGCAAGCGATTAAAAATATAAATAAAAATTTCCCGGTTTTCATGTTATAATTTTTTATGTTTAAATGAAGGTAATTGAATAATTAAAGCGTGGAATAAAATATTTCTCTTTCTGGATTTAGGAGAATAATTCACAGAAATACCTAAGGTGAATCAATGAATCAACTTGCATGCTTTTGATAAAAACAAAATAGATAGAAAGCTTCTATTTCAATTCAGCTACTACCGTAATTTATAAATAAAAACTGCTGTAAATATTATAAACACTATCGCCAGTATCTTGTTTACAATTACAATAGTTTTATGTGGAGCATAATAACATAGAAATAATGAAGCGATAAAAGCCAGGCCCGCAAAGACAAGCCCGTAAAATAAAACCATCGCTCCGCCTGCAAGGCCCTGGTCTTTTGCAATACCGGAAATTCCTACATAGGACGAACCGACAAAAAAGAAAACAACAAATGTCAAAAGATACAATAGCAAACCTGCCGGTTTTGTTAACTTATTCATCATTGACTGATTAGTAATTGACTATTTTCTCTATCGTTTCTCCTTCTTTCACCACCATCGTAAATGTTTGTTTTTTTCCATTTAATTCTTTAAAGGCAGTTACAGTTATTTCATAAGGGCCGGGAGTTAAAATAAATTTTTTAGGGTTGCTGGTGGCCGCCGTATAAGTTCTCCCGGTAGCCATGCTTTTTTTTGTATTAGCATCCTTTATATCAACTAATGCATCTACAAGCCCTTTCGCATTTGTAGCGCCTATCATTGCAATCCCACTTTTAAAATTATGCTCAAGCGCTTTTGTTTCGCCCGCTTTGATAGTTACATTTTCCATACGGTGCTTTATTTCCATTCCTTCTATTACCATGGCAGTTATTTCCACATCATAAACGCCCGGATTTACTTCGTACACTTTGGGTCTTCCATAAGTGCGACCGCTGGAAACAGTTTTCCCATCCTTTGACAAAACCTTTACAACCGCATCCCATCCGTCACCATTATTTAAAGTGGATACCTGTACCTTAGCTGCATCAAAGCTTATCGTCTGGTGGGCAATCTTTTCATCAAAACTTTTTACACCAGCAACAACAACAGCATTCACATCACTATTTTCAAGAGGTTTTATTTCAAGGTCGTAAGTGCCTGCAGGAAGATATAAAAAACCCGTATCAGCATAAGTGCGTACGGAAGCAACATCTGTTTTTGTTCCGGCTTTATATGCCTTCACTATCGCATCAATGGGCTTTCCGTTTTTGATTGCATAAACAGAAAAGTTTTTTGAAAGTTTATCTACATCGGCCGCAGTTGCTTCATTAAGTACGTCGCCTAATCCACCTGCATTTGCAGCATCATAATATTGGCCGTCCCCCGCCTGAGCAGCGCACTTTAATTGTTCAGTTTCGCCGGCCTTTAAGCCAAACCCTATTATATGCAGCCTGAAATCAATACCTTCTTTCTTTGCAGCGCTTATCACATCACAAATATTTCCATTGCAGGATTCAATACCATCTGTGACCAAAATTATGGTTGCTTTCATTTTTGTGTTTCGCAACTTGTCAATGACCTGCGTGGCAGACAAAGCCAGTGGCGTTCTTCCCAAAGCCTTTATGCTTTTTAAAGATTGGTTCACCTGTGTCTTTGTACCACTTTCCACATCTACTAAAAATTCCACGTCTTTACAATCATCTTTTTTACGATGACCATATGCCACAAGCCCAACCTTTTGATTTTCGGGAAGATTGTTTACAGAGGCAGAGAGGACGTTTGTCGCAATCTCCATTTTGGTCTTACCCTGTATCTGTCCCATCATAGATCCACTTGCATCGCAAATAAATATTATAGGAGACGGAGTTTTATTATCCTGTGCATTAAGATGAAATACAAAACTAAAAGCACAAAGCAGGAAGATTATTTTTTTCATAATGATAGTTTTGAGTTTGGAATTGTCTTAAAATAATAAAAAAAAACCAGATTTTTGAAAATGCCTGGTTACTTATGGAAATTGCCAAACGGTTTTTTTACCACTCATCCTTAATTATGATTTCTTCTTTGTTCTTGTTTTCTAATTTTTACAAATCATTTCTTTTTCTATTAGGGATGTGTTGAAACATTTTTTAAACAATATTCACTTCCTGATTTATCGGATCGGTAGGAAAGCGAAATAGAATGATGTTGTTTTGAAGCACATGAGATAATACGTCGATTATAGGTCAAATTCTCATTTCAACTGTAAAGCAATTATTATGTTTCGCAATTACCTGTTGATAACGCTTCGCAATTTCAAGCGACAAAAGCTTTTTTCACTACTGAATATTTTTGGGCTTGCTTTGGGGCTGGCAAGTGCAATTCTTATCTTTTTATACGTAAGCGATGAGCTGCGTTATGATACGATGCAGCCACATTACAGCGATACGTACCGGGTTGGATGCACCTTTACAAACCCCGATGGCCAAACCTTTGATAATACCGTGTCGCCTGGTTTTTTCATACAGTATTTAAAAGACAATCGTAGCGAAGTGCTCCAGGCCACACGTATTGATTATATCGGCTATCCAACTTCGCTTAATTATAAGCCAACGGATAAGATTGTGCTTACCGAAGAAATAAAATGGGCTGAGCCCGGCTTTGACAAAGTACTCTATTTCCATTTACTCAGGGGTAACCAGCAAACAATGTTTGAGAACTTTAATACGATGGTATTAAGCGAAACCGGCGCCAAAAGATTATTCGGTAACATAGACCCTATCGGCAAAACTATTGCTTTAAAACATTTCTGGGCTACTCATGATCGTGAGATTGATGTAATGGTTACAGGGGTTTACCAGGACTATCCCTCCAATTCGCACTTTAAGCCAGAATATATCATCAATATAAATGCGATGCGGAGTATTTATGGTGAAAACTACGCCGACTATCTCCAGGGTTCACGATTCGGGCAGTTCACCGAGTTTTTTGAAAACTATATCGTATTAAAGCATGGCGCTGATATAAAGCCAATCAATGCCACGCTGAATACTTTGGCAAACCAAATGCTGCAATCTGATTCAGGATCCCGTGCAAGCGGTGCAAAGTTTACAGCCTTTACCGCCAAACTATCAGATCTGCACTTTGACACAAAAAATATATGGGAGAACAATAGCCACGGAGATAAAACCTATCTTACCATTTTTAGCGCAATAGCAATTATGATAATGCTTATTGCCTGTATTAATTATACCAATCTTGCCACCGCCCGTTCAGTTAAAAGGTCAAAAGAAGTCGGTCTGCGTAAGTCCTTTGGAAGTAACCGGTACCAGATAGCTTTCCAATTTTTCCTTGAATCCTTTTTAATGACATTGATGGCATTAATCGTGGCAATTTTATTAGTGCTTGTTTTTCTTCATCCGTTTAACCAACTGGCACAGAAGTCCTTTACAATCGGCTCGTTATCTAATCCCTATATGATTGCCATCGTCGGCGGCATTATCCTCTTCATGACTTTTATTTCAGGAATATACCCGGCACTTTATTTATCAGGCTTTAAACCTGTGAATGTTTTAAAGGGCCAGTTAATAAAAGGAAAGAGTGCTGAGTTTTTTCGCAAAAGCCTTGTCACCGTTCAATACGCGGTCGCCCTTGGGCTCATCATTTATACATTAATTGTCATTAGGCAAATGGAAGAATTGAAAAATACTAAACTCAATGAGCAGGGAAGCCAGTTAATGGCTATCCGCTTTGGTGGTATTGCAAGGCAGGATCGTTTTGAAATGTTCAGGCGTTCCGTTCAGGAAGATCCACAGACCCAGGAGGTAACTATGGCCAATCATTTACCGCGATTAGATTATTTTGGATGGATAGGAACAACCGTTAAGTTTCCGGGAATAGATGATAAAGATTTGCAATGGAACCAATTGAATGTCGATTTTAATTTTGGCAAAACTTTCCACCTGGAATTTATTGCAGGCCGCGATTTTCAGTTTGGAAATATTAATGATAGCAGCTCAATGATTTTAAATGAAGCAGCAGTGAAAGCCCTCGGTAAGCCTATGGATAAAGTCATGGGTGCTACAATTAAAGACACCAGAGACAGCAACAGGCTGTATCGTGTAATAGGTATTGTAAAAGACTTCCCGTTCAGATCAATGCATCAGCCTATTGAACCCCTTATATTAAATCCGCATCTTCATTTTATTGATAAGATAGCTTATATAAAATTACCAGTCGGAAAATTCCAGGAGAAAATTGCCGCTATTGAAAGGAAGTGGAAAATTGCTTTTCCAGGTGCAGGCTTTGACCATTGGTTTGTAAATGATGAGTTTAACCGGATGTATGTCGTGGAAGGAAGGGTATCATCACTGGCAAAGGTGTTTGCCATCCTTTCTATTCTTATCACTATTATGGGCGTTTTCAGTTTGGCCTCCTATACTGCAGAGCAACGTACCAAAGAAGTGGGTATACGAAAAGTATTGGGTGCTGGTGACAAACAGGTGGCAGCCTTGTTTGCCTGGGTCTTCATAAAAATCTTCGTGGTGGCGAGCTTGTTAGCCGTACCGCTTTCATGGTTCTTCGCTCACAAATGGCTGCAAGGTTTTGTGTATCGCATTTCAATAAGCCCTTTTATTTTTATACTTAGCCTGCTGGGATTGCTGTTGATTACCTTATTTACGGTGAGTTATGAGATATGGAAATCAATGAGGGCCAACCCCGTTGTCGCATTGAGAACTGAATAATAACGGGTCCTTAATCAATAAACATCCGCTGGTCTTAAACCCGCCTATCAGCGATACCGCCATCTCCATCGAATTAGAATTTATGTGAACCTATATTTAAAGCCTGCACTGGTAGAAAGTCACTGTATGTTGGCTATTTAGCGTCTTTGCCCTATAATGCCTGAAGTATTTTCCCACAATTAATTTAACTACAGAAGAATTGTTAATGAATCATTGAAATTATTTACTCAGACTTAACACTTAAAAAAATTAAAGTAATCTTTATAGAATCACAAGCAATGACAATTTCATTAGGACCTACCGAAAAAGGCAAACAATAGCAGGGAAATGATAACTTTGGTAAAATAACATAAGGGACGCAGATGACATTAACTTAATCAAATTCAGTTCATGAAAAAATATTCTCTCCTGGTTACTATTCTTATCCTTTCAATACCAATACTTAGCACTGCCCAAAAAGGCAAAAAACCTATGAATATTATTTTCATTTTATCTGATGATCACCGTTATGATTTTATGGGCTTTATGAAAACTGTACCCGGCCTGGAAACACCTGGTATGGATCGGATGGCAAAAGAAGGGGCACATTTAAAAAACGCATTCGTTACCACTTCCCTTTGTTCACCGAGCCGTGCATCTATCCTTACAGGTCAATATGCACATACGCATACAGTGGTTGATAATTCAGCGCCATTGCCTGCCAACCTTACTTTCTTTCCTCAATACCTGCAAAAGAAAGGATATAAAACTGCATTTATGGGTAAGTGGCATATGGGCAATACGGGGGATATGCCTCAGCCCGGTTTTGATGAATGGGTCAGTTTTGAAGGACAGGGACAATATTATGGCAACACTTTAAACATAAATGGGAAAAGAGAAAAATCAGGCAGCGATGTATATATCACAGATGATTTAACTGCCCGTGCAATTAGCTGGATGAATAGTGTAAAAGACAAACCTTTCTGTATGTATCTTTCACATAAAGGAGTGCATGCTGAATTTATGCCTGCCAAAAGACATGAGGGAAAATACAAAGATTTACAAATAATCAGCCCCCCATCCATGTACCTAACGGTTACGGATAGCAGCAAGCAGTTTGGGACTGTTACTGCCCCGACAACTCCTGTAAACTATAAAGATATTCCGAGGTGGGTTCGTGAACAACGATATAGCTGGCATGGTGTTGATTATATGTATCATGGCCAGATTCCTTTTGATAAGTTTTATCATCTTTATCTTGAAACATTAATGGCAGTTGATGAAAGCATACAACAGGTAATGGATTGGGTAGAAAAAAGCGGGTTAAAAGATAATACCATGGTTATATATATGGGCGATAATGGTTTTCAATTTGGTGAACACGGGCTCATTGATAAAAGAAATGCTTACGAAGCAAGTATGAGAGTTCCTTTATTGGTTTGGGCGCCGGGTATGGTGAAGCCGGGTTCTGTTATTTCGCAAATGATTTTGAATATAGACCTCGCCCCTACCTTTCTTGATATAGCAGGCATTCCCAGGCCTTCTCAAATGCAGGGCGAATCGTTTTTGCCGATACTAAAAGGCGAAAACATTGCATGGCGTAACAAAATGTTTTATGAATATTACTGGGAACAGGCTTTTCCTCAAACTCCCACCACATTTGCTGTACGCACTGATAAATATAAATACATATACTACAACGGAATTTGGGATATCAACGAATTATACGATCTGCAAAATGATCCTTATGAAATGAATAATCTTATTCGTGATAAAAATACGGATTCAATCGGGCTCGGATTGAGAAGAGATCTATTCGACTGGCTGGCAAAAACCAACGGCTTACAAATACCGCTGAAGAAACAAACAGACAGAAAGATCGATAATTTATACAGGACAACTTATTGAAAAAGTACTGGCCCGGCTGATTAAACGCTTTAGTTTTAGAATTCCCAAAATTATTTTCCCAGCCATCCCATACTTTGCATCCAGTTTTTACAACGCTCCATCCACTCATCTTTTGATGTAGGATTATGTATTCCAAATCCATGACCACCTCCCTTATAAATATGCATTTCAGCCGGGATTTTAAATTTAAGCAGCGCCTCGTAAAATGAAATACTGTTCATCACGGGAACTACGTCATCATCAGTTGCATGTACAAGAAAAGTGGGTGGTGTTTGTGCTGTCACCTGCAGTTCATTAGAGAAGAAATCCACTAATGCTTTCGGTGCATTCTTTCCAACCAACTGGTCTTTTGAACCCATATGCCCGATGGTACTTTGAAAACTTATAACCGGGTAAATGAAAATAGAAAAATCAGGGCGAAGATTTATGTTGCCTGTATTTTCAATGTAGCTTTTATTAAAATGTGTTGCTGCAGTTGACGCCAGATGCCCGCCGGCAGAAAAACCCATGATGCCAACTTTACTTGCATCCACATTCCATTCTTTTGCGTGTATGCGTACCAGTTGCAATGCCCTTTGTGCATCCTGCAAAGGGCCGACGGTTTTGTCAAGCATTGAAGAATCATTGGGAATACGATAATTGAGAACAAAAGCGGCTACACCCCATTCATTAAATTTCCTTGCAACGGCAAAACCTTCTTTTACTATAGAGGTGATCCAATAGCCACCGCCCGGACATATTACGACGGCGGTTCCATTAGCCTTTAATTTATCCGGCAAAAAAAGTGTAAGCGTAGGCTGCGAAATAAAATGGACGATAGTATCGCCATTATCCTGCGGTTGCCACCACTCTTTGGTATTGTAGGTCTTACTATTGGGAATTTTGCCTTCGTACAAAGGAACGGTTTGTTGTGCCTGCAGGTCTTGCATAAAACAAATTGAGAGTAAACCAACGATGGATATTTTTTTCATGAAATGAATTTAAGGGTTTCTGAATGAACCACTGTGCTGCATTAAAATTTAATGTTAGTTTATCTCTATCATAATTTTTTTGCAAACATAATTCCTGAAGTAAAAAACCCCATCCGTTGATGCGCCCTGATGCTTAATTCATTTCCATACCATGTATCCGATAAAACCTGTTGACATCCTTTTTCTATAAACCATTTTTCGAGCGTTTCATAAAGTTCTTTTCCTATACCAGTTCCCCTGAATTTTTCTTCAACAAACCAATCTTCTATCTTTCCCATTTTGCCTAAAACCATATCTTCATCCGTTTCGATACTGCCAATAATAAAACCCACAAACTTATCCCCGGAGGACCTTGCAAGAAAAATTTTCCAGGTATCGTCTTTAATTTTTTCTACGTAATTAATATAGTCATTGTATGACTTTCTAATATCCTTATCTTTTCTCACTTCCCGGAGTTCAGACGATGAACTTCGATTAAAGTAAGTTGATTGGAGTTCAAGTAAAAGGCGTAGCAACTCTGAATGATCGGCAGTTGTGTAACTGGTTATCGTAATACCCGGAATCATATATTGGTTCATTAAGATAATTTATCCTGGAACGGAAAACTCTTAGTCGCTGGTATTCTTTTCTATCCTGATAAACAGATAATCCCCATGTTCATTATTGAATTCTGAAATTTTGTTTTGTATTTTTCCTGTCTCGATATCACTTTTAAGTTTTGATAACCCAATCCTGACTTCTTCAGAATTTGCAAGATTTGAAAAAGAGGAAATTCCCGTTCTGATTGTTTCCTCAAAATAAAGCCCAGGCCTGTTTTTACCGGTATATAAAAAATGGTCTTTTAATTCATTTGTGATGAAATACTTTCTTTGGCTTGTCAAAGTTAATTCGGTTTCAACAAGTGCCTTTTTTATTTTGTCAACCGAAGGCATTTGCTCTATTGATTTTTGCAGCATTGCCGGAAAGTAATAATTAAGCCAATAACCCTTCATTTGCTCAGGGGTTGAGGTAAACAATACTATTGTTCCTTTATCAGTTAGAATCCGGTTTAATTCTTTGAAAGCCTTGCTTAGGTCGCTCCAATGATGAACAGTTAAAGTTGCAACCACTCCACTAAAATAATTAGATGGGTATGGTATTTTCTCCGCAGAACCGGGTTTCCATTCAATCCTTTTGTCCTTTGCAAGGGCGATTTTAAGCATTTCTGTTGATGGATCAACACCGCAAATGTCAAGCCCCAGGTTTGAAAGAGCAATTGTATAATTGCCGGTTCCACAACCAATGTCTAAATATTTTGAATTTGGTATTACGTTTAATTGGTTATACAATTCATTTGTGATATAGTCATCAGCAGTCCGTGTCCGATTGTATCCTGTTCCGGTTTTGTCGTAAACTATTTCTTCCATTTTTTAGATCTCTTGATTTTGAGGGCCAGTTATAACAATGAAGCGCATTTATGCCTGCGTGTTGCGTCCCACTCGTTTACGGATGTATGCATCGAGCCATGAAATACGAGTTTTGTTAATGATAATGTTTTATGCCTGATCTGGCAACATCAGGATGAATTTGTAAAAAACATAATTAAAGATACAATAGAAACATATTCAGGTCGATGACGTATCATTCATGAATCAATCATCTTTAGTCGATACATTCATGAATAGTTGTTATAAATCATAGCTAATTTTCAAGCCTTGTATTATTTTTGAGCCTTTAAATGATCATATGAATACAAAAACACTAATGCTGCAGGTTTCTCCTGAAATTGGAAATGTTTCTGCTGAATATATTATACCTGACCATTGCAGTTCTATTGTAACAATGGCGCATGGCGCCGGTGCAGGAATGAATCATTCATTTATGGTGTCGCTGGCAAATTCGCTTGCAGCAACAGGCATTGCAACATTGCGCTTTAATTTTCCTTTTATGGAAAATAAAAAAGGAAGACCAGATAAACCTGTGGTTGCACACCAAACCATTGCGGCTGCAATTTCCAAAGCACAGGAATTGTTTCCATCACTGCCGCTTTTTATTTCGGGAAAATCTTTTGGAGGAAGAATGAGTTCGCAATATTTGTCAGAGCATAATAAGTATGCAGTGAAGGGAATTATTCTTTATGGTTTCCCTTTGCATCCACCGGGCAAACCTTCCATGGATCGTGCTGAACATTTAAAGAACGTGAAACAACCGATGCTTTTTTTGCAGGGCACAAAAGACACATTAGCAACGTGGGATTTAATAGAGTCTGTTTGTAATTCGCTCAAGGGTGCAACGTTGGTAAAGATTGAAGGCGCAGATCATTCATTTAAGGCCGGTAAGAAAGATACTATGTCAATATTGGTGGCAGAAACAAATGACTGGTTAAACAAGAGATTGAAGAAGTAGCTTTATTTGTTTATTTGCAAATAATAAAATGTTCTCACAAGAGAACGACCTGTACAAGTAGAGTTGCCCGTTTTGCAGTTATTCTACTTAATCTTTTCCCTGTTTACCCTTGTAGTCCCATATTATCTATTACTCTGAAAATTTGCTGCGAAAAAGCGATTGTACTGTTTACGAATAATTATAAAACATCTGCCATTTTTGCACTTTTTATTCCCTTGGCATAAACCTTGTCACTGATAAATCAATAAAAAAACAAGATTATGGCAAAAATAATAGGTATTGACTTAGGTACAACAAATAGCTGCGTGGCAGTAATGGAAGGAAATGAACCCGTGGTCATTGCTAATGATGAAGGGCGTCGCACGACTCCTTCGGTAGTTGCATTTCTAAAAAATGGTGAACGTAAAGTTGGGGATCCTGCAAAGAGGCAGGCTATCACCAATCCGCATAATACTATAATGAGCGTGAAGCGATTTATGGGTCATAAGTGGGATGAGGTGACGAACGAAGCAGGCCATTGGAGTTATAAAGTTGTAAAAGGTGATAACAATACAGTTCGTATTGATATAGAAGGAAGGCATTATACTCCGCAGGAAATTTCGGCCATGATATTGCAGAAGATGAAAAAGACGGCCGAAGATTACTTAGGCCAGGACGTGAATGAGGCTGTTATTACTGTTCCTGCATATTTTAATGATGCACAAAGACAGGCAACCAAGGAAGCCGGTGAAATTGCCGGTTTAAATGTGCGCCGTATTATAAATGAACCTACAGCAGCAGCGCTCGCTTATGGATTAGATAAAAAAAGCATTGATCAAAAGATTGCCGTGTTTGACCTTGGCGGTGGTACTTTCGATATTTCTATTCTTGAACTCGGAGACGGAGTGTTTGAAGTAAAATCAACAAATGGTGATACTCATTTGGGTGGTGATGACTTTGATAAAGTAATCATGGATTGGCTCGCTGCAGAATTTAAAAAAGATGAAGCTATCGATTTGCATAAAGATCCTATGAGCTGGCAGCGTTTGAAAGAGGCTGCTGAAAAAGCAAAGATTGAATTATCATCTTCCAGCGAAACAGAAATTAATCTTCCATATATAACAGCAGTTGATGGAGTTCCAAAGCACCTTGTAAAAAAACTTACCCGTGCACAATTCGAAAAATTGGCTGACGATTTATTTGCAAGATGTTTAAAGCCATGTGAAGCTGCGATAAAAGATGCCGGAGTAAGCGTATCAGATATAAATGAAGTGATATTAGTTGGTGGCTCTACCCGTATTCCTAAGGTTCAGGAAATGGTGGAAAAATTCTTTGGAAAAAAGCCAAACAAAGGGGTAAACCCGGATGAAGTGGTAGCGATCGGTGCCGCAATACAAGGTGGTGTTTTAACTGGTGAAGTGAAAGATGTATTGCTTCTTGATGTTACCCCGCTTTCTTTGGGTATAGAAACTATGGGTGGCGTAATGACAAGATTAATTGAAAGCAATACCACCATTCCAACTAAAAAAATGGAAACTTTTTCTACAGCAAGTGATAATCAACCTGGTGTGCAGATTCATGTATTGCAGGGCGAAAGACCGATGGCCTCACAAAATAAAAGTCTCGGAACATTTAATCTCGATGGTATTCCACCAGCACCCCGGGGTGTTCCTCAAATTGAAGTAACATTCGATATTGATGCCAACGGTATCCTGAATGTTTCAGCGAAAGATAAAGGAACCGGAAAATCTCATAATATTCGTATTGAAGCTGGAAGCGGCTTAAGCAAAGAAGAAATAGAAAAAATGAAGAATGAGGCAAAGGCTAATGAGGCAACTGATAAGGCTGCAAGAGAAAAAGTTGATAAAGTAAACCAGGCTGATAGCTTGATTTTCCAGACGGAGAAACAATTAAAAGAATATGGGGATAAAATTTCTGCTGATAAAAAAGCCCCGATTGAAGCAGCGCTAACTAAGTTAAAAGATGCGCATAAAACCCAGGACGTAAGCGCTATCGATACAGCGGTTGCGGAACTGAATGCTGCATGGACAACAGCAAGTGAAGAGATGTATAAGGCTACTCAGCAGGCAGGAGGAAATGGTAACGGTCATACAAATGCAGAACAACCGCAGGAGGGTGCAGAAGCAAATACTAATGCGAATGATAATGTTACAGACGCAGAATTTGAAGAAGTGAAATAATTTTTTACGGAATAAAGTCTAAGGTGAAAGAGGTTGCATTTTTTTTGCAACCTCTTTTTTTGTTTACATCAATTAAAAATTACATTTGCAATAATCATTAACCTTGAAATCCATTTCTTCACCAGTAAACAAGCGTACATGAACCAAAAAATTTTTAATTTTTTAGCCCTGATTATTGTCTGTGTTTTTCTTTCTCTTGATTCTTTTTCTTTCTCAATTGTGAAGTTATCATCAAACGATAAATTAATTGAAACGGTAAGCCCTGGCTATATGAGGGCATCTGTTTTTGTAAAAATGTCCGCTAAAGAATTTTCAGCCGTTACTGGTACAAAACTCAATTTCTTCCAAAAATTGTATTTTAAAGTTATTAAGCGGCAGGTAAGGCGCCAGCTAAAGAAAAATCCGGACCTTTTAATCTCCGATTATTTTGATCCAACGAAACCGAAATTTAAATTTGATTTGCTTTGGTTTGTAATTGCTGCGTTTATAGGGCCGTTAGGTCTGTTGGTTGCTTACACTTCTAAAGACAGGAAAGGCGGACCAAATAGGAAGGATAAGATAAATTCTGCCTGGCTGGGGTTTGCATTCTTTGTTATTTGGTTTGGTCTTATATTTATTTTCTAACCGGCAAATTATTGATTGGGAAATTCAATAAATAATTGATTCGCGTTTATGATTAATTCGCGTTATTTTTAGCCCTTACAATACCACTCCCATCCTTTTACAACTTTTAATTGCTTGTTACCAGTTGTGTATATTTTACATTTTAAGGCAAACTTGTTAATTTGCCCACCCTTAACTCATAATTAATGACAATTCATTTCTATTTAAGGTATCATACTGAATTTGGCCAGGCTCTTTTTATTTCGGGCAATAATGAATTTTTAGGGAATAATGATTCAATTCGGGCCGTTGCATTGTCTTATTTTAATAACGATTATTGGCATGCTACAATTGAATTGCCTTTCAATTTTGATGATACTATTTTGTATAAATATATTCTGCGGGATAAAGATGGGGCCGAAATTTTTGACGGTGAGGAAAACCGGTCAGTTGATTTATCATTGATTCATGCAAAATCAATTGAAGTAATTGATATATGGAATGCGGCCTCCAACCTGGGAAATGTTTTTTTTACCAGGCCTTTCGATAAAGTTTTACTTTCTGAAATTACAAAGGTGAAACCTTCCTTTCCCGCTAAGTATACACATGAATTCAGGGTAAAAGCTCCGTTGCTACAGCCCGGCGAAATTATTTGTATGTGCGGTTCAACCAAAAATTTAAAAAACTGGAGCACAACGGAACCTATACTATTTAGCCCTAAAAATAACTGGTTTGTAGGCCGGGCCCAGATACAGGAGAATGAATGGCCCGCGTCATATAAATACGGTATTTACAATGCAGATCAAAAAAAGTTTGTTTGCTTTGAGGAAGGGGAAAATCGTATTCTTCAAAAGCATGCCCGCACGGATACGCCTGAAGAAAACGAAACGGCTCTCACAATTATCCATGATGGTTTTGTGAAGCTTCCTGTCGTAAACTGGAGAGGCGCCGGTGTTGCCATTCCTGTTTTTAGTCTTCGTTCCAAAAAAAGTTTTGGAGTTGGAGAGTTTACTGATATACCGTTGCTTATTGACTGGGCAAAACAGTCCGGCTTGCAATTAATTCAATTGCTTCCGATAAACGATACTACTGCAATGCATAACTGGCACGACTCCTACCCATATGCGGCTATTTCCGCTTTTGCGTTGCACCCAATATATCTCAACCTTGAAAAAGTTGCAGGCAAAAAATTTTCTAATATTATAAAACCGCTTAAGAAAAAGCAAAGGCAACTGAATGACCTTGACGTTTTTGATTATGAACAGGTGATGAAATTTAAGTGGTCTGCGCTGAAAGAATTGTATGAAGCAGCTAAGGATGATTTTAAAAATGACTTAGACTATTTTGAATTTTTTGAATTGAATCGTCATTGGCTGGTGCCTTATGCGGCGTTTTCTTATCTGCGTGATAAATACAAGACTTCCGACTACAACCAGTGGAAAAAATATACAACGTATAATGAATCGGAGATTCAGAAACTGGTAGCTCCGTCCCGCAAGCACTATGATGAGATTGCTTTTTTTTATTTTGTGCAATACCACCTTCATCTTCAAATGAAGAGTGCTGTGGACTATGCACATAAAAATAAAATTGCTTTAAAAGGTGATATCCCTATAGGTATTCATCGGTACGGTTGCGACGCCTGGGTAAATCCTTCGTTATATAATTTGAATGAACACTCTGGTGCACCGCCGGATGATTTTGCAGTTAAGGGACAAAACTGGGGGTTTCCGACATATAATTGGAGCAAAATGAAAGAGGATGGGTTTAAATGGTGGCGCCGCCGGTTCGACCAGATGAGCAATTATTTTGATGCTTTTCGTATTGATCACATTCTTGGGTTTTTCAGGATATGGAGTATTCCATTGCAGCAGGTAGAAGGTATAATGGGAAGATTTGTTCCTGCGATTCCGGTTGATATTTCAGAGTTCTATAATAACAATATCTGGTTTGATTATGATCGCTATTGTAAGCCTTTTATAACCGATGAAACCCTGAGATGGATATGTCATGAAAAGGCGGATTTTATAAAACAACACTATCTTGAAATTTCAGGTTACGGTCAATTCAGGCTCAAGGATGAATGGAACACTCAGCAAAAAGCAAAACTGTATTTCGATAAAAATAAAATTGAAGATGGTGATATCATAATGCAATACCTGTTTAATTTAATAAGTAACATTATTCTTATTGAAGAAGAAAATTCGGGAGGCCGCAAATTTCATTTCAGAATTGATATGAAAAATACTTCTTCTTATATTAAGCTTGATTATCATACAGGGCAACAGTTATATGATTTGTATGTTAATTATTTCTACCATCGCCAGGATCATTTTTGGAGGATGGAAGCATTAAAAAAACTGCCGGAATTAAAGCGCAGTACCAACATGCTTATTTGTGGCGAAGACCTTGGAATGGTTCCACATTGTGTGCCCGAGGTAATGAAGGAATTGGGAATTCTAAGTCTTGAAATAGAACGTATGCCAAAGGACCTGAGAAATGATTTCTTTCATCCGAAAAATTCTCCGTACCTCGCTGTTGTAACCCCTTCCACGCATGATATGAGCACTGTAAGAGGCTGGTGGGAAGAGGATCGGGAAAGAACACAGAGATTTTACAACTATATGCTTGGTCATTACGGTGAAGCGCCTTTCTTTTGTGAGCCATGGATCAACAAAGAAATTGTTTTGCAGCACCTGTATTCACCTGCGATGTGGAGCATTTTTCTTTTACAGGATCTACTGGGTATCAATGGAAAACTTCGTCGCGAAAACCCACATGACGAAAGGATTAATATTCCTTCAAACCCCAATCATTTTTGGCATTACCGCATACATCTTAATCTCGAAGATTTAATAAAAGAAAGTGAATTTAATGAAGAGATAAGAAAATATGTAAAAGAAAGTGGTAGGGAGGATAACAATTCCGACCTCGTAAAGAAAGATTAAACTATTAATCGAATCGACGCCATCAATCAAAAATCCATAGTTTAAACTTTATGGAAAAAAATGTCTCATCAAATTCCAAAACTCGTATCCCGCTTAAGGGATTAGGGGTCAATTACAAATCAATCAACCTTCCATTCAAATACCCTTTTACTATTTCACGGGGTACAAAGACCCATCAGCCATCACTTATTGTGGAGCTCGAATATTTTGGAATTAAGGGTTACGGAGAAGCTCCTTCCATTAGTTATTATGATATCACCGTTGAAAAAATGATTGCAGATCTTGAAGCGAAAAAATCTTTCATTGAAAAATTTGCTTTTACAAATCCTGAAAGATTTTGGCATTACCTGCATCATCTCTTTCCCACAAATCCGTTTTTAGTATGTGCGCTCGATATCGCAGGTTGGGACTTGTATGGTAAGCTTGAAAAAAAACCATTGTACGTTTTATGGAAGGGTGATGTGTCAAAAAACCCACTTACTGATTATACCATCGGAATTGATACCATCGAAAACATGGTACGTAAAATGAAAGAAAAGCCATGGCCAATCTATAAAATCAAATTAGGTACCATTAACGACTTGGAAATTATTACCGAATTAAGAAAACATACGTCTGCAGCTATACGTATCGATGCAAATGCTGCATGGAAGGTGGATGAAGCGTTGGAAAAAATAAAAGCGTTTGAAAAGCTAAATATAGAATTTATCGAACAGCCTCTTGCTAAGGATGATTGGGAGGGAATGAAATTTTTGTTTGAAAATTCGCCACTTCCTCTTATCGCTGATGAAAGTTGTGTCGCCGAAGACGACGTAGAAAAATGTCATGAACATTTTCATGGTATTAATATCAAGCTTACAAAATGTGGCGGCATAACGCCGGCATTAAGAATGATAACCAGGGCCCGCGAGCTTAATATGAAAGTAATGGCCGGTAGCATGAATGAAAGTTCGGTAGGTACGGGAGCTATCGCACAACTGTTGCCCCTACTCGATTACGTAGATATGGATGGCCCTTTACTCCTTGCAGAAGATATTGGCGAAGGTGTAACATTTGATTATGGGGAAATTATTTACAATAGTCTGAATGGAATTGGCGTGGATGTTAAAGAGTTCTGAAAAATAGATGCGGGTAAAGAATCGTCCTTCTCCATTGGAAAAGTCGTTATCCTAAATGCTCCGCGGACGATAATGTGTTTAAAAACTTTTTTTGTTACAATAACTTTTCATTCTTTACTTTGTAAAAACAATGAATAAAACAACTCACATACATCGTCACCATTTTTTACCAAAGGGTAAGCTATGTTGATTTGTATGTAATGAAACATATTTTCAAAAAAGGGCTTACTGAAAAGTGAGCCTTTTTCATTTTAAAAATAAGGTGATGCTTAAGATAGCGGTGCAAAAGTCAGGCAGGTTGTATGATTCTTCTTTACAACTTTTAAAGGAATGTGGCATAGAAATAAATAACGGCAACAGGCAATTGAAGGCCGTTGGATTTAATTTCCCGGTGGAAATTTACTTTTTGCGTGATGATGATATCCCCCAATATGTTTTTGATAACGTAGCCGACGTGGGGTTCGTAGGCGAAAATGTGGTCTATGAAAAAAACAAGGATATTGATGTTATTAGTAAGCTAAACTTTGGGCGTTGCAGGTTAAGCATTGCAGTTCCAAAAAATATGAATTATGAAAATGTAAGCGATTTGAAGAATCTGAAGATTGCAACATCTTATACAACATTGCTGCAAAATTTTTTATCGGAAAAAAAAGTAACTGCTGAAATTCATGAGATAAGTGGCTCAGTTGAAATAGCGCCGGGCATTGGTCTTGCAGATGCCATTTGTGATTTGGTTAGCAGCGGAAGTACACTTTTTACCAATGGGTTAAAAGAAGTGGAAGTGGTTTTAAAGTCTGAGGCTATAATGATTGCACATAAAAACTTACCGGCTGAGAAAGAAAAAATTCTTTCAAAATTATTGTTGCGCATCGATGCGGTAAAAGCCGCAAAAAATAATAAATATATCTTATTAAATGCGCCTGACTCGCAATTAAAAAATATTGCTTCAATTTTACCAGGCATGAAAAGCCCCACCATTGTTCCACTTGCAGAGAAAGGATGGAGCAGCGTGCATAGTGTTGTAAATGAAACTGATTTCTGGGAAATAATCGAAAAACTAAAATCATTCGGGGCAGAAGGAATACTCGTGGTGCCAATAGAAAAAATGATCCTATAAGAAAATAATGATGAATACAATAGTCATAAATCCTTCAAAAAACAAATGGCCGGAATTAATACAACGGCCACAGCTCAATAATGAAGAACTCGAATCTAATGTTTCGGAAATTTTGAAAACAGTGAAACAGGAAGGTAATAAAGCAGTGAAAAATTATGCGCTCCAATTTGATGGATTTGCTCCTGACAATTTATTGGTGACCCCTGATGAGATATTGGCTGCGACAATAGCGATTGATAAAAATTTAAAAAATGCAATTCTTGTTGCAAAAAAAAATATTGAAAAATTTCATAGCATCCAGGTTGAAAAAGATAGGGAGGTTGAAACTATGCCCGGTGTTGTATGCTGGCGAAAAAGCATTCCTATCGAAAAGGTGGGCTTATACATTCCGGGTGGAACAGCTCCTTTGTTTTCAACTTTGTTGATGCTTGCTGTCCCTGCGCACATAGCAGGTTGTACCGATATAACGGTATGCACACCGGCACATAAGAGTGGAAAAATAAGTGTTGCGATTTTATTTGTTGCACAACTGCTGGGGATTAAAAAAATATATAAGCTGGGCGGCGCACACGCTATTGCGGCAATGGGATATGGCACAGAAACGATTGAAAAAGTAAATAAAATATTTGGGCCCGGTAACCAGTTTGTGACTTGTGCAAAGAAACTAATAAACCAGCAGGGAGTTGCAATTGATATGCTTGCCGGACCTAGCGAGCTTGCGGTTTATGCGGATGAGACCTGTGTTCCCGAATTTGTTGCGGCTGACTTACTAAGCCAGGCGGAACACGGGCCAGACAGCCAGGTCATATTGGTGGCAAGCACTCAAAAAATCATTGAACAGGTCAATGCGCAACTTCAAATTCAATCTAAAACTTTAACAAGAAAAGATATAGCCGGCAAGAGTATTATGAACAGTCGTTTAATCGTATTCGAAAAAACAGTGGATGCTTTTGATTTTCTAAATGATTATGCACCCGAGCATTTGATGATAGCATCCAAAAGAGCGAAAAAAATAGTGCGTTTGGTAAGAAATGCCGGTAGTGTTTTCCTTGGAAACTATTCTCCTGAAAGCGCAGGCGATTATGCGTCTGGTACCAATCATTCATTGCCTACGAATGGTACAGTAAAAGCACAAAGCGGAATTTCCGTGGACAGTTTCGTGAAAAAAATTACTTTTCAAAAACTCAGTAAAAAAGGAATCCGGAACATTGGTGAAACAGTGGAAAAAATGGCTGAAGCTGAAGGGTTAGGCGCACATAAGAATGCTGTAAGAATCCGGTTGAAAAAATAAGCAATGAAAAATTTTGATCTTGACTGTCTTGTAAGAGACAATATTAAAACTTTGAAGCCTTATTCTTCCGCAAGAATCGAATATAAAGGAAATGCCTCAGTTTTTTTGGATGCGAATGAAAACAGTTATGGCTCTCCTGTTCTTTTGCCTTCCGCTTCGGGAGACGGTCCGGATATAGCATTTAATCGTTATCCTGATCCGCTGCAGTGGGAATTGAAATCCGCTCTTTCCAAAATAAAAGGTATTCCTGCGCAAAATATTTTTATTGGAAACGGCAGCGATGAAGTCATAGATCTTGCTTGTCGCATTTTTTGTAATCCTGAAAAAGATAATATAATTATTTGCCCGCCTACGTATGGCATGTATAAAGTTTGCGCCAATATTAATAATGTTGCAATAAAGGAAGTAAACCTTACAAAAGACTTTCAACTTAATACTGAAATGATTTTAGATAATATAGATGCAAACACAAAATTGCTTTTCATTTGCTCTCCAAACAATCCTACCGGAAACAATATGAACCGGCCAGACATTGAAATGCTGTTAAACAATTTTCGGGGCATCGTATTAATTGATGAAGCCTATATTAATTATTCAAGACAAAAAACATTTTTACAGGAACTGACAGAATATGAAAACCTTATTGTAATGCAAACGCTTTCAAAGGCGTGGGGACTGGCAGCATTACGTTTGGGACTTGCATTTGCGTCGGAAAAAATAATTGACTTATTCAACAAAGTTAAGCCGCCGTATAATATTAACAGGGCTTCGCAGGAGCTCGGTCTTACTGCTCTGTCGCGTATTAACGAAGTAAATACCAATATTAAAAGAACTGTAGATGAACGAACCAGTCTTTCCCAAAAATTTTCCGAATTTGATTTTATCAAGATAGTTTACCCGAGTGATGCAAATTTTATTTTGATAAAAACCAGTGATGCCGATTGTTTATACCAGTATTTGTCAGAACAAAAAATAATTGTCCGTAACAGGTCCAAAGAGCCTTTGTGTGAAAATTGTATTCGTATTACGGTTGGTACCCCCGAAGAAAATAATACATTAATTAAAGCATTGAAAAAATACTCGAATGGCTAAAAAAGTTTTATTTATAGACCGCGACGGAACGCTCATAAAGGAAGCACCACCAACATATCAATTGGATGCTTTTAACAAGCTGGAATTTTATCCGCACGTGTTTGAATATCTTACAAAAATTGTAAATGAATTCGATTATGAACTGGTGATGGTAACCAACCAGGACGGTCTTGGCACTGCTTCTTTTCCCGAAGATTGCTTCTGGCCTATCCAGCATTTTATTTTGCGTTCTTTGGAAAACGAGGGGATTATTTTTTCTGAAATATTTATTGACCGCAGTTTTCCATATGAAAATAAACCCACCCGTAAACCGGGCACTGGTATGCTGACAGAATATATGAACACAGAAAAGTATGACCTGAAAAATTCTTTTGTGATTGGTGACAGAATTACGGATGTTAAGCTTGCCGAAAATCTTGGCTGTAATGCCATGTGGCTTAACAATCATGATAACCTGGGGATGCATGAGCTTAGTGATACAGCCAAAGAGCTTTCCAAAATAATTTCCGTGGAAACGCAAAACTGGAAAGATATTTATGAGTTTATGAAGAAGCCTCCAAGGAAAATCAATCATTCCAGGCATACAAATGAAACTAAAATTGAGATAGAGCTCAATCTCGATGGGCAGGGAATTTCAAACATTGAAACAGGACTGGGCTTTTTTGATCACATGCTTGACCAGTTGGCAAAACACTCAGGAATAGATATCCGCTTAAGTTGTAATGGCGATCTTCACATTGACGAACATCATACCATTGAAGACGTTGCCATCGCTTTGGGAGAAACTGTTTCATTGGCCCTGGGAGACAAGCGTGGCATTGACAGATATGGCTTCTTGCTTCCTATGGACGATTGCCTTGCCCAGGTTGCCATTGACTTCGGCGGCAGAAGCTGGCTTGTATGGAATACAGAATTTAAGCGTGATAAAATAGGTGAGATGCCAACAGAGATGTTTTACCATTTTTTTAAATCGTTTAGTGATGCTGCAAAATGCAATTTGAATATTAAAGCTGAGGGTGATAATGAGCACCATAAAATCGAATGCATTTTTAAGGCATTTGCAAAATCAATTAAGATGGCAATTAAAAGAGACCCCGAAAACAATTCATTGCCAACTACAAAAGGCCTGTTGTGAAAATTGCTATTATCAAATATAATGCGGGCAATGTGCAAAGCGTTCTGTATGCCTTACAACGTTTGGGATTAAACGCAATTGTAACTGAAGACCAGGAGGAAATTAAAACAGCTGACAAAGTAATATTTCCCGGCGTTGGGAATGCATTTTCTGCAATGGACTATTTAAAAAAAACAGGACTCGATAAACTGATTATTTCATTGCGGCAACCTTTGTTGGGTATTTGTCTTGGCCTCCAGCTGTTATGTAAACATAGCGAAGAAGAGGACACAGAATGCCTGGGGATTTTTGACGTGGCCGTGAAGAAATTTCTAAATAATACAAACGAAAAAATTGTATTTAAAATTCCGCAGATGGGGTGGAATACTATTAGCAATCTTTCTTCGCCCCTGTTTGATGGGATCGGGGAAAACTCATTTGTGTATTATGTGCATAGCTATTATGCCGAACTTTCTCCGGAAACAATTGCTACCACCGATTATCTTGTTTCATACAGCGCCGCAATACGTAAGGATAATTTTTATGGAGTTCAGTTTCATTCTGAAAAATCTGCGGATACAGGTATTAAAATAATTTCCAACTTCTTAAAAATCGCATAGATGGAATTAATACCTGCGATTGATATTATAGATGGAAAATGCGTACGGCTTGCCAAAGGTGATTTTGCGAAGAAAATCGTATATAATAATAACCCACTTGAGGTGGCCAAAGCTTTTGAAGATGCAGGTGTAAGACGACTGCACATTGTGGATTTGGATGGTGCTGCAGGGGCGAGTTTAAAAAATATCGGTGTGCTTGAAAATATTTCCGGGAATACTAAACTTATAATTGATTTTGGAGGCGGAATAAGAGATACTGAAGATGTACGATCAGTCTTAAATGCAGGCGCTTCAATGATAAGTGTCGGAAGTATCGTAGTTAAAGATCCGGATTTGTTTCAGCGATGGCTTATTAGTTTTGGAGAGGAAATTTTTTTCCCAGGTGCAGATGTGTTAGAGAAAAAAATAAAAATTCATGGATGGAAGGAAGATACAGGGATCGATATATTCGATTTTATCAGTAGCCTTTTGAAACAAAACATTCATAAGATATTCTGCACCGATATTGCAAAAGATGGTATGATGCGGGGCCCTTCGACAGAATTATATAAAGAGATCCTGGAAAAATTTCCTTCATTGCATCTTTTTGCCAGTGGTGGCATTTCAGGTTACGATGACCTTATTACATTAAAAAAAACCGGGTGTACAGGTGCTATTATAGGCAAAGCATTTTATGAAGGAAAAATAACCATGCAGCAAATACAAAATTTTATAAAAGACAACTAATGCTTGCGAAAAGGATAATACCCTGCCTTGATATCAACAACGGTAGAACGGTGAAGGGAATCAATTTTATAGACATCAGGGATGCCGGTGACCCGGTTGAGCTGGCTATGCATTATTCACGGGAAGGCGCAGATGAACTCGTGTTTCTCGATATTACGGCCACCGTGGAAAAACGGAAGACACTTGTTGAACTGGTGAAAAATGTGGCTGCTCAAATAAATATCCCATTTACGGTGGGAGGCGGCATAACCTCGGTAGAAAATGCTTATGAGCTATTGCAAAACGGCGCCGATAAAATATCGGTGAACTCTGCAGCGTTTAAGAACCCCGTGGTTATTACTAAAATGGCAAAAGAATTTGGAAGCCAGTGTGTAGTCCTCGCCGTCGATACTAAAAAGGAAGCTGATGGCAACTGGTATGTGTATTTAAATGGTGGCAGAATAAAGACGGATAAAACTGCCTACGAATGGGCTGCCCAGGCAGTAGACCTTGGTGCAGGTGAGATCCTGCTCACCTCCATGAACAGTGATGGAACTAAAAATGGGTTTGCTGAAGATATTATTTTATTATTTTCGGAAAAGCTTTCAGTTCCGGTTATTGCCTCAGGTGGTGCGGGCACAATGCAACACTTTGCAGACGTATTTAAAAACACCAACACTGATGCGGCATTGGCAGCCAGCGTTTTTCATTATAAAGAAATTGAAATACCGGCCTTAAAAAAATTTTTAGCGCAACAAAACATTAATGTAAGGTTATGAGGAAAAATTATGCAGACGTAATAAAGAGAGTTGACTTTTCGAAAGGTGAAAGCGGGCTTATACCTGCAATTGTGCAGGACGCTTCTACAGCCGTTGTTTTAATGCTGGGCTACATGAACAGTGAGGCTTTGGAAGAAACGATCAACAACGAATTGGTAACTTTTTACAGCCGTAGTAAACAACGTTTATGGGTAAAGGGTGAAACCAGTAAAAATTATTTACACGTAGTTGATATAAAACACGATTGCGACTTTGATACCTTACTGATAAAAGCAAAGCCCGATGGAATTGTGTGCCATACAGGTGCTGACACATGTTTTAATGAAGAGAATATCGCCGATAATTTCCTACTCTCCCTCGAAAAGATTATAAAGGGTAGAAAAAAACACCCTGTCTCCGGATCATATACTTCAACATTATTTAAAAGAGGGCTTAATGCCATTACACAAAAGGTAGGCGAGGAAGCCGTTGAACTTGTTATAGAAGCAAAAGATAATAACAAAAAGCTTTTTCTAAACGAGGCTGCCGATTTGTTATTTCATTTCCTGGTGCTGCTGAGAGAAAAAAATGCAGACCTCGACGAAGTGCTGGATATTTTGAAAGAAAGGCATCGGTAAGCAGCAGGTATAAGGTACGGGGCATGGAGGTTTAAGAAACAAACATTTTTTATTTATCAATGACGCCGCAACGACATAAACGCCTTACTTCAGTTCTTAATAAGCGCCAGCCCGACCTTACCGTAGTGTTGGAAAATGTCTTCGATCCGCATAATGTTTCTGCGGTTATGCGTACCTGTGATGCTGTAGGTATACAGGATGTATATATTTTAAATAACCGTATCCCGCCTCATAAGAAATGGGGTTACAGGAGTTCTTCCACTGCGGCAGAATGGCTTACCATTCATCAATTTACAGATCCTGAAAAATGTTTTGAAGAAATAAGGAAACACTATAAAAAAATATTCACGACGCATTTGAGCGACGATGCAGTTAAAATTTTCGATCTCGATCTTACAGAACCCGTTGCTCTTGTTTTTGGTAACGAAACTTTCGGTGTAAGTGATGACATAAGAAAATTTTCTGATGGCAATTTTATTATTCCGCAGGTAGGTATTATTAAGTCACTGAATATTTCTGTCGCCTGTGCGGTTGCTTTATATGAGGCCTACCGGCAGAAGGAGATAAAGGGACACTATCAACAATCCAATATGTCAGCTGAGCAGCTACGACAATTATATAAAGACTGGAAGATTGAGTAGTAATGTGATGGCGTGGGTGAAAGCCAGAAGGGTCTCAGGTCATTAAAATGGCCGGACACCGCGAGCATTTCAAATTTAGCTCACAGTTGAACAATGAATTATCGCTCATTGGCTGCGGGATAGAAACGGAAAACCCGGAGCTGAGGGTCAGTGTCCTGGATTGGCGGCGAGGACTTAAAGTGAATAGCCCGTACTATCGCTGACTCACGCACATAGATGACAGCCCCACCTTCCCGATTTGAAATTTTATTACACCAACTATGAAATTTTGGCTGATTATACATACACACTTCTGCCATGCAATGTTATAAGTATGACAACAAAACTGATTCTATATTTTTGGTACGATTATTCCTGTACATTTGCAACCCTCCGGGGATTGGCTCCACATGAGTTCTGTATCCCACGGGCAATTAAAAAATCAAAAAAAATTATTATTATGGCAAAAGACAATTTTGAACTCTTTGACGACAGAGTTCTGGTGAAGCCCAATGCGGCCGAAGAAAAAACTGCTGGCGGTATTATCATCCCCGATACTGCAAAAGAAAAGCCCCAGAAAGGTAAAGTAGTTGCAGTAGGAAAAGGCAAATACGCGGAGCAAACAGGTAATTTAATCCCCCTTCACATTAAAGCGGGCGATACCATTATGTATGGTAAATATGGTGGTACCGAAATTACAATTGATGGCGAAGATTATTTAATTATGAGAGCTTCGGACATTTTAATGAAAGTGAGTTAACCATTATTTTTTAAAAATTTTAATCAACAATAATTATGTCTAAACAAATATTTTTTGATATCGACGCCCGTAACAAAATGAAGAAGGGTGTGGATATCCTTGCTAATGCGGTTAAAGTAACCCTGGGCCCTAAAGGCCGTAATGTGGTTCTTGAAAAGAAATTTGGCGCACCCACAATAACTAAAGATGGTGTAACCGTAGCCAAAGAAATTGAACTGGAAGATCCTATTGAGAACATGGGTGCCCAGATGGTGAAAGAGGTTGCTTCAAAAACTGCCGATATTGCAGGTGACGGTACTACTACCGCCACGGTTCTTGCACAGTCAATCATTAGCGAAGGTTTAAAGAATGTTGCTGCAGGCGCTAATCCGATGGATTTGAAACGCGGCATTGAAAAAGCTACTATTGCTGTTGTTGAGCATTTAAGAAAACAATCGGAATCAGTAGGCGACAACATTAGTAAAATAGAGCAGGTAGCATCTATCTCTGCCAATAACGAAGAGTCGATAGGTAAGTTGATAGCCCAGGCCATGACCAAAGTTGGTAAAGAAGGTGTAATCACTGTTGAAGAAGCAAAAGGCACCGATACTACTGTTGAAGTGGTAGAAGGTATGCAGTTCGACAGGGGTTATGTGTCCCCTTATTTTGTAACCAACAGCGAAAAAATGGAAGCTGAGTTACAAAATCCTTACATATTAATATATGATAAGAAGATATCTACCATGAAAGATATTCTTCATATCCTTGAAAAAGTTGCACAAGGTGGCCGCCCGCTTTTGATAATTTCAGAAGACCTGGAAGGTGAAGCTTTGGCAACATTGGTGGTAAATAAATTACGTGGTACATTAAAAGTAGCTGCCGTAAAAGCTCCTGGTTTTGGTGACCGTCGTAAAGAAATGTTACAAGACCTTGCTGTACTTACAAAAGGTATTGTAATAAGTGAGGAGCAGGGTTACAAATTGGAGAATGCTGACCTTACTTATTTGGGTGAAGCCACTTCAGTAACCATTGATAAAGACAATACAACAATCGTTGGCGGCAGTGGTGATAAAAAAGATATTACTGCACGTGTAAATCAAATCAAAGCGCAGATTGAAACAACCACATCTGACTATGATAAAGAAAAATTACAGGAACGTCTTGCTAAGTTAAGTGGCGGTGTTGCTGTATTGTATGTAGGTGCTGCTACCGAAGTTGAAATGAAAGAAAAGAAAGACCGTGTAGATGATGCATTGCATGCTACAAGAGCGGCTGTTGAAGAAGGTATTGTACCGGGCGGTGGTGTTGCATACATCCGCGCCATTGAAGCCCTCGAAAAATTGAAAGGCGCCAATGAAGATGAAACTACCGGTATACAGATTGTAAAGCGTGCCGTTGAAGAACCCCTTCGCCAGATAGTTGTAAACAGTGGTATTGAAGGTAGCATTGTTGTACAAAAGATCAAAGAAGGTAAAGGTGATTTTGGTTTCAATGCCCGTACAGAAGTTTATGAAAATTTACTTGCTGCCGGCGTAATTGACCCGACAAAAGTTACCCGTATCGCTTTGGAAAATGCTGCTTCAATTGCGGGTATGTTATTAACCACTGAGTGTGTGGTAAGTGACAAACCTGAAAAAGAAAAGCCAGCTATGCCTCCAATGGGCGGTGGAATGGGTGACATGGGTTATTAATCTAATGCACGACGCACGATGTAAGATGTACGACCTAAAAAATACAATCCCTTTGCAGCAATGCAAGGGGATTTTTGTTTTTGAGGTTGTCAGGCCACTACAAGTAGCCTCGATACCTCCCAAGAGCGAAGTACACTTTTTAATTAGCATGACCTTCAAATGCATCCGAGTTCCGAAAAACGTTACTTTTGTTTAATGCGTAAAACGCTTAATATATTAGCAAGTTCTTTCCGCCTTACCATGCAGGAATTAATGGTAAATAAACTGCGTACTGCTCTTTCACTGATTGGTATTTCATTTGGAATATTCTGTATCATAGGCGTACTCGCAACAGTAAACAGTCTTGAAACAAATATTCAAAATCAAATAAAAAGCCTCGGCACAAATACTATTTATATTGATAAATGGCAATATGCCGGGGGACCTGATTATCCCTGGTGGAAATATGTAAACCGTCCCGTTCCAAAGTTTGAAGAAATTTCGGAAATTAAGGAACGTAGCCTCCTTACAAGCAATGCTGCCTTTGTACTTAATGCAAATGATATGATTCAATATGAAAGCTATGCATTACAGGGAGTACAATTTTATGGAGTAAGCATCGAAGAAAATGATATTCAACCTGTAACAATTGAGTATGGTCGTTTTATATCAGGTAGTGAATTCCAGTCTGGCAGCCCTGTTATAGTAATTGGATCTACTAATGCAGAAGACTTATTTGGGAATCCGGCCCTCGCTGTAGGGAAAGAAATTAAAGTAAAAGATAAAAAGGCGAGAATTGTAGGAGTCATAAAAAAAGTAGGACAAAATCTCATTGGCTGGAATTACGACCAGTCGGTAATTTTATCTTACCGTTTTGCAAGACAGTTGTTTAATGAAGATAACAGCAGACCTGTAATTATGGTGAAAGGAAAAGAAAACGTAAGTTCGGCTGCCCTGCAGGATGAATTGGAAGGGGTAATGCGATCCATCCGCAAAATCGGTCCTAAAGAGGAAGATAATTTTTCGCTTAATGAGGTGAGCGCATGGAGCAAGAATATAAGTTCACTTTTTTCAAGCATTAATCTTGGTGGTTGGGCAATAGGAATTTTAAGCCTGGTGGTAGGCGCATTTGGTATTGCTAATATTATGTTCGTTACAGTAAAAGAAAGAACGGCAATGATTGGATTGAAAAAAGCCATAGGTGCAAAAAAAAGAAGTATTATTTCAGAATTTTTGCTGGAAGCCGCTATCATTTGTGTAATGGGTGGTCTCTTTGGCCTGCTGCTTGTTTATATATTAACCCTAATACTCACCAATCTTTTTAATTTTCCTGTTTATATTTCGGTAAACATTCTTTCTCTTGCCATAGGAATCTGTATCGTAGTGGGAATTTTAGCTGGCATTATTCCTGCATTTACGGCAGCCCGTTTGGATCCGGTGGTTGCCATTCGCTCTAAATAATTCGCATTTTATATGGCTCATATACTTGCAATTGAATCTTCGTGCGATGAAACTGCAGCATCGGTATGCAGCGACGGAATTATTCTCAGTAATATTATTTATAGCCAGAAAATTCATGAGCAATATGGAGGCGTTGTTCCGGAACTTGCTTCCAGGGCACATCTTGAAGCAATAATACCGGTTGTTGAAGATGCCTTACAAAAGGCTAATGTATCTCTCGGTACCATAGATGCATTTGCATTTACGCAATCGCCAGGTCTGATTGGCGCTTTACTAGTTGGTGCAGAATTTGCCAAATCATTAGCCCTGGCAAATAATAAACCATTAATTGCAGTCCATCACATGCATGCACATGTATTGGCTAACCTGATACAAACAAATGAAAAAAATAATGTGCCCGCATTTCCTTTTTTATGTCTAACGGTTAGTGGTGGGCATACACAAATTGTTTTATGTGAAGATTATTTAAAAATGAAAGTAATAGGCCAAACCCTCGATGATGCAGCAGGGGAGGCCTTCGACAAGTCTGCAAAAATATTAGGGCTACCCTATCCCGGCGGTCCCTTAATTGATAAATATGCAAAAGAGGGAAATGCGAAATATAAATTTACCGAACCAAAAATTGATGGATTAAATTTTAGCTTCAGTGGATTAAAAACAGCTATTCTCTATTTCGTAAGAGACGAAAAAATAAAAAACGAAAATTTTGTTGAAGAAAATATAGCTGACATATGTGCATCAATTCAGTCACGTATTATTTCCATTTTATTGATCAAATTAAAAAGAGCCGCAGATGAAACAGGAATAAAAAATATCTGTATTGCAGGCGGCGTGAGCGCCAACAGAGGGTTGCGAAAAGCCTTCGAAGAAATGGGAAATAAAGAAGGATGGCAAACTTACATTCCCCGATTTGAATATTGTACTGATAATGCAGCCATGATTGCTATAACTGCGTATTATAAATATAAGGCCGGATTGTTCGAAGACCTTTCTGTCGTTCCTTCTGCCCGTGCTCCATTTTAAATATTGATACTTGCCTAATAATTATTATTTCCAGTTTAAACAATTTATCATTCAGCAGGAAAAATGCAGCATGAAAGTTTGCACAGACTCCTGTTTATTTGGAGCCTGGGTTGCCAATAAAATTGAAAAAAAAATAATTAATCCAAAAGCTATTCTGGATATTGGAACAGGAACAGGATTACTTAGTTTAATGCTCGCCCAAAAAACAAAAGCCCAAATACATGCTGTAGAAATTGATAACACTTGTTTTGGCCAGGCTTCAGCAAATTTTAATGCATCGCTATGGAGTAAGTCATTACATGCATTTCATTCAGATATAAAGGAATGGAAAGCTCCGGGTAAATATGACCTGGTTATTTCAAATCCGCCATTTTATGAAAATGATCTGTTGCCGGAAGAGAACGGAAAATTAATTTCAAAACACAGCAGCACAATGCGTTTGGGCGAATTATTGCAAATTGCAAAAAAACTGTTGAACGATGATGGGAAATTTGCTGTGCTGATTCCATGGCACAGGACAAAATGGCTTGAAGATGCTGCATCAGCATCTTTATTATTTATAAAAGAAAAAACGGAAGTAAGGCAAACTCCCCGCCATAATTATTTCCGAACCATGTTATTATTGCAAACAACAAAAGTTAAGGCAGTCACGGCTGAATTAACTATCAAAAATAATAGTGACTACACCCCTGAATTTATTGAGCTGCTGAAAGATTATTATTTGCACCTGTAAACATTTCAAACATTTTATACCCCCGCATATTCCTTCATATAACTATACTGTTCGGTTAAATTGCCATTATTTACAATAGTTGCATTGGTTATCACTTTTGAACCACCACCTGTCAGATCATTTAAAATAAATTTTATCAGCTGCTCGCCAAAATAGCGTGACGCATCTCTTGGCAGCTCATTGGGCAAATTACCCACGGCCATCACATCAACTGATCCCGGAAGATAAGGCGGGTAGCAGTTCCGGAAAGTTTATCGACACCATAAATAGGATTCTCTATTGTTCCCTCTTTAACATTACAAGGCACTGAACCATTCCTGTCATCAGAAATATCTGCGATGGTGGTGATATTGAAATTTTCATTTTTCATATCTCCCATTTCAAACAGACGCGGAATTTTTTCTTCCCAATAAACACCATTTAATAATATATCGGTCTCACTGATATATTTGCCAAAAAGGCAATCGAAATTTTCGGGATGCTCATGAAAATTAATACGGTTATACTTCACCGTTAGTTTATCTGTATAAAGATCGGCGCCTTTCAAATGAACGTACACGGGATAAGCAAATTTCTGTTCGAGAAACTCATCCGGGTCAGCTTCATGAATTTCCATAAGATTCATAATTTCAAGGATACCGTGCGCTACCCTTCCGCTACCTGTTACAGCAATTTTTAAGAGTGGTAGCTTTAGTCCGAAATAGGTGTGTATTAATTGCTGAAAATTTTTTTTCTTGTATACTCTTTCAAGACTAAAAGCCCCGGTACGATTACCATACGCTAACATTCCATTATGCGCCCCGACTACTCCTGCAAAAAAACCAAAGCCTATAATCCGGGTACCATCATCATGCTCAAGACATTCATAGTCTATTAAAGTAATTTTCTTGTTAATAATGGCTTGTATTAGCTTCTGATTATAAGGCTGCATTTTTTTTGTATGGGAAAAAAAGAGGTACATCTTATCCGGCACGAGCATATCAACCGGCACCTCCTTTATCCCCAGAAAAATATCACAATCATCCACATTTGCTTTTACTTCAATTCCTTCATCTGTATATTCCTTGTCTTTGTAACATCTGGTTTCGCTATGCTGAACTTTTATAATAACGGCCATATTTTCCTGTATCCATTTACATTGTTTAGGCGTTAGCGCCACACGATTATCTGCCGGTATTTTTCCCTCTCTTATTAAACCAATTTTAAGCATCGCATTATTTTTCAAATTCCGGCAATTTACATTTTTATAAATAAGAAATTATTGCTAAGTATCACAATGATTTACTATACTTTTTAAAATCACTGTTAGTAGAAAAATACCCACAATGTATTTTGGAGAGATTGCATGGAATGCGTAATATTGCCACCCAAAAATTTGCTATTTAGCAAAAGCCCGGATGGCGGAATTGGTAGACGCAGCAGACTCAAAATCTGCCGTTGGTAACAGCGTGGGAGTTCGATTCTCCCTTCGGGCACTTATTAAATGTAGCCTTGTGAGCAATAGCTTTCAGGGCTTTTTTATTCAGGTAATTTAAAAGGGAAATGTTTATTTCCAATTAAAATTACAAAGGCGTGCTGCATCGCTTCGCGATAAAATTTAAAGATGATTCTTCGTGCAAATCGTTTACTATATTAGCTCTCTCATGAAGTCTCTTATAATTTCTATATTTTTTTTAATGTTCAATGAGCAATATAGCCATGCTCAAAAAAATATTGCCGGTGAATATTCATTAACCAGTGAAATGGAAACAGCATCCGGTTTACTATTAAATAAGGATTCAACTTTTCAATTTTATTTTTCCTATGGCGCTTTAGACAGGCATGGTTCCGGAAAATGGAGCGTGAAGAACAACGAAATTATTTTAGAGAGCAAACCCTATCCAGGCAAAGATTTTAAACTGGTTGAATGCTCTTTGGAAAAAAATAATTTTCTTACCATCAAGGTTGATGACAAAAACAAATATTTGTGTACTCTGGTGTATTGCCTGGTTAAAAAACCAGGCGGTGATACTCTTTTGAATGCCGATGAAAATGGAGTTATTGTTATAAAAGATGCTGTTGATACCATTCATTTACTTTGTGAGTTATCCTCCGAAAGAATGACTTCCTTTCCGGTTGAAAAGCAAAAGTGTAATAATTATACTTTTCAATTTGAACCCTGGATTACAGAAATATTTTTTAAATCTTTCCCCCTGCGTTTCACAGAAAACCACCTGGAAGGAAGACATCCGCTTCTTGACGACAAGGAATATATTTTTAAAAAAGAGAAATAAGCCTCGTAGCGATAGTGCAGATAAATTTAACCGAAAATTTATTCAGAAACAGCTACTCCTACAAATGAATCTGCAGTTCCATAATACAGGAACCATTTGTTTTTATAAAAAACCAACCCTTCCGCAAAAGTAGTACCTGCCTGGTATTGCCCGTTAATTTCATGGGGCAGTGAAGGCTTCAGAAAACTGGTGTCAGAGCGACGGATTACTTTTTGAGGATCATTTTTATCAAATATTATTTCTCCCGTTGAATAGGTGCCTTTAGGCAAAGACGGATCGGCGTTTTCATTTGTGGCATTTTTGCCGTTATACAAAAGCACAATTCCTTCTTTGGTAATAATAGCCGGCGGTCCGCATTCAGTAAGATCGCTGTCAAATTTTTTTGGCCTCGGTGCGCCAAGAGATCTTAATTCGCCCTTTTCATTTAATAAAGGATTCCAATCATATAAATTATCAGACCATGCAAGATTAATCAGCTGTTCGCCCCAGTACATCCAGTATTTACCGTTCAGCTTTGCGGCCACCTGCTTTCCTTTAATCATACGGGTGATTATCGAGCCCGACTTACTCCATGTATTTAGAAACTTCCCATTATAAGCTTTAGCAAATGCAGGTCCTTTTTTCTGCCAGTGAAAAAGATCATTGGAGAATGCAATAGACAATCTTGCAGTTGTGTCATCCCACGCTGTATATGCTACAACATATAAGCTGTCTTCAGTTTGAACAAGACGGGGATCTTCGCAACCCCCGGGATAATCATACTGAATATAGTCGCTGCTATCAGGATATAATACGGGAGTCGGGAACTTTTTGAAATGAATTCCATCTTCGCTTTCAGCTAATCCTAACCGGGAGGTTCTGCCGCCTAACGTTGCGGCGGGATTATCCTCGCAACGATATAGCACATATATTTTATTATTCCTTACAATTGCGGCAGGGTTAAATACATCAGCCTCTTGCCATCTCACCTGCTGGTTTGTGACTGGGTCTGTAAATATAAATGATGAGTCAGGTTTCAATATTGGATTTTCTGCCGGTTTATAAAAACTGTTGATATCTATATCAACCTGGTTTTTTTCAGAACAGGAAACAGTTAATAGTAATAAAAGTATTAAGGCAAGCGCGGGCCTGCTTTTACCATTAGTACTATAACAAGAGTTAAGGCCGTTCATAAATACATCTTCTAATCAGCATCTTAGATGGAATCTGAAAAAATGTTAATAATAAACCATTAAAATTAGAATTTCATTTATTAATTTAGAGTGCCCTGTTGATCCACAATTCCTATAAAATTCCACAATAAATTTCTTTAACCCCCTTAAGTAACCTGTATGGACATCAAATTAATGTGTGGCTTTTTATTAGCCATCCTTGGGTTCATGGCTATAATTATGTTCTTTATTTTCCTGTTGGACCCCGACACTTTCAACGCCGAGTTCTTATTATACTTTGGCACTTTTTCCGTAGGCTCACTGTCGCTTGGCATTTATATGCTTAAAAAAAATAACTGACAGATTAAATAAATACATCCAGTATTTCTTCCCATTCCTTTTCCAAAGAAAGCTGCGGACTTTTTTTCCCGGCTTGATTATACCAGTAACCTGCGTTCGCATTATCTCCTTCTTTGCGGTGAAGATAAGCATGTATCCACGATGCATTCTTATCGCTCAAATCCTGTATCAGCCTGTGTGCTTCATCCCAATTCCCTTTGGCATCGTACCATAAGGCGCTTAAATATACGGATGAACCCTCGGGTGGCTTATTTCCCGTTAAGCTTGCTTTAAATGATAACGTATCCATACCTAAAGTTTTTGAGTTCGCAGGTGATTGTTTATTTACAGTGGAACCTGGCAAAAGAAAAACCTTCGGCTCTTCATTTATTTCATCATCTGCACAACTCTTTTATAATAATTTCCTGCCGTGGGTATAAAGCTAATAAAGAGGAAGGATTTGCCAATTCAAAATCACTAAAATCAAAACCCGGCGCCACAGTACACCCCAAAAAAGAAAAGGCACTCAATGCTGCCGGTTTACTGGCAAACCAACAATTTGCAGGCACAACATATTGAAATAAATGCCCTTGACCAATATCGTTTCCAAGAGACACTGTAGTTAATGTTCCATTCATTTCAATTATATATAAAAGTAAAGGGTCTCCTGAATAAAAATGCCAGCATTCATCAGATTTAATCCTGTGAAACGCGGAAAAATCTCCCTGCTCCAACAAAAAATAAATGGCGGTTGAAAATACCCTGGGACCTTTGAATCTTGCAGGCAATCCGGCTTGTGGAATATTTTCGCTACTTCTGTAGGTTTCTTTATACCAACCTCCCTCCGGATGTTTCCGGAGGTTGAATTGATCGATGAGTTGTTGTGCTGTGTGCATGATTTAATTTGGAGTTAAAGAATGAAATTCATTATTCAACTAAATGGCGACTCCCGGTTTTTTAGTTCTCTAAATAATTTTTTTGTTTTCAGCAGCCTGTTTTTGCTAAATGCAAGTTGTGCTTTGCCCGTCGCCGAAACACCATTAATACCACTCAGTCCCTGGATAGTCCAATTATAATTACGCTTGTTTCTCTTATACCAATTGTATTTTTCAATTTTACCTGCATTGAAAATATAATAATCTCCATCTTTAATTATGTAATAACTATGTGGATTGTCTGTAACGTTAGCGGCCCAATCTTCAATTTTTATGATCGCTGGAGATGTGGCAGGGTCAATGATATAATAATTTATATCTTTTTCTTCCTGCACAGGCAACAAGGCTGCGACATGATATTTCCAAAGATTTTTAAGATAGCCGATTTTTTTAAAGACATATCCACTGAAAACCCAACCTTTGCCGTTAGATATTCCCCATTCATCCAATAATATACAAATTGCATTTGCCCTGTCCTCACAATTATTATTAGCATCCGACCAACGAAAAAGAGGGTTGTCTCTGAAAAAAGTGAAAATTTTTTCTGCTTCTCTTTTTGATATTACTTTGTCGCTTTTTATTTCATCAGACAAAGAGGAGGAGTATAACGTTTTTTTCAATCAAGTGTAATTGTTTGTGGCAAATCTACTACAAGAATCTTGCTGCCCTTATTAATAATGAAATAAATTGAGATGCTGTCTATTAATAAATTTTTATGATTATGAATTTTAAAAAAAGGCTTTTATATCAAAACATTCATTCAGACAGTTAAATGTGGAGACTCCAGTTTCTTAAAAATATTGACTTTAAATTTGCAGGTTAACGATCTTCATTCACTTGTATCGATGATTATCCATAAAAAAATAAATCCATTTTCAAAACAGAATAATGACACAGGTTTTGCCGGAAACGCTAATGACACCGGTGGCCGGTTTATCAATAAAGACGGCAGCTATAACCTGGTAAAAGAAGGCATGCCTTTTGGAAAAAGGTTTAGCATGTTTCATGACATGCTTAACCTTCCCTTGTGGAAATTCATTTCGATAATATTTCTTTTTTACCTGGCGATTAATGTCATTTTTACTTTGATCTATCTCCTTGTTGGCGCACAACAATTGGACGGCCTGGTAGCCGGAAGTAACTGGAAAGTGACAAGGGAAGTTTTTTATTTTAGTACACAAACGTTTACCACGGTTGGTTATGGTCATGTAAATCCTGTCGGTGACGAAGCAAATGTTGTTGCTGCCATTGAAGCGTTAACCGGCTTTCTATCGCTTGCTATTGCCACTGGTTTAATATATGGACGATTTTCCAAGCCGAGGAGCTACCTGGCTTTTAGTGACCATGCGCTCGTAAGTCCTTATAAGGAAACTACTGCTCTTATGTTTCGCTTCGCTGCTTTTAAAGATAAACATGCGCTTACGAATCTTGATATACAGGTAAACACAGGCTTACTTGTATTGGAAAATGATAAACCTGTTTACAGGTATTTTACCCTTCCACTCGAGAGAACCCGGGTAGAGAGTATGCCTATGAGCTGGACAGTTGTGCATCCCATAGACGAAAACAGTCCATTTCATGGCTTTACAGAAGAAGATATGAAAAACGCTGACGTGGAACTGTATGTGATGTTGCGTGGGTTTGATGATGTGTTTTCGAACTACGTGCAACAACGCACCTCTTATACATTTAATGAGATATTATTCAACCGTAAGTTTGTTCCAATGTATAGAGAAAGTAAGGATGGTAAAACGACAATACTTGAATTGCATAAATTAAATTTCCATAAGAAAGTTTAATATTGTTTTCCTTTAAAGATTTGTTTGCCTGCTATTTTAATCCATACGATTAAGTTTTAAATCGCCCAGGTTTCATCGTCCCGGGATTCAAAATAAATTCAAAAAAGTTTCGTTCAAGAAAGATAGACGGCTGTTAATAATCAAAAATTCAGTTTGAATTTAATATTATTAAAAGCAATCCGCTTCTAAACTAATCTTCTATTCGATGAAGGAACTCATTTACGGCGAAGAATATCTTTGCTATTTTAAAGAAGAATATCTCGGCACTGCAACGTTTACAAATGATCCTTATATTGGCGACAGCTTTATCATGTGGGTAGTTCATAAGACCCGGGGTATAGAAGAGATAGCATTAATGCCGGACAAATGGATTTTAAAAACGGAACAGGGTGCTTAAATCAAACTGTAATGTAGACCAAAAGGAATTATGATTTCTGGAAGCTTACCTCACGTGCAGGGCGCAGTAACTACCGTTGTAACGTATCTGTTTGAAAATTAAATAAGGCTATTGATAAGGTTAGAATGTTTTGCTGGCATTACAGTTTTCAATAAGTATAGCATTTAGAAATTCATCAATACCACGGGCCACCTGCTCTTTGTTCGGTTTAAATATTTTTCGTGTAACCCATGCAATAATTTTATCCCAATCAGGAGTAGAAATAATACTATAAACGGGATAACGGTTGTTTTTTTTATAAACCCGTTTCCATGTCCAAAAAGCCGTGCCGCATATATTGGTTTGTTGAGACAAAAGTTGGTTTATTTCCCTGAGGTTATCGGAATCATCTTCTCCCCACTCTCCACACCAAAATGGCAAATCTGTATTGAAACCAGATGTTATTTGTTCCAGGCTTTTAAGTTTTTTGTTTTCTGCAAACCATGGATAATAATGATAACTGTACACCTGGTTGTTATCAAACTTTTCAGGAAAATCTTTAAAATCACGCGTCAGCTTATTGCCCTCAATAATTAAAAGATGATGTTCATCGACACTTCTTATACTATCGATGAGTTTCTTATAAAATGAAGTGAGAACTTTTGTATTATTTATCTCGGGCTCGTTTAAAACATCGTAACCTGCAATTGTTGTATTCCCTGTATATCTGCATGCAATTTCTTTCCACAGGCGATATGTTTGTTCCATGTTGTCATTGGAACTCCACAACTTCTTTGATTCAGGATCTGAAATGAAATAAGAATTTTGGCCGCCCGGGGCAGCGTGCAAATCCAGTATGAGATATAACTTATACTTTTTGCACCATGCTACCACCGCATCTATTTTTTCAAACCCATCTATATAAGCCTTGCTTTCTTCGTTAAAAATCCTCCAGTTAAAAGGAAGCCTTATGCTATTAAAGCCACCCTCTGCAACCAGTGCAATGTCTTTTTCACCAATAAATTGCACATAAAATAATAAACTTTTTCAAAAAGGAATGGTCTCTATTTGATTTTTAAAATTATTTGTATAATTTTCATTAATTATCCTGAAGTTATAAAAATAAGGAAGCACCTCTTCGAAAAAATCAACGAGACCAAATCCCCTGTTAAAACATTTATCCCAATTTATCGTTTAGAGAAATATGAGGTCAAAGTCGTAAATTCAAGTAATAAATTTTAAAACCATTAGCATGAAGTCCCTGTCGGAAACCTGGTTCGCAGAAGGGTATATTGATTTTGAACTCAAGAAGTACACACTGCTTGCCTATCTTCAGCACGTAAATTCTTATTTTAATCAAAACAAGCTTTACCCGCAATTGTCAGATATTATTTTTCATTATAATAATATTGTAGCTTTTAGGGAGAACAGGAGGTTTTTGCAGGAGCATTTTCCCCGGCAGCTTACTGAAATAAACTTAAAAAAGTTGCAGGTTGAATATGAGAAGATAATAGAAGACAATGAACTTATGAAAGAGTTGGAAGACATTGTCCATTATTCAGCGGAGAAAATAAAAAGTGCTATCCAAAACGGAACCGAAATTTATGAATTTGTCGAAGACAAATTAACCATCGAACCTGTCGGGCTTATTCCACTTGACATTAATGAAGGCTATCTTCTTTTAAACGATGGACGATTTAATACAACGATAGCCTATCAATATCATCTTACTATTTTTGAAAAGCACGATGAAAAGTATCGTGGCATACGCACTAATTTTGTGAACCAATGGATCCGCTCGGTAAGCAACACTGCTGAAAATATTAAATCGGAGCTGATAAGAAACCGCAAAGAATTGCCCAACCCCGCTGTGTACAGTATAGAAACAGTATTGGCGTATCCGATGGAAGAAACTTTATTACCAATTGCAAAAAGAAGTTTTGTAAAGTATATCAGCAGCTAGAAAATCGTTTGACTTCTTCTCTAAATACTCTCCGCAGGTAAATAATGCAACTGGAGTTTGTACATTACCGAAGGCATATATTTAGCGCCAATAGTACTCCATATATTGTTAAGATTTTCGAGAGTTATATTTTGAATTTCAACAGAGAATTTTTCGATCGCAGGGTTAAGGCTCTTTGTGTTGGCAGAAGAGAAAACATTTTTCTGGTAGAGAAAAGAAATTATTCCGGAAATAACAGTAAGAGCCTCTTTATACTTTAAAGGCTGGAAATAAGCCGAGATTAAAATGTATAAATTTAAATGCAACAAAGGTAATTGTACATCTCCCGGGCTTTTGTGTATAGGAGCAATATTTCTCAGGGTAATTTCTTCTTCAATATTGATCAGTGAGATAATCACTTTATTTTGCCCGGCTATTGCAACGCTGCCATCAGGGTTAACAATAGCCGATACGATGACCTTATCTTCAATATTTTCTTTTTGAGAAAAGTATTCATTCATCTCACTGGCGAGGCAGGTTAAAACTTCACTAATCATTTTTTTAATTAAGATAAGAAAAAATAGTTAACCCGCCCGTTCAATGCTTTTAGAAAATTTTTTCTTTAATAATTTAATCTTCCCTTAGTAAAGAAATTATCGTATAATACAAGCAAACTCTAAAAGTTGTGCCAGAAAGAACGATGTTTGAAAACTCACTCTATTGAGGTAAATCAATTGTAGCAGATTACCGGAAGTTCCTGATTTCGTTTTCCCATTTTTAATTTTAAGTTGTTTAAATTATTTAGTTTGGTCACAATGTTTCCAATCCGGTGCCATAATTTAAATGGCTTAAAATCAATTAATTAAAAAAAATCCGCTATAAAAAGATTGTTTGTATCCGAACGGTTTGCATGTTATAAACGTACAGGTCATCGAATAACCTCACAAACAGTCTGTCCCTTTTTTGATTGTATATTGTTAAGGGAAATATTGATTGGAAAATTGCAAAAAATTTTCTATAAAGAATAAAGGCGATAGATAACTATTTTCTTTTTACTTTTACCCTCCTGCAGTAAACCAATTTTTTAATAAATGCCGGATTTGGTCTGTTAATTGCGGCATAATTTATTTCTAATCCAATGCTTATTCTTTTCCAATGAATAAAATTTTAGTAGTTGACGATGACCAGGATATCCTGAGTGTCGTAGAAATAGTATTAAGCATGAATAATTTCAAAGTAAAAACCATTTCAAAATGGGAAGCTATTTATGCGACTATTAAAAACTTTTCGCCCGATCTAATTTTGCTTGATGTTGCACTTGGCGGTGCAGACGGTCGCCAAATTTGCAAAGAACTAAAAAAGTCTGATGGTACTGCGCACATTCCGGTAATTCTTTTTTCAGCCCATTATGACCTGGTAAATAATATCCAGGAATGTATGGCGAACGGGTTGGTTACAAAACCTTTTGAAACGTCTTATTTACTTGAGACAATAAGGAAAAATATTGCCTGATCTCATCACTTTTGTTTATATAATACCTTTCCAGGGCGTTATTGATTAAATGTAATTTTCAATTACCGCACAATCCGGGGGTGTCAGCCCTTATTTACTTCATTTCATTTTATCCACCCATCTTGGGCCGGGAATATAATTTACTCTATAAATTTTAAATAAATATTAGTTTTATTTGGAATGAGTCATAATTTTGCTGCCTGAATGTAAAAACATTGAATATGTAATTATTCATAATTTTATAAACACTCCTATCTTAAACCAATTTTTTTTCCTGATGAGAACCAAATTTTTACCCGTTTTTGCATGCCTCCTTATATCCTCTATTGCAAGAGCTCAAAACGACACAATTCCTGATGTTACAAAACTTATAGATCTCTCGCTTGAAGAGCTAATGAACATAAAAGTGGTTACTGCTTCCGGCTATTTACAAACCACTACAGAAGCTCCGTCAACAGTTACGGTAATTACTGCGCAACAAATTGCCGAACGCGGATATGAGCAATTACAGGATGCCTTGCGGGACATTCCGGGAATAGATATGATCCATATTAATGGTTATGCGCCAACGCTCATTTATTTCAGAGGAATGTATGGTGCGGAAAACCTGAGAGCATTGCTTATGATTGATGGAATAGTTGAAAACAATATCCTGGGCACCAATGATATGGCCGGTCCTGCCTACAGCCTGCACAATATAGAGCGAATTGAAATTATATGGGGTCCCGGTTTCAGCGCTTTACGGTGCCAATGCGTTTGGAGGTGTAATCAATATGATCACTAAAAAAGGAGCAGACATTAACGGCTTACACGCCGAGGCGGGTTTCGGAAGTTTTAATACTTCATTTCAAAAACTCAGTTTAGGAATGCGAAAATCAAAACTGGAGTTTGCTGTTGCAGGAACATTATATAGCACTGACGGACCGAAATTTAAGAACAGGGATCCCAACTACTCCGGTTCTTATATTGACAAAGCCTATTCGTTTAATGCTACTGTTAGTTATCATGGCACAAAAGCTAAAACCACTGTAGGTTTTCGAACTTACCGGACGCCGATGGGCTGGGGAACTTATGGTAACAGCCCGACTGTGTATCTCGGCCTTCCGCCACAAGGCAACGGCAATACTGGTGTGGCGGGTATTATACAACGGGATATCCGCGGTGAAAAACCGGGTCTTGACGATTCCTATCTGCGCACTGTCTTTATTCAAAATGAGTTTAAGCCAAATGAAAAATTAAATTTTCTCGGGCGGTTAATCTACCGGGAAACAGGCATCGGGGAAGATTCTTATATTTATCTAACATTGGATGGCAACCGTTTGATACGTGCGGGCATTGCTACTTATTCCAACAGGATATCAGGAGAGCTTTCTGCAAATTATGCTCCTTCTGAGAAGGAAAGATTTACCGTGGGGGTAAAATTTACACGGGACAATGTGGAAGCCGGTGCAAGACAATCCACATACGATCCTAACACCATCTATCTCATTGACGGCAGAGATACTGTTGTTAATATTTACTCCACTTATCTCCCAAGGGTGTATGATATCAGAAAAAATTTTGGAAGTTATTTGCAATATGTTCTAAATACCAAACTGCTCCGTAAAACTAACTTTACTGTTGGCCTGCGTTACGATGTCAACAGTTACTTTGGAGATGCTGTGAGCCCAAGAATTGCTGTAGTAAATCAGCCTGCTAAAAAACTTACTTTTAAATTCCAGTTTGGCAATGCTTTCAGGGCTCCCACTAATCTGGAAATACACCAGCCTCCACCTACCGGTAATTTTAAATTGAAAAAGGAAAAAATAAGAACCTACGAACTAAACGCAATTTACACGCCATCAAAAAATATACGGGTACAGGTAAATGGTTTTCGAAATGAGCTTACTGACGTTATCATTCTTGGAAATCTCCCAGGATTAACCCTCGATAAAAATCCCGGTGTTTTCAATATTAATGGAGTTGAAGGGGTATTAGATATCCTTCTGGCAAAAAATGTATCAGGCTTTTTGAATTTTACCTACCAGGATGCACGAGGCGAAAATTTAATTACTCATAGTAAAGGGAAACTCTCGGGGGTTGCCGATGTGAAAGCAAATGCCGGCATTACGATGCATGTTGCCGATCTTTTTACCATAAGCGTTATCGGCAACTGGGTAGGTACACGCCATTCTCCAAGAACAAATCCTTATGGCCCTATCCCCGGGTATTTTCTTACCAATTGTAATATCAGCACAGGAAAGTTATTCAAAGCCGGTATTACCGCAAGTTTGAATATTCAAAACATATTTGACGTCAAATGGCTTGATCCGGGTTTTCGAACTGCAGATGGTTCCTTATACTCTACTGTTCAGGAACAGCCGGGAACAAATGGATTATTTAAAATCGGAATTAATCTGTAGGTAACCAATGATGATAGTTAATTAAAGAAACAGCACCAGAAACGCCATATGTTTAAAAGATTTTTATTTCTCATTCTTCTTTATTTTATACCCGGGCTGCATGCTATTGCACAAAATGAAGAAGCTAATCTGAAGGCCGCATTCATTTATAATTTTACAAAATATATTGATTGGGATTTAGCAAACCAGGATGAATTTATAATAGGCGTAATTGGTTCACATCCAATAATAGAATCACTAAAAGAAATAGCAGCATCAAAAACGGTTAACGATAAAAAAATAGTTATCCTCTATTTTTCTAAGCCGAACGATATTACCTTCTGCAATATTCTTTTTATTTCGTCCGCGACACCTTATTCGCTTGCATCAATATTATCAAAAACGGATAAAAGAACAATTACGGTTAGTGAAGAAAACGGCTTCGCGGAGCAAGGCACTGCTTTCAATTTTAAAATTGAAAACGATAAACTCAAGTTTGAAGCCAATGTAAAATCAATAATTGCAACAGGTTTAAAAGCAAGTTCGCAACTGTTAAAACTTGCTGAAATAGTAGATTAATGATTAAATGCACCTAAAAAAAATGTTTAATCTCCGCCATATCTCAATAAGAAATAAGCTAATACTCATGCAGGTTTTTACCAGCGTGATTGTATTGGGGCTTTGCTTTGGCGCTTTTGTAATTTCACATATAAGAGACTATAAACAACGCAAAGCCGAGAATATGGTTGGCTTTGCACAGGTGATTGCCACTAACAGTGTTTCGGCAATTCAATTCCAGGATAATGAAACTGCCAAAGAAATATTGGGTGATTTAAAAAAAGTAGCTCCTGAAATTATCAATGCCAGCATACTCGATAGTCAAAAAAATGTTTTTGCCTCTTATACAAAGCCATCAGAAGATACCTTTCATTTTCATATCCCGCCATTTATGGTGAAAAAGTTTGAATACACCTCTAAGTATCTTTTGGTCTATAATGATATTATCAATAACAATGAGGTAATTGGCACTGTTTGCCTTAGGGTCAATTTAGAAGAACTGAATAAAATAAAAGAAACACAATATCAAATTGCGATTGTGTTATTAATTGTGGGAGTAGGACTTTCTTTTTTAATAGCCTTTATTATGCAACAATATATTTCAAGGCGGCTTTTATATCTTGTAAATACTATGAAACAAGTGAGTGAGACGGGAGATTATAACCACCATGTTAATACTGAAGGAAATGATGAGATAAGTACGTTGTCCCTGGTTTATAATGACCTTATGGACCAGGTGATGCTGAGCCAGCAAAAAAAAGATGAATTTATTGGCATAGCCAGCCATGAATTAAAGACACCTTTAACAAGCATTAAAGCTTATTTGCAGGTGCTTGATTCAATTGAAAATAAACAACCTAATAAACAATATCTTCAAAAAGTATTGGACAATGTAAATAAGCTGCAGCAACTCATCAATGATTTGTTAGATGTATCAAAAATTCAAAGCGGGCAGTTACACTTGAACATCACCGAATTCGAAATCGATTCGTTAATAGATGAAACAATTGCGTCTTTTCAAATTGTATCCACACATCATAAAATAATAAGAAAAGGTGCTAATTTAAATCAGTTAGTATCTGCTGACCGGCAACGAATAGAACAGGTAATTGTTAATCTTTTGTCCAATGCCACCAAGTACTCTCCCAATGCACATGAGGTAATTGTTTCTACAGAAAAGAACGATTCGTTTTTAACTATCAAAGTAACGGACTATGGAATTGGTATAGAAAAGGAAGAACAATCAAGGGTTTTCGACCGTTTTTACAGAACAAAAAAAATGTCAATTCTCATTTCAGGATTTGGCCTTGGACTGTATATATGTAAGGATATTATTAAAAGACATCGTGGGGAAATCTGGATTGAAAGTAACGGAGCAGGAACTTCTTTTTATTTTTCGTTACCAATAAATTCAATCAAAGTTCATTAGTCAATCGCTGCCCGAATATCTTGAAAAAGAATGGGTAAATGAAAATTAAATAATATTACATAAATAAAAAGACCCGGCTTCTTGCCTCATATATTAATAATTATTCGGGAGAGTAATGCAGCACAGGTGGTTCAGCCGAAGAAAAAGATGAACTGTTTCCTATTGCGTTTTGGGAAAATGTATGAGTAAAAAAATGAAAACCTATAACAAGCAGGGACAGAACAAAAAGTATAATCGCCCATCTTCGCCACCATGTTTTTTTCTCAATAACCTCCTCCCGGTAAAATTCATTCATCACTCCTGAAGTGGTTTCCCGGTCGCCAACCAAAACTGCATGTTGAGCATCTTTATGAATTACTCTTCCTGCATGAACGGGATCATAAAACCGGGTACCATTCTTTCGTTGAAAAAAAATATTTCCTGTTCCGTCTTTTTGGAGACTTCCGATCGAATTAAAAATTACTTTTTCACCGGCATCGATTTGGTGTTTAGCGTCATTACACCATTCATGAATTTTCGCTTCAGCCTCATGGTAGCCTATGTTCCGCTGTTTGGAAATATAAGTAATCAGGTCAGGTGAAAGACTTTCTGCAAATTCACTATATAAAATTTCATCAGACGGAGGGAAAATTTCCTGGTTGGCTATATCAAGTTCTGCAGGTTTTGTTTTAATTCTGAAATAACCCAGCAAAGGAAGGTTACATTTTTTTTTCTGAATCAGGTATGATGTAATAAGCTCCTCCATAATTTGACAAATATCTGTAATTTCTGCTCATCAAGGCGCATGCGTCTTACTTAATCCGGATGACTACAAACGAAGAACTCTAAAATCAAAATCTTAGAAATGAATTAATACCCCTCCTATTACCTGCAATCCATAAACGGGGTAATTGTTCCACCGCTCGTAATTACTATTGAGTATATTATCAAAATCAAGCCAGGCACTAAACTGTTTATTAATTTTAAATTCGGCACCTGCGCTTAAATCAGTCCCACCTTTGAGGTTTTTTGCAGAACCATCGCTCAATAAAGCCTTCGCGCCTGAAAATGCAAAAATATCACCCTTTATTAATACTTGTTTGAAGGCATTCCAGCGCAGAGAACCATTGACTTTTAAAGGTATCAAATGCCACGCCTTTGCATTATCATGCAAACCTGTATATGTGTTCAGGTCAAGACCTGCGGTAAGTGTAAACTTATCCTGGTTGATAAAATTCATATCCCCATGAATTTGCAGGTTATCCATTTTACTTTCATTAGAAATATTAAAGCTCTTGCCATCAAGTGTATCATTTATAAATAAAGGCATATCGTTGTAGGTCACAAATGCTGCCCTTGCATTAAAACTGAAGTGCTGCCCTACAGTGGCTTTTATTCCGCCGTAATATTGAACCTCTTTGGTATTATTCAAAAAAGCCGGATCCTGCATATATGGGTTTTCTCCGCTTAAAGTGCGAAAGCTGTTTGGAATGTATCTTCCAACCCACCCTGCCTGTATCATCAAAACCTTTTGTTGCAACTGCGCTTCTGCATAAATGTTAGGCAGCAAGGTTACATCATTATTATTCCACGCCGGGGTAGCCCCTCCGTGAAAAGTAAACCTGTCGCTGTAATAGACAAATTCGGGAGCAAGCTCTACTAAATTATTAGTAAGACTTGATGTTGAATTTTTAAGCTGATATTTATCAAAATTTCCTGTTGCATTTATTTTAAGAGAAACTGATTCACTGAATTTTTTCTCCACGGGCACATTAAGAAGTAATGTGGTTTCACTTACATGATTTTCTCTTGAAAATGCGTGCAATTCCAAATGAGGGTTGTAATTAAAATTCAAATCATTTACAGTAATATTTCTGAATCCGAGGCCTGCAGAAAAATCCTGGTAACTTCTTCGTAAAATACTTTTATCAAAATCATGAACATTGTGATCATATCCATACTGGTAATATTCGTGCTGCGCAAATTCAGCGCTGGCATACGTTTCATGCTTCTCTGAAAAAATACTCCCGACACCTTTGACATCTATTTCACTGAAATCCTGGTTGTTGATATTTCCTCTGGATGAAATATAATTTCCATAAACATTTAAGAGGTTTTTCTTACCATCGCCAAAACTAAATGCACCCGCAACGTATGGCGTAGTGAAACTTCCAAAACCTAATTTTAATTGATTCCTATCTCCAAGTTGTAACGTGGTATCCGCATCAAGTGAAAGTGGTTTCAACGAGACAGGTTGATATGCAAAAAATAAATTCTGGGGAGGAATATTATAGGCTAGCCGCGGCCTGGTGGTATCACCGGTAATGGGCGAAGCATATAAATTTATTTTTACGGTATTAGGTAATACCGGCTTGTACGACGAAGTAATTTCAATGGTCTGCCTTCTCGAAGTATCTCTTTGTGCAAGTGCTTCCGTAAAGAAAAAGCAAAACAAAACCGTGATAACAAAAAATTGAAAATTATTTTTTTGAGACAGCTTCATAAGATTGGTTCATTTAATTAAAGGGTCAATACTTTATTTTGTTTGTGGAAGTGGACGATTCTACTTTTGAATTTTGCTGTTCTTCACTTATAGCCCGGTTTAATTTATCCTGTGCTTCTTTTTTCAACTCGGGAATAGTGGCATTAGTTGCTACACTTTGAAACGTTGCTTTTGCATTGAAATAATCCTTTTCCTGCAGGTACACATCGCCTAACAATATGTACGCTTTGGCAACCCAGTAATCGTAAGAGCCTGTTATTTTTATTACTTCAAGCCCCGCTTTTTCCGCCTCAGCGAGTTTGTTGAGCGTTAAATAACAGTTGGCAATTTCATACCTTGCTTCTGCACCCCAGGCAGATTTATTTATTGCAGCAACTTGCTTAAACGCTGCAATCGCCTGGTCACATTGATTAGCGGCCTGCAGGGATTTCCCAAGAACAAGGTTGGCAACGGCCTTATCATCGGTGCTTAATCCTTTTTTTGTAAGCAATTCTTTGGCCGCATTGTTGGCTTCTGTATAATCTTTTGTCTGGTAGTAACTCCTTACGAGCCCTCTCAACGCCTCCAATTGATTCTCCGGTGTTGTTGCAATTTCTTTGAGCTTCGAAAAATATATTTTTGAATTTGCATAATCCTGCGTTTCAAAATAATATATATGAGCCGCCGCATAAGCAGCTTTTTCAGCATATCTATTGGTTCCCTGGTTTACAACATATTCATATCCCTGCAAAGCATTTTTCCAGTCTTTATTTTTTGAATAACATTCGCTCCTGTAAAAATTTGCGTCTAACGTATATGCGCCCTGCGGATATTTTGAAAGATAATTACTGAAGGAGGTGATAGCTCCGGTACAATCATTATTATTATATTTTAACTCTGAAGAAACATAGGTTAAAGAATCTGCTTCAGAGATGCTGATAACCTTCCCTGCTTTTTTCACAAAGTCAACATAGTCATTCGGACGCCCTAATTCCACGTAAATATTTTTCATATTGTCAAGCGCCTCGTCAGCCTCCGAAGATTGCGGATATGCTGTAACCAGCTTTTGATAATATTTTAAAGCTTCCTCATTATTATTAAGGTTGTAATTGGAAAGACCGAGTTTTAAATAAACTTTTGGATATTGCCCGCTGGCATCTTTCATGTCAAGTACTTTATTAAGATAGGGAATAGCATCCCTGAATTTTTCCTGCGCCATATATGTATTGGCAATCTGCATATAAGATTCTGCAACAAGGTCGCTTTGAGGATATCTTTGAACAAGCGAATTAAAAGTTTTTATTTTTTCTGAAGGATTGTTGATACCGCTGATCAATGCTATCTGGTAAATCGAATAATCACTCTGCGGTAAACCATTATCAATTACCTGCTGGTACATATTTTTTGCAGTGCCGTAATTTTTTTGCATAAAGTAGCTGTCTGCTGTTCTTACGTAGGCATCCTGCTTTACAGCAGATGATTGTGCAGAAACTGATGGCGCAACCTGCCTGAAATTATCTAATGCCGGTCCGTAATTCTCTGTTTTTAAATAAGCATATCCCAGCACATATTTTGCTGCATCCGGGTTTGCTTCTCCCTGTGTGCCCCCGGTTTGTAAATAGGTGTTCATATATCTAATTACATCATCATAACGGTTTAACCTGTACGCAACTTCGCCTTTCCAGAAATTGGCGAATGGAAGCACATCACCCGCATATGGATCACGGATAATTTTAGATAACAGGTCATCAGCTTGAGTAATTTTTCCGTCATTAATATACTCGGTTGCTTTACCAAATAAAAGTTTAGGATAAACTTTTTGCATTGTGACCGTTGGCTTGTCAAATGATTGATACAAAGCCAGTGCATCATTATAATTATTGGTATTGGCTAATAAATTGATGAGAATTTCCTTCGCCTCATCTGCATAAGTCGAAGTCGGATACAGATCAAGAAACTTATTCATTTCGCTTAGTGCAATATTCTGGTAACCTAACTCATAAGAAAGCTTTGCATAATTGAACCGTGAAATTTCCTGTTGCTTCCGGTTACTGTTATTATTAGCGCTGTATTGAAATGCGCTTCTCGCATTTTCTTTTTGATTAGTTCTTAAATACAAATCTCCAAGAAGGTACATAGAATTCTGTCCCAAAGAATCCTGTTCATTACTTAACTGCTTAAAACCTTCAATCGCTTTCTCCACCTGGTTTCCATCATAATAGGCGTAACTTAACTCATACATAACTTCTTTGGAAACCTTATCACTGTTATTCACATACTCCTGCAGCAAAGGCAAGGCCTTGGCAAATTGTTTTTTCTCAAAATATATCTGGCCAATTAAAAGATTCAGGTCATTCCTGTAATAGACATCGCTGTGCGAAAGTGTTTCTTCTCCATAACGCAATGCCTCATCCTTCTTTCCCTCGAAATAATAAATCTGGGCAATATAGTAAGGTACCAATCCCTTGTACTTATCCCTGTCTTCAACTTTTTTAAATGAAGAAAGCGCTTCATCATAGTTTCTGTCCCGGTAGCTTAAAAAGCCATAATAATAATTGGCCTCATAATAATATTTATTGTCCGGGAGCTGGTGAATTTCGTTAAACAAAGGCTTCGCCTTCTCAAACTGTTTAAGATTGAAATAAGAATAAGCGAGTTCAAATTTCGCATCGGCAATTTCGTCGTTGCTTAAGTTATCATACCCGGCTCTTTCGTAAAAAACGACGGCACGGGCAAAATCGCTTTTAGTGAAATAGTACCTGGCGAGATGAAAGCTCATCATCTGTTGGCGGGGCTCATTGTTGGCAGCCTCAACATAGCGGTGAGCCGCATCTTCAGCAACAGCCTGGTTAAGTTTAAGACCACAGACGATATAATAGTAGTCAACATCCTGGTTTAAATACGCATGCAGGCTCTGGGTATTTTCCGGGTATTTATCTTTCAGCTTCTTCAGCAAGGGATATGCAAGACTGTACTCGTCTTTGATAAAAAATTCCTTAGCTTCTTTAAAATCTTTTTCGGGATCGGTAACATTATAATTGGCTTGGGCAAAGCAGGAAACGGAAAAAAACAGGGTGGCTACAACAGGAAAGAGACGATTCATTTATTTCATTTTAATTTTAAAGATGCTGTAAATGCACACATCATTAAAAAACAAAAAATTATTGGCGCAAAAGTACAAACACAATTCCTTTATATCTTCACACAATATTTACTGATGAAAAGAAAACACTTTAAATTGCATCAATCTTTGTTAATACAATTGTAAAAAATTATGAAAAAGATTTTTTCAACAAAATATTCCACCGGCGCTTTCAATTTTGGTATGTTGATTTTGCGCCTGGGTGTTGGCATTTTAGTCGCCAGTCACGGCTATAACAAGCTTGTTCATTTCAGTACTGCAAAGGCTCATTTTATGAATTTTATGGGATTGGGTTCTACGACGTCGCTTGCACTGGCTGTTTTTGCCGAATTTTTTTGCTCTATATTTTTAATCCTGGGATTGTTTACGAGGCTTGCAACAATACCCATAATTATTGTGATGGCCGTGGTGGTATTTAGTGTTACACATGGCAATATTTTTGGCGACGGCGAAAAAGCTGCGATGTATCTTGCTGCATTAATAACCATACTTTTTTGCGGGCCGGGAAGAATTTCAGTGGATGGGATGGTGGCGAAATAATTTAGTCAGTGGAATAGTCAATTGGGCAAATAGAAAATAAGCAAATCGCAGTTGGGCAATGGGCAATGGCAAGCTTTTCCTAATTTTTAATTCTTCACTTTTTATTATTACTTGTTTACTCACAAAACACAAATAAGGGTTCATTATGCATTAACTGATCAAATGGGTATGGTGTATCATGGGCATTATGCCGAGTTCTATGAAATTGGAAGAACAGAATCTTTAAGAAGTCTTGGTATTACCTACAAAGAAATTGAAGCGGCAGGTATTATAATGCCGGTTATAGAAATTCATACAAGATTTTTAAGGCCTGCCCGCTATGATGATTTACTAACGGTAGTTACTCATCTTAAAGAAATGCCAGTTCATCATAAAATTGTTTTTCATTCTGAAATTTTTAATGAAAAAGAAGAATTGCTTAGCGCCGGTTTTGTTACGTTATACTTTATGGAATTTAAAACAATGAAGCGATGTGCAATGCCAGATGTTATTAAAGAAAAACTTTTGGAGTTTTTTTAATTACTTCATTGCAATTTTGAAGGTTTTTTTTGAACTTTATATGGAAGATTTACTCAAGGATAAAAAGTTTGAAGCGGTCAAGTATAGACATGAGGACCAAGCAAAGCTTTTACAATACATGACGACTCTAGAAAGTCAGCTTTTTCGGGGTTTTTTGACAATTCAACTTATATTTGGCGGTTTTTTTGACACAGATCAAACTTGAAGACTTTTATTCTAAGCTTGGGCTTTTTATCATTGATATTACTCTTGGTTTTGTGTGCTCGAAACTTCTTTACAACAATTTTTCACGCAGGAAAGAAGTTCATGACACTATTAAGAATTGTAATAAGGCCTTAGGTTTCGATGAGCCGAATATTTACTTACAAGACAAAACACTAAATGTTCGGTATGTCATCAGACCTTCGTATCCGTGGTTTTTACTTAGTATTATTGCAACAATCTTCGGTATTTTCTTGATATTGTTTGTTTCAAAGCGAGAAACATCAGCTAAAGAAGCATCTAAACATAACGTCACTTTAATTATTAGCAGCGACACTATTAAAGTTGATAAGGACACTACAATACTTTTGAAAAGATAAGACAACTGCTTACAAGTGGCTCCTCCGTACCTAATCATTCATGCCATAGCCGGTATTTCTTACAGCAACTAAAGAATCTGTTTCTGTTTAATTTAAAATCATTATCTTCCTATTGAAAAACCGCTGCAAAGCACCAGGCTACTCGTTATACGTGAAACAGTTTATCTCCTGAAAGCTAAGGAAGAAATCAACGACTCACATCAACTAATACTGCATGATGACGGAAATAGAAATTCTAAAATCTGCACTTTCGCATTTCGCCCAATTGAAAGAAGACGACTTTAATCTTTCACACTCCTGCTGGAAAATAAAGTCGTACAAAAAGGGTGACATTTACAATCCTGTGGGAAGTATCTGCAGGTATCTTGGATTTACCCTGGAAGGTTATTTCAGATCTTATTTGATTGGTAAAACGGTGAGGAAATTAACCTCTTTCTTTTTCCGCCTCACCAGGTGGTAGTTACTTACAAAAGTTTTATTCACAGAAGCCCCTGTGAATTTAATACGGTGGCAATGACCGATGCGAGGGCAATTTGCATTACACTTGCAGATTTACAAATGCTATATAATAAGTCACATGGCTGGGAACGCTTCGGAAGATTGATGGCCGAAAAAGCTTTTGACATAGCTGTTGACCGTGCAGAAAGCTTCATCTTTAAATCAGCGGAACAACGTTATTTAGAGCTTATACAGATGCAGCCCGATATCATTGAGAACATCCCTCTCTATCATATTTCTTCCTATCTCGGTATTGCCGGGCCTTCTCTTAGCCGCATACGAAAAAGAATTTCCGGTAAGTAAAAGATTTTAACATGGGTTAAAGTTTTAATAAATTTCTTTATCGACCTTTGTAGTGCAATTCATTTATCACAATTAAATCAATAAAACATGGAAACAGCAGTAATGACAAACAAAGAGATTGCCCAGGCAGTCTATGACTATTTCGGCCAGGGTAACGTTCCGGCTATTCTTGACCTGGTTACCGATGACATTAAATGGACTTGCCCGGGACCCACTGAGATACTGCCTTATGCACAGGTTTACAATGGAAAAAAAGGAGTGGAGGAATTTTTCAGGCTTATTTATGAGAACAAAGATTTTCCAAAATTCGAGGTTAAGGAACTTATCGCGGAAGGTAATAAGGTAGTTGCGTTGGGACATTGGGATGCAAAATCGAAGAAAACAGGTAACCCTTATTCCGGTGACTGGGCCATGGTATTTTATTTCAGAGATGGAAAATTATATGAGCACAAAGAATATTATGACTCATACGGTGAGGCAATGGCTTCCAAAGGATAAAATTGATTTAGAAAATTTTAAAAGCCGTTTCGTTTATCACCCATTATGCCGGCATCATAGTGGTTAATTCAGGAAGCGGTTTTTTTGATGCCAAGCCCTGTCCAAAATCGGTTTTAGCAAAATTGGCGGATGTTGCAGTGAAGAAATTTTTATCCTCATCTTAATATTAACTTTGGTAACCTGCAATAAAAATAAACAGGCAAGGCCAAATGTCTGACTCAATAAAACGCCGGGACTTCATAAAGACTGCCTCGCTTGCCGGAGCTTCAATTGCAATAGCCAATCCTGTTTATGCAGTACGTTTTCTACCCGGCGATAATACTGAAATAAAAAATGACTTCTTCACCGTTTCTTTTGATAAAAAGAAAGGGACGATTAACATATATCGAAACAATGGAGCTACTTTAATAACAGGCGCAACAACATGCGTAAATCTGCCCGCCGGACATGCAGGTTCAAGGACTGGCAAACGTTCCATTGCGTCAGGTGATTACAAACATACCGTAGGGTCAACCACTTTTAGCGATCCAATTGGTTCAGGAGAAAAATTAATAATTTTTTCCATAGACACGGAGAAAAAAACTGACTTTGAAATTCATTTATCGTTGTACGATAACCTGGAAGCAATTACAATAGAGACTATTTGCAAAAATGTTTCGGATAATGATCTTATTATTAACAGCCTGGAGCCTCTTCGTGTAATTAAAAATGAAGGCGGAATATTAAATGTACCCGGCGTTTTAAAATGTATTACTAACGGCGAAATGTACTATGATGCCGGAACGATACATGAATTTGGAAACAATAAAGATGCAATTACATCCGGGAATTTAAAAGGCGTAAAACTGTCAAATGGCCCAATCCCGTCGCAAAGCGAAACGATACATAGCTGGTGGAATGCAGGCTTCTTCAGTGGATATGATAAGGAAGGCTTGGTGCTTGGTTATCTCGAAAATCATTTATGCCTGGGAAATTTATTGATCTCAAAAACCGCTTCCAATGAAATTTCTTTTGTAGCAGAATCCGTATATGCCCCGCAATTAATTTTAAGATCTGGAAAAACTATTAGCTCAAATCGTTTCATAATTAACATAGCCGGGAGTCTTTATACAGCTTTAGAAAATTATGCAGACGCGGTTGGTAAAGTAAATAAGGCACGAACTCGTTCAATAGTGAATGGCTGGTGCAGTTGGTTTTATACACTGGCACAGGTTTCAGAAGATGAAGTAATATCAAATACAGAATTTGCCTCGAAACATTTACAACAATTTGGCCTTGAATATATACAGGTGGATGAAGGCTATCAACGATGGCATGGCGAATGGGAAGGTAATAAGCGTTTTCCTCACGGCATGAAATGGCTCGCTGATAAAATTAAAAGTTATGGCTTTAAAGCAGGGCTTTGGATTTCGCCTTATGTCGTTTCAGAACCAACGGAAGTTTTTCAAAAACATCCTGAATGGCTATTAAAAAAAGAAGATGGCAGCTTAAAACGAATTGGTAACTGGGATGAAAATGCTGAACCACCTGCAGACGAAAATCCAAAAAGGTATGGCCTTGATATTACCCATTCCGGCGCAGCGAAGTGGCTGCATGATCTCATTGATACTATCGTCAACAACTGGGGTTATGAAATGATAAAAATTGATTTCGTGGCATGGTCAATTTTAGCCGCAGATCGTTTTTATGACCCCACGCTTTCATCGGCAGAGGTTTACCGAAGGGGAATGGAAATCATGCGGAGTGCAGCCGGAGAAAAATGTCATATACTTGAATGCGGGCCCGGAGCGATAACAGTCGGACTGATTGATAGCATGCGTATCGAAGCTGATGTAAACTATGGTTTTTCAGAAGCTGCATGGAAAACTTATTTTCTTCACCCGGCAGGCAGCCTATCTGCAGCGGCTAAACGCTATTATTTTCATAAACGAACGTCGATAAATGATGCTGATCATATTTGTATCAGTCTTTTGAGTAACCAGCAGGCGGAAGCTGCTGCAACTCTCATAGCGTTGAGCGGTGGCAATATGATTTCCGGCGATCGCCTTACCCAACTCGATACGTACAAACTTGAAATACTCAAAAAAATCACTCCGTCTTTTGGCGAAGCGGCAACTCCGGTTGATCTCTTTGATGGTGAAATGCAATCAGTGTTTGCTCTGAAAATTAAAAAAGAATTTGGTGACCTGATAGCCATCGGGTGGACGATCATTGGTTTTTTTAATTCGAGTTTAACAGAAACGGTTGAAAAGAAATTCTCATTGAAACGTCTTTGGCTGGAACCAGATAAGACTTACCTCGCATTCGATTTTTGGAAGCAACAATTCATCGGCGAGGTATCCGGAGAATTAAAAGTTACTATACAACCGGGAAGTGTTACCCTACTCACCCTGCATGAAAAGTCAGGCAAACCTCAGTTTATTTCAACTGACCGCCACGTTTTGCAAGGAGCCGTAGAAATTGAGGATGTAAAATGGAATGAAAACACAAAAATATTTTCCGCTACTTCAAAAGGGCCTTTAAACACTTCACATAATGTATCTGTTTATATTCCCGAGCCACATTCGTGGACGTGGGACGGTTCCGGGTTATATCATGATTACAACTCGTACAGTTTGAAATTAGCAGACAAAAATATAGTGCAGGTGCATGTAAGCTTTGAAGAAAGCGAAAAGTTACATTGGGAAATTAACTGTAATGAATTTTTTAAATAAAATTCCTCGTGATCTATTTCATAAGATTCAACACAAAAAAAATAGATTTAAATTTGGCACCAACTTTTCAGCCTGGTTATTTCATATCATTTCTTAATCAAATTAAAAGTTCTCTAAACTTTAAGCATGCGCATAAATTTGAAGTTCTCCGTCTTGTTTTTCTTTATCCTTTGCAGCTTACTTTCCTGTAACAATCAACCACAACAATTATCCAAAGATGAGGGGTCAAAAAAAGCAAGTCTTCTACATTGTTACCGATATCTAAACAATCACGACACAGTAATACTTAAAACAATTGATGTAAATGGTATTATTACTGGTACTCTTGTTTATAATCTCTATGAGAAAGATAAAAACAGGGGAACAATCCAGGGAAAAATGAAAGGTGACCTGCTTATTGCTGATTATTCGTTTACTTCTGAAGGAACCCTTTCAGTAAGGCAGGTAGTGTTTAAAAAAAGTGACACAACTTTTATTGAAGGATATGGTGACATTGAGGACAAGAACGGCAAGACGATATTTAAAAATACAGACTCTCTTGATTTCACAAATTCAATCATACTTAATGAATATGATTGCAAATAGCCGTGTCTTATAATTTTTGAATTTTTTCTTGCAGCGCAATTTTTTTTGTAGCTTTTTCTGCGTCAAAATTGCTAAATTTAAAAAAATTGTTTCCTGTGCTTTTATCTTTCATGGTGATGATATAAGCTTTACTTAACCTCCAAAAAGAAATGATATGGGACTGAAGGACCTATTTAAAAGCTGGGCAAGTTCTCCTGCAGTGTTACCCCACCTCAAACGAATTCCCAATAATAATACTGATGATCCGGAAAGCCTGGATGGATTGTTTGAACCTCAGCAACATTATTTTACTGTTCGTGTAAACGAAATGTTTTTGTCGGATAAAAGAAAATGGTTTAAGGAAATAGAGCCAATGGTTTTTTGCCTCACCACTTATATTTATGGCGACCAGGAGATCGATAATCCTTTTATTGTCGGCAGAAATTTATTGCAAACCAAACTACAAAACGATGCCGAAGGAATGGTGTTCAATGATACACGGGTTGCAGGTATTCACCCGTATGCCGGGGGAAGATTAGTGGTAAGTATTGCCTTATGCCAGGCAGTTACCAAAGATTATCTTACAAATTCACTGGAGTTCATTGAAAAAATATCAGGTGTGTTCAGCGCAAATATTACATCGCTTATTGGTAATTATTTGAAAATCGCCAACGTAGTAATTGATGGTATTGATGGCTTGCTGGATACAAAAGCGGTTCAGCCGCTATTTGGCTTCAGACTCGAGTTTGATAAGGATGCCAACGACAGGTTTGCACCCGCTTATTATGTGATGCTTGATAAATCCGGCGAGGAATGGGACGCTACAAAATTTTTTGTGAAGGAAAACCGGCTTCACTATGGTAATGATGTAGCTACGGCAATTCCTTTCAGGCAGGATGAATATGTTCTTTTCAGCGTAACAAAATCTGATGAAAGAGGCGACATAAAGTTATTACCGGTTTATCAATCATATAAAAAAATATTGGATGAACTAAAAGTGAAAGAAGTGTCGCAAGAGCACAAAGACAAAATAAAAGATATGCTTCGGGTATTAAATATTGAAATGCAATCAAGCCCCGATCTCACAGAAGGCCAGGCACAAAAACTAATTGATAAGTATATTGAAGACGTAAGCAAGATGATTGATCCCAAATTTAATTTTGGAGCAGGAGAAAAAAAGGTGCCCGATGTCTGGAGTAAACTCGACGCAAAAATTGCTGCTATGTAATTAAGTCCTATGCCTGATAATAATTATATAAATATTATAATCAATTTTAAACAGGGAAATATTTGCTTTACTAAAAACGAAAACGAAGAAGACAACGAAACCCCACCTGCTCCGTTCAATATCGGGGACGATGATAAAGCCGATAATAATTTACGTGTTGAATATGGCATCGCTAAAGTATTTCATAAAGTACTTAATCTTATAAAAGCCGATCCGGATTTATTTCAGAAAGAAGATTTCGACTTGCTCGGAGAAATGCTGTCGAGAATTTTATTTGGAAAAATAAATAACAACCTTGACGGAAGAAATTATGCATTAAAGGAAATAGAACAAACATTAGACATCAACAATCCTTTAAGCAAGCGTAAGTGCAGGATATTTCTTGAGTTTGATCAAAAATCAAACCTTGCTATGCTGCCATGGGAGTATACATTATATAAAACACGTAGCACCAAAGAAACGAAATCAATTTATATATCAGCCAATACCAGGAGCCGTTTTCATTTGATAAGAAGGGTAATGGAAAATCCCTGCCCGCCGGCAAAGACTGATAAATTGTTTGTGATTGTTTTACTAAGCCTTGATGGGAACAAAGATGCAGAGCCGGAAATTGATAGCAGAATCAAAGAACGAAGCGATATAATAAACATGTTCGAAAATTTAAAAGCAAAAGATAATGACAAGTATAAGGACAAAGTGATTGTAGAGTATATAGAATCAACACCATTCACTAAAATAAAAAAGACAGTAGAAGATATTTATACAACGTGGCAGACAAATTATAATGAAAGTCCTGATTACGTACTGCATTATACCGGTCATGCAGTGCTCGACAAAGAAGTTGGTAAGCTGGTAATTAAAGATGACCAAAGCGGTAAAGCAGAGTGGCTGGAAGATCAAAAATTTGCGGCACTTTTTAATGCAGATAAATTAAATGTACAACAACCTTCAATGGTGTGTTTCCAGGCATGCGACAGCGCAAAAGTCGGGACTATACAGGTAGATCTCCGTGGCGTTGGATATGAATTTACCAAGCTAAATATACCTGCGGTTATAGGGATGCAAAATGAAATTAATTCACCTTCGTCATGCGCTTTTTTTGACCAGCTTTACACCAATATTTTAGAAGGAAAGGATGTTGCTGAAGCGGTAACGGCGGGCAGAGATTATCTCGGACGTGAATATAATGCAGCAGCAGCAGCTTACTCCAATAACTCTTTCGGCAGTCCTGTGCTCTTTATTACTACGGAAGAGCCTGTAACATTACTTACGTCACCAAAGCCATCGCAGCCAGAAAAAACAATTGAAGTAAAACACGAGTTTACAAGCAAGCCGTCAGATAGTAATAACAGGGCAAGTGTGCAGGCAAAAGAAAATGAAAATTTATTAAACCAGCCTGTAAGCTCAAAGGGTGAAGACGAGACAGCGCAGCGACATTCTGCAAGCCAGGACATATCTGAAAATAGTTCAACGCCCGGCAAGCAGGTAATTACTAAACGGGAAACCTTAACATTAAATGTTTCACCTGCAAAACCTGATTGATGCTTTCTAAAAACGACATTAATATCTTCTTTTCACAGGCATATGCGAACGCATCATTGCAAGAAGATGCGGACATGAGGTTGATCGCCGATCTTTTTGAAAGCGTGCGCAAGGAAATAAACGTTGATGAAGCTTTCGATTGTTGGGATTATATAATTCTCGATTATGTGAAATTTAATAATGATATATGCCTGCAACTGCTGATTGAATTGAAAGAATCGTATTTCATTTACCTGTATGAAAAAATAATAATCAACTTAATTAACTGCTATAAAAAAAATAAAGAAGAAGGAATTAATTTATGGGAAAAAATATACGCAGAAGCTGCCGTTCATTTCAGGGATGATCTTTTATGCATGCTATATTTTTTGAGATTAAAATGGGAAAAGAAAAATAATGCGCTCATAAAATATGAAAAGCTTCCAAAATTAGTGCGGGAAGGACGTTGGCCGGATGCATACCCTGTGTATGCTGAAATAGCTGCGGATGAAAACTATAGTAATGAAATAAGAGGGCTGGCAGAAATTACCTTGCTTGAAATAGTGTTATATCATTATCCTGAAGATTCAAAGGCTCTGAAACATGCAGAGAAAGCTGCAGCGTTATTGCCCGATCATTTTATGGTTAAAAGAGCCTGGGCCGAATATTATCTAAAAACAGGCAATACACAAAAAGCCCGCAATAGTTTTCTCCAGGTGATTGCAATTAAGCCGGGCGATTATTTCTCATTTAATTGTATAGGCGATTCTTTTTTTACCGAATCACAATTGGAAAATGCCGAGTCATGGTATAATGATGCCTTACAAAAAAATTTTATGCAGCCCGATTCTTACAAGAGGCTACTAAACCTATACGGTGATAAAACATGGTTTAAAGATAAAGAACCGCAAATAGAAGGTTTGCTGAAAAAAATTGAGCAACGTCAACGGTTTATCGGTAAAAATAAGTTAATAGAAAAAAAACTCGCGAAAGATGAATGTTTTAATGACATGACTCTTTACCAAAGTTACAGGGATGTGGGAGCAGCATGGTTTGCAAATGACAATCTCGAAAAATCAGAAGAATGGTATACCAAAGCAAGAAACCTTCAACCGGGTTTTGCTTCTGCAATAATTGACATCGCCTATCTTAAATTGCATGCAGCACAACCGAAAAAAGCTAAACAATACTTCCGGGAAGCATTGAAGCTTGATAGAAATAATTTCGAGACATACTGGGGCCTTGCCTATTATTATGAGAAGCAACATCAAAAAGAAAAAGCAATTAAAGCTTACCAGGAGTGTTTCCGTTTACGTCCTGAATGGGAAGACTGGATTGATAATTTTATTGGCAACCTTCATTATACTTTCAAAGAATATAAAATTGCCGGAACCTATTATCGCAAGGCATTTGAGTTGAATGGCAACTACTCCATTTACAAACAAAATCTTGCAGATGCAATGCAGGGCGAGGCAGATCAATTGGTGAAATCATCCCATTTTCATGAAGCGGAAGAACTATATAAATCCGCTGTGACTATTGAAGATAGCGCATCAAGATGGAACACACTTGGCATTTTTTATTATGATCTCAAACGCTGGGAAGATGCAATTACCAATTATAAAAAAGCCATTAACCTGGATAATTCCAATCCTGTTTTTTATGAAAATCTTGGACTCGCTTTTGAAAAAATGAACAATGATGCAGAGGCGGAAAAAGCTTATAAAGAAGCTGCTAAGTTCGATAAAGAAACCGGAAATTATTTTAACAGGCTCGGCGTTTTTTATTACAATCATAAAGATTATCTCCAATCTGTTCAGTATTACGTCAAGGCCCTTGACCTGAAGCCTGACGAGCCGGTTTACCTGGAAAACATCTGCCTTAGCTATGAACAAATGGGTATGCAGGATAAAGCGAAGCCATATTATTTAAAAATACTGGAGAAGCAACCGGCGGATGATAAAATCAGCAATATGCTTGGAATACTTTATTATAAAAATAAAGAGTATGATAAGGCATTGACGTATTATAATAAGGCAATTGAAATAAATAATAAAAACCCGATCTATCACGAAAACGTAGGCATTCTTTACCGGGATATAAATAAGATACGAGAAGCAATCGCCGCCTTTGAAAAAGCATTAGAGCTAAACCCAAAAAGTGATGTAACATGGAATGACACAGGGGTACTGTATTTCAATCTTGAAGAATATGATAAAGCTTTGGAGCATTATAATAAAGCAATAAAACTAAAGTCCAAAGTGCCACTTTATTACGAAAATATTGCGCTTGCCTATGAGAGGAAAAAAATGTTTGATGAAGCAGTTGACAACTACAAAAAATCGCTGCAGATAAATCGAAAAAATGCCAGGGTTTTAAACACAGTTGGTCTTATTTATTATAACCTGCAGGAATATGAATCCGCTGTGGAATATTATAAAAAAGCAATTGAAGTAGAAGGTGATAATTGGATTTACCAGACAAACCTGGGACTGGCCTTACGTCTTTCGCAACGCTATGATGAGGCAATTGATGTTTATAGGAAAGCTGTTGAATTAAAACCGGATGATTATCTCAATCTGAATGAGTTGGGCGTTTTGCTGTACCAGGGAGGCAACACAGATGAAGCGATCGAATATTATAAAAAATCCATTAGTCTCTATCCAAATGATCCCACATTATACATGAATCTCGCATTAGCATTAAATGCTATTGGCCGAACCCGGGACGCCCTTAATGTAACTGAAGGTTATACTCTAACTGATGAAGTAAAGCAGGAGGTAGAAAAGCAACTGCAGCAATATCTTCCCTCCTTATTTGAAATGAAAAATTAAAGCGTTGACTTACTGATAATAATATAGAGCCGCTAATACACCCATGCCAAGACTGCAAATGTTTTTCGTTTGGTGTCTCTTCAGCAAAATCCTCCTGAGCAAAATTTTTTTTAAAAAATTCAAAATATTATCTAAAGTCTCTCACAATATATTTCATTAGCCCGAAGGGCTTTAATATTAATAACCACGGACAAAATCCGGGGTTATTAATAAAACGGTAGTTAACCCTGAAAGGGTTGAATATGATAAAGCCCGTACATTCAATTAAAGAAAATACTTTTTTGATTACGAAAAATAAAAAATACTGGGAAATAAAAAGTGGCTATGACAGATCTAGCGATTACTGATTGAAAAATAAATCAAAAAGTACTTGCTATTTATTGCTGATCTAAATTTTTCAACGCCTTCTTTTGTAATGATTACAGGCTTTATAAAACCTTCCCGATCGAAATACATTTTGTCGATGCATACCACTCTTGAGTTTCCATCTGTTTCACCAAGAGGTCGGCGGTGATATATAATGTACCATTCATCGGTACCGGGAATATTTATAACCGAGTGATGGCCAGCCCCCGTCGCAATAGTAACGTCCTGTTGCAATATTTTGCCTATTCTCTTAAAGGGACCGAAAGGAGAATCACCGATTGCATAAGCAACGCTGTAATCAGGGCCTGTCCATCCGCCCTCGGACCACATAAAATAATACCTGCCGTTTCTTTTAAACATGAGTGGTCCTTCTACATATCCGGCTGGTGTAATCTCCTTAAAAATTGTTTTATCATCGAATGGTATGAACCCCATAAAATCATTATTGAGTTTTGCAATGTTGCAATGTTGCCATCCACCATAAATAAGATAGTAGTTACCAGAATCTTTAAAAACAAACTGGTCAATAGGCTGTGCACCGTTGTAAAATTTATCAACTAACGGTTTACCGAGGTAATCTTTAAATGGACCTCCAGGCTTTTCGGCAACGGCAACTCCTATGCCACCTGTCTGTTCATTATTCTGAATATCATTTGCGCCAAAAAAGAAATAATATTTTTTATCCTTTTTCACTATGGCCGGGGCCCACATGGCACGATGTGCCCATTTAATTTTGGAAGTATCAGTTATATGGCTGTGTCTTGTCCAGTGTACAAGATCATCAGATGAAAATGCATCAAAGAAAACCTGCTTATCATAAGGCGCAGAATAAGTAGGATAAATCCAAAAAGTCTTGTCGAATATGGTTCCTTCCGGATCAGCGTACCAGCCCGGAAAAACAGGGTTGCCTGATCTTTCCTGGGCAAAACATGCCGTGGCATGCAACACAACCATAACAAGGGTTGCAATAACTGCTCTCATTCAAAAATTTCAGTTTAAAAAATATTTTTTAGTTGTAATAAACAAATGTAGACAATCATTACTTTTTATACGAGTCAAAAAATCATTTCACTTTTTGATTTAAGTTACCTTAGCCGGACGAAAATTTCCAATTGGCATCGACGTGGGAAATTTAATAATAATTTCCATGACAGATAATGGAATAATTGAATATTCTTTGTCCAATTACGGAAGTATCATTCGTCATTATTGGGACAATCATTTTTACGTATTCACAATAAAAAAATTGCGCTATTATGAAAGATTACCACAACAAAAGATTTCCTAATGAAAGCGATAAGTACCGCGAAGCCAGGAATGAACTTCTTGAAGCTGAAATAAAATTGCGAGGGAAAACTGAAGAAGTTGCTCAACTAAGGCGCCAGTTACCGAACGGCGGAAAAATAAAAGAAGATTATATATTCCAGGAAAAAGACACCTCAGGAAAACCGAAAAATATAAAACTTTCAGATCTCTTTGAACCTGGAAAAAACTCACTAATAATCTACAGTTTTATGTTTGGACCAAAAAATGAAAAACCATGCACAAGTTGCAACTCAATTATGGATGGAATAAATGGTATGGTATTTCATGCGGAACAGAGAGTGAATATTGCTATTGTTGCTAAAACTTCAATCGATAAATTTACTGAATGGGCTGAAGCCAGGGGATGGAAAAACCTGCACTTACTTTCTTCTGCAAATAATGATTACAACATAGATTATTTTGGCGAGGATGAAAAAGGAAATCAATGGCCGATGCTTAATGTATTCAACAAAACCGACAATGGAATCTGTCATTTCTATGCAACGGAATTATTATTTGCACCTTCTGAAAAAGGCCAGGACGGGCGGCATGTTGATTCTATCTGGCCACTGTGGAATCTTTTTGATTTAATTCCTGAAGGAAGAGGAACTGATTGGTACCCGAAGCATCAATATTAAAATAAAAGAAAATCATGAATGAAGCGTTTGAAATAGCACTGTGTTATTTTTGCAACAACCAGGAAATGCAAAATGAAATACTCTATCACTATGCTTTGGGAAAGGCGCTCTGACCAACCCTTTACAGATAACAAATACAGCAGGGCGCACATTTGTAAATTCGATGGTGGGGTTCAATTACCGATGTCATCTTCTCCGCAAGTAGTCCCAATACCATCTTCAGATGAAAGGGCGGTCGATCCTGAAGAAGCTTTTGTTGCGTCAGTTTCAAGTTGTCACATGTTATTTTTTTTGTCGTTTGCTGCAGCCAACAATTTTGTCATTGAAAAATATGAAGATAATGCTGAAGGAATAATGAGAAAAAATGAGGATGGCAAAATGGTAATGACTACGATTAATTTAAAACCGGAAATTATTTTTTCAGGCAAGGCTCCGTCGCAAAATGAAATAAAAAATTTTCATGAGATGGCCCATGATCAATGCTATATCGCCAATTCCATTAAAACAGAAATAAAAATAATACAGGCATAGCGCCGGCATACTTAATTCGTTGCCCATATTCAATATTAATTTTAAAATTTTCCTGGCTTGTTGTAGTTTATTCTTCCGCAGTTACCTTCTCTTTAACAACAATAAGTTCTGTTGCATCCACTATTATCGGTATAACTCCAACCTGCACAATCGCTTTTTTCCCTCTTATTTGTGTCACAACACCAACCTGCCTGTTGGCCTTCATCTTTACCTTGTCGCCTTCTTTCACCGTCTCTTCCGTTTCAATATATTTTGTGTCTATTTTTCTTTGTTGCTTTTCAATAACCTGTTTTTCCCTTTGCTTGTAAAGAACGGATTGCATCATTTTAATAACCGCCTTTTTATCATCAGTCTTTTTCCATTCGGCTATAATTGATTTTAATTTGCGCTCCATGTCTTTCAGGTATAAAAATTTTTCTTCGCTTATTTTATTCTGGTATTTTAATAGTTCAATTTTCTGCAGATGCCTTTCCTTATTAAGCAGTTGCTCAAGTTCTTTCTTTAGCTTCTCATTTTCCTTCAAAAGCCCGTCGAGCTTCTTTCTCTCATTCTGAACATCCTGTAAATCCTGCTCGGTACGATTCAATAACTTATCAAGGCTGAAATGATTTTCATCAACTAATTGTCTTGCCCTACTGATAAGGGAATGATCCAGGCCAATGCGTTCGGCAATAGAAAAAGTATAGGAACTCCCGGGCTTTCCAACAATTAGCTTATATAAAGGCTTCAGATTTCTTTCATCGAAAGCCATGGCGCCGTTGATAATTCCCACGACTTTATTAGCCATTACTTTAAGATTGAGATAATGCGTTGTTACTATGCCAATAGAATGTTTTTTTGCAAGCTCTTCCATAATTACTTCAGCAAATGCGCCACCAAGATTGGGATCACTGCCACTGCCAAGCTCGTCTATAAAAAATAAGGTTTTTCCGTTGGCATTTTCCATAAAATATTTCATATTCATCAGATGCGACGAATAAGTGCTCAATTCAAACTCAAGACTTTGTGTATCCCCGATATGAATCATTAATTGCCTGAAAATACCAAACTCACTATCAGGACTACACGATACCAGCAAACCGCTTTGCAACATCATTTGCAAAAGTCCCGCAGTTTTCAAGGTTACTGTTTTACCACCGGCATTGGGACCACTAATAACAAGGATGCGATTTCTTTCATCAAGTGTCAAATCTACCGGTATAGTCGGCTTCTTTTGTTTCTCATTGTATATGAATAGAAGAGGATGATATGCATTCACCAATTTCAAAAAAGACACATCATGCACGGCAGGCATATTTCCGTCGTACTCTATCGCAAATTTGGCTTTGGCTCTTATAAAATCATATTCGCCAATAATATTATGATATATAGTCAATAGCGAATGATAACTTCGCATTTGAGATGTAAGCCTTTGCAAAACTTTATATACTTCCTTTTTCTCTTCATTTTCAAGAGAAAATATTTCGTTGTTTAATGTGGTTGTCTCTTCCGGTTCTATAAATGCAGTTCTGCGGCTATCACTTTCTCCATGTAAAATTCCTTTAACCATACGCTTTTGCTCGGCAAATACCGCAAGCACCCTTCTGCCATTCATAAAACTTTCTTCAATTTCGGCGAGGTATCCTTGCTTATTCAGCCTGCTCACGATACGGTCGAAAAGTCTTCGCAATTCATTTCTTTTTTTGTACAACTTTAGTCTTATATCACTGAGTTCATCAGAAGCATTATCTTTTACATTTCCATCCTCATCCAACACTTCATCAATTAACATAGCTATCGCCTTTTCAAAATAGGTGTCGTTGATAACAAGTGCCAGTGAAGCAAATGCAATACGGCGATCATTGTTGAACCACCTGAAAATTTGTTGTATCGCAGCACTTAATTTTTTTATTGATAAGAATTGGATCCCACTTAACATAGAGCCTTCGATACTTAACAATTTTAACTCCATTGCAATATTAATTGCGGTATCGTCAGGAAAATGAATATGATTTAAAAAAAGGAGTTTGTATTCATGAGCCTGCCTTAATTCCGGTTCAATAAATTCTTTTCTTGTATGGATGCGCAGATTCCCGGCCTTTATTCTGGCGAGTTCGGTACGGCAATGGGCCGCAAGTAAATTTTTAATCTTATCAAATTCAAGTTGCTGTATGGCAGAAGATGGAAATAATTTCATGTATTAATGGAGCAATCTTTTAGATGTAAAACAAAAATAAAGATAGCACATGGTAGAGTTCCCATATTTGAAACTTCCTATTTTGTAAAATCTTTAATTTCTTTCCATGAAGTGGCATTTTTTCCTGCGTACCAGATATTTAGTAATTCAAAATCTCTCACAGTCAAATATAAAAGCATTTACTGAATTCAGATAATGACAACTTATCTTTGAATCAAAATTAAAATTCAGGAGGAATGAATTATGACAGAGAGCAACCATATTGAAACTGCTACGTTTGGCAATGGCTGTTTCTGGTGCACTGAAGCTGTTTTTCAACAATTAAAAGGAGTGGAAAAAGTAACAAGTGGCTATAGCGGTGGCCATGTTGAAAATCCAACCTACGAACAGGTTTGCGGCAAACAAACCGGCCACGCAGAAGTGTTGCAGATAGATTACAACAAAAATGAAATCACCTTTGACGAATTGCTCGAAGTTTTCTGGGGAACACACGATCCTACAACATTGAACAGGCAGGGAAATGATATCGGACCGCAATACAGGAGCGTCATTTTTTACCACAATGAAGAACAAAAAGAAAAAGCTGAAAAGTATAAAGAACAACTTGACAAAAGTGGCGCATTTGATAAACCTATCGTAACGGCTATTGAACCGTTCAGTAATTTTTATGCGGCAGAAAATTATCACCAGGATTATTATAAAAATCACAGTTCGCAACCTTATTGCTATTTTGTGATAAAGCCCAAGATGGATAAATTAAAAAAGGTTTTTGCAGACAAGCTTAAACGATAAATAATTACCATGAAATATGTTTTAACAATTTTGTTAACGGGGACGTTTTCGCTTTCTTTTGCACAAAAATTTACCATATCTCTTGACGCACAGCTGGCGGTTCCGGAAGGCGACTATAAAGAAGTAAACTCGGACGCAGGTTTTGGGTTACGTGCAAACTTTTTATATAAACCTGGCAAAGTTGCTCCTGTAAAATTTGGACTTGAATTGGGTATACAGGAAAAGGGTCGTGCCACTGAATATTTTTCTGGTTATGTGTTTGGGTTTTACGATGAATTTAAAGTGAGCGCAACCAGCAACATTTTTTCTTTAATGTTTCTTACTCGTTTGCAATCTTCAAAGTTTGGCAAAGTAAAGCCCTTTCTTGATGTTACTGCGGGATGGAATGTGTTTTTCTCAACGGTAACGGTTGACAGGATTACCTATTACAGTGACTACAACCCATCCTATTCTAACTCCACAAAAGCGCATTGGGCATTTGCATATGGCGCAGCGGGAGGAATTGATATTCCCCTAAATAAGAGAGACGACCTTGGCCTGGAATTAAAAGTTGCTTATCTTTTTGGTGCAAATAGCGACTATCTCACTGATCCATATATTGGCAGCAATGGAAATGTTTCGTTCAAAGAAAATAATTCAAGAACAAACATGCTGATACCGCAGGCAGGAATAAGAATTACTTTATGATTAAAAAAAAATTGCAGATTTATATAACAATTGCAGGCTCTGGTATCAATGGTATAAACCTGATTATTCTTAACCTGTTTAATCCCCTCATGATAAAATAAGTAGCATCAAACTCGAACCATTTTTTTGCGAAGTTTGGATCAAACTTTTTAAAGTGATGATTGTTTTGAAAAAGTTCTCCCATCATTATCACTCCCCAGGGGGTTGTGTTTTTTGAATGATCTCCGTTATTATAATTAGAATATCCCAATTTATGTCCAAACCAATTTACGATTGCTCCCTGTATAGGCCCCATAATAAAATGAACAGGAAGTAAAAGAAACCACCAATAATTGGGAGCAAAAAAAATATAAAAAGTTGTATAAGCTGCGCCAAAGAATAACCTTGTAATCATGTGGTGCCCTATTTTATCCAGCCGGTCCCACATAGGTATATATTCTTTGGTAAACTGGGGATCAGGAAGGTCTTTCCCGGTGAGAAATCCACGAAAAATAATAACAGTATGTAACATCATATGCCCGATGTCCTTAAAGAAGTGTGGAGAGTGAGGATCCTTTTCTGTGTCGCTATAGGTATGATGCATCCGATGCATAACAGCGTAAGCACGGGGGACAAGAAACGAAGACCCCTGTACCAGCCATGTCATAAAATAAAAAGTTTTTTCCCACCCTTTTGAAGTTGTATACATTTGATGGGAAGCAAAACGATGAAGAAAAAATGAATGAAAAAATAATGATAAAAACCAATGAAGAAAGAAAAAGCATAGGATAGCAACCATCTTAAAAAGTTAATATGTGAGCTACGTAAGCTACACTTTATTGTTTATAACGGCTTGGATTAAACGAGGGTTTAACTTATTAAAGTTATTTGTCAACTAACCTAACTTTTCTAAGCTCCAGTAAATTGAGACTGTTTGCTGTAAAATTTTTAACGTAAGGCTGCACCAAATGAATAACCATATCATACCACAAAGGCACTACCGGCGCATCCTTTATCATTAGCTGGTCGGCACGCTGGTAAATTTTCATTCTTAATGAATCACTTTTTTCTGCCAAAGCCTGTTCATATAACTTATCAAATTCAAAATTTTTGTAACGTGTATAATTTGGAGGAGCCGGGTTCCTGCCGTAAAATACGCTTAGGTAATTTTCTGCATCGGGATAATCTGCAATCCAGCTACCTCTAAAAAATAAGGCATCTGACTTGGCAGTTTCTTCAAGCAATAGGCTTTTTTGTACAGTCTCCACCTGTATTTTAATTCCTACTTGCAACAACTCACTGGCAATATAGCTTCCGAATTCAGCATATACCGGAATGGTAAGTAGCTTAATTGTTGGCAAGCCAACTCCATTAGGATATCCCGCCTCTTGCAATAGTTGCAAAGATTTGCCGGGATCATAACGGTAACCGATAACTGCAGAAGAATCAAATGATGGAAGCCCCGCAGGAACAAAACCACTTTCTGCCGGAATCCCAATTGAATTCCTTATATATAACATCATTTTTCTCCTGTTGAAACCATAGTTAATTGCCTGCCGTATTTTTAAATTCCTAAGAGGTGAGTTTTTGACGATTTCAAGTGTCGTGTCATTTAAAATTCCCAGGTATTCAATATTGAGATATGGATGTTTATCTAAAACAATTTTACTTTTCCACTCATTTCGCAATTCACCACCTTTTGTGAGAACCTCATCTTTAAAAGATGCATCGATATCGTTTATAAAGTCAAGCCTGCCTTGTTGAAATTCAAGAAACTCCGTTGCTTTATTTTCATAAAATGTTGTTTTAATGCCATCAAGATATGGAAGCTTGTTGCCTACACTATCTTTTTCAAAGTATGAAGGATTTCTTTTTAGAATCAAAGCCTGTCCTTCTTCCCAGGCAACAAATTGAAAAGGCCCGGTGCCACAGGGATTTCTGCGAAAATCTTTCCCATATTTTTCCACAACTTCTTTTGGAACAACAGAACAATATTGCATGCTCAAAATTCCGAGAATGGGATGAAACGGGGCAACAAGTTTCAATTGAAAGGTGCTGTCATTAATTGCAATAAAGGGATGCAAAGTATCTACCCGGCTGTTAAAAATCCATGCCCCGCTGCTCGCTGTATTTTTATCCATTATTCTTTCAAAACTGTACACAACATCTTGCGCCACCATCTTTCTTCCTTTACCGTTTTGAAATGCATCATTGTCATGAAAAAAAACATCAGTACGCAAATGGAACCGAAACGTGAGATTATCTTCTGATATATCCCAGCTCTCTGCCAGAGAAGGAATTAAATTAAGACTATCATCTGTCTGAACCAGCGTATTGTAGATTTGGTGCACTGCCCATATAATAGATTGATTTTTTGCAAATGCGGGATCGAGCGTCGCAATGCCTGATTGTTCGTTGTAATGAAAAATATTGTTACCAGCAGTTTTATGTTTGCAGGAAAATAAAAGCAGGATAGCCGCGAATATACCAATCAACAAAATATACCGGCTCACTAATTTTAAAGATGGCAATGGCAATTGATTTTTTAACTTCATCTTTGTTTCAGAAAAAATAAATTTAGCAAATGAAAAAGATAGTAGTTGGATTTTGTTTAATGCTGGTTGTTTTTAACGCTTTATTCGCCCAGCCTTTTACTCACGCCGATACATTGCGGGGAAGTAATGGCCCGGGAAGGATCTGGTGGAATGCCACCAAATATGATTTGCATGTAAATTTTAATTTACAGGATAGCACCATTAGCGGATATAATATTATTTATTTTAAGGGTTTGCGCAAAGATGATAAAATGCAAATTGATTTGCAGGAGCCGATGGTAATTGATAGCATCATTTACTCAACACAAAATGAAAGAACAAAAATTAAATCAAATGACGTCATCAAAGATGGCAATGCATACTTCATTCCTGTTAAATATTTCTCAGTACCAAAGACAGGCTTTCCCAAAGGAAGCATTTATATCTTCTATCACGGAAAACCAAAAATTGCCAAGCATGCTCCATGGGATGGAGGGGTTATATGGACAAAAGATAAAGCCGGCAATCCATGGGTAACTATTGCCTGCCAGGGACTGGGAGCAAGTGTTTGGTACCCCTGCAAAGATTACCAGGGCGATGAACCCGACAGCGCTGAAATGCATATTAAAGCTCCGTCAGGTCTTGTGGCCGTAAGTAACGGAAGATTAAGAGACAAGGTTGACAATAATGATGGAACCACCACAACAACGTGGGCAGTTGTGAATCCTATTAATAATTACGACCTCATTCCTTACATAGGCAAATATGTACACTTCGGTGAAATATATAACGGAGAGAAAGGGCCGCTCACTATGGATTACTGGGTGATAGATTCCAATCTTACAAAAGCAAAAGAACAATTTAAAGAAGCCCCACGGATGATGAAAGCGTTTGAATATTGGTTTGGCCCCTACCCTTTTTATGAAGATGGTTACAAATTAGTAGATGCCCCACATCTTGGTATGGAACACCAAAGTGCAGTTGCTTACGGCAATGGTTACCAGAATGGATATTATGGTAAAGACCTTTCCGGCAGCGGACAGGGTTTAAAATGGGATTTCATAATTGTGCATGAAAGCGGCCACGAGTGGTTTGGCAATAATATCACTTCCAAAGATATTGCAGACAGCTGGATACACGAAGGATTTACCAATTACAGCGAAACACTTTTCACCGAATATTATTTCGGCAAAAAAGCTGCGACGGAGTATGTTGTGGGGATTAGAAAAAATATTGAAAACAAAGTACCCATTATTGCTCCTTATGGCGTAAACGCTGATGGACCGATTGACATTTATTACAAAGCCGGAAACATGCTGCATACAATCAGGCAGGTAATTAATAATGACGAAAAATTCAGAAGCATATTACGTGGGTTAAATAAGACCTTTTATCACCAGACAGTTACCAGTAAACAAATAGAGAATTATATCAGCAAACAATCCGGCATAAATTTTTCAAGAGTATTTGACCAATACCTGAGAACTGTAAAAATTCCAACATTGGAATATAAAATTAGCAACGGAACACTTTCCTTCCGATGGACCGACGTGGTGCCTGGTTTCGCAATGCCCGTAAAAATTTATAATGATAAGAACCAACTGCAATTTATTTATCCAACAGAAAAAATGCAGCAATTAAAAACAGGAGTAACAGAACTAAAAGTGGATGAAAATTTTTATATCGATACTCATCAAATTAATTAAATATAATTTAGTAGCTTAAAAGCTTCTATGTCCCAGATACGAAAGCAAAGTATCATATCAACTGTTTTTGTTTATTCCGGTTTTTTAATTGGCTTTATTAATACTTACCTGTTTACAAGACAAGGTTCGCCGTTTACAACTTCGCAATATGGGCTCACACAAATTTTTATTACGGTTGGTAATTTAATGTTTGCTTTTGCAAATCTTGGAATGATATCGGTTGTATACAAATTTTATCCTTATTATAATGACAATCTTCCTAAAAAGAAAAATGATCTTTTAACCTGGGCACTCCTCATAAGCATTATCGGATTCTGTTTTGTAATTCTTGCCGGAATAATTTTTAAAGATCTTGTGATACAAAAATTTGGCGCCAATTCACCCCAATTTATTCAGTATTATTTTTGGGTATTCCCTTTTGGATTTTCGTTATTATTATTCTCCTTTTTTGAAGTGTTTGCATGGAACATTCGCAAATCGATTTTCACGACTTTCTTAAGAGAACTTCTTTTTCGCGTGCTTACCACACTCCTGATTTTTTTATTAAGCTTTAAACTTATACATTCCTTCGATACTTTTATTAAACTATATGCCTTAACTTATGGCATAGTTGCGGGAGTATTGCTGATTTACCTGGTGTGGAAAAAAGAATTTTATCTCACCTTCAGTATAAGCAGGGTTACCAAAAAGTTTTACAGGAAAATTATTTCATTGGCCTCACTTATATACTGCGGCGGCACTATATTGATGGTGGCACAGTTTATCGATTTCCTTGTGATAATGTCTGTTGTTGGGACTACAGGTACTGCAATTTTTGCTTTGGGAAGTGTTGTCGCAGGCCTGGTTCAGGCACCGCAGAGAGGCGCCATTGCTGCTTCCATCCCTATACTCTCGAAAGCATGGAAAGATAAAGACTATACTAAAATCAACCTCATTTATCAAAGATCAGGAATCAACCTTCTTATCGCATCGCTGGGTATTTTTCTGGTGATATGGCTCAATTATATTGACGCAGTAAAAACTTTTCATCTCAAACAGGATTATCTCCAATCGCAATGGATATTTTTCTTCCTCGGTATAGCAAGAGTGATTGACCTGGGAACCGGCGTAAATGCACAAATTATAGGCACTTCAGTTTTTTGGCGGTTCGAATTATTAAGCGGGATTATTTTATTTCTTCTCATAACTCCTTTGAGCTATTTATTGGTAAAGCAATTTGGAATCATTGGGGCAGGTTATTCTACTATTATTTCATTTACCATTTACAATATTATACGCATCATTTTTCTCCAGAGAAAATTCAAGATGCATCCTTTCAGCATCAAGACAATTTATTCTGTTATCATTGCCATAATATGCTTTACAATTTGCTTTTACGCTTTTAATACTTTGCATGGTTTTTTTGCAATGGTCCTAAAGAGCAGTGTATTTATTGCTTTATACGTTGGCGCAATCATGTATTTCAACCTAACCCCCGATGCTCTGCCGGTTTGGGATAGTATAAAAACCAGGACAATTAGAAAAAAGAGTTGAGAATTCAATTGTTTTTTAAAGATTCTTGCAACTAAGAGATGTTATTCATTGCGATAATAAATAGGACTCTGCAAAAAATGCCAAACAACTGCCCTATCCTTATATTATATCAATCTCTTTGAAAAAAAATGGGAGCTTTTAAAAGCTCCCATCAGGCAAAAATTATTTACTGAAATCAACACATTGAAAATTATTTCTTTTTTTCAGCCTTAATCTTCTGCAGCGCATTAACAGAGCTATTTAAGAAGGGATATTTTTCCAATGCCATGGTGTAATATTTTTCTGCGTTTGCTGTATCACCTGTGTCAAGATAAAACTCGCCCATTGAATCATAAGGGTTGGCTCCATCCGGATATACCGCAATATATTTTTCGAAATATTGCTTTGCTGTCGCCGTGTCTTTTTTATTTTGCAAATAGAAATAAGCCAAATTATTATACATGCCCGGCTCATCAGGAAATTTCTTTATGTAATCTTGTGCAGCGGTGAAACTTTCTTCCGGGGTGGCACGCGTGATTACATAAAAATGTCCTAACATGGATCCATCAGGAAACATTTGATGAAGTTTTGCCCAGGTATCACGCCTGCTTTCCGGTGTTCCTTTTTCATCAACCAATGTTGCAAATAATTTTTCACCTTCTGTTTTGTTAGCTGCGCTTTTAAGAGCCCTCGCCGCATAGTCTTTCCTGGTTTGACCGACAGTAAGATTAGAGAGAAAAACCATGGGAACTGTAAAATCAGGATCCAGTTTAACCGCTTCTGAAAAATTTTGATAAGCCTGTTCAAATTCTGCATTCATCATATGGTCGGCTCCTTTATATGCCAAATCCCTTGCCGCCTCCGATTTGGTGGTCCAGGTCATTTTTTGAGCAAGGCCCGGAATGGTTAAAAACAAAACAATAAAACATAGAAATACTCCAATAAATTTTCTCATGACAAATTTTTTTTAGTTTATAAATAAATTGTTGGGCACAAAACCAGAAGTAAAAAATACACCTGCCTGTGTATTGATGTGGAAGGAGAGGCCGGCCGAAAGATAACGATAATAATTTCGATGCACAAAAATTCTAAATAATTGCAATGTCACAAATGTGATTAATATGTCAGGCTTCGCAAAAGGTATTTATTTGCTGACTTTAAAAAGTGATACTGAAATACAAAATATTAAAATTATTAAATAAATAACTTTTATTTCTCAGGATAGGCGGGATCCGTGTCAATAAGGATACATCTATGCCACATTAAGTTTGCATACCGAAAACCTTAATAATCTACCTTGTAAAAAACAGGGATATTCAATAGTTAATCCTAAACCCGATGTAAGGGAAAGTCTCGTTCATTGACAAATTGATCTCCCCTCCACCAGTGACTAGCAAAGGAAGATTAATGTGGTTAATTTTTAAAAAATTTCGCTACCCTTATTAACTCGCAAAGCAATAAGCACATCCATGCTCCTGGGCTCTGCCTACGGCCCAAACACCTGACGGAACGATCTGGATGCCGGGTAATACACCGGACACCCAATCTTTTTTTATAGCCGCAGCATCCGTGTTCATACTCTGTGCAGCTACGGCGCTAAAGACAGTGAGTGCCATATCGCATACACAAAACATCACGCCGCTTGCCTGTAAATCATTAATGCCAATAGCTACCTCACCAATACCAGGTACTGAAAAATCGCCTTTGGCCGGCTGCCAGAACATGTTTCGAACAGACGCAGCTTTTGTTTTTGAATCGTCAATTTTAAACATTTCACCAAACTTGTATTTTTCCCAAAGCCTGTTTTCCATTGCATAAGGAATAGCATCATGACGTAAGATAACAACCACTCCATTACTTTTTTCCGGTGTTCCGGTAGCAGCATTAGTCAACAAAAAAACTTTGGGCCAGGCAAAAGGCATCATTTCGTTTGGCTTGGTAACATCAAACACAATACGATGTTTTCCCTGGACCTTATTAAACCATGCATCGGCATCACCGGGATCGTGGGGATCATGAGATTCATTGCCCAATGGAGATGCTTGTACTGAAAGTGGAGGTGCAAACATTGTCAAACTTAGTGCCGCAGCCCCTGTAGCAACCTGCTTAATGAAATCGCGACGTTCATTTGCAGGATTTTCAACAGCTTTTTTCATTGTGTAAAATTTAAGATGAATAATAGTGACCTCACAATGAAAAATTACAATTTTTTTTCTATTCACTAATACTATTTCAATAAAAATAATTGGCCATTAGAAATAATTTTCTAATAAATTACAAAAAAAAGAACCCGATTTTAGGATAAGTTTCTACGGGGGAATCAAGAGAATTAATATTCGATACAACTACCTGGGTAGAGTAAAAACTCTTCTTTAAGATCAAATTAATTTTGAATAATGATATTCGACAGCATTGTTATCGGTAAAGGATTAATTGGGTCGGCAGCGGCGAGATACTTAAGCCGGCAACAAAAAGATGTTGCTATTATCGGGCCTGATGAATCTGAAAATTTTAATAGCGCCGTGGTATTCTCAAGTCATTATGATGAGACAAGAATTCAAAGAATTATCGGTACCGATTCTACGTGGACATTACTGAATTTGCAGTCCGCAGGTCAATATAATTTTTTACAGAATGAAAGTAATATCAGGTTTCATTCAGGGGCAGGATGCTTGTATGTAAATCCTGCCGGAAGTGACCCGTATCTTGACCAAATGGATTCGCAGGGCAGTAAGTTTAATCTCAGGTTTCAGATATTAGAAAACACAGAAGCTATTCGCAAATCATTTCCCGAATTTCAATTTCCTTCTTCTGCGAAAGCAGTTTTTGAGGCTTCACCTTCAGGTTATATCAATCCAAGATTATTAATAAAGGCACAGTTAGTTTTGTTTAAAAAAAATAATGGCAACATAATTAACGATGTAGCAAATGAACTCAGCTATGCAAAAGACCGCATAAGGATAACAACAGTAAAAGGCCATACCTATCACGCTAAAAAAGTATTGTTATGCCCCGGAGCTTTTGTAAATTTTTTTGGGTTGGTGAAAGATAAACTTGAAGTCACATTAAAAAGTGAAACTACAATTTGGGCAAATGTAAATCCTGGGGAAGCCCAGCGGTTATCAAAATTGCCATCATTACTGTATGAGATACAGATTCCGGAATATCAAAATATTTACTTGATTAAGCCGGTGCAATATCCTGATGGAAAATATTATCTAAAAATGGGATGCAATATGCCGGGAGATATTTATTTTGATAATTTACAAGACATCCGGGATTGGTTCCAACGGGGTGATAGCAATTCCAGCTTAACAATTCTAAAAGACGCATTAATGGCGATTATGCCAGATCTTAAGGTTGAAGCATTCTCAACAAATAGATGTATTGTAAGTTTTACAAAGCATCGCAAACCTTATATAGGCCCTTTGAACAATAAAGGATTATTTGTTGCTGCCGGCGGAAACGGTTATGCAGCCATGTGCTCCGATGCTTTGGGAAAAATTGCATCTGCGCTATTGACAGAAGGTTGTTTTCTTTCAGAATATGCGGAAACGGACTTTTTGCCAATCCTCACACAATCTCCGGGTTCCTGGTAAAACAGAATTCAACACGGCTTTTAAAAACAGACCTATCTCGGTGAGGCCGGGAAAGAAGCAGCTTAAACTTAATCCGATAGCCAATCTCGTATTTCCTTAAATGTGTGACACAAAAAAAACCGCCTCAAATTGAGGCGACTTTCCATTTTCATCACGGTTAGGGTTATTTTAATTATCTCCCGTTTTTACCCGGTTTTGTTCGTCCAATGCGCCGCCGGTTTTTCTTCTCTGCTGATTTTTTATTGGTTTACCAAAGCGATAACTGAATGTTAAAGAAACAGATCTACTATCCCGTATGTTTTTTATGTTCACATCTATATCTTCATACTTCACGTATCCACTATAATTTTGCGATTTAAAAATATCCCTTATGCCCAACTTCAATGTTCCTTTATTTTTCAAAATTTGTTTCGCAATACCTGCATCCATTCTCCACATTGGGTTTGAGATAATCTGGCCTTCTATTCCTTTGGACCTGTAAAAGCCGCTCAACTCTGCACTCCATCCCTTTTTGAATTTAAACTGGTTATTTATGTTGGAAAAAAATCCAAGATTATTTACATCAAGCACGCCCTGGTTCAATGCACCCTTATAGTGACTGTGTATCAGGTTACCATAAATATTGGTTGTGAAAAATTTTGCTAAAGGAAAATTTGCACTAACAGCAATCCCATAGTTAGTTCTTGAAGCAATATTTTCTTTGGTTAAAAAAGTTTTTCTTTCTGAATTTATTTGTTTCAATACATCCGCAAATATATCATTGGTTTTACTATAATTAATTGTGGTAGTTAAGAAGCCATTGTATGTATGCGATAGTTCGATATTATCAGTGAATTGTGGTTGCAGCAAAGTATTACCAACTTCGTACGTGTATTCATCAAGGAAATAATAAAACGGGTTCAGGTCCTGGTAGGCTGGGCGGTCAATCCTCCGCCCATAGTTTAGTGCAAATGTATTTTTCTTGTTCATTTCAAAGCTCACGTAAGCAGTTGGAAAAAGATTTACATAGTTTTTTGTGAATGAAGAATCTGGTCTCGATGAATTTCCTTCCTGGTGTCCTTTTGCATTAGTATTCTCTGCACGAACACCGAGTTGTATACCCCATTTCTTAATTTGCCTGCTATAATTAAGATAAGCTGCATTTATATTTTCTTTATAAATAAAATGATTGGTTTTCCCTTCATCAGTTTCATAACCCGTTTGGGTTTTGTTTTGATAAAAAGCATCATTGTCTGTAATTACATAACTGCTTTTTATGCCGGCTTCAAGCTTTGCGGATTTTTTCAACGGAAAAACAAAATCAGTTTTAGCAGCATATATATCAACTTTAGCTGGCAGCGATCCCTTTAAATAACTTGCCGGCCGGTGAACGGTGTAGTCAGGATTTAAAAAATTGTTGATAAAAAACTGGTCAGAGGTCTGGTCATAAGTCAGGTAATCCAGGTCAATAGTGAATTCTTTGCCTGTAGTATCAAATTCGTGACGAAGATTAAAGTTTGCGGCAAAGTTATTTGAATGCCTTTTAGTAGAGTTTGTTGCCAATACTATTGAATCAATTTGAGAATCGGCATCTTTTAAGAATGTTGTATTGTCACCGGTCTGTGCATTAGGATTCACATAACCTGATAAAACCACCCCAAGCGTTGTCTTCTTTGAAGCATAAAAATCGATCCCGGCTTTAAGACTTTGATACGTAGAATGGCGGTTCATGATAGACTCCTGGTCGAATATAGTTTCCAGCTCTTTAGTTGAAAGATTCCTGAAATTTCTCACGATCATCAAATCATTATAACTCTGCCAGTAAGAAAAGCCATAGTTCCCAAATATATTCACCTTCCCATTCCTATAATTTATATTTAGATTGTCGTTTGTTTTTGTAAGTGTGCTTTGTATTATGCCGGCACTCAGGCTTCCGTTAAAGCCTTTTATCTTATTTTTCTTTGTTTTAATATTTATCATGCCCGAATTACCGGCAGCATCATATTTAGCAGAAGGATTTGTCATAATCTCAATCTGGTCAATGGAAGAAGAAGGCATATTCTTCAAAAGGTTTGCAAGCTCTTGTCCGCTTAAGTAAGATGGTTTGCCATCAAGCATAATCATCACATCCTGCTTACCTTTCAGGCTTACATTACCGTCTTTATCAACTGTGACTCCCGGCGCCTTTTCCAAAACTTCAAGAGCTGTGGTTCCTGCATTTGTTATAGACGCATCTACATTTAATATTGTGCGATCTATCTTTCTTTCTATAAGTGGCTTTTTTATTGCGGCGGTTACTTTCACCGCACTAAGTGTTTTTATATTATTTTTTAACTTTAAAATACCTGCTGACACTAGCGAAGCGTCATTAACTTCTAAAGTCTTGCTATAGGTTTGCAAATGTCCTATTGACGTCGCGAGCACAAAATATTTGCCAAACGGCAAACGCTCAAATAAAAAATTTCCCTTTTTATCAGTTAGATTTATTTTAACAAGTGAAGAATCTTTGGCTTTATAAAGAGAAACTGTTGCGGCATCTATAATTTTTTGATCACCTCCATCGGCAACGGTTCCGGAAATACTGCCCTCAGAAACCTGGGCCATCATTACTGTTGAAAAAAGCAAAAAAATTGCAGTTAAGAATAATTTGGTCATGACTTTATTTTTATACTATGTTTAAAATATTACATCACAAAACTAAGTACTTTGTTTAGCATAGTACATATTAATACATGGAAGGCTTGAATTCTTTATAATTGGTTATTAAAAAAATAATACAACTAGGACGCCCTGAGAGAAATAAAAGTTACAGGCCTTAAAAAGTAAGTGAGAATTAACTATTAAAAGCCTGGAAAAATTGAGAGTTGGGGGCTGTTATAACACTTTTTTATATCTTCTTCTGAAAATAAAAATACCCAGAGCACCAACGAGAACCAGCGCCGCAGAAATAAGTTCAGCCTGGGTGGGGTGAATTCCAAATATGGAGTAAGTAGTATTTACCCTGATGGTTTCTATAAAAAATCGCTCGATCCCGTTTAAAATAAGGTAAAGACTAAACATCACCCCAGGTATTTTTATGCGGCTTCTTATCAGCCAAAGAAATAAAAATAATAATCCGCAGATAACAGTTTCATAGAAAGGTGTCGGGAATACCGGCTGCGGTAAGGCACGGCAGTATTTGCCTGAACAGTTGTTCAACAGAATCCCATCTTCATTTACATTGTGAGGATAGGTATAAGCAAATAACCATTTTGGCAAAAACTTGGGACCTTTAAAACTTTTATGAGGGACTTTTTCAAGTGATTCAGAACGGCGATCGGTCACGTTAATTAAATTACCCGAAGAGTCAATAACAGAACCTTCTAAAAAATAGGCATTATTCTGTTGCAATTTTTTCTGGAATTGCCCTGGGGTTGCTGGTACTACATGGCCGGGCACATCACTTATATAGGCGCTGTTAAAAATACCCCAATCACCATCGCCGGCAACCTGGCAGCCGATACGCCCGATAGCATAGGCAATCATTAATGCGGGTGCACAGGCATCCGTGAGATGCAAAAGATTTATTCCCTTTTTACTTGCATAAATACAAATAGCAATTGCGGCACAGATAAGGCCCCCATAAAAAGTGAGACCGCTTGGCGACAATAAATTACCGATAGGATTTTGAATAAATCTATCCCAGTTTTCGAGGTTATCAAATAGTTTGGCACCGAGTATTCCAAAAACCAAAGCAAAAATCACCATGTCTCCTACCCTGTCGTGCGGCCATACCCTTATAATACGCTTTTCAGGCTTTGCTAATTTCTGCTTTTCTTTTTCACGGTATTTGAAAAAAACCAGTAAAGCAGCAATTGCAATTCCACCAGTCCAGCTTCCTGATGATGAAAAAATATAATCCTGTAGGTCGAGACCCTGGGAACGGGTTGCAATGAAAACGCCAATAATCTTATACCCAAAAATAAATCCGACAATTCCATTAAGCAAAAGATCAAAAAATGAAGCCGGCTTGCCGGCAGTAATACTTTCTTCACGAGGCTGCAGCAGGCCTGATTTTTCTTTGCGTTTAAGTTCAAGCGTAAAAAAATATGCGGCTACGATAAAGGAAAGCGCAACAAAGATTCCGAAAGTGTAAAAGATTTTGAGAGCATTTATTTTCCATCCAAACCAATCATTAAGAGCATAATATAAATTGGGATACATAGCAGCCGTTTAATTTGGCAAATAAACAATTAATTGTTTACTTACCTGTAAAAAAAAGAATGAAGGATTTATAATATGAAAAACTCTCCCGTTCAACAATATTGTTCAAAGGCTGCGGAAAGGTTATTAGCAATCATTTGAGCAGATCTTCCTTCAATACTATGCCTTTCGATAAAATGAACCAGCTTACCATTTTTAAATAGGGCAATAGATGGAGAAGATGGAGGGTAAGGAAGCAAATGTTGGCGTAATTGGTTTACTGCATCCATATCAAAACCTGCAAAACTGGTGGCCAGGTGATCAGGCTTTTTTGAACTGTTTTGAACAGCCATTAACACTCCCGGCCTTGCGGTTCCCGCAGAGCAACCACATATAGAATTGATAACAACCAGTGTAGTGCCCTGCCCGGCAACTGCATTATCAACGTCATCATTTGTTATTAATTCAGTAAACCCATTTACGGTTAATTCCTCTTTCATGGGTATTACAATTTCTTTTGGATACATTCTAAAAATTTTTGAATGCAAATTTACAGCACATAGCGGTTATAAAATCAGTGTTATTAAAAACGTTTGTGAAATTTTGTCGCAAAAAAACCATGCAAATGCCATAATGCCTTAAAATATTATAGAATATGACGTATAAATTGGGCTGGTATTCTATTTGCTCAAATGATATCAAATAAAAAATAAACATATGACATACGTAAAATTTAACCAGCCTGCAAGAAAAGCAATTGACAGCTTTCTTGATAACATCTTAAACGGGATGCCTTCTTCGGACAGGTATCAGGACCAAAGCAACGGTTTTAATTTTCCTCCGGTAAATATTTCAGAAACGAAAGATTTATTTGAACTGGAATTTAACGTTCCAGGAAGAAACAAAGAGGATTTTAAAATAACTGTTGATAAAAATATCCTGACCGTTTCTTATGATAAAAAAGAAGAAACTAAGGATGAAAGTGAAGGCAAAAAAGAAATTAAGAAAGAATTTAGCCTGCAGTCTTTCAAAAGGTCTTTTACCTTAGATGAAAAAATTATTGCAGATAATATTGCTGCAAAGTATGAAAACGGATTGCTTGTTTTAAGTCTTCCAAAAAAAGAAGAAGTTAAAGCTGAAGCTAAACAAATTGCAGTTAACTAAGTTTCATTGAGTAATAGTAATGGTTAAAACCTTCTCGCCGGGAAGGTTTTTTTATTTGTAGCCTAAAATTTTAAGCATGCTTTGAGCACTTTGCTCTTTGGCATAAACCCAATCAATGAGTTTGCCATTTTTATCCCGGTCGAGAATAATATATTTAGGAGAAGGAATAAGGCAATGCTTTATTCCGCCGTATCCACTTATCTGGTCCTGGTAAGCACCGGTATGAAAAAAGCCAAGAAATAATGGTTCTCCATTTTCAATTTTTGGTAAAAAAACCTCGTTGATATGTTCTTCAGAGTCATAATAATCGTGGCTATCACAGGTTATACCGCCCAGGGTTACACGCTGATATTCGCCATCCCATTTATTTATGGGCAGCATTAAAAATTTCTCTCCGATTCCCCAAGTATCAGGCAGTGTAGTAATAAAGGATGAATCTATCATGTACCACGTCTCTCGATCGTTTTGTTTCTTTTCACTTAGCACACTATAAATATGTGCCATACTTTCACCGACAGTATAACTTCCAAATTCTGTAAAGATATTAGGCATCGGAACCTTACTTCTTTTGCAGGCTATTTTAATATTTCTAACAATTTCGTTGATCATAAACTGGTAATCGTACCCGAAGCCAAGCGAATGTTTAATAGGAAACCCGCCGCCGATATTTATTGAATCCAACTCAGGGCAAATTTTCCGCAACTGGCAATACAGGTTAATTATTTTATTAAGTTCACTCCAGTAATAGATGTCGTCCTTTATCCCTTTATTTAAAAAGATATGAAGCATCTTGAGTTCAAACCTATGTTCATTTCCTTCAATTTCATCTACATAAAACTCGAGAATATCTTTGCTCCTTATTCCCAGCCGCGAAGTATAAAAAGGAAAAGTGGGCTCTTCTTCAGCCGCAACTCTTATCCCTATTTTGAAAGGCACCCTCACCGATTTACGATAGGCTTTTAATTCCTCTTTATTATCGAGTACGGGTACCACGTTTTTGAAGCCTGTATTCAATAATCTTGCAATGCGACTTATATAAGGTTTTTGCTTAAATCCATTGCAAATAATAAATATATCCTTACTAATTTTTTTTGTTTCATACAGCTTGTTGATAATTTCGATATCATATGCATACGATGTTTCCAGGTGCACATTATATTTCAGCGCTTCTTCCAGGATGAAGGAAAAGTGCGAACTTTTTGTGCAATAAGAATAAAAATATTGTCCTTCATATTTGTGCTTTTTAAATGCATTGGCAAACATTTTTTTTGCTTTGGTAATTTGCATTCCAATTTTAGGCAGGTAAGTAAATTTTAAAGGCGTACCATATTTATCTATCAATGCTTTTACATCCACTCCATTGTATTGCAGGTATTCATCTTTTATATTATAATCTTCCTGGGGGAAATTAAATGTCTGGTTGACCAGATCGAGATAAGAGTTATTCATTGCATTGGGTTAATCGTCTTTTAAAATTTTTACAAATGTAATAGATTGATAGTATACAAATAAAAAACCGTCCCGATAATCAGGACGGCTCAAATACCAATTCATTTTTTTTATTTAACTGAAAGAACGAGACTCTTAAAACTCTCCGGTTCATTCATTGCCATATCTGCCAAAATTTTCCTGTTAAGGTCAATATTTTTTTCACCGAGTTTATGAATAAACTGGCTGTAGGTCATTCCTTCCGCCCGTACGGCAGCATTGATACGTGCAATCCAAAGTGACCTGTATTCACGTTTTTTTAGCTTACGACCTACGTAACTGTAAGTCATCCCCTTCTCCATTACGTTTTTTGCAACGGTGTAAACATTTTTTCGTTTACCGTAATAGCCTTTAGCTGCTTTAAGAATTCTTTTTCTTCTTGCTCTTGATGCAACTGCATTTACTGAACGTGGCATAATTATTTTTTTAAGGTCAAATTTTAGAATGCGTTTTTAAATTTCTAAAATTTCCGGTTGATTTAAGATTGTATATTTTTTTAAGTGACTGATTTACTTATTTCATCCTGAGCAGCCGCATTACAAATGGCCTGTTGGCGTCACTAATCATTCCCTTTTTGCGCAAGCTGCGTTTACGCTTGGTAGATTTTTTAGTGAGGATGTGTCGCTTATAAGCTTTTTGATAAGTAATTTCACCAGTACCGGTTACTTTAAAGCGCTTCTTGGCGCTGGAGTTGGTTTTAACCTTTGGCATTATTAACTGTTTATTTTTACACCCTAGCCGGCGCCTCCGAACAGACGGAGAACTTGTTGAGCCATGTGGGCAATATGTTTTATACTATTCCGGTTGGCCAAAACATAAAATGCTAAACGGGGCGCAAATGTAAGGAATTATTTTCAAAAATGTGTTATCGGTTATGCAGCACGGAGTGTTTGTTCTAAAGCCCCGTTTTTGGTTGTTGATTTTGATTAGCAAAAACCTTTTTCAGGATATCTGTTATCCGGGCAGCAGGATCTTTGCGGATTTTTTGTTCCTCCAAACCTATATGATAAAATAAACCATCCAGCGCCTTTTGAGTTACATAAGAAGTAAGATTGGTATTTACAGGATTTTTACTGAAACGATTGTATGCGGTAAACACATCTTTCCAGTATTTCGTGGCATCTGTATAATCTAATGATTTAGATACTATAGGTGTAAATGCTGCAGTGAGTTGCGCCGTAGTTTTTTGTTTTAAGTAGTCTGTCGCGGCAAAATTGTCTCCTCTCAAAATTCCAAATGCGTCCTGGATGGTCATTTCTTTAATTGCATTGAGGAAAATATTGCCAACATATTTGGTAGCATCTTCGGCGGCCCGGTTCATGGATAATATTGCTTTATCGACCACGCTGCCCAGGCCTACATCACGTAAGGTCTTCTCAACTTTTTGCGCTTCGGGAGGCATAGCAATTCTTATGATATCATCGCCATAAAACCCATTTAATAATCCCAAATGAAAGGTGGATGAATCAGTTCCTACCTTAAGGGCTTCTTTTAAACCTTGCACCACATCTGCATTTGTAAGAGTTCCATTGTTTACAGAACCAAGAATATTCTTAGCAGTGTCACAACTGGTGAGTTGAAAAACAAACATCGAAAATAGGATAATGAGTTTTTTCATTCTAATCGTTTTCTTCCATCGTCCAACTACGATGCCAAAAGAATTGTTAATAACATTTTTTACCAATGGGAGCTAAGTCTCAAAAAAGTTTTGTCACATTAATTCTTATAAAATATCCTGACTATTTTCTATAGGCTGCTTTGAAGAAAGAGCCTCAGCAGCAGCCGTGTCATCTTCATGATACAGATCGTGCATCGTATGAACTTTTAAATGATCATACAAAGAGTGTTTGTCAACAAACATGGAAACAAGACTTGCCACCAAACCTGCAATCATTAAATGGAAAATAACGTTATGGCGGTCTGTCATTTCAAGAACAAGAATTGCAGAGGTAAAAGGAGTTCTCGTTACACCCGTTAGAAAGCCCACCATACCGCATAATATAAGTAAGTTGGCATTGTTTGCCGATACTTCCAACCATCCTGCGAGGAGAGAACCTACACCTGCACCGGCGCCAAGGGAGGGAGCAAATATACCTCCGGCCGCACCAGTAGTAAAGCTTAGGATAGTACCAACAATCCTGTAAACAGCCGTATACCACTCAACATTTTTTTCTGTGCTGAATAAAGTTGTTGTCATTATCTCCTTACCTGAACCCAAAATGCGGGGATCAAAAAAATATGCAATAGATGCAATTATAAGAGCGCAGGATAAAACGTATAAAAGATGTTGGTATTTGAACTTAAAATTTTTTTTCCACCGAAAAATCATCAAAATAATTTTCGACATAATACTGCCCAGCAAACCGGAAATAATTGCCACAAGTATTAGGGAAAAGAAAATATACTTTGAAAGATTGGTGACATCAGGATAGCCTAAATATAAATAAGGACCCAGCAAACCCTGTGCCGTTAAACCGGCAACGATTACAGCCGTAAATAAAGCAGTCTTGAAATAACTGATATGTGTTTTTGTGAGCTCTTCCACAGCAAATACTATACCCCCCAACGGAGTATTAAAGGCAGCTGCAAGTCCTGCGGCAGCGCCGGTCATAATCATATTGCGCTTGGAAATTTTGGGCCACCATGCAGGAAGCCATTCATTAATTTTTCTAAAAACAGTTCCGGCGATTTGAATAGTAGGGCCCTCTTTTCCGATAAGACCCCCTCCAAGTATCATAAGAAAACTTGAAGTAATTTTTACGATAAAAACTTTGATACTTAAAAGCCGGGTTACCTTTTGATCATCCCGGGGATTAGCCAGTTCTATAGCAGCCATTACCTGTGGAATTCCGCTCCCTCTTGCATAGGTGGCAAACCGGGTCACAATCCACCAGGCGGCAACAAAACATACAGGAGTTAAAATAAATATTTGCCATATGCTATAGTGTATAATAGAATAAGTGACGGTTTCCAAAAAAGCAAAAATGCGGGAATAAAAAACAGCTATTAAGCCTGTTACTAAAGAAGCGACCCAGAAGGGTATTGCCTGTAGAAGATTTTGTTTGAGTTTTTCATTTCTTATTCTGTCAAAAGCCTTTTTTAATATTTTCCTTATCGATTTTATTGACATTAACTTACTTTCCAATTACACGTTTTAATAATGAATGTGGCAAATTTACGTGACAACAATGAAAATTAAAGGCTTATTATTATTTTGACATGGTTAAATTTTAACCAGGAACGAATTAGTTGGCCCCCCTGTTTAACTCAAATAAAACTTTCGTTCTTATCTTTCATTAATTTTTTAAGGTAATCTGTTTTTGAAAACAAATTTTTATGGCTGGCAAATCGAGCCTTTTCAGAAGTATTTTGATTTTATTAAATCTTGGAGTCATTATTTGCTATTTAATCACGTGCCTCTGCCCATTTATCAATACAGGCGAAGATTGGTTCCTGGCTTTTCCCGGCTTGATTTTTCCATTACTATTTTTTACACTTGCTTTTTTTATTTTTCTGTGGGCTATTTTGAAATCCAGGTGGTGGTGGATATCATTAATTGTCTTGCTTATAGGTTTTCAGCAAATCATTACTGTTTTTGGGTTCAATTACCCTCAAAAATTTTCTTCTGAAAAGAAAACTGGTGTTTTAAGAGTTTTACAATGGAATGTATCCGGATGGGATGAAAGTAAAAAAAAGGATCAAAAAAGTTACCGGCCACAAATGATGGATCTTATTAAAGAGCAGAATGCAGATGTACTTTGCCTGGAAGAATTTTTCGAATCAAAAGATACTATCCGATATGAGCCTAATATTTCAACTCTTGAGAAAATGGGTTATGCATATCATTACTTCATACCCTCAAAGCAATACCGACACTATTTCTCGGGAATTGCTATTTTTTCAAAATATCCAATGATAGATTCTGCAAATTTTAGTTTTAAAGAAGATAACACCGGTGAGCATTTGATATACACAGATATAAAAGTAGCAGACAAAAATTTCAGAATATTTGCCACACATTTACAGTCGGTTCATTTTGATCCCTCCGATTACCAAAGCCTTAGCCGGTTAAAACATGCGGAAGAAACCAACCTGAGGGATTCACGGACGATTGTCTCGAAATTAAAAAGGGGTTATGTGTCACGTTATAAACAGGCTGAATTGGTAAACGCAAAAATTGCTGAAAGCCCCTATCCCTCTTTTATTTGTGGCGATTTTAATGATGTCCCCAATTCAAGTACTTACTTTAAAATAAAGGGTAAGTTCCAGGATGCATTTCTGCAAAAAGGGTTTTTCCTGGGCAGAACTTTTCGCTTCATTTCACCAACATTGCGCATTGATTATATACTGGCCGATAAAAGGTTTAAAGTGACACAGTATCAAAGAATAAAAGTTCCTTATTCCGATCACTATCCTGTGGAAACAGACCTTCAATATTAAAATTGATAAAGATCATTCTATGAGGCTAAATCATCTCTTGTAACTTCTCCGTCACTATGTCTACTTCCTGCTTGGTATTATGTTTACAAAAAGAAAAACGCACTGTAATTTGGTTTGGATTATTCGTGATGGCTCTTATCACGTGGCTCCCTGAATCAGCACCTGATGTGCAGGCACTGCCACCACTGGCGCAAATGTTGTTGATATCGAGATTGTATAGCAGCATTTCAGATTTTTCGGTTTTAGGAAAGGCAACACTCAAAACCGTGTATAAACTTTCACCCGCATGATCACCGTTGAAATATATACCAGGGATACATTCCAGTAATTTTTCCTTCATATAATTTTTTATACCGCTGATATGTTTACTTTCATTATCCTGATTTGAAGTGGCCATCTCAAGCGCTTTAGCAAAGCCAACAATGCCATAAATATTTTCTGTGCCTGCACGCATATTGCGTTCCTGGCTGCCACCATTAATGAATGGATTTATTTTTATGTTTTCATTGATATATAAAAGACCCACACCTTTAGGCCCGTGAAATTTATGAGCAGAACCCGTTATAAAATGAACAGAAAGCTTTCTTATATCAAATGCATAATGCCCGACCGTTTGCACAGTGTCGGAATGAAAAATGGCGCCGTACTTTTTACATAGTTTTCCAACTTCTTCAATATTGGTAATGTTACCGATTTCATTGTTAGCATGCATTAAAGTAACCAGGCACTTTTTATCACTTTCTTTCAGTAATCTTTCTAAATCATCCAAATCGATGTGGCCATTGGGCTGCACTTTCACATAGCAAACTTCAGCTTCGCCCATCTTGTCCATATGTTCAACACAATGCAATGTCGCGTGGTGTTCTATTGGTGATGTTATAATTTTTTTACATCCCAAATCATGCACTGCAGCATTAATTGCAGTGTTGCTGCTTTCAGTACCACCACTGGTAAAAAATATTTCGGCAGGATGAGCATTCAAAATTTTTGCTACAGATTTCCGTGCATTTTCAATAGCCATTCTTGTTTCGCGGCCGTAAGAATATATTGATGAAGGATTTCCAAACTTCTCGGTAAGGTAGGGCATCATAGATTCGAGTACATCCTTGTCCAGTGCAGTTGTAGCAGCATTATCAAAATAAATTCTATTCATATAAATAAGATAAAAGCTTTTCAATGGAACCAAATTCACTTAAGCTTTGTGAAAAGGTTTGCAAAATTATTGAAAAGAAAATAAAGAGAGTCTGAAAAACGATTTGGAAAAACAGCAACATTACATTGCTTCATGAATGTCTTGCATAATTCTCCTGGCAATGTTTTCCGCGGTGGTTTCGAAATTACTTTCAGAGTAAATTCTTATAATAGGCTCTGTATTGCTGGTCCTGAGGTGAACCCAATCTTTATCAAATTCTATTTTTAAGCCATCATCTGTATTGATGGGATTGTTTTTGTATTTGTCTTTTATCTTGTTAAAAACCTTTTTAACATCAACATTAGTTTCTAAGGTGATTTTGTTTTTTGAGATGAAGTAGTCGGGGTATACTCCACGCAACTGGTTTATTGATTTTTGTGAATGAGCAAGGTGCGTAAGAAATAAGCCAATACCAATAAGCGCATCCCGGCCATAGTGAAAATCAGGAACTATAATTCCTCCATTGCCTTCCCCCCCTATCACGGCATTCACCTCCTTCATTTTATTTACAACATTTACTTCGCCAACTGCAGAAGAAAAATATTGGCCACCGTGCTTTTGAGTAATTTCTTTTAATGCTTTCGTTGAGGACATATTACTAACTGTGTTCCCTTCTCGTTTACTTAAAACATAATCTGCAACTGCAACAAGTGTATATTCTTCACCAAACATACTTCCGTCCTCACACACAAAGCAAAGCCTGTCTACATCAGGATCTACGGCAATTCCAAGACTTGCATTCTGCTTTTTTACTTCATTACTGAGACCCGTTAAATGCGAAGGCAAAGGTTCGGGGTTGTGATCGAATTTTCCATTCACTTCTCCGTTTAAAACAATTACATCTTTTACTCCGAGTGCTTTTAATAATGCAGGAACATAAATGGCGCCTGAGCTGTTTATCGCATCTACAACAATTTTATATTTTGCTTTCTTAATAGCAGCCACATCAACCAGTTCATAATTTACCACTGCGTCAATGTGTTTTTGCAAATAAGAATCGTCCTTTATATAACAACCCGTCTTGTCAACAGTGGCGAAAATAAAATCTTCCTTCTCGGCTAACTCTAATATTTTTTCGCCTGCTTCTGCGCTGAGGAATTCCCCATTATTATTTAGGAGCTTTAATGCATTCCATTCTTTCGGATTGTGGCTTGCAGTTAAAATAATTCCACCGCCCGCATCCTTATAGGTGACCGCGATCTCAACAGTGGGAGTAGTAGTAATTCCGAGATCGATCACATCAAAACCGCATGCCATAAGTGTATTGGCACATAAGTTACTTACCATTTCCCCGCTCATTCTTCCGTCCCTTCCAATAACAATTCTTTTATTGTTTTGCTGCATATGAAGCCACGTGGCAAACGCAGCGGTAAATTTCACAATATCCGGAGGGGTAAGATTTTCTCCGGGTTTTCCGCCAATTGTACCTCTTATACCGGAGATGCTTTTAATGAGTGCCACTTATATGGGTTTAAGATTGTAAAGATAAAAGTAATTAGTCATTTTTTATGGGCTAATTTGATGGCATTTTACTAAATCAAATGATTATGGGCACTGTTAGCGAAGGAGCTAATTATTTACATTTGTATCATGATGGACTCTAAACCCTGGTTTAAAGACTGGTTCAATTCACCTTATTATCATCAGCTATATTTCAAAAGAGATGACAATGAAGCTGCAGCTTTTATCGATAAGTTAATTGATCATCTTAAACCACAGAAAGGCGCATTAATGCTTGATATAGCATGCGGCAGAGGTCGACATTCGAGGCAGCTCGCTTCAAAAGGGTTTAATGTTACAGGCATAGATCTTTCTACCGACAGTATTAAAGAAGGCAAAAAATTTGAAACAGAAAATCTTCAATTTTTTGTACATGATATGAGGTTGCCATTCTGGATAAATTATTTTGATTTTGCTTTTAATTTTTTCACAAGCTTCGGATATTTTAGTACGAGACGGGAGCATGAAAATTCCATACGAACGATTGCACAATCCCTCAAGCCGGATGGAATACTTGTTTTGGATTATCTTAATGTTCATTATGCGGAAGATCATCTCGTTCATACATCTGAGGTAGAGGTTGATGACATAAATTATTTTATTACCAAATGGTTTGATGAGACGCATTTCTACAAAAAAATAGTTGTGGAGGACGATGAACTGGAAAAGCCGATAACGCACCTGGAAAAAGTAGCTAAATTTTCGCTAGGAGATTTTACGGAAATGTTTGCATATCATCAGTTACAGATACAGGAGGTGTATGGAGATTATCTCTTTAATAGTTACCACATAAAAAATTCACCGAGGATGGTAATGATTGCAAAAAAAATTGTTCATTGAAATAAGTTTCACCCAATAAAATAACCTTACGGCTTAAACGGAGAATCTATTTACTGTTATGAACCAACATCCATTTGGCAGTTTCATACAGTGCAGAGGTGAGCTCACTTAACCGTTGTTTTACCGAATCCTTTTGAACTTTGGTAAGAGATAAGACATTTGAACGAATGGGCATTAATTGCTCTTTTTGTATTCGCAAATTTTTTACAAAATAATAATCATTCGTTACCACACCGATATTTCCTTCATCATGATGTATAATGAACGCCGCATCAGTTTTTCCTTTTGAATGAAGCATATCTCTGCCGAGTGTGGTATTGGTATAAGGCATATGGAGCATGCCCGCAAGCGTAGGCAAAATATCAATTTGCGAGACAACGTCATGCCTCGTTTGCGAATTGATAAGTTCCGGCGCATAAAATAATAAGGGAACATGTTCATCGCTTAACCGGCCTTCGGTCCATGCATCAGGATACATTGCAGAAGCTTCCCCTTCTACTCCATGATCTCCAACAAAAACAAAAATGGTATTGTTGAACCATTTATCTTTTTTTGCTCCCTCAATTAATTTCTTAAAACAATAATCAGTATAGCAAAATGCCTGGAATTCTTTCAGAGATTCAAAGCCATATTTCCTGAGTGTATCTTCACTAACAATTCTTTTTTCAAAATCAGTATCCTCGGGAGGAATACTAAAGGGACGGTGGTTATCTGCCGTTTGTATAATTGCAAAAAAAGGTTTCTCCTGCTTTGAAAAAACATCTTCAGCTTCCAAAAAAAGATTCTTATCGCTGATACCCCATACATTTAAAGGAGCAGATTTATAGGAACCTTCCTGGTAAAGATGTATGTTGTCAATATTTTTTACCAGGCCGTCAAAATTATTGAAGTCGCTGCTGCCACCCAGGAAATAAAACTTATCATAATTCACGAAATCATTAATAATCGTATGCTGATGAATGGCCTCGGGGTTGCGTGTGGAAAATTCTGAAAGCTGTACATCAGGTGTACCGGTAAGCACTGCAAAAACGCCACGGGCTGTACCGAAGGTTGGCGAAAAGCATCGGTTAAAAAACAAACCGCTATCGCACATTGATTTGAAATACGGCGTGGTGTTAAGGGGATTGCCGCTCATACTGCTTTTGTACATGCTAAAGCTTTCACAAATAACCAGGACAATGTTTGGCCTGCTTTCAAGGGCTTTACCATCGGGCAACACTTCCCTTGAATAATCTTTGTCGGAAATATTTTCAGAATTAAGCTGAAGAAAATCAGCAATTACAGGGAAATATGCTTTTGCCTTTGCATCTTCAAATGATGGCTTGCGAAACTGAAGCGTAGTAAAAAAATTTTGAAGTGGATTTAAAGCAACATACGATTTAAAATTATCATTCAGTTCAAACGCATCTTTCCATTTTAAGGGCCTGAAGGAAAAAACTCCATAAAGGCACCATCCTAAAAAAAGTATTGCGCCTGCATGCCACCTTTTTCGGTAAATAATGTTTCCCGTAATATTTCTTTTTAAAGTGTTTACATGGGTCTTTTTAAAAACTTTCGACATAAGAATTACCGTTACAATAAGTGCCGTTAATATCCAAACCATAGGATAACTCTGCCATAACATTTTAAAAGAAATCACCGGGTCTTCTGCAAAATTGAGCGCACTTGCGTTTATGCGTGTATGGTTATAACTGAAGTTTCCAAAGTCTGCCCCAAAAAAAAATAAAACAATAAGTGTGGCAATGGCAAGGTAATAAGACCACACACGTTTATTTTTCTCAGAATAAAATGGAGAAAATTTAGGATAAACCGAAAGTATCGCTATGGGTAAAAGAATCATAGAAATCCACTTCGCATCAAAGCGAAAGCCGAGCCAAAATGAAGGTAACAGTGATGATACAGGAACAATATCCGGCTTAAACAAAAAAACAGTAGATATTCTGAAGATTGTAAATATTACTATGTAAATAAGCCACAAGACAAACAGCCATTGTATGGTTAAAGGAATACTCTTAGGCAACTTAGTTCTTATAATCATGATGTATCTGCAAAGATAATTCATCATTCACTTATCCCTTTATTTCTTCGCATTTGTTTTTGAATTGTTAAACATCATATAGCGTGCAGTTTCATAATAACCCTGTGCAAGTTTTTTCATAAGTTTTTTATCCTCCATAACTGCCGGTGTTTGCATCAGTAAACTGTCATCTTTGCTCGACCTGAAATCTTCAGTGCCACTTAAAAGATTATTTATATAAACATAATTATCAGTAACAAGTCCTATTTGTTTTATACCCGGATCAAAGAGGAATGCAACATCCATGAATCGTACAGGATTGTTTTGCAATGTGTCATTAAGGTAAGAGGTATCGAATAAATTTTTCCCCAGTGTTGTATTGGTATAGGAAACGTTTGCAAGTGCTGTTGCGGAAGGAATCAGATCAATTTGTGAACAGGTTCTATGATTGCGTTGTGGCGCCAACAATGAAGGTGAATAAAAAAGCAATGGAACATGCTGGTAAGTGAGGCCATCTTTTTCCCACGCCTGCGGAAACATCTTGCCTGCATCGCCTTTTATTCCATGATCGCCTACAAAAACAAAAATTGTATTCTCAAAATACTTTTCTTTTTTGGCAGCTTCAATAAATGTTTCAAAACTAAAATCGGTATAGCGGAATGCATTTAGCTCTTCATTACTTTGAAATCCAAATCTCTTTAATGAGTCTTTAGAAAATTCTTTTAATTCAAAAACATCTTTATCCTCATCGGGAATTGTGTATGGCCTGTGGTTATCCGCCGTTTGAATTACTGCAAAAAACGGGTTGGTTTCTTTTTTTAAGGCATCATTGGCGGCAAGAAAAAGCCTCTTATCACTAATGCCCCATACGTCGATTGTTTTGGCTTTATAACTATCTCCTTCAAATAAATTTAACCCGGTAATATTATTGGTTAGTAATCCCCGGATATTGGCCCAGCTTGAACTGCCCCCTAAAAAATAAAATTTATCATAACCGCTGTAGTCATTAATAATAGTATGTTGATCAACTGCTGCAGGGTTTCGGCTGGCCGTATTTGGATATTCAACATCAGGCATTCCCGTTACAACGGCCCACACGCCACGGGCTGTTCCATATGCGGGTGTAAAACAACGGTCAAAAAAAATTCCCTGTTTACACATTTCATTAAAGTAAGGTGTGGTGTTTAAGGGATTCCCCCACATACTACTTTTGTACGCACTGAAACTTTCGCAAATAACGACCACAATATTGGGCTTATTGGCAGATTGCCCTGCGGTAAAATTTCTTTTATAGTTTAAAGCATTACTATCCGGGTTTTCAATTCCAAGATATTCTGCCATTAAGGGATAGTACTCTTTTACTTTTTTTATATCGTAAGTTGAATGCCTGAATTGTAATGTGCTAAAAAAACTTTGCACAGGATTTAGTGAAAGGTTCGCTTTGAAATCATCATCAAAAGCAAAGGCATCGCTCCAGCGCAAAGGATATTGATTGAATCTCCCGAATATAGCTAACGCAAGCAATAGTATAAAAGTAAACTGGAGGATAATTTTGGTAACACCATGTCCCCGAAACCTTGTATTCTTCAACAAAGTGTACCATAAATTGATAAGCCAAAAAATGATTATTGCAAACAGCATTATAAAAAAAAGAAGTGTGAACACAGGATAGGTTTGCCAAACCATATTCATGGAAATTTTAGCATCGCCACCATAGTTAAGTATGCTGGCATTCAAACGCTGGTGAAGATAATCGTAGTGTTCAAAGTCGACGGCATAAAACAAACCAAGTAGAACACTGCATACAAAAAAGTATACCTGGAACACCCGCTTAGACATCCGGTTTAAAAAAGGATTACAGTTTTTTACTGAAAAGGCCCATAGAAAAAAAAGTGCAAATAATATTAATGCTATAATTATGGATAGTAAGCCTATACTGTTGTTCTTTAGTAAAAGGATTATAACCGTCATCAATATGAGTACAACTGCAATCTTAAATATACTCCCTGCCGAAACTCGCCGATTTACGTAAGTCAAGTAAAAACTGCCTGCAAGAAAAGGTATCAACACAATCGCACACACTACCCTTAAATCATAACGAAAGCCCAGCAGTAACGCTCCGGCACTATTTGAAAAGGTATATTGCACAGGCCTGAAATGAAAAAAAAATGCCAGGCGCATTAAAACCATACAAACTAAAAAAGTAATTCCGGTTGCAAACATCCATTTAATGAGACGGGGAAAAGTTGCAAGCTTCATGAAGCTATTTGAATTTTAAGATATAAAAACTTTATAACTTTCAAACCTAACGCAAATGTAGATATTTAGCTACTTATTTTTGCAATGGCTATTTTTGCAGTTAATGACCCTTTTAGAAATCATGGCAGAGATGTTTATTCCAAAGGGAATAAAGAACCTTGACTACTTTTTATTTTCCAAATTCAATGACCAATGGCACAATCCTTTTTTCGATAGCTTTATACCTTTTATTCGTGAATCATATCTATGGATCCCCTTTTATTTTTTTCTTATTTTATTTTCCACGATAAATTTTAAAAAGAGAGGATGGTATTGGGTACTTTTTTTTATACTTACTGCTATGCTCAGCGATTTTACAAGCAGCACACTTATTAAAGATAATTTCATTCGACTTCGCCCATGCCATGATCCTGCGTTGACAGATAAAGTGAGGTTTCTTGTAAGCTATTGCCCGGTTAGTTCAAGTTTTACATCGTCACATGCTGTTAATCATTTTGCTGCGGCAATATTTATATTTACAACATTTAAAAAAGCAGTCAGTGCAAACTGGAAGTATATATTTCTTTGGGCTCTTTTTATTTCATATGCCCAGGTTTATGTAGGTGTGCATTTTCCCCTGGATGTTTTTTGCGGGGCAATTGTTGGTTTAATTCTTGGATACATCCCCGCAAAAATCTTCAACCAAAAGATTGGCCTGGAGAGTGTAGAACTAAAAAATATTTATGACTGAGTTCCTCATTTTAGCAGGTCTTATATTACTTAACAGTTTATTTGTTATGAGTGAACTTGCGCTCTTGTCGGCAAAAAAAAGCAGACTCGAAAGCAGCGCTAACAGGGGCGATGCGAAATCTAAAACGGTACTTGAACTAAAGGAAAATCCTGATGTATTTTTATCAACGACTCAAATCTACATTACGCTGATTGCTATTTTAACCGGTGTATATTCAGGGGAAAAATTCAGTGTCTATTTGCAACCCTTTATTGAAAGGATAAATTTTCTGAAACCGTATGCGGCCACAATTTCCACGGTATTTATTGTTATCATAGTTACTTTTTTATCAATCCTTTTTGGTGAACTTATTCCCAAGCGACTGGCAATTTTAAGACCTGAATTTATTGCAAAGAATGTAGCGAGGCCTATAAAAATACTCAGCCACATTTCATATCCCATCGTATGGCTATTGAGCACATTGAGCATTGGCTTTTTTAAGTTGCTTAATATAAAAGCGCATAAAGACAGCCAGGTAACAGAAGAAGAAATAAAGGCGATGATAAACGAGGGAAGTGAACTGGGAGCCATTGAAGAAGAAGAAAAAGATATTATAGAAAGGGTGTTTCATCTCGGCGACAGAAATATTACTTCGCTTATGACACATCGCACAGATATAGTCTGGTTTGAAATAAATGAAGAACTTTCATCAGTAAAAGAAAAAATAAGAGAGTTCCAGCATTCAGTTTACCCACTTTGTACCGAAACTATTGACGATATAGAAGGTGTAGTGTATGTAAAAGATATGTACCTGCAACCGGAAGCTCCGCTTTCAGCACTCGTAAGAAAAGCACTATTTGTCCCCGAAAATAATTCGGCTTATCAAATACTTGAAAAAATAAAAGGAACTAAAATACACTATGCTTTTATTGTGGACGAGTATGGGAGCCTGTTAGGCATGATTACCGTAAAAGATATTTTAAAAGCTATTGTCGGTGAAATGCCTGAAGCCGAAGATGACGAATATACAATTGTAGAACGAAAGGATGGAACTTTTCTTGTTGATGCCCAAATTCAGTACTACGATTTCCTTACATGGTTCGATAAAACCACCTGGATTAATGAAAAGGAAAATGAATTTGATACTTTGGCAGGATTTATATTGCATCAGCTTAAGCGCATACCTCTTACAGGCGATACATTTGAATGGCGTGGCTTTACTTTCGAGATAATTGATATGGATGGCCAGCGTATTGACAAAGTAATTGTAAAAGTTTCAGATGAGATAAGAGAAGAAATGGATTAAAATGCCAGGGAAATTTATACGCGAAGTGCTAAAATTCAAATGATGCTTTTTCTTCAGGGTTCACAAGCTGAGTACTCTTGCGTATACCCTTTGCAGTTACGTGAACAATATTTATTTCTTCCCGTTTATAATCATATAAAATATTGTTTGTGACAGAAACAGATTTTTGTATTACAACATCACTAACCTGGAAGTAGCAATCCACCGCTTCCTCATCCTTTTCAAATCCTATATATTCAAGTGTACATAATTTGTCATCTACAGAAATCTTTAAATGTTCCCTGATATAACTATTTATTAATTTTCCCATGGTTGTTTTATCCGCTTCATTAAGCAGATCAACGTGAGTATTGAATTTATTCCGCAATTCTTTTTCAAAGTCATCGGTAAAGATCCTGCAGGTAACTTCCAGGATTTTTTCTTTGGTATTTTCGTGTAATTCCGTAACACTCACATAGAATGGATGATTGTCTTCAACATTGTATTCGTGCGAAGTTTGTGTTTTAGACACACCCGGGCCACAAAGCTGAAGAAGGAAACCAAAATAAAAAAGCAGCGATTGAATAGCAGGCATCAAATTTACAATCATTTTGAGAAGGCAAAAGTCTGTTATATATTTAAATTAATTTGTGAATCTTTCTTATGAATGATGCATCGCTTTTTTTCAGCCTTGGCTGGCATCACATTATCAGCATCAATGCTCTCGATCATATTTTATTCATCACCGCCCTATCGGCAATTTATATTTTTAAAGACCGGAGAAAGGTGCTCATATTGGTTACAGCGTTTACAATCGGGCATTCTCTTACGCTGGCTTTAAGCGTGTATGATGTAATTCGCATTCGTAATAAACTTGTCGAAATATTAATTCCCTGCACGATTGTTATTACGGCTGCGTTTAATTTTTTTAAAAAAGATTTTGATCACAGAAAAATACAACTCAATTATTTTTTTGCACTGTTTTTTGGATTAATACACGGAATGGGGTTTGCCAACAGCATTCGTTTTATGATGCCCAAACACGAAAACATCGCCCTTCCATTATTGAGCTTTAACGTGGGACTTGAAGTTGGGCAAATTGTTATTGTTACGCTGATATTGTTGCTGAGTTACCTGTTTATAACAACTTTGAAAACTCCAAGAAAAGTCTGGATTTATCTTTTGTCAGTCGTTGCACTAATCTCTGGTTTGCAAATGATTTTTGAAAGAATATAATGCTGTGTTTATTAATAATTATAACTCAGTTTTTGTATTAGCTCCGGTGGCAATTTTGGTAAATTTCTTCTTTCAATTAAAAAGGTAGAAAGAGCAGCTATGTCTTTAAAAATATAATGACTGTTCAATGCACCTTCAAGATATCCACGTCCGCTGGTGTTACCTGTTCCCATTCTGAGGCCAATCATCCGACGTACCATTACGAGATGTTTGTGTCTCCAGGTTGCCATTTGGTGGTCAATTTCCACTAGGGCATCCAGTATTTGATAAGAAGTTTGAAATACGGGGAAATCCCGGTAAAGCATAATAAACAGCGCCGCACGCATTCCTTTCGAAGTAAAAGCTGATATAATTAACTCGCCATCTTTTTTATCGGACTTACCTTTTTCGAAAAATAACTCATCGAATTCATCAATTTTATTAGCTTCCTTTTCAGTAAGACTATTTTTATAAATATTCCTGTAATCATTCCAAAAGGGATGATAGGCGTCTACCACTGGAAATTGGGCCCGGTAATTTCTCCAGAATTCATTTTCAAAAAAAGGAATTCGTTCAAGCCAATTGCTGATAAGTTGTAGCAATGTTGTATCGTTTTCCGCCTCATTAAGTTTTTCAAGGTCACTTTTTGTAAATCCACCTTCATTCGTTCTTTTATAATAATCTTTTTGATGACGCAATTCCATTCTTAACCCAAGCCTCGCCTCGACAAGTCTTAATTGCAAACTTTGAAAACCTGATGCCGGCGTAAGCAGATTTCTAAATTCCAGGAAATCCAAAGGAGTCATTGTATCGAGCAATGTTATCTGCTGACTGAGCAGCTCAAGGATTCTTATTATTCGGTTAAGGCGGTGTCGCACCAGGTTTAAGTCCTCGGAATTATCGTCTATCCTGTCTTTTTTAAAAACATTCATGATAAATTCTAACTCAAATAGTATTTGCTTAAACCACAATTCATATGCCTGGTGGACGATAATAAACAGCATTTCGTCATGTGCAGGTTCGTTTCCTGGTTTAAAGCTTTCAGGATGCTGCGCATCAAGAATTTTATTTAATTCCAGGTAGTCCTTGTAATACATCGATTTTTCCTGGGCCATAATCTCACTTTGAATCGTTCAAAATTACTCCGATTTATCGTCCAATCATTTTTTATACAAAAAGATAAATTTACCTTCGATTATTGCGGTTTCAGTGTTGAGGTATAAATGATAAAAAGTATGAAACAAAATATAGTTCTTATTCTATTCTCGCTTTACGGCTGCGCATTTTTTCTTTCATGTACACCAAAAAGTTCGCCGGTTCTTACATTAAATAATGTATCAACAGATACTCCGCATCCTTCATGGAGTGAGCAAAGTAATATTTATGAAGTAAACCTGCGGCAGTATACTCAAAGTTCTTCAATAAAAGATTTTGAGACAAGCCTTCCACGCTTAAAAAAAATGGGTGTAGAGATATTATGGTTTATGCCGATGACACCTATTGGTTTTGAAAACAGAAAAGCTAATGAATCAGAGCTCGGAAGCTACTATGCCGTGCGTGATTATAAAGCTGTAAATCCTGAATTTGGGACTATGGAAGATTGGAAATCTCTTGTGGAACATGCACACAGCATGGGTTTCAAAGTAATCACAGACTGGGTTGCCAACCATAGCTCACCCGATAATCATTGGATAAAAGCGCACCCTGATTTTTATAAAAGAGATAAAAACGGAAACACAGTTTACACAGCCGATTGGGATGATACAAGAAATTTGAATTACGACAATCGCGAATTAAGGGACAGCATGATAGAAGCAATGACTTATTGGATAAAGGAAAGTGACATCGATGGATTTCGCTGCGATGTTGCGGAAGGGCCACCTGCAGATTTCTGGAAGCAATGTATTGATTCGTTGAAAAAAATTAAAGATGTTTTTATGCTTGCTGAGGGTGAAAAACCCGAGCTGCATACCGCAGGTTTTGACGAAACATATACATGGAGTGTGATGGAAGGTTTCGTACATTTTTATGCAGGGAAATTATCATTAGCGGGTGTTGATTCGATAATAAATCATGATATTGAAATTTTTCCTAAAAATGCTTATCGCCTGTATTATACAACTAACCATGACTGGAACAGTTGGGAAGGAACCGAGTTTGAAAGATTCGGAGATGCTTACAAAGCGCTTGCCGTATTCACACAAACTATGTATCAAAGCATACCATTAATTTACAGTGGCCAGGAAATTCCAAATAAAAAACGAATAAAGTTTTTTGTAAAGGATCCTATTGTTTGGGATAAATATGAGATGGCGCCATTTTACGGCAAACTGCTTCATCTCCGCAAAAAAAATCCTGCATTGGCTGCAAATGCTTCGTATAAAAAATTGGTTACCGCCAACGACGTTGCGATATTTGCCTATGTAAGGGAAAAGGATGGCCACAAGATTTCCGTAATTCTTAATTTGTCAAGTCAACCTCAGCAGTTTACTATAAATGATGAATCAATTAATGGTAATCCTTTGAATGTATTTCGTGGAAAAAAAGAAAAATTAGATCCCACATACGTCTACAGCATAGAGCCATGGGGATATATTGTATATGATTATAAATAGGAAGTTTAGAAATAGTTAGATTCAGCCTACAGAAAAATAATTATTTCACCATATTTTTTATCTCCTGCAATTTCAACAATGCTTCAACCGGTGTTAACCGGTTGATATCAACAGCTTCGAGAATTTTTCTTATGTCTTCAAATGCTTGTGAATGGGCATCAAATATGTTCAACTGCAGTTGAGGAGCAGCTAACTTTTTTAAATTGGCTTTTATATTTTTATTCTTTCCGTCATCCGTTTCAGCTAATGAGTCATCAACATTTTTTGATTCCAGTTGTACTAATATTTCATTTGCCCTTTCAATCAGCGAAGGAGGCATACCCGCCATTTTTGCAACATGAATGCCAAAGCTGTGTGTGCTTCCGCCGGGTTCAAGCTTTCTTAAAAAAATAATTTTATTACCGGCTTCCTTATGGGTAATATGAAAATTTTTTACCCTCTCAAATTTATTTTCAAGTTCATTCAGTTCATGATAGTGAGTCGCAAATAAGGTCTTAGGTGTACTGGGCGATTTCTGCAAATGTTCAACAATGCTCCATGCAATAGATATGCCATCATAGGTTGAAGTGCCACGGCCAATTTCGTCAAGTAAAATTAAACTTCGTGAGGTAATGTTATTAATGATGCTCGCTGTTTCATTCATTTCAACCATGAATGTGCTTTCACCACTGCTAAGATTATCATTAGCACCAACACGGGTAAAAATTTTGTCAGTTAATGGAATCCTGGCCTCGTCCGCAGGCACAAAGCTCCCCATATGCGCCATTAAAGTAATTAAAGCTGTCTGCCGAAGTATGGCGCTTTTGCCACTCATATTCGGGCCTGTTAAAATAATTACCTGCTGCGATTGTGGATCTAAAAAAATATCATTAGGAATGTAGCTTTCCCCTTGTGGCAAATTTCTTTCTATAACAGGATGACGACTTGCTTTTAAATCAAGTTCAAAGCCATTATGTACGAGCGGCTTTTTGTATTTGTATTGAAGTGAATTGCTGGCAAAGCACGTGAGACAATCCAATATCGCCATCACATGACCATTCAATTGCATCGGTGCAATATAATCCTGCAGCTCATTTAACAACTGCTCAAATATTTCTATTTCAAGCTGAAGAATTCTATCCTCTGCGCCCGTAATTTTTTCCTCGTATTCTTTTAGTTCTGGGGTAATATACCTTTCAGCATTGGTAAGGGTCTGCTTTCTCATCCAGGTTTGCGGCACCTTATCTTTATGTGTATTCGTTACTTCAAGATAATAGCCAAATACATTATTGAAGCCAATTTTTAATGAAGAGATACCGGTATTTTCAGTTTCTCGTTGTTGCAATTTTAACAGGTGAGCTTTACCGTTAGTAACTATATCTTTAAGCTCATCAAGGGTATCATTAACACCGATGGCAATAATGTTTCCCTTGGAAGCCGCCACCGGCGGGTTTTCTATAATCTCTTTACAAACCTTTTCGCAGATGTATTTACATGGATTTAATGAGTCGCCCAGTCTTTTCAGGTATTCATTAGATGAGCTATCGCATAATTCCTTTACCTGGTTCGCAAGTTTTAATCCTTTGCTGATTTGCAAAACCTCCCGTGGATTTATTTTTTTCAGCGGTATTTTACTTACGAGTCGTTCTATATCACCGGCTTGTTTTATATATTGAGAAATTTTGCTTCGGTCCTCAGGAGACTTTATAAAATACTCTACCAGTTTTTGCCGTTCCTCAATTTTACTTATCTCTGTAAGCGGTAATACTATCCATCGTTTCAGCAACCGTGCTCCCATCGGCGAAGCCGTATTGTCCAAAACTCTTAATAAAGAATTATTGCTCTCAACACCACCGAGTAATTCCAGATTTCTCACAGTAAACCTGTCCATCCAAAGATGATCTGCTTTATCAATTCTTTGCAGGGAAGTAATGTGTTGCAGATTGGGATGTTCAGTATCTTTTAAATAATGCAAAATTGCACCGGCAGCAATTATGCCTGCCGATAAATCTTCAACACCAAATCCTTTCAGGCTTTGAGTGCCGAAATGTTTCAACAAACTCTCCTTTGCATATTGTTCTGTAAAAATCCACTCATCGAGTGTATAGGTATAAAATTTACTTCCAAAAAAACTTTTAAAATCCTTTTGCCTGTTTCTTTGAAAGATTACTTCCGCAGGATTTAGACTTTGTAATAATTTATCAGCATATTCTTTATCTCCTTCAGCGATAAAAAATTCCCCGGTTGAAATATCTAAAAAAGAAATCCCTGTTTTATCATCAGTAAGATGAATGCCACACAAAAAATTATTATTGTTATGTTCCAGAAGTTTGTCATTTGTTGCAACACCGGGGGTTACCATCTCGGTTACTCCTCTTTTCACAATTCCTTTCGCAAGTTTTGGATCTTCGAGCTGATCGCAAATAGCCACCCGGTAACCCGCCTTTACCAACTTATGTAAATAAGTATCCAGTGCATGATGAGGAAATCCTGCCAGTTCAGAAGCGGTTGCCGAATTATTATTTCGTTTCGTTAATGTGATACCAAGAACCCGTGATGCGGTAATTGCATCCTGCCCGAAAGTTTCATAAAAATCACCCACACGAAAAAGCAATATCGCATCAGGATATTTTGCCTTGATGGCATTATGCTGTTTCATTAAGGGCGTATCTTCTTTTGGCATTCCGATTCTTTTTCTATTGCCGGCGTACAGTCATCAAGTCAACAGGTCAATAGTCAATTAAGTATTTTTGCAAATTAATAGTCTTTTGATGAGAAAACTTGGAATGGATGAATTGAATCGCAAGTCTGTTGATGAATTCAAAAGCGCTGAAAAAGTTCCGGTGATAGCGGTATTGGAAAATATAAGAAGCGCTTACAACGTAGGGAGTGTCTTTCGTACCGCGGATGCTTTTTTACTGGAGGGAATTTATATAACCGGCTATACGGCAAGACCACCACATAAAGAAATTGCCAAAACAGCTCTTGGCGCTGAGGATTCGGTTGCCTGGAATTACTTCGAAAATACAAGTCTGGCCATCGATGAGCTAAAGAAAAACCAATACAAAATATTTGGGGTGGAGCAGGCAACAGGAAGTATCTCATTAGAAAAATTATCAGAACTCCGCCTTCGTAAAATTGCATTTATTTTTGGAAATGAAGTTTCGGGAATTGCGCATGAAACACTTATATTATGTGATGGTTGTATTGAAATTCCACAGTTTGGAATGAAACATTCACTTAATATTTCAGTAGCGGCGGGCATTGTATTGTGGGAAGCTGTAAAGACGAAATCTTTCTTAACAAGCTGATTATTATTTAGTATGGTTAGATCAATTAGAAATTATTTATCGCTGGTAACTTTTGCTCATACTGTATTTGCAATGCCCTTTGCGTTGATCGGTTTTTTTATCGGGCTTAAGGAGATTAATTATGAAACTTATAAACCGTGGTGGGAACTGCTGATTTTAGTATTACTATGTATGGTTTTTGCACGCAGTGCGGCCATGGCCTTCAACCGGTGGCTCGATGCAGAATATGATTCGGTAAATCCAAGAACATCCATAAGAGAAATACCGGCGGGAATTATCAGCAAAAAAAATGCGATGATTTTTGTAATTTTTAATTGCATTGCGTTTATAATCACCACCTATTTTATTAACGCCTTATGTATGGTGCTGTCGCCGGTAGCATTATTTGTAATACTGTTTTACAGCTTTACAAAACGATTTACATCATTGTGTCACCTGGTGCTGGGATTGGGTTTAAGCCTGGCTCCAATTGGCTCATATATAGCAGTTACCGGAAAGTTCGCCATCGTCCCTGTTTTGTTTTCCTTAGCAGTTTTGTTTTGGGTAAGTGGCTTTGATATTATTTATGCTCTGCAGGATGAAGAATTCGACAAGGTTAATAACTTAAGATCCATTCCTTCATTGGTTGGAATGAAAAAGGCGTTGCATATAAGTGAGTTTCTTCATCTTCTATCATTTGGATTTATTTTTACCGCGGGTATTTTAGGTCATTTCACCTGGTTCTATTGGGCCGGCGCAGCTATATTTGCGTACTTTCTTATTTATCAACACAGGCTGGTAAAGCCACACGATTTGAGCAGGGTAAACAGGGCATTTTTTACTTCCAATGGAATTGCTTCAGTAATTTTTTCTTTGTTTGTTTTGATTGATATTTTTTATAAAATTCATTTTTAATCAACCAATGAATGGCAAGAATTTTATGCATTGATTACGGATTAAAAAGAACTGGTATAGCAGTTACAGATCCTTTACAGATTATTTCAACCGGGCTAACAACTATTGACACAACCAATTTAATCCCTTTTTTAAAAAAGTATTTTAGTAACGAAGTGGTTGAGTTAATAGTTATTGGCGAGCCAAAGAATTTAGATGATTCTGATACCCACGCAACACCATTTGTGAAGGCCGCAATCTTAAAGCTTAAAAAAGAATTCCCGGAAATTCCTCTAAAAACGGTTGATGAAAGATTTACATCCAAAATGGCCAAACAGGCAATGCTCGAAATGGGGATGAAAAAAAAAGACCGTCGCAATAAAAAAACTGTTGACGAAATTGCTGCCACTATTATGTTGCAGGATTATATGAAAGGCCTTGAACCTTAGAAAATTAAAAAACTATAACATAAATTTGCAGTTAATAATCCAACGAATAAAATAACTGAAATTCATGGTTCTTCCCATAGTGGCATATGGCAATCCTGTTTTACGAAAGATGTGCAAAAACATTACTCCCGATTATCCGGAATTGAATAAATTGATTGAAGATATGTGGGAGACGATGTATAATAGCCGCGGTGTGGGCCTGGCAGCCCCACAAATTAATAAGGATATCAGGTTGTTTGTGGTGGACAGTATACAGATAATTGAGAACCTTGAAGCGGAAGAAAAAGATACTTATCCCGGCGATGAAGGCTATAAGGGAGTTTTCATAAATGCAAGGATGAATGCTGTAAATGGAGAAGAATGGCCATATAATGAAGGTTGCCTCAGCATCCCAAAAATCAGGGAAGATATTTTAAGAAAGGAAGAAATAACAATTACTTTTTGCGATGAAAATTTCAACCAGTTGACCAAAACTTTTAATGGAATCACAGCCCGTGTTATTCTTCACGAGTATGATCATATTGACGGCAAATTATTTATTGATTATTTAAAACCCCTGAAAAAAAATCTTTTAAAACGTAAGCTGCAGGATATTTCCAAGGGAAAGGTGGAAGTAGATTATCGTATGTCTTTTGTAAAAACATAACCTTCTTTTACATTTCTTCCAACATTTTTAATATTAATTTCAGGCATGTTCAAAAAGCTTTTTGCAATAGTAATACTGTTGCAAGTTTCATGTACCCTGGCGGCCCAACAGAATGATACCACTATAGAAGTTGATGGTAAAGTCATTACTCTTTCAGAGATAGTTATAAACAGTAAGCTGGACATTGCGTCTTTTATTGAACGGGTAAAAAACGACACAACGTTCTATAAAGCGTTCCGCAACCTTCGTATAGTTGGTTACACCTCTCTTAATGATATAAGAATGCTTGACCGAAAAGGGAATACTACCGCTTCTCTACAAAGCAAAACAAAACAAATACGTACCGGCAATTGCAGGAAAATGCAAGTGATTGAAGAAACGTCAACGGGCGACATGTATGATAACAATCATAATTTTAACTACTATACGGCAGAAATGTATGCGGGACTTTTTTTTACAAAAGATTCTGTTTGCGGCGAAGATAATATCGTTAAAGGCCGTGAATTTTCAACCGAAGGTTTAAGCGGTATGGAAAAACATAAACAACAATTAAAAATGTTATTTTTTAATCCCGGAAAAAAAATAAACGGGCTTCCATTTATAAGTGGGAAAACAGAAATTTTTGACGAATCAATGGCCGACAGGTACGATATGGGCATTGACCTCCGGGATTTCAATAATATAAGTTGCTACGTTTTTACAATCAAAGCAAAAGAAAATAAAAAGAACCGGGTGGTAATAAATGAAATGACGACGTGGTTCAATGAAAAAACGTTTGAAATAGTTGCCCGCAATTATTCGTTAAGCTACGATGCGGGGATATATGATTTTGATGTAGATATGGAAGTTCAAATGACCAAAGTTGATAGCCTGCTTGTTCCTTCGCTGATCCGGTATAATGGAAACTGGAAAGCAATTTTTAAAAGAAGGGAACATGGAATTTTTACGGCTACTTTATTTGATTTTGTCCATCACTGATTATGTTCTCGTTATTAATTCCTGTTTAAACTATACTTCCTCCATTTTTCAATCACTGCTTTCATATCTTCCGGCAATTCACTTTCAAAATGCATTTGCTTTTTTGTAATTGGATGTATGAAACCAAGTTGTTGCGCATGCAATGCATGCCGTGGGCAAATTGAAAAACAATTTTCAACAAATTGTTTGTATTTGGTAAACACGGTTCCTTTTACAATTTTATCTCCTCCATAAAACTCATCATTGAATAAAGGATGACCGATCGATTGCATATGAACTCTTATCTGGTGAGTGCGACCTGTCTCAAGCCTGCACTCAACAAGTGATACGTAATTGAATTTTTCGAGAACCTTATAATGAGTGACAGCTTCTTTGCCATACTCACCCTCTGGGTAAGTAGTGAATAATTTCCTGAAACGCTGGTGACGCCCAACATGAGCATTTATAGTTCCCTCCTCTTCTTCAAAATCTCCCCATACCAGCGCCACATAGCGCCGGTGTACGGTATGATTAAAAAATTGCTTAGCAAGATCCGTCATTGCTTTTGGGGTTTTAGCCATCACCAAAAGCCCGCTTGTATTTTTATCAATCCTGTGGACCAGGCCAAATCGCGAAAGCTCTGTTTCGGTGATAGAAGGATTTCTTTCTTTCAAATGCCAGGCCACAGCATTCACCAATGTGCCTCCCGGATTTCCACTTCCGGGATGTACCACCATCCCGGCCTCTTTGTCAATTACCATTATGCCTTCATCTTCATACACTATTTTGAACGGGATATTTTCAGGAATAATTTCTGTGCTTTCAGGGAGATGGGTCTCGTAAACTACAACTTTATCACCGGGCCTTATCTTGTAATTGGATTTCACCGGATCTTCATTTACTAAAACCCTTTCAGCAACAATTGCCTGTTGAATTTTATTTCTTGTAGCGCCTTCAATTCTGTTCATTAAAAATTTATCAATCCTGAGAGGCTCCTGGCCATTTGCACAAACAATTGCCAGCTTTTCAAAAAGTTCTTCAGCATCATCTTGCAATTCCTCGTCATTCATAATTTAAATTTGATACCGGGAATCCCGGGGAAGTAGCCTAAGGTCCATAGTTAAAGTTTAATAAAAGTTTAAGCAGCATCTTAAACATTGACCATTATTTCCACAACAATTTAATGATAATGATAATAAGCGCCAGAAGAAATAGCAGGATGGAAATACGGTTTATTCCATGCATATATCCAATCCATTTACTGCGGGGTGCATTAGGATCCTTTTTTTTGATCCAAAGATATTCAGCTATTTGTCTCCATACACCCATATAATTGTTAGATGTTTTTAACAAAATAATTTACAACTTTAGCATCCTTACAGGTCTTCTTAACCGTATATTACGACCGAAGTTAATAACTATTAAATGAAAAATATTGTAACACTTTTTATCCCCGTTTTAATTGCACTTGCGGGATGTGCGCAACAGAAAAATATGGATTATAAAATAAATAAATCAGATGAGGAGTGGAAAAAACAACTGACGCCATTGCAGTTTAATGTAACACGCCAGGAAGGAACTGAAACTCCGTTTACCGGTAAATATTGGGACAATCACGAGAAAGGCACCTATAAATGTGTTTGCTGTGGGCAGGAAGTTTTTACCTCCGATACGAAATTTGAAAGTGGAACAGGGTGGCCAAGTTTTTACCAGGCTATTAACGCAAAAAATGTCGGTGAAACAACAGATAAAAGTTTTGGTATGATTCGAACGGAAGTCCATTGCAGCAGGTGTGGAGCCCACCTTGGTCATATATTTGATGACGGCCCTCAGCCTACCGGCTTGCGTTATTGCATTAATTCGGCAGCGTTGACTTTTGAAAATAAATAATTCACTTTAACTCATATACGGCAGAATTTTTATGAATATAATTCACTATGAATAACACTCCGGAATAAGTCAATTAAAATTAATAATTTGGTGTCGTGAAAAAGGTCATCAAAAAGCATCCACTCGCTATTCGCTGGTTTCACTGGATAAACTTTCCTGTAATTGCTATCATGATCTGGAGTGGAATGTTGATTTACTGGGCCAATGATGTTTACAGGCTTGGGTTTGGCAATAGAACAGTTTTGAAATTTTTTCCCGATTCATTTTATAAAGCATTGCATATTCCTTTCAGGCTTGCTGAAGGTATGAGTCTCCATTTTGTTTTTATGTGGTTCTTTGCAATTAACGGATTTATTTATGTGCTCTATCTCCTTTTTTCCGGCGAGTGGCGACTAATTGTTCCCAATAAAAAATCTTTAAAGGAATCATGGCTGGTAGTGCTACATGATTTACACATAAAAAAGACATCTCCTCCTCAAAAAAAATACAATGCCGCCCAGCGCATTGCTTATACAGGAGTAATTATTATGGGTATCGGCTCTGTGCTAACCGGCCTGTCAATTTATAAACCCGTTCAATTTCATACGCTATGTGCATTATTGGGAGGATATGAATGGGCACGAGCTGAACATTTTATATTAACCATCCTTTTTGTATTGTTTTTTTTAGTGCATCTGTTGCAGGTGATACTGGCAGGATGGAATAATTTTAGAAGCATGGTTACCGGACTGGATGTATTAAAGCCTGCAAAAAATACGTTGCAAACTGTGGCACTAAATAGTGAACGCAATCCGGGTAAATTTATACCTCCCGCAAATAAAAATTTCGAGGCAGAAATACCGGCAAAAGAAAATGAGTCTGTCAGCGACGATATAAATTCACAATCGGAAAAAATGCCACCTGAATTGCATGAAAAAAATACTGATCCTGGTACTACAGATCCGCCTCCGGCAGATGAGGCTAATTCAACAAAAAAACCAGGAAACACTGGCAACCTGAATGACGATGAACTATAAAAAAGAAATGGTGCTTTCTGAAAAGAAGTTAAGGAATAAAACAATTATTTCTTTTGCAGTTTTTATTCTTTTACTTTTTGCTGCAGTATTCGCCTGGAAGAAGTTGCATCAACAACCGCTTGTAGCAGCCGCCCCAAAGCCCCTTCGAACTGTTCTCGATTTTAACCAGTCTTTTTTCTCTAATTTCTTAAGTGATGCACATCTTGCAAAAAGTTATCCTGTTTCTGCAGCAGTAAAAAAAGTGAGAGTTAATGGAAATATAGGAATGAGCCATGACTTTGATCCTGCCACATGGAAATTGAAAGTGATACGCATTCCGGGAGATACCTTATTCTTAACAATGGATGACATTAGATCTTTGCCAAAAACCGAAATTGTTTTTGATTTTAAATGCATAGAGGGGTGGAGCCAGGTTACACATTGGGCGGGAGTAAAATTCAGTGACTTTGCTGCAAAATATAACCTGACCGATCAAACGCAAATGAATTATGTAGGACTGGTGACGCCTGATAAAAAATACTATGTAGGTATCGATATGCCGAGTATAATGCATCCTCAAACGTTGCTATGTTATGAAATGAATGGGGAACCACTGCCTATGAACCAGGGGTTTCCACTGCGCATGATTATTCCTGTTAAGTATGGAATAAAACACCTCAAAAGAATAGGTACAATATTTTTCAGCAATCAGCCTCCTCCCGACTATTGGTATGAACGTGGTTATGATTACTATTCCGGGTTATGACTGTTCATAAAATTATTTTCTGCTTTTTTGGTGAGACTCTCTTCCTGCGTGTTATAAATTCGAAAACGGGAAAGATTCCAATTTATACATTAATTATCTTAACTTAATATATCTTAAGTAATCGTTTAAAAATTCAGCATATGCCGGCATATATTATTGTGGATGTAACTATTAACAACCACGAAGAATACGAAGAATATAAAAAACTCACTCCCGCTTCTATCGCGGCATATAATGGAAAATTTATTGTTCGTGGCGGCCCAACCGAAATACTGGAAGGAAACTGGGAACCTGGTCGCATCGTAGTATTGGAGTTTCCGAATGCAGACCGGGCACGTGAATGGTGGAGTTCGCCGGAATATACACCGGCAAAACGTATAAGGCAGGGTGCCGCAGCAACGAAAATGATTCTGATGGAAGGTGCGTCTATATAGCAGACCGACATCATACACCCGTGTATATCCTGGAAAATTAAAAATTCAGGCCAAAAATATAAATGTAAGGCAGGCAACTTATCCTTCTGAAATTCCGATTATTTAACAGAAATAAATGCACTTGATATCTGCAGAGGAATTAAACTTACATATCAGAGGTTGTACTCTGAACAACAGGGAGAGTCAAAAAAAAATTTATAACTCTTTCTATAGCTATGGTATGGCTATATGTGACCGGTACACGAAAAGAAAAGAAGACTCGATAGAAATTTTTAATGACAGTTTTCTTAAGATATTTAAAGAAATTCACCGGTATAAACCTTCTTATGAAGATGAGGTAAATTCATTTAAAGGATGGGTGAGAAAAATAATGATTTATACTGCGATAGATCATTGCAGAAAATATAACAAACATTATTTTACTGCCGAAATGGATACGTCGCTGATCTATTTGCCTGTTGAGGAGGAGAATGCACTTGACATGATTTCTCATGATGAAATAATCCGTGCCATTAAAGAACTTTCTCCAGCCTATCGTACCGTCCTGAATCTTTTTATTATCGACGGATTTAGCCATGAAGAAATTTCAAATCAGTTGGGAATTTCCATAGGCACATCAAAATCCAATCTTTCCAAAGCACGGCAACAATTACAAAAAATTTTAAAAAAAGATAAGAAAATCTTAATAGCAAAAAATGCAGGATGAAGAAATAAATAAGAAAATAAAAGAGGCTGCTGATCAGTATCATCCGGCATACGAAGATGATGCCTGGAATAAAATGGAGAAGCTTCTCGATGAACACCTGCCGCAAAAAAAGGAAAGGAGAAGGGCAATTTATTTTCTCCCTGTTATTCTTTTATTGGGCGTTGCATTCTTGATATATCATTCGTATAATACAACGTCCGTTAAAACTTCAAATTTAGTTGTATCAAAAAATAACCAGGAAAAAAATCAACCCGTGAAGAATGATGTTCCCGCTACAGCAAACGCAACTCCGGCACCCGGCAATAATACTGTTGTTGTAAATGAAAATAAACCTGAACCTTTAAAGCTGCAGGCAGATACAAAGAAAGATAATAAGCACGTAGCTAATAATAGCACAAATGCAAATTTGAATAACAAGGACAAGTCAAAGGAAAATTCCATTAAGGCAAACGCAGAAAGCAATAGTGGTATAGAAAGTCCCCCGAATGAAATCATCGGCCAGGAAAAACCATCTTCCGAAAAACGATTCTCATCCCCGGCCACAAACAATGATCAATCTTTAGAAAAATCAAATGATGACATAGCAAAAAATAAAGAAGAGCCAGCAGTTGACAACATAGCGAAAGCTGATGATTCAAAAAACATAAAAAAAGATCAACCAAAGAAAACTAAGAAAAGCTTCGCAGATAAATTCGCAATCGGTTTATCGGTTGGTCCTGATATAAGCGGTGTAAGAATAAACGATGTAGGAAAAATCACTTTAACCGTTGGCGGTGAATTAAGCTATTCGTTCTCTGATAAACTTACGCTGAGAACGGGATTTTATTCTTCCAAAAAAATATACACTGCCGGAAAAGATGATTATTATATTACGCCGGGTAGCCCTGGAAATTATAATTACCTGCAAAGTGTAAATGCCAATTGTAAAGTTTATGAAGTGCCATTAACTTTAAGTTACAATTTCAGTAAAGTGAAAAATCACAACTGGTTTATCTCAACAGGACTTTCCTCTTACTTCATGAAAAAAGAGGATTATGTATATTTTTATAAAATCCCATCCGGGTATGCCTGGAATAAATCCTGGGGAGTAGAGAATCAAAATAAGCATTATTTTTCCGTAATGGATATTTCCGCAGGTTATCAATATTCGATCAATAAAAGATTTTCTTTTAGAGCAGAACCTTATGTAAAACTTCCTTTGAGCGGTATCGGTGTTGGTAAAATAAAATTAAATAGCGCAGGAATACTTTTTACAGTTGCGGCTAAACCATTTAAATAGTGTGTTGATTACCGTTATCAGGGTAGATACGGCTCACATAATTTATTGAGCAAATACAAATAATTATCCCTTTGAAAATGAGATTAAAAAGAGGCTTTCATACAGAAAGCCTCTTCAACTATTTACCATGAATGAAATCCGTTGCGATTTTTATATTACTTGTATTAAGCTGAAATGAAAAGAAAACTCATTCGCGATATATCTATAAATTCATTGCAGGTAATTATCAACCAGTGTAGCGGCCTCATAATCTTTTATGTTCTGTCTGCTTTCTTTTCAAAAAATGATTTTGGAGAAATAAACTGGTCGCTGGCTATTTTACTTACAGCATTTAGCATTTTGTCTTTGGGAATCGACCAGCTAAGTGTAAAAAAAATTGCCGCAGGTGAAAATGCCCGTTCAGTTCTGTCTTTATATACAACTCATGTACTGATGGCCGGTGGCTTATTTTACTGCTTTCTTTTAATGGCCTGGTATATTTTTCCTGGCCTTCAATATCACACTCTTTTGCTTTTTTTTGGGATCGGCAAACTGATGATTTTTTTTTCAACTCCATTTAAGCAATTGGCAAATGGATTAGAAAAATTCAAATCGCTTTTTTATATGTCTGTTTGTTCTAACCTTATTCGGAGCATATCCCTGATTGTATTTTCGTTTTTTTCAACCCCTGGAATAACAATCGTTATTATCATCTTTATTTCGGGTGATATTACCGAACTGTTCGTCTCATATTTTATTGCAAACAAAATATTGAAAAATCCACTATCAGTAAGACCAAGCAAAATAAAATATTTTAATCTCCTCAGGGAATCGCTTCCACAGGCAGGTGTAGTAATTTTTACTTCTGCTATTGCCCGCTTCGATTGGATAATTCTTGGAATTATTGTTTCAAATATTGTTGTCGCAGAGTATAGCTTCGCTTTCAAAGTTTTTGAGATAACCTGCCTTCCCCTTCTTGTAATTGCAACGCTTTTGGTTCCACTCTTCACGAGATTGTATGCCAACACCGCAAATCCATCGTCAGAAACAATCAATCACCTGTTTATATTATTGAGACTCGAAATGATTGTCTCATCAATGGTTGCATTAGCATTAAATATTTTATGGATTCCCGTAATTGATTTTATTACACAGGGCAAATATGGCGCTGTTAATAGTCATACAATTCTCATATTATCGGCGTGCATGCCATTTATATATGCTAACAATTTTTTCTGGACTATAAATTTTGCAAAAGGCGAACTCAAAAAAATCTTCTACATCTTTTTTATCACCTTTTTTATTAATGTGGTTTGCGATGTTGCTTTAATTCCTTTCCTCAAAGCGGAAGGCGCAGCCATCGGTTACCTGGCTGCAATATTTGTTCAGTTTATTTTGTTTCGGGTCAAAACTAACTTAACCAGTGAAAAAAGCTATGGTTATTCAATTCTCATTTGCCCGATAGCTGCGCTTATAAGCGGTGCAATAACAATAATGTTTTTCACCAACCTCTTTTTAATGCTCCTCGTATCAGTTTTACTTTTCTTTATCATATTATTTTCCGCAAGGCAACTTCGGTTAACAGATTGGCTAAAAATCAGGAAGCTATTGGCCTTATAGGTGGCAACCACACGCTTTACCGTTACGTTTAGAATGTGTATTCGGTCCGGGAAATTTTCTTTATTCAGCAACAACAATTCATAAACAAGGTTTGATCAGTAAATCATTTTCTGCCGGCGTGCGTAAATTTTTTATAAGTATCGATTGGAAAATTCTGATCTTTCTATTACTGTTCTTAAATGTAAAAGTCGTCGTAAAGTTATTTGCAGTTGCTATTATCTGCGCACTCCATTTCAATTTTAAATTTGGGGTTCGCTTTCGCAACTCAAGGCTCCCCCTTTTTTATCCAATCGTTATCGGCATAGCTTTTATTAATTATTTCCTCGCCGGTGGTTTTACCAGTATCAATTACAACTTCGCGTTTTTAACAGGAATCACATTTTGGATGTTATGCATTATTGCAATTCACCAGGTAAAGCTTTCGGTTGAACGTAATGAACACGCTATTATCGATAAAACCATACAAGTTTTTTTTATCATCAACGCAATCGTTTCGCTATCGGTTTTTTTATTAATTGTTTATAAAACCGGTCACATTAATCCCTATCTCTACCAGGGAGAATATCAGAAATATTTTATTGGTACCGGCGATTATATTAAAGGCATTTCATTCGATACATCCACTACTAATGCTGTGTTTAATGCTTTTGGCGTCATCTATTTTCTTTATCAAAAGAAAGTGCGAATGGTTTTGTTGTGCATGGTTATTTTGTTATTAACGGGCAGCAATATTACCAATATACTATTGTGCTCCGCTTTATTATTTGTATTTATTTTTCAAAGCAGCAGAGACCAAAAAAGTATAATTCTTATTTGCCTTTTCCTTCTCGTCATTTTTATGACAAAGGTTTCTCCGCAGAATAACCGGTACCTAGTTAATTCTTATAATGAATTATTTAATAAGGATGACATAAAACAAAGCTGCTCCCAAACTATCGTCACTAAAAGGAAAATCTGAAAATGAATTAACCCCCGAGGAACAAAAGCAAAAATTTGCAATGCTCTACCTTGACAGCTCTGTCACGGATTCAAAAGGAGAAACAAAAAAATAAAATGCAAGCAAAGACATTTGTTGAAAAGTTTTCTGTTCCCGGAGATAGCATTCACACACCCGCCTTTCAACATAAATCTTTTCAAACACCGATTGAAGCCAACATGTTTCATTTTATCATTACGCATCCGGAATTGCCTATATCAACTAATCACGGATTTTAACTCTACGTTACCAGGAAAATTTATTGCGTGGAAACAAACCGTTAGCTGGTTGCAACAACATCCGCAAAAAATACTTACAGGCGGCGGCATGGGAAATTTTTCATCGAAGCTTGCTTTCCGCACATCGTGTATAAAGGTGGCCGGCTCATACCCGGAAAGATTTAAATATATAAACAATGCGTTTCTCATCAACCACCTGGACTTATATTTATTTTATTTCAGCAAAGAAGATAAGTTTCATTCAATAATCAATAATCCTTTCTCGGTTTACGATCAGCTTATCAGTGAATATGGCTTGTCAGGACTTTCGGCATTTTTCATTTTTTACCTTGGTTTCTTTCTACGAAATTTTAAAAAACTTACTTATGGGATTCCGTTGATTTTATTAATGACCGGAATTTTTTTTATTGATTATTGGTTTGAGCAATTATCTGTTGTCATACTATTTGAAATGATGTTATTTCTAAACATAAAAGAAAAGACACAACAAACATGAAAAATGATGCGGCAAAAATAAGCGTCCTAATGCCTGCCTGGAATGCTGAAAATTATATTGCGGAAGCAATTGAATCAATCTTAGCACAAAGCTTTCATGAGTTTGAATTTATAATTATCAACGACGGTTCTACAGATAATACCAAACAAATTATTGATTCATTTTCTGACGAAAGAATTATTTCTATTAACAAAGCTCACAATGGAATCGCGGAAGCGCTAAACATAGGTTTGTCTATTGCAAAAGCCCCGTATATCGCAAGATTTGATGCAGATGATATTTGCCTTACAAACAGGTTGGAACTGCAGTTTGCTTTTCTGAATGCTCATCCTGAATACATTGTTTGTGGCAGTGATGCCGAATATATTTCTGAAAACGGAGAGCATCTTTTCAATTTCAAGTGTGCCAGTCATACCCAGGATCAAATTATGCAGAACATTTTTTCCCATTGTCCTTTTATTCATTCATCTGTTATGTACCGGAAAGATGCTGTAATAAAGGCGGGTGGCTATTCTCCTTATGCACACAATTTCGAAGATTACCTGTTATGGGTGCAACTAAAACAATACGGAAAGTTTTATAACCTGCAACAACAATTGATTAAGGTTCGCTTTAATCCAGCATCGACTACCATCGATGAAAAATGGAGAGGGCGTCTTTTTCGAAAAATGAAAAGAGATATAATTACAAAAGGAACGGCGACAAAAGCAGAGGGTGATGAGTTGCTTGCCATCATCGAAAAACAGGATGTAAAAAAGATTAAGGAAGGTTCCTACTATGCCTTGTGTGGCAAAAAATTTTTAGTAGATAATCATCAGCCTGAAAAAGCAAGACCATTGCTAACTAAAGCCATAAAGATACACCCATACAGGTTGGACAATTACGCCTTATATGCACTCAGTTATTTCCCCGGATCATTTATCGGATGGCTGCATAAATCATTCCTGCAAAAATTTGCCAATTCATGAAAGTAGCCTTCATAGCCCGGTCCACTTTGTTCACCGTTAAGGGGGGTGATACAATACAGATTCAGCAGACGGCGAAACATTTGGAAGAACTGAATGTTTATGTTGAGATCAGGCTTACTCATGAAAAAATAAATTATGATAACTACGATCTTTTACATTTTTTTAATCTTACAAGGCCTGCAGATATTCTACATCATATCCGGTATTCCAAAAAGCCTTTTGCAGTATCACCTGTTTTAATTAATTATTCTGAATATGATAAAAAATATCGCCGTGGTATTTCAGGACTTCTGTTTCGATTTTTATCAGCCGACCAGGTTGAATACATAAAAACAATTGGGCGCTGGGCAAAGGGACAGGAAGTTATCAGACGATCGTTCATACCTGTTTCAAGGCCAGCGAAGCGCAATAAAAAAAATTATAAAAGAAGCAAAAATATTGCTACCCAATTCTGAAATGGAATATCGCCAGTTGGTTCGTTCTTATTCTCTCACACCGCAATATTCCGTAATTCCAAATGGCATAGACGAAAAACTATTTCAGCAGCAAGACGAAATTGAAAAAGATGACAAGATGGTATTATCTGTTGCCAGAATTGAAGGAATAAAAAATCAACTGAACCTGATTAAAGCGGTTAATAATTCCAAATACCAGCTTTATATAATCGGCAGCGCTTCAATGAACCAATCGCGGTACTATCACCGGTGCAGGGAAGCAGCCAATGAAAATATTCATTTTATTGATCATCTGCCGCAGGCAAAATTAATACCCTATTATCAAAAAGCGAAAGTACATGTTTTGCCCAGTTGGTTTGAAACATGCGGCCTGTCTACATTAGAAGCAATGGCGATGAAGTGTAATGCAGTGATCACGGACAGGGGATTTACGTATGAATACTTTGGCGATACCGTCTCCTATTGCGATCCCTCATCTCCTGCTTCCATATTGAAAGCTATAGATAATGCGGGCAAAGCCAGGCCGGAAATATTCCGGGAGAAAATTTTTACTGACTATACGTGGAGAAATGCGGCTGTGAAGACTCATAACGCTTACCAAAAAGTTTTGTCAGAAATATGAAACTAAAAATCGCTATTATAGGTTGCCGTGGAATTCCCAATTTTTATGGAGGATTCGAAAGGTTGGCAGAATGCCTGTCAGTAGGACTGGTTAACCGGGGGCATAACGTTACTGTCTACAATTCCCATAATCATCCCTATCAGCAAAAGGATTTCTATGGTGTACGAATTGTTCACCGCAATGATCCTGAATATAAATTAGGAACTGCGGGCCAGTTTATTTACGACTGGAATTGCATTCAACATGCGCTGAAAGAAAATTACGATGTAATGCTGTTCTTAGGTTATACAAGCAGTTCTGTCTGGGGGAAAGTCTTTCCTAAAAAAACGGTCATAATTTCCAACATGGATGGACTGGAATGGAAAAGAGCGAAATATAATTTTCTTACCCGGCAATTTTTGAAAAGAGCAGAAAGATGGGCAGTCAGGTACAGTGACTTTTATATTGCAGATTCATTGGTAATTCAAAACTACCTGGAAAAAAAATACAACATTACTTGTAAATATATTCCTTACGGAAGCGACATAGATAGCACCGGTAACATGTCGCTTCTTTCATCCTACGATATTTCAACGCAGGAATACTACTTGCTGATGGCAAGGATGGAGCCTGAAAATAATATTGAAACAATTCTCGATGGATTTTACAATAGCTCTTCGAATAAAAAGTTTATCGTGGTAGGAAGCACCAATAATTCATTTGGTCAAAAGCTTGAAAAAAAGTTTAAAACAGACAAGCGCATTCTCTTCGCAGGCCCCATTTATGATACAGCCATTACTCATAGTTTAAAATACTTCTCACACCTTTATTTTCATGGCCATAGCGTTGGTGGTACCAACCCATCTTTGCTGGAGGCGATGGGCAGCAGGACATTAATTGCAGCACATAAGAATGAATTTAACCATTCAGTTCTGCAGAAAGATGCTTATTATTTTCAATCTGCAAAAGATGTCGAGCAATTAGTTGAATCAGTTAGAAGAGATGAGAAAGAAGAGGTGATGGTTCAAAACAATTTATTTAAAATTGAACAACAATATAACTGGCTAAATATAATTGAGCAATACAATTCCTTTATAATTGAATGCTACCTGCATCAAAAAAAATGAATAAACTGTTTTCAATAGAAGATACTTTAGAAAATAAGATAAGTTATTATCTCATTGCGTCCTTTTTAATTGCGCTGCCGTTCGATCACTTTTACAGTGAATGGCTTCTTATCATTTTTTCCATCCACACGCTTATTCATCTTAAAAAAAACAGGCTTAAAAAATCTAAAGAATAAAAAAGTATGGATTGTTGCATCACTTTTTTTTATTGGTGCGGCGGGTATCCTGTACAGCAATTATAAAGCCGAAGGATTTAAAGATTCCTTTCAGCAACTGGGAATTCTATTATTTCCGGTACTGCTTTCCCTCACAAATCTTAACTTAAAAAAATATAAATTATTCCTGTTAGAGATTTTCGCACTCACGTGTACAATAACGATTCTCTACCTGTATTTTGACGCCTTCCGCATCATCCGTTATTTTCACCTGCCGTGGATCTCTGTTACAGGAAGTGCTTTTATTAATCAAAATTTTTCTGCGCCGATAGGACTACATGCCACTTATTTATCAATGTACGCAGCAATCTCTGTAAGCATATTTCTTCTTCTTTTTTTTCAAAATCCCAAATACCGTAACCTAAAATATCTTATATACTCAGCAATACTTTTATCAGGTTTACTACAGCTCTCATCAAGGTCGGTGCTTATTACTACCGGTGTCATAACAATAATTTTTGTCCCGGCTCTTCTTTTACAAGGCAGGAAAAAAATATTTTTTTCTTTAGGCGCACTGGCAATTTCTTTATTCGCTTTTTTTATAATTACGCAAGTCAGCTCATTAAATAAAAGAGACATCAGTGACTTTAGAAATGATTTATCGGAATATACAAATCCGACCGATCAATTAGAATCACGAATGTTACGATGGAAACTGGAGTGGCAATGGATAAAAAAATCTCCTCTTGTTGGTTATGGAAGCGGATCAGAGAGATATGTTTTAAATGAAACGTATTTCATGAATAAATTTTATCGCTCTTACCTGGCCCAATTAAATTCACATAACCAATACCTGAGTTTTCTTTTAAACACAGGTATTATCGGGCTGAGCCTGTATCTATATATACTTTACTTCGGTCTTATTTCGGCGTTAAAGCGAAAAGATTTTTTGCTGTTATCATTCATTACCATCGTCGGTTTTGTTTCACTTTCTGAAAATATACTTGATGTAAATAAAGGAGTTCTTTTTTATGCATTCTTCTATTCATTTCTATTATTGAATGATAATGATATCACTCAAAAACGTCAAACTGGTTCAGGTTCAATAAGGCAACCGAAAATAATTTCAAAACGTTTTATTGCTAAAGAGCCTCTGTTATAAATCACTAACATGAATACTTTATCCGCAGTAATTATAACATGGAATGAAGAAAGTAATATTGGCCGTTGTATTGATTCTCTCCGGCACGTTGCTGATGAGGTAATTGTCCTGGATTCATTTTCATCTGATAATACTGTTGCAATTGCCCTTCGAAAAGGCGCTATCGTAAAACAGGAAAATTTTACCGGGTATATAGAACAAAAAAATAAAGTATTAGAATTCACTAACTGCAATTATGTGCTGAGTCTCGACGGAGATGAAGTGTTGAGCAAAAAACTGATTAACTCCATACTTGAAGAAAAAAAAGAATTCCGGCATATAGCCTACCGCATGAATCGCTACAATAATTATTGCGGCAGGTTCATAAAACATGGATTATGGTATCCGGACCGAAAGATCCGACTTTTCGACAAACGTTTTTCCTCATGGGGTGGCATGAATCCTCATGATAAAATCTTACTTCATAGAAACCATCCGGTAAAGTTTCTCAAAGGAGATATTTTACATTATCCTTTTACCACGATTGATCGTCATCAGCAAAGAAATGAAAGATTCAGTTCCATTGCCGCATCATCACTATTTGAATCGGGAAAAAGACCACATTGGTTAAAAATAATTCTCAGTCCTGCATGGTCATTTTTTAATGGTTATTTTTTAAGGCTTGGCTTTTTAGATGGATATTACGGATTCACGATCGCTTTTCTAACGGCAAAATTATCTTACCTGAAATATCAAAAATTACGTCACCTCGAAAAACAAAATAAAATCAGTTGGAATAATGCATTAATCAAGAATATTGAATAACATAAGGCAAGACATATTAAAACTCCTTTTATATTTTGATTATTTCAATTACCCGCTTGAAAGGCAGGATTTTTATTCTTTTCTTCCTCGACATTACTCCCGGCTTATAATTGATAAAGCGTTAACTGCATTAGCAGAAGATAAAATTATTTTTGAGGCTGAAGATTTTTTTTCACTGAAGGATAATGCCCTTCTTATTGAAAAAAGAAAAAAAGGAAATCAACGTGCTATTGAGCAATTAAAAATTGCTAAAAAAATAGCAGCCATACTTAGCCGATTTCCTTTTGTGGAGAGTATTGCCGTATCGGGTTCACTGTCTAAATTTTATGCTGATGAAAAAGCGGATATTGATTTTTTCATTATCACATCTTCAAATCGTTTGTGGATTGCAAGAACGCTTATGCACATCTTAAAAAAACTAAGTTATATAGCAGGTAAGCAACATTGGTTTTGCATGAATTATTATGTTGATGAAGAGGGTATGGAAATAAGAGAGAAGAATATTTTTACTGCTATGGAAATTGTTACACTGTTACCAATGCAGGGAATAAGCCAATTCAAAAATTTTATTGTTACCAATTCATGGACCGATAATTTTTTCCCTCAAAAAATAAACTCATCGTATTGCGAAACTGAAATTAAAAAGGGATTTACAAGAAAATTGTTTGAAAAGATATTCAACTCACGTTTGGGCGATATTACCGATAACTGGCTAATGAACTTAACCAATAAACGCTGGAAAAATAAAACTAATAGTAAAAAGCTAAATGAACGGGGCAGAAGAATTGGCATGGTTGTTAACAAGCATTTTTCAAAACCTGATCCAAAAAATTTCCAGGTGAAAGTTGTAGAGCGATATGAATGGAGGGTCGGGCAATTGTTGAAATCAGATCGATTGGTTGACGTTAGTTTATAAGAAATGTAAACACATTTGGTAAAAACCAGTGGTAACAGTACATTCAATGTTACCTGGCTAAATTACTCCTCAATTTTAAAACCCAGTCTTTTATCCATTTTGATTCTTTCCTGCATATTAATTTGCTTTCGTATCTCCCGAATTGTATAGCCTCCTCTTAATAGAGTATTGTCTAAATACATCCAATCAGATTTCATCCTACAAAGCAGAGTTGGCATGTTGATAAGTCTTTATACGATACGCCGGGCTAAGAAACGAGGTGGGAGAACTATTTTTTGTTAAGTATTTCTATTATGTATGTATTATAGCTATCAACTATATCGCCTAATTTTTTTACTCTCTCAAAATCAAATATCTCAGAGGTTCTTGTTTTTTCAATTTTTAATGAAGTTATTGTGCTTCCGTCCGTTTTATATCTGTCAACTGAGGGTTGTGTAATGTCTAAAAAATAATGGGCCAACATATTTCTCTCTCCGGCAATGAATTGAAAGTCTTTTGCCAATTTTTGGTTGTCATTTTTTCTCTCTGGCAAAACCTTATCTAAAATTGTTTTAAAAACTTGTGCTTTGCTTTCAAAAGTTATGCGTTTAGTGCTAATTATTAAGTCCATTAATTCTGTTGCTTTTTCTTCTGTTTGGCAAAAATATTTTGAAATATAGCTATCCATTAAGCGTTCTAATAAAATAATATGATTAATTAAAACACCTCTTATCTGGGAAGCTTGTGCTGTATAATTTTGATTTAGTAAATAAATTTCTTCTGGTGTCATAATGTACTTTTTATCAAAAAGTGTCGTGCTAAATAATGGACTGGCCGCTTGTACATTACGTTGACAGCTTGCTGCTTTGCTGGCATTCATTGCTTACCAGCCCGTAACCACAGCCGATTTGAAAAACCGAAATTGAAGTTACCAACTAAAGTTGAAAATTGAACGTTGAGCCCGGACTGAGGCTGATAGTGAACTGCCAATTGTTAGTACGTCAGCCAGCATAGAAAACCGCTTTGTTGCAGGTAGTGCTTTTATAGAGAATGTCAGAATTTAACGTCATGGGTAACACGAAATTATTTTTAATTGACCAGTTCAAATGCCTTATTTATTTTGAAACTTTAATTAAAACTTTCGCAAACTTTAGTAAACAGTATTTCTAAAGTTGTTTCAGGAGGAATGTCCTCCCAATCTGTTTCATCGCTAGAACGTTGCAGAGCTTTTCCTTTTGAATCATAATTAATTGTTGAAATAAATTTTGATTTTCTACCACTGCAATCAAATTCTGCCAGCACTAATAATTTCTCTTTATTTTTTATTTCTTTCGCCCATATTTTTATAATTGAACCATCTTTGGATTCATAAGTCGATTTCATAAACCATTGCTGACCATTTTTCGATGAAACAATAATCCAGTCATTTTCTTTTATTTCTTGCTTTGCAAATGCGGCCCGTATTGAAGCCATATAAAATGTGGAATCAATTTCCAATGTTTTATTATAGTCATTCAAAGCACCTTCAAAATCTTTTACTTTTTCTTTAGCAATTCCTCTTGCATAATATGTAGTCGCAGATTGCGGATTTAGTTCAATCGACTTATCGTAGTCTAATAAGGCATCTCTGAATTGCTTTAACTCAACTTTCATATTAGCCCTATTTAGATAGGCAGTGTAATCTTCCGAGCCCAATTCGATTGCCTTATTGTAATCCGTTAAAGCTCCTAGGTAATCTTTAATTTCTCCTTTTGAGTATGCTCTCATCAAATAATAATCCTGATATGTAGAGTCAAATTTAATTGCTCTACTATAATCCTCTATTGCTTCATGGAAATTTTTCATTTGAACCTTCAAATCTCCCCTTGCGTTATATGCATAGTCATATTTTGGATTAATAAAAATACTTCTGTTATAATCATTTAAAGCGCTTTGGTAATTTTTTAATTTAGTCTTTGAAATTCCTCTAAAGCAATATGCTTTTGCGTAGGTTGAATCAATTTCTATAACTTTATTGTAATCTTCAATAGCATTTAAGTAATTTCCTAATGCATCTTTAGCATATGCTCTATAAAAATAAGCATCTTCATTACTAGGATTCATTTCTACAACTTTATTACAATCTGTTATAACTTCCTCGTAATCGTTCTCTGATATCTTAGACTTAATGTCTTCTAAATAATCATTCTCACTTGCAGGCCCATTTTTTACGACCAGAGAAGTATCAGCTTCCATTTGATTATTTTGAGAATTGTTTGAGTAACCGTAAATTTTTTCTCCATTTAATATCGTAAGAGTATTTGAAGCTAAATCAATTTGGATTTTTCCCAGTTTATTAATTGCTGATTGTCCAAGTAGAAGAGGCGCTTTAATATTTTTTATTATACTGGCCTTTACATTGAATAATTTCAGTCCTGAAATTTCAATTTCTTTGAGGTTGATGATAACACCTTCATTTATGTTGCCATTTGCATCTAAATAATTTGAAGTACCAACAATGTCACTCGTATCTAAATATCCATTCTTTAACATAAATGATGCTTCGGTAAGAGATATTGAAACATCAGATGCCCCTGTATCAAAAATAAAATTTAGCGTTAATCCATTTATTTTGCATGGAATAATTGATACGCCTCCCTCGCTTTTCATTTTTATTACTGTTTGTGATTGGCCAATATTTGGGAAACCGATAAACCATAGAAGTAAAAAAATAATATTCCGCATAAATATCTGAATGTATTTGTCTTGTCAATGTTAAGTGCTGTTCCTAATCATTTATAAATGATGTATTTTCAATTTCAGTAGGGAAAATTAGATATCTGCTTTCATTCCAAGTTACTTTATCACAAAGCGCCTTATGAGTAGTCTCATCAATTTCATTGATTTTATTTTTTCTTAAGTTACGTAAAGGATTTGTTTTAATTACTGAGTGTTCATTAAACATAAATAAGTAATAATCTTTTGATAGCGGAAAATATATCTCCGCCTCGGGTGGAATTAAATAACTAAAATTTCCTTGTTTGTCAATGGATACTGGATTATCTGAGGTAAACCACCCTTTATTTTCATGGTCTTTTAAGATGACACAATCAAATGTTTTGAAAACCTGACCCAAATAATTCATTATTTCTCCGAGCACTATGTTAAGTTGATGGTCAGGTTTTATTGTGCTTAACATTTCTTTTAAAACCGGAAGCGATTTTTCTTCAAATGTTGTAATCTCCTCAAGAAAAATTTCTCTTGTATCAGCATTCAAGAGTAACATATTTAGAAAGTCTCTATGAGGTAATGCTCTGCAAATTAAGTTAGCAACAAAATGAAATAAAATACTTTTATTTCGAGTGTTCAAATTTTTTTGATTGTGAATGCTTTTTATAACCATTTCATAACGGCTTTCAAGCTCCTTGCTACTTATATTTTCAAAATGTCTTCTTAATTCTATGTCTTCGTAGGGTAAGTCAAACACATTTGTTTCTTTTGTGAAATTTTTTACTTGGAGGTTGTCGGTATGATTGTCACTTTTATACCATACTGAAATATACCATTCATCTCCTTTGCGATAGCCAAATTGCTTTAGATAAATTTGGGAAATTCTATGTTGACCTTGATATTCTGCGAAACTCATTTTAGAAGGTACTTAATGTTGGAGACCCGGCGGCATTACCTGCAAACACACAAATTTATGATATAAGACTTGCCTTTTTGTAAATTCAATTTTTTTCATCATTGATATTCAATAAGCTAATATTATACATTTTCGTATTGTCATTAAGGCAATCCAATCCCGCTTTACAAATCGCAAAGCACATTCTGCAATACCAATCAAGAGTTTGAAAAGATATTACTTCAAAGCAATTTTTTCTGAAGAGAAATAATGTAATAGTCACCAATATATTTCCACGGCCAGGTATTTTTTAGTTTATCTTCTTTTGCCTTCAAAAAATCATAAGCTCTGGGATGTTTGTTGGCAAAATTTTCAATGTAAGATGGTGGCACGAATCGTGCACAAGCCCTCTACTCTTAAAAGCCTAAATTCATCTTTTAAATACTTTGTTATGTAAGAAGGATTATAATACCAGCATTTAAAAAAAGTGTTTTCCAAATGAGCGGTTCTTCCTTTGCGACCGAAGAAACGGCGTGTAGCTGTTTTAAATTTTCCTTTAAATATTAATAGAAATTCCCACAGGCAAAATTTGGGCAAGAGAACCAATGTCACCATTCCCCCGGGTTTTAATAATAATGAGAATGATTCAAGCACTTTGTTGAGTTCGCCCGTACAATTCAATCCTGCAAAATTTGAAAAGATCATATCATACGGGCCTTTTTTCTTAAGCTGTTCTAATTGAGTAAATGAACATAATTCATTAGTAATAGTACCTGCAAGCTTTTCAGCTTTTATTTTTTGTTGCAGCACTTCCTGCATTCCTGTTGAAATATCTGTAGCATGAACTGTGCAACCCTGTTGCGCCAGCCATACGGCATCCTGTCCCGTGCCGCTGTTTAATTCCAAAATTAAATTTCCCGGTGAAATGTATTGTTGCAGGTGATCTCTTACTCTTTTTCTTTTGTATTGAATAATTTCATTGCCGGAATACAGCTCATCAAATAGTATTGATTGCCTGGAAAATGCAGCAGCAACTAATTGTTCATTATTTGAAACAGGCGTATCCATTATACTTTCTCGAGTTGTTGTAATTTTCTTTTTTCAATAAAAGCAGACGGGATATAATATAAGGCCGAAAGCGCCTTCTTCAGCATTGCAAAATTACTTTGCACAGGATGTGAAAATAATTGCCGCCAGTTTTCAAAAGATAAATGTTTGCGGTAACTCTTATGTACATAGCGATGCAGTTGTTTATAAAAAGCCGGGTGATAGGTGTTTCGAAACATCAAGGCCATTTCATCTGAATCGGTCCAGTTTGTTTTTTCTACCAACTGCGATTTTACTTTTTCATAAAATACTGTTCCCGGCAAGGGATATGATACAGATATTCCGATTTCATACGGCAGCAATTTATTAATCATTGCAATTGTTTTTTCAATATCTTCTTTTGTTTCTCCGGGATAACCAAATTGTATAAAAAAAGAAGGCCTGATATTATTTTTTTTCAATAGCCTTGTCGCTTCAAAAATTTGTTTAACGGTGGTTCCTTTATCCATTGCATCAAGTATTTTTTGCGAGCCGCTTTCTGCACCCATCCAGATATTATCACAACCCGCCCTTGCCAGATCTTTAATATTATTTTCCTGTAATAAGAGGTCTACCCTGCCCTGCATTTTAAACCTGAATTGTAGATTTTCCTTTTCCACCAGGTCAGCAAAAGCTTTTACCCATCCGGGTTTCAGTCCAAAAATATCATCACAAAACCATATGTGATCAAAATCAAATTGGTCTTTCAACATCTTTAATTCATCAATTACATTCTGCGGAGAGCGAACATTATAGCGGTTGCCATAGATAGGTTTCGCACACCAGTTACACTTAAAAGGACATCCTCTTGTTGTACCCATATTCATAGAAAAATATCCTGTATGATGTAACCATGATTGCCTGTAAGGTTCCATATCAATAATATCCCATGCCGGAAAAGGAAGAGCATCAAGTTCCTTCATCACATTTCTTTTCTGTGTTTTTATAAATGATTCATTATGAACAAAAGCAAGGCCGTTGATATTAAAAAAATCATTCTCATTTCTTTTAATCAAATTGATAAGTTCCAATAGTGTGTGCTCTGCTTCTCCCATCAACACAAAGTCTGCGCCTTCATTCAAATACATTTCATAACGGTCAGTACTATCCGAACTTGAAACGATTACCGTGCAGCCTCTTTCTTTAGCAAGATGAATCATTCCAAAGGCGGCCTCACGCATATTGGTAAGGCACATCTTGGTGAGATAATTAAACCCATCATCATATATCACAAAAAAATCTGGTTGATTTTTTTCAAGAGATGCAATAACTTCTTCCGGTTTATAAGCAAACATGGTATCAAACACCGAAACTTCATAGCCTTTCTGTCTCATGAATGCTGCCGCGTACAATGTTCCCAATGGTGCATACGGCTGTCCGATTGACCATTGCTTCGGATCAAAGCGCATAAAATACGAATGAGAAAAAAGTATCTTCATTTTTTTGCTTTATACCCCCACATTTGCTGAAGGGGAAAGATTTAAATAGCAAACACATTTTATACAAGTACTGTTAACACTCATATCCAGGGTTTTCCTAAAATGAATTGCCCTTTTGCTGTTTACAATTTTATCCAGCGAATCCTCATGAATATTTCCTAAGGCATCATGAAAAAAACAGGGCCTCACGGTGCCGTCAGCTTCTATCACCGTTGATACCCACGGAGCATTACATTTTTTATATGGAAAAGAATTCAACCCGTAAAAAGCTGCATAGTATTCATAAATTCTATAGTTTTTTTCGGGCGATTCCGCAATGAAATGACTATCAAATTCCGTTTCATAATTTTTCTCCAGCATCCGGATAACGCCCATTAACTTAGGTAAATCTTCAAAGGATAAAAGAATTTCATGCTGCCGGTTTTTGTTCCAAAGCATCTCACGATTAAATGCATGGCTGCTTACATCTGCTGGTAAAAAGCTTATTTGATCCAGTCCAATTTCTCTCGCAGTATCAATGATCGCTGTCCACCGTAAATAGTTAAGCCGGTGTATAACCGTACGCCCGGTAATTTTATAGCCGGGCTCAATTTCCCTGATCGCTTCTATGCCTTCTTTTAATTTTTTAAAAGCCCCGGAAATATTCCTGATAGTATCATGCGTTTGTTCATCGCCATCTAAGGAAACAATTATATCATTCACATGCTCCACCAATAGCCTTGCATTCTGTTTTAGCGTCAACGCTGTAGATAACAATGTCACTTTTATATTTTCTTTATTCAGCATTTTGCAAAAGCTGAAAAAGTTTTTATTGAGCAAAGCCTCCCCGCCGGACATCAATACCTGTTTTGTTTCAAAGTTTTTTAATGACACTAATAAACCGGCTATATCCTTTTCTGTAAGTTGGCTGAGATTCTTATTATTTTTCCATATATCGCACATAACACAACGGCAATTGCAGGCGCTGTGTGGCATTAAAATTACAATCGGCAAAACACTGATTCTGTCTGTCTGTAAAGTGCGGTACCGCTTGTATGTATGAGATAATTCCAGGCTCAACATTTACATATATTAATTTTTGATTACAACCCAATGAAAGGGATCCTGGTGAAATAATTTATTTAACCGGGAATTGGGATTATACAAAATAGAGTACGGAAAAAATTTGATGTCATCAATGCAATGATGAAAATAAAAATGGCGCATTTCGGGAAAACCCAGGTCAGTAAAATATTTTTTGCTTCTCCGCCTTGCCGCAATGACTTCATGAGGCTGATACAAATGACTGTCAATAATATGTATTTCGCCCTGTAACGTTAAATAGTGCGTTGCAATTGTTAGGACTTGCTTAAGCGATTTGAAATATTGAATTGAAGCAGCGAATACAATTAGGTCATATTTTTCATGCCCGGGAATTCCATTGATAATATCGCTTTCAAAAAATCTGAGATTTGAAATATTATGAAATACTTTTTTAGCCTGTTGGAGCTCCACGATATTGATATCTATTCCTGTTACCTGCCCCTCCGCAACCGTTGACAACTGTGCTGCCAGCCAGCCGTTGCCACATCCAACGTCAAGAATGTTCTGAATATGGCCATGCCTTTCAATGTATTTTAATAATTTATTGCATGATCGACTGCGAATCTGCCACTCTTTATGATGCAAAGAAGAAGGCGCTGTTTCGGGCAAGGCGGCAATTTCTTTTTCATTAAATATTCTTCCCTCTTTTAAGCGAAGCGCAATGTATAATTCTTTAAATGCGTCCACAGTCATTGCATTGGGATCTACCAGGTAACCACTTATTATTTTTAAATTGTTCAAGGTATAGATTAATTAAAATCCTTGTATTTCCGGCTGACGATATTTCCACATTCGCTGCAATACCTTTATCTCATAAGGATATCTGAAAAAATTCATTTTATAACGCAGTCCGGCCGCCAGTTTCATTAATAGTCGTTTAGAATTATTTAGGCGTATATCCGACACCGTGGGATAATAGCCATTTAAAACAGTCTCAAAATTCCTGATCTTATCTATCATTTCAGAGGTAAGCCAGGGCGTCAATGGATTTTTACGCAGATCAAATTTTTCCCATTTAGGGCTTATCCAGTCTTCCAGCTTTTTTGGATAACTAAATCCTGATGCCAATACCTCATTAAACAATTCCGAACCTTCTGCAGGTACGGGGCTGTATGTGTATAAAACAATTTCAGTTTTTGGATTGATCGCTTTGATTTTTTTAATGAAACTGATATCAAATTCTATTTGCTTCATTACTTCTTCCCGCGTGGGAGCTGGTGTTCCCAGCACAAATGAATATTCAGGAATGATGTCATATTTTTTCAGCCGTTCTGCGAAACGTAATATTTGTTCACCGGTTTGAGTACCTCCTTTATCTAACTGTTGCAGTACTTTATCATTGCCGCTTTCAGCTCCAAAAAAAATGATTTTGCAACCGGCCTCTCGAATAAGTGATAAGGATTCATCTTTAAACTTATCCATTGTATCTATACGTGCCATCCCCCACCAATTCATTTTTTCTGGCTTAATTAATTTGGCAAATGCAACGGTTCTTTTTTCAGAAACAAAAAAATTGTTATCATGAAACTCTATTGCATCCGCTCCCCATCTGTCTCTTATATATTTCACATCCCTGTAAACATGTTCTGCGGATTTCGCTTTCCATCGTGCTTCATATGTTGGCACCACGGCACAAAAGGAACAAGTGAAAGGGCAGCCAATACTGGAATGGTATGCGAGTGTTTTATTACCCAAATAAGTTTTACCAAGATATTTATCTATAGAATACAACTCATCCAATTTATCATAAGGCAATTCCGGAAGGTTATCCTGTTCAATTAAATCCTCCTTGGTATTCTTTATAATATTGTCACCGGATTTATAAATAAGATTTTTAATAAGCTCAAAGGGTTTGATTATTTTCCAACGCATCAATCAACTGCGGAAAGGCATGATCGCCGGGACCGTTAATTACAAAGTCAACATAGCCAGAATTTAATACCACTTTATAATGATTGGTGGGGAAATAACCACCCCAGACCATTACCGTACCGGGAAACTCATTTTTTATTTTTTTAGAGAAAGGAATAGCCTGTTTGGTTTGCGGGCCGGGCATTATGGTAAAGCCAATATATTTATATTCACCGGTAGATAAATATGCCTTGATTTTCTCATACGGACTTTCTTCCCTGTTCCCGTCAACGATTGCCCATTCATAAATTCCCTCAACGGAGGCAGCAATATTCATGATTGAGTTGGGAATACGATGCTTGGCAACAGCGCTTTTTGGATTGTACAAAAGAATCTTATTCATCGTGTTTATAACGGGAAAAAATGCCCAAAGGTTGCTATAAAAAATATGGCCTTTAACCCTACTTTTAGGCGTTTAATTACGTTTAGAATCTAGGATGTCAGTATTTAAAAAAGTGAAGGGTTATATGTTGGGTCGTGTATCTACGGCAATAAATAAGTCACCACGTGACGGGTATAATTTATGGGCAGAGAACTATGACGATCAAGAAGACAATCTAATGCTTGCATTGGATGAGGAAGTTTTCTCAGGTTTATTGAATGGCATTGATGTAGAAAATAAAATCATTGCCGATGTTGGTTGCGGTACGGGAAGGCATTGGCAAAAATTACTTGATAAAAAACCACAAAAAATCACCGGTTTTGATGTATCTGAGGGAATGTTGGAAATACTAAAACAAAAATTTCCCGTTGCGGAAACGCATCTTTTAAAAAATAATATGCTGGATCAGTTGAAGAATAATTCATGTGATATTATTATTTCAACCCTTACAATTGCGCATATAAAAAATGTAGAAGAAGCGATGATTGAATGGAATCGGGTATTAAAACCTGGCGGACAAATAATTATCACTGACTATCATCCGTGGCATTGGCCAAAGGCGGGAAGCGCACTTTTAGTTACCAGAACAAAATCGTTGCAGTTACCAATTACGTACATACAGCTTGAAAAGCTTACATCCCTTGCAGGGCAACTCTCCCTGGAGGTATTGCGTTTGAATGAGAAAGTGATTGATGAATCTTGCAAAGCCATACTATGAAAAACAAAATGCGGTTGATGTTTTCGAAAAATGGAAGGGAGCCCCAATCATTTACGGAATGTATTTAAAAAAACCTGATGCATCTTTGTAATTTAAATATTGTTGGTCATAAAAAACCGGAAGACATAGAATTGGAAAATGGAATTATTAAAGCCATTAGTTCTAATAATAAATCTTCCGGAACTTCACATGATAAGACAATATATTTCAAAGATGCTATCGCTTTTCCCGGGCTAATCAATTCACACGATCATCTCGATTTTAATTTATTTCCTCAAACAGGCAATGGAATTTATAAAAATTACACAGAATGGGGAAGAGATATTCATAGCCGGAATAAAGAAATTATCAACACTGTTTTAAAAGTTCCGCAGCATGCACGAACCCAAGCAGGTATTTATAAAAATTTATTAAATGGATTTACAACTGTTGTAAATCATGGTGAAAAATTAATGATAGAAAATTGCCCGATCAATGTTATTCAAAATAATCATTGCCTGCATTCGATCCGGTTTGAAAAAAACTGGAGAATTAAACTAAACAATATTTTTTCAGAGCACCGGCCATTTGTAATTCATGTTGGAGAAGGAACAGACAGGGCTGCTCACAAAGAAATTGATCAGCTGATAAAGTGGAATCTGTTTAAAAGAAAATTAATTGGCGTACATGGCTGTGGCAATGGATGATGAACAGGCAGCATCTTTTAGAGCAATAGTCTGGTGTCCCGCTTCCAATTATTTTTTATTAAATGACACTGCGCCGATTGATGAATTAAAAACAAAAACAGATGTTCTTTTCGGCACAGATTCAACACTTACTTCAGGGTGGAATTTATGGCATCATATAAGGCTTGCGAGGAATACTTTACTGGCAAGCGACAATGAATTATTTGATATGCTCACCTCAAAACCTGCTACAATATGGGGTTTGAAAAGATCGGGTAAAATTGAACAAGGCTATACTGGCGATATAGTAATCGCAAAAAAAATGTACGAAGATAATTTTGATTCATTTTTTTCTGTAAATCCTGAGGATATCTTATTAGTAATTCATCGGGGAAAAATTTGTCTTTTTGATGAAGAATTATATGATCAGTTGTCAACAAATTCTCTGGCAGACGCATTCAGCAAAATTCAAATTAATCAAAATAAAAAATATGTATTTGGGGAGGTGCCGGCTTTATTGAAAGAAGTGCTTACCTATTATCCCGAGGCCTCGCTACCAATAAGTGTTTGAATTTAAATATGATAAAGCTAATAGACCTCAACTATCATATGCATGATGATATTTCAATTCCGGCAAAAGTGTTGGAGGTGCAGAAAGCATCAATTGGTTTTGCAAAATTCATCAAAGAAAAACTGGATATCCAATTTATTAAACACATGAATTATGAAGGAGAAGAATTCATTGATGGCGTTAAATACAGATTTTTCAAAAGCAGGAATAAATCCTGGTATATTCCTTTTAAAACACACCGTTATATAAAATCGCAAAAGCCTGACATAGTTTTAATACAAGGCTTTATTTTCCCATTTCAGTTACTTACACTAAGGTTACAACTGAACAAGAGCACAAAATTTATCGTCCAGCATCACGGAGAAAGACCGTGGAAATCACTAAAAAAATATTTTCAAGAACTGGCGTATCGGTTTGCAAATTGTTATCTTTTTACAACTACAGAAAATGCAACGGAGTGGATTGAAAAGAAAATTATTATCAACAGGAAAAAATGCAAAGAAGTATTAGAGGGTTCTACATTCTTTACAAAAAAGAATAAAGAATTGTGCAAGTCAGCACTTTCATTAACAGGAAATCTGAATTTTTTATGGGTTGGGAGATTAAATGCCAGAAAAGACCCGCTCACTGTTTTACAAGCGTTTGAAAAATATATTTCTGTACGTAGTTCCGCAAAACTTTTCATGATTTATCAAACCGATGAATTGTTACCTGGGATAAATAATTTATTAATGCAAAACGACCAGTTGGAAAATTCAGTTGTTTTACACGGAAATGTTTTGCACGATCAGTTAGAAACATGGTACAATGCCGCAGACTTCTATATCTCAGGCAGCCACCAGGAAAGTACAGGTTATGCATTACTTGAAGCAATGGCCTGTGGTTGTATACCGGTAGTAACAAACATTCCATCGTTCAAAAAAATTACTGATAATCGCAATTACGAGCTGCTATACCAACCGGGAAGTGTAGAAAACCTTTTTACTACTTTATTAAAAATTGATGCTATAGACCAGGAAAAACTTTCTGCATCAATAGTTCAGCACTTCAACAATTCGCTATCTTTTAAATCAATTGCCGATTCGTTATTCAATGTTTGTGAGCAATTAGTATCCAAATAATTTCATTAATGATGCTGTCGTTTGCTGAATGGAATAAGGAAATATTCGTTCATATTTGGTTCCTGGGGAAAGTAAAATTTTAAGCGTCTTATCAACCATTTCATTTTTATTTTTCACAATATGCCACTGGCTGAAATCCCGTTTCATAGGCTTGCAGAAACTAATAACATGACAGCCGGCATATAGCGCCTCAAGACACACCATGCTAAAGCCTTCATAAGAAGAAGGATGAAGAAAAATTTTTGTTTGCTGCATTAGTTCCAACACATCAGCATGACTGACCTCACCACGCATAGTAATATTTTCTTCCAGATTAAACGCTGAAATTTTTTGCTGCAAAGATTTTTCCTCAGGGCCTTTGCCGGCAATTGAAGATTGAATCAGCCGGCATATGGTTTTTCAACTCTTTTACTACATCGATAAATAAATTGTATTGCTTCAAAGGTATTAACGATCCTGCCCCGGCCACATCAATTGCTCTTTCTGCAACAGGATTTTTAAACAGTCCAGCGTCTATTCCGTTTGTGATAACATGTTGCGGCCTGGTTGAATAATTTTTAAAAAATTCATCCTCTATAAAATCTGATATAGCTACCAGATCTTCCGCATTGGGTTTAATCCTTTTTACGTATTTATTTTTTTCTTTTGCATCCTGTCCTACTATCCACGATTTTTGAGTGATCCCATATTTTTCTCCAAATCGTTTACCTGTTATAGCACATTCTCCCAACCATATACTGAATATCCCAATAATTTTATTGCTATTATGAATGTCCTCTAACATGTTGCCAGACTCTTCTCCATAATAAAATCCTGGAAAGCCCGCCTTTATTTTTTCCGCCAAAAGAAATTACAGCATTGTTATTCCATAGATATTGCGATGCCGTGAAAGGATATTGAAAACTCACAATAATAACTTTCATAAAACCAAAATCCCTGTTGATTGTTTTTACCACGTTTTGCAAAAAAGGAAGGCATGTATTGTCAGATTCACTTGCAGGAAAACCCGGAGTCAGAATTACAAAAACAGGTTGGCTATTCATCAAATGAAATTATTTTATCACAAAATGAAAGGCTTTCTTTATTGTGTGTAATTAATAGTACCATCTTTCCGGACTTTGCCATTTGGCTAAAATGATTGAGCAGGCAGTTTTCAGATTTCCTGTCCAGTTCACTGAACGGTTCATCCAGTACAATCAGATCAGCATCTTTATATAAAGCCCTTGCAATTGACACTCGCTGCCGCTGGCCCCCGCTTATATTCTTACCATTCTCCGTAATTAATTTTTCAATGCCTTCGGGGTATTTATTCAATAATTCGGTAAGGCCGGTTTCTTCTATCACTTGCTGCAACTTATTTTTATCGACATGATTTTCCGCCAGGGTTATATTTTTTAAAATGGAATCATGAATAAAAAAAGGTTGCTGCTTTACATAGGCGATATTTTTCCAGAATTTTTTTCTTTGGGATGAATCTGCTAATTCATTATTTATGAAAATATCCCCACAATCTGCGGACAAGAATCCCATTAACAAATTCATCAACGTTGTTTTTCCTTTTCCTGAATTGCCAGAAATACCTATAAAATCTCCTCGCTGAAGAGACAGGCTAAAATTATTCAATACAGTGTGGTCTTTATAATTTAAACAAACATCACAGATCACAATGCTGTTAATTTTACCTGTTATCCCGTCATTTTCATCGACGATGCCGGAAGTATTTTTTTCATTAAGCAAATCATTAATTGTGTATGAATATGTTTTTGCCTGCCCTATACTATTTAGAATTTTCACAATGCCCGGGATAATCTTATATGCCGCAGCCATAAAGGCTCCAATAATTATTACCTCTACAGAATTTGATTTGGTAACAATGGAATTTATTAAAATGAGCATGAATAAACCGAGTACAGCAAAAACTTCAATAAGTCTTGAAGGTAGGTTTTGAATTATCATTTGCTCCGAGATATAAGTGTTGAGCCTGGCCTGGAAACCGGAATACCTGTTTGCAAAAAAGTTTTTCCGATCATAAATATTACTTTCAATAAAACCCGATAATGCCTCATTTAAATGCTGAATTGCTTTTTCGCTGGCCACCTTCCCTGAAAAGCGCAGGCTACTCAATCTTTTTTTCATAAGAAACGCAATAATAAAAACCGGCGGCACCAATATTAAAAACAGTAGTGGAAACAATAAAGGTTTATAAATAATTATGGGAGTAATGGTTAGTATTATTAATACAGACTGACTGATAATTTGCTGGATGTTTCGTAATACAGAATGACTGAATTCAATGGGCTGTTGTGCTATCCTGCGAATACGAACGGAAAAATCAATATTGACATAATCATGAAAGTTACCCTCGAGATAGTTTAATAAATTATTCTTTGAAATCCTCGAAGCAACATCATAAGTATACTTATACTGCATGCGAAAAACCAAAAACCCTAAGAAATTTTTTATACAAAACAAAAAGAAAAAAACAGTGATTAGTAAAAGCGGGTATTCAATAAAGAGATAAAAAGGGAAGGCTAAATGTTCAGTTGAATTATGAGGTTGTGTGTAAAAATTAATAACATACAACAATAAAAGAAGGAAAGAAATGTCAAGAATACTTATGACTATATCATATAGTATAAGTTTCAAAAACTTTCTTTTTTCCTCACGGTTAAGGATAGCAGAAATATTTTTTATTAATTGTTTCAATAACTGAATTTATACATCAACATTACTATTGCTCAGTTGCAAATCCTGATTTCATACCGGCCTTTACACCACGATAAAATGCTGAAAGGCATGGCCTGAAACCTGCACCACCCGCAAATGCACCTGCCAATAATTTGCAGGCTGCAGAATAATTTCTATTGCTTAAATACCGTGAAGCAGCTTCAGCAAGCTGGAGTCCGCGCCTTCTTTTTGCAATGGATCTCAATTCTTTTACAGGATTGCCATTGAGAAATATTTCATATGCAAGCGCCGTTCGTTCGTAACCATCTTTAATACCATTTGTTGAACGTCCCGCATGTTCAAGCACCCGAACCAATACGTTAGACAATGCAATAACTTCTGCTTTTAACGCCAGCCGCAGCGCCAATTCATAGTCTCCGCGATACAACAAGCGGGGATCGGTACTGAAACCATTCACCTCTTCGAAAAGGCTGCGTTGCATTATTACGGAACACATGGTAACCGATGCTTCCGCTGTCAGCAACTCCTTAATAATATTGCCGGATATTGGCCGATATCTTCCCGATTTTGGAGAAATCGTTTGCCCGGATTCATTCATCAATTCGTAATTGCTGTAGCACCATCTTGAACCACTTCTCTTTAATTCGTCCATCTGCAATTCCAGCTTGTTTGGCATCCATAAATCATCAGAGGCCAGGAAGGCAATCCACTCTCCTTTTCCAGACTGCACGCCGGCATTAAATAAAGAACCGATATGACCCGAATGAGGCAATTCTAAACCAGTGATTCTTACATCTCGTATTAATCTCACTAATTGAGATGTTCCGTCAATTGAGCCATCATCTACGATTATCAGTTCCCAATTTTTATAAGTTTGTGCAACTACGGATGCAATCGCTTTTTGTAGTAATGATGCACGGTTGTATGTGGGAATAACAACCGATACAAGCGGCTGACTGGAAATATTGTTCAAAATGAAAAAATAGAATTTTAATCGTTAGAGAACTGGTATTATTAATCACATCCTGATTATAAAGCGTTATTGAATATTTTTCTCACTGATTCAATAGCCATCACTATTTAATCTTTTTTCCAGTCAGAATTTGCCCGATGCTTTTGTCCTAATTGAAATACTCTTGAAATATTAAAGCCAAACCTGAGACCGCTTCCATTTCCGTGCTTATCTACTTCGGATATAAATGCTTTTTCAGTAAGCCCGAATGAATTTGAAAAATGCAATTGAAAAACATGCCCCCCGGTTCCTAAATCAATTCCAAAAGAAAAAACATTGGTAGAAGCCGTAGCTTGTGTTCCGGGTAACTGGTAATAGTATTCAGCATTTAAACTCATTCTTTTAGTTATTTTTTGAGTTGCACCTATGCCAACCGCCCACACATCCTGTTGAAATGTACCATTCCTATAATGATTGTAAGAAACATTATCGGCATGAATAAAAGTCGGCATCACTTGTAAAGAAAATCCGTTGGAAAATTTCCTGGCAATAAGTAGCTGCAATACGTAAGATAAATTGCTATTTTCTGTTGTTGAAGAATCGGTCTTATCATAATCCTGGGGATGTTCTGTATTTATGGCAACAGTAGGTACGAATGATACAGTAAAAGGCATTTTAACCGCACCTGTGGATTGTTTCAATAATTTTAGCTTGAAAAAACCATCATAAATTTTGTGGGAAGCATTATGTCCGATTCCTATCATAAAGTTATCTGTAATGCCATAGTCAAACCCAATTCTCACATTAAAGAAACCAGCATCAAGCCCAAAGAATTGATAGATGCCCCTGCTTAAGGGGCCGAAACGATGTGAAATTCTTACATCTAAAACGTGAGCGGGCAGGTTCTCTACAGAATGGCCATTGATAATGCGGGTATATTTAAATGTAGATGTGGCATAGATTATTTTATTGCCGGCAGACTCCTTTTCCAATTGGCCAATAAGGTTAGTAGTGTCCTGCGCAAAAGTTATTTTAGAAAACAGGAAAAATAAAAAGGCAAATATTAGCCCGGGCAGTTTCATATGTAGTTTATTTTTTTTCATAATTACAATTAATCGTTATTTCAATACTCTCGGAAATTTTTTTGGTAACTATTGCGGGAACTTTTATTTTGTAATCTTTTATAGAAACTTTGAATGAAGAAGTCGCAGAAATTTTTCCATCCTTTATTGTTATAGTTCCCGGTACTGTTATATTATTTGTTACGCCATGTATCATTAAATCTCCTTTTACATTTACAGGATAGCTTCCATCTTTTAATGAGCTTATAGCGCTGACATCTGTAATTGTGCCTTTAAATGTTGATTTAGGATATTTATTACTTTCTATATAATTCTCATTAAAATCATCTTCCATCTTTGCTTTCGGAAAATGGAATGCATTGTTAAGCAATGAAAACTGAAATGCGCCTGTTGATGTATTGAGAACGCTTAATACCTGGTTATTATCGGCACTAATGTTTTCAAGCGGTGTTGTTGAAAAAAAAGAAATTTTTCCATTTTTTGTAAAATAAACCTGTGCCCTGATGCTGCTATCTATTATAGTTAATAATAGTAACAAAACAACTGATCTTTTTATCAGCATACTTTAATTTATTTAGGATAAACAATAACATCTTATTAAAAAAACATCTCCGGGTAAATCCATTTCTTTATCACCGCCGATATAACCACTGCAGATACCTTTCACTAATATCATATCACCTTCTTTTATATTACCCGCTTCCTTCTCCATAGTACAATTAACAGAGCCGCTGGGATCGCCTGTTTTCAAAAGAATAATTTGTTGATTCTGTTGGTTTTTCGAAATGGCTTTGACTTCGCCTGCAACTGCAACAACTTTATTTATATATTTTGATTTTAAACCAGAAGAATCATTAGCAAGAATGTCGTATAGTTCACCAGAGGAAATTTTAATTGCCTCAGCATCTCTAATGTTTTTGTGGGGTTTATTCCAAACCCGGTAAACAACAACCGCCCCAACAGCAATTGCTGCTATAAAAAATAAAAAAATATATTTTTTAATCATCTTTATACAGCACCTGAGTGTAAATCGGTTTTTTCTATTAAAAGGTTGCCATAAAAAGGCAGTTAGAAAGACCAAAATTTTTATGCCAGGAAGGTTCTAAAAATTTACTTTCCGGTTTCTATTCAAACATTACGTGACGATTTATTCATTTGATCCAATTTTAAAAATTGTATTTTTGAATCCATCCCAATGTGATAATAGTTATATAAAATCGAATTAAGTTTATCGCTCTATATAATAAAGCCTATAGGACAATCTTATAGGTTTTAATATTTATAAATTATGAAGTATTATAAATGGGTTGGCCTGGTTTCCTCGGTTTTATTGGTTGTAAGTTGCTTCTTACCGTGGACTTACTATGCGGATCTTAATAAAAATTTTACAGGATTTTTTTCAGAGCAAAATGCTTATGGAAAACCCGGAATATTTTTTTCCTTCTTTGGAATAATTTCTTTCGTGTTAGTGTTTCTTGATAAAATTTGGGCTAAAAGAACTCATATTTTTTTTGCCGCACTTAACATTGGATATTTAATAAAAACATATATTCTTTTTACTTCCTGTTACAATGCGTATTGCCCCGAAAAGAAAATAGGCCTTTACCTGGTAGTTCTAAGTTCTGTAATTTTAATGGCGGTTTCGGTTTTTCCTAATTTGAAAATTATATCGCAGCAGTCCGTCACCGGCAGTGAGTAAATAAAAATTTATTCAAAAAGTTCCAGTTTATTTTTTGGACGTTTCTCATCAAGCCAGATAAACCCTTTCAAAAATCTCTGTTCTTCGGGAATTTGTTTCATCGGGTAGAATTTTCCTTTTATATCATTTACAAAAAGCACTTTTATAAGATCATCATTTTTAAAATACAAGTCAATAACATCGCCGGTAGCCCTGTTCATGCCAAGGTAGGCGCTATCTTCATCCTGGGCATAATATATACTTTCCGATTGCGAGCCTCTTACACGCATGTAATCAATGGCACCGTCGATGAAATAGCCATTAATTGTTTTTCCCGCCATCTGGTTAAAAAACCCCTGTGTCGTTCTGTTCACAATCATTCCCCTGTCAAAAACATATAACCGCTCGGCTTTTTTATTTTTTGTAAAAAGAAAAATTGTATCACCGGTTATCTGGCTATGTCCGCTCCATACAACAGGATCGTAATAAAGACGAAATACGGAATCTTTTTCAGATAAAAAAAGACTGTCGCAAACGCTTTGAAGCGAATCATTAAAAATTCTTACATGATGGAAAGCAAGAAAATATCTCACTGCCGAATCAGATTTATTTATCGTGTCTTTCTGAAAATTATTAATTGAATCAACAGGGTTAGCCAGCTCAGGCAGAGATATCCTATTTGAATCTGCAACAGACGAATCAGGGATCGCAGGATTTAATATTAAAGAATCTACAGGCTTATCCGGGCTGACATTTTGAATTTTTTCTTTTTGAACTTCGGCCCTTCGCATCTTTAAAGAATCAATTTTATTAGAAATAATTCTCAAAGAATCGTTCTGCGGATTCTTTCTGAGCGAATCACTCTGTGGTATCTTTAAAGAATCACTACGATTGTTTTCTTTTGGTGCAATTTTATTTTTTAAAGTGTCGGCAATTGACGAACTATCTGTATTCAAATTAATTCGCAAAGAGTCACCGGTTACGGTTTGCAAAGAGTCAGTGATTACAGAATCTTTTTTTAAAACCCTGTCTTCTTTTCTTATCACAGTTGTATATCCTGAAAATATTGTATCTGCTGCTATGTAAGTACTGTCATCTTTCTGTTTTACAATCAGCACAGGTTTTCTTGTTGCAAGGAATGAGTTGTTTTTTTTATTTAAGAAAATCTGGTTGCCAAAAACGATAAAACCATTTGCGGAATCTTTAACTATGGCATTGCCTTCGAGTTGTGCATTTCCGGATTTATCATCAAGTGCCATGTTATTAGCAATATAAACTCTGCCACTGCTATCCTTTACGGTAGTTCGACTCGTAAACAAAGCATCACCTGTATTAAAATCATATGTTCCCTGTGTTGTATAGATATCTACTTCCTTATTTTTTATATATGTATTCCCGACATAATTGGATTTTTGTGATACCATATTATACAGCAGAGAATCAGTAAGGATGTGGTTCTTTGGTTCTGTAACTTCCACGTCATTCTTAAAATACACATCCTTGGTATCGGAATAGTAAGTTCCTTCTTTACTTGTTATAACTGTTTTACCATTAATAACTTTACCGCCATTATAATAATTCCCAATTCCCGTTCCCAAATTATAATCAAGTTCCTGTGTGAAAAGTGTACTCTTTTTATCGTTAAGCCTGATATCTTTTTTCAGGTAAGCCATTTTTTCGGTTCCTATGTATTTCAAATACTGGGAATAGGTTTGAACACTGTCGGCCTGGTTGATGTGAACATTGCCAAAAGCTTCAGCAGTATGTGTTGTAGGATTTACTACAATACTATCAGCGTCGAAAATTGTAGTGCCTTGTTTTACGATGGCGCCGCCGGCAATTGTTTGTAAAGTTGTAGTGGAATCAATGTGAATACTACGCATGCTGGGACCGCGGATAATCTCAAATTCTCTTACGGTATCAGTCTTTGGTACTGAATCAACCGCTGATGGTGGCAGAGGAATTTGTGCAAATGAAATGAAACTTAAACGGAGAAAAATAATTAAAAACCCAATTTTTACTGAGGTGATCATCCCTATTTGTTAACCACTTTTAAAGTGTCGTCAATTAAAGGCGCCGTAATGTAATTGGCCTTATCTTTTTTACCAAACACTGAAAAGTTTACATATCGTTTCGGATGCACTCTTATATCATCGAGGAGTATATTGATTTTGTTTGTCGTTGCCTGAAGATTATCATATAGAGTCTTATCATTTAGGAGTAAACCCAGAGAACCATCTTTGCTGTTAATTTTATCAGAACCCTTCTTAAAATTATCTACTGCCAGGCTTAATGTATCCAATGTTTTTTTCAAATCAATGTCGGCAAATTTGGCTGACGCTATCTTTGCACTTTCAAGTATGCTGTCAAGTTTTGCGTTATTTGAGTTAAGGTTAGCGGTAAAAGCCTGCACATTATTCAAAGAACTCGAAAGCGCACCGTTTTGTGTATTCAAAAGTACCTCCAGCGATTTCGCAGATAATGCAAATGAAGCGGTAGTCGTATTTAAGTTAGAAATGATTCCTCTTATATTATTCTTGCTTGCAGGATCAAAAACGCCTGTAACAATTTGAAGGACCGAATCCAGCGATTTTACCGCATTTCGAACCTCGTACAGAACGGGATTGATAATCTTTAAAGCTTCGTCAAAAGCCCCACCGCTTAAGGTAGTTAATACAGTGTCGTTATTTTTTAAGAAAGTAGTTGAGCTACCTAGTTGTATTTCCAGCGACGGAGTGCCAAGCAGACCAGGATTTATAACTGCAAGAGAATTATCGGGAATATTAATATCCTTTGTAAGATTAACGGTAACAACAATACGCCTCATATCTTTTCCGCCATCGAGGTTTTCCACTCTCCCAATCTGCAGCCCGTTAATTACCACAGGATTCGATTTCTGCAATGTTTGCACATCCTGGTATACTGCATAGATATGCTTTTCTTTTTTGAAAAGACTTTTCCCTTTAAGAAAATTAAACCCTAAAACGAGTAATAAAATTCCAACCACAGCCATCACACCAATCTTTGTTTCATTATTGATCTTCATATTTTTTTATTTGGTAACCAATCAGGGTTATCTCATTAGTTTGATAAGATTCAAAATAAAGGTATTGCGAAAATAGCAATCTTTATTGGCACAAAGTCCTGAATCTCTGCCTTGAAAGAAATAATGAGATTTCTCCTGGTAATAAAATGTGGAGATGCAGATTGTCTATTACCTGTTGGTATACCCCTGCGGGTTTTCGTATTGGTTTCGGTATTTTATAAGGGCACGGGTGATAGACTCTGCAATTTGTTGTTGACCCTTTTCGCTATTAAGATATCGTTCATCTTCGTAGTTTGCGATAAAACCCGTTTCGATCAACACTGCCGGCATCTGTGTAGCCTGCAAAACCCAGATGCCTTTCTGCCGTTGATGAACACCCAGATCCAAGCGACCCATGCTATCAATATCTTCTTGGATAGCAGAGGCAAGTTTATAACTCCGTTTAAAATAGTTCTGCGTATATAATAATGCTTTGGCTTTCCATTCAGGACTGTCTTCATTTATATCAAGTGTGCTGTCATTTGACTCTGTAGTAAAAAGCAAGTCGCTTTTTTCCATTGCTTTTATCTTATCATCTGTTTTATGAGCGGCAAATATCCATGAACTTGTTCCTTTTCTGTCGGTAGGTATTTTATAATATTGCCTGATGGCAACTTCCCGGGTGTGAGGTGTGATAATTTTTTTTCTTTTTTTCCCCTTGCCCACATATTTAACGGTATTGTATTTTTCTGTACGGTAACCAAGTATCCGTGACCCTGTTTTAAGTACTACTGCATCTGCATGAACGCATACAAAAAGGTCACCATGATTATCGTTGGCAATTTGCGCCTTTTCTCTTGGAGACTGGTAAATATCTGTAGTACGTGTTGGAATAACCTGTACATCGGGCATCTCCTTCTGAAGTTCAGCAACAAGCTTGAGGGAAATAGCAAGGGTAATATTTTTCTCCTTTGAATTTAAAGAACCTTCATATTCGCCGCGGGCTCCATTGTCGCTTCCTCCATGACCAGCATCTACAATAATGGTTTTTATTTTTTTACCCTGGGCACCGGCGGTAAGAGTTACCAACGTTATTAAACACAAGAAAAGAAAAAGAGAAAATGATTTTTTTAAAGCACACATTTATTTATCAGATTTTAATTGGGCCGGTAAATTTTGGTTTAATAATCTTCACAAATCCTTAATGGGATTATCTCTACTTTTGTTTACTACTGCTATGAACCTCATAAACAAAGTTAGCCGAAAAAATAAATCAGTATTTACAGTATTCGCTATGCTTTTTATACTGACGGTTCAAAGTAGGGATAAAGTTTCTTTTCATCACTCATTTCACAAGCTTTTAACTTCATTCAAGGACACAATTCCGTCAAAGAAAAAAAATATTCCTGTTGAAGAAAAGCTAAAATATTCAAACGATACTTCGGGAATAAAAATTGTTTCCGGTAGTGATACAATTCCAAAAAAGAATGTCGATTCTCTTTTAGCGGTTGATTCGCTCTCCAAAGGCGATACTACTATCCGTGTCGATTCACTCTCAAAGACCGATACATCAGGTATTGTTAACCTGGCCGATACCATAAAATACATAAGCTCCAAAAATACGCCGGATACCGTGGTTGAATATACCGCTGAGGACTCGATGGTGCTTGATGTTCCCGGTAAAACAATCACACTGTATGGAAAGAAAGCAAATACTTTATACAAAGATAATGATCTCACAGCGCCGCTGATAATGCTTGACCAGGCGACAGGAAATATTATTGCTTCAATAAAAAGAGACAGCACCGGCAAAGTGATTTCAATGCCTACCTATAAACAAGCTGATTTCCTTTCGCAAAGTGATTCTATTCGTTTTAATATGAAGAGTGGTAAAGGCCTTACTAAAAGCACTTATACGCAACAGGGAGAAATGTATGTATATGGTGATGTTATAAAAAAAGTAAACAACGACGTTTTTTATGCGCTTCGCGGAAGATTTACAACATGCAATCTTGATACACCTCACTTTGCTTTTATAAGTAACAAAATAAAATTCATAAATAATAAGGTAGCAATTACAGGTCCTGTTCATCCTGAATTTGAAGGCGTGCCCCTTCCTATTTATCTTCCATTTGGAATATACCCGTTAAGCCAGGGACGACATTCAGGAATTTTAACGCCCACTTTTACATCCAATGAACAACTGGGGCTTGGGCTGCAGGGATTGGGCTATTATAAAGTAATAAGTGATTATTGGGATGTTATATTGCGAACAAATATTTATTCGTACGGCTCATGGACAATTAATATTAACCCCCGGTATTTAAAAAAATACCGGTACCAGGGAAATATTCAATTTGATATACAAAATTTTAAATACAACTTCAAAGGAGATCCTGACTATTCCCGTAACAGGAGCTATCATATTTCATGGAGCCACACTACCGATAGTAAAGCACGGCCGGGAGTATCATTTTCTGCCAGCGTAAACGCAGGAAGCAGTAGTTATAATTCCTATGTTCCGGATAACCCGTATCGGAATTTCAGTAACCAGTTAACATCTTCTATCACATGGTCAAAAACATGGAAGGATAAAAATTTAACCATTAGTGCAAATCACAACCAGAATACCAATTTAAAAATTATCAATGTAAACCTTCCTGATGTTGGCTTTAATGTGCAAACCATCTACCCTTTCAGAAAAAAGGAATTTGTTGGAACACCGAAGTGGTATGAAAACCTTGGAATAGCTTATAGTGGCAATGCTAAAAGTCTCTTTTCATTTTATGATACCCTGCCTCACATATTTCAACAGATTGCAGATACGTTGCAATTCGGTGCTCATCACTCCTTTCCTATTTCGCTGTCGCTTCCTCAGATGGGCGCATTCCAGGTTGGCCCGGGCATTAGCTATGATGAAACATGGTACCAGACAAAAACATTTCACAAGTGGAATCCCGTTACCAAAAGATTAGATACAACTACTCAAAAAGGTTTGTATACCGCAAGACAAATGTCTTTCAGCCTCGGAATTTCCACAAGAATTTTTGGACTGGTAACAGCAAAAAATAAGAATGCAAAAATACAAGCGATTCGTCATGAGATAACGCCCACACTTGGATTAAGCTATAAGCCTGATTTTAATAAAAACAATTTTTATTATGCCCAGGTAGATACAGCCGGCCACAGACGGCAGTTTTCAGTTTTTGAAAGAAATGTTTTTCCTTCTTATTCTCCCGGAAGATTCGGAGGGCTTACATTCGGCATTGACAATAATATTTCGATGAAAGTGCGCAACAAAAAAGACACAGGCGAAAATGCACTAAAAAAGATTTCAATAATTGATGGCTTAGGCATGAATTGCAGCTACAATTTTTTTGCAGACTCGTTTAATTTAAGCCCGTTGCAATTATCTGCAAGAAGCAATTTATTTAATAAGATTAACATCACCGCAAGTGCGATACTGGATCCCTATGCTGTAGATGGGCAGGGACAAAGAGTGAATCAATTGCTATGGGTAAGAAAGCCTTTTTCCCTTGGCCGCCTCACAAGCGGAAATCTTGCCATGTCGACCCAGCTTCGGGGTGGAGATAAGAAAGGCGGGTCTTCAAAATCGGAGTTGCAACCAGGGGAATCGCCTGCCGACATTGGCTTAACAGATGATCAATATAACAGTGAACTTGCCTATATAAGAAACAACCCTGGTGAATATGCAGACTTTAATATTCCCTGGTCGGTAAATTTTTCTTATTCGCTGACATTTACAAAAGTATATCAAACCTATATAGGTTTTAAGACACAATATTCTCAAAACACCACTTTTGGCGGTACATTAAACCTTACTCCTAAGTGGCAAATGGGAGTGAATGGTTATTACAATATAACTCTTGGACAGTTAAACGGAGTATCCATTAGCATATCAAGAGATATGCATTGCTGGCAAATGTCAATATCTGTACAACCGGTTGGTCAATACCGTTCTTTCAGTATTAACATTAGTCCCAAATCACCGTTGCTAAGGGATATAAGAGTAAACCGTACAAGACAGTTCCGCGATACTAATTTTTAAAAATTAAGAATAGAGGCAATCCTATTTGACATAACTGCCTATATATTTTATCCAGGTTTTGATAAAAAATAAATTACCTGCGTTAGTCATTTTTGCATCGCAAAGGTGCATTGAAATTTTTACCCCATCGCAATTAGAAGTAATCACATAATCCAGGCGGTCTTCCGAAGCCAGTGAAACCTTTACACCGGTAAACTTTGTGCAGCCAAGCGTATATTGCTTCGCTTCGAATGACCCTTTTGAAGAAAGCTTATTTTTGATCTCTTCCAGGTCCTTAATAAACTGTGGCAGCCATTTTTTTTCAACCGGGAAAAGTCCGTTGAACTGGTCGTTGGAAGTTACTTTATTGGTATATGTTATTGGCTGCGCAAGGCGCTTATCAAGTAAAGCGTATTTCTGTGCCTTAACGTTAGCTGAACAGGTAAAAACAAAAAGAAGTAGAAATAATTTCATAACAATTTTTTAAAATTATTTGTATTCTCCAAAAACTGATCTGAGGGTATCTGAAATTTCTCCAAGGGTAGAGTAATTCTCGACCGCCTCTATTACCACAGGCATTAAATTTTTATTATTTGTTGCATGGCCTCTGATATTTTTTAAGCAAAATTCTACTTTTTCATTATCTCTTTTTGCTTTCAGCATTTTTAACTTTTGAATTTGCACCTGGCGTATGTTGTCATCTATGCTGAAAGATGGTGGAGCGATATCCTGCTCTTCTTTAAACGCATTTACGCCTACAATTATTTTTTCACATGATTCTATCTTTTGCTGATAGGCATATGCGCTTGAACTTATCTGGTTTTGTATAAAACCCTGTTCGATAGCGCTCACGCTTCCCCCCATGACGTCAATCCGGTTGATTAATTCCCAGGCGGCAGTTTCAACGTCATCAGTAAGCTTTTCAACAAAGTAGCTCCCCGCAAGTGGATCGGCAGTATTAGTAACACCGCTTTCAAATGCAATTATTTGTTGAGTACGCAGGGCCGTTGCAGCAGCTTCTTCAGTAGGAAGATTCAGCGCTTCATCATAACCGTTAGTATGAAGGCTTTGTGTTCCACCTAATACCGCGGCAAGTGTTTGAACAGTGACCCTGCTGATATTGTTGTGTGGCTGCTGTGCCGTTAAAGTACTTCCGCCTGTTTGTGTATGAAACCGCATCATCATCGCTTTTTCATCGGTAGCACCTGCATCCTTCATAATCTTCGCCCACATTCTTCTTGCGGCCCTGAACTTGGCAACTTCTTCAAAAAGATCATTGTGTGCGTTGAAGAAAAAAGAAATCCTTTTGCCAAAAACGTTTATATCAAGTCCCTTGGTTAACGCAGCCTGCACATAAGCCTTACCGTTGCTGAGTGTAAAAGCTACTTCCTGCACCGCTGTACTACCAGCTTCGCGGATATGATAACCTGATATAGAAATGGTATTCCATTTCGGAAGTTCTTTACTGCACCATTCAAAAATATCGGTGATAATGCGCATGGAAGGTTTGGGGGGAAAGATATAAGTACCTCTTGCAGCATATTCTTTCAGGATATCATTTTGAACAGTTCCATTTATTTTTGAAAGATCTGCCCCTTGTTTTTTTGCTATAGCAACATAAAATGCAAGCAGGATAAATCCCGTTGCGTTTATTGTCATTGAAGTGGAAACATCCTGCAAAGTGATGTCTTTAAATAATGCCTCCATATCTTCAATAGAATCAATTGCAACACCTGCTTTACCTACTTCACCCTCTGACAACTCATGATCGCTATCATAACCAATTTGAGTCGGAAGATCAAAAGCCACACTAAGGCCATTTACGCCCTGTGAAATAAGATAATGATAACGAAGATTGCTTTCCTCAGCCGTGCTGAAACCCGCATATTGCCGCATAGTCCAAAGCCTGCCCCTGTACATATCGGGCTGTACTCCGCGTGTAAAAGGAAATTTTCCCGGAACTTCATCACATTCTTTTCCGGACAAATCATTGCAACCGTAAACTTTGTTGATTTCTATTCCGCTGTCTGTAAAAACTTTATGTTCATCTTTCATTTTGTGAATTGGCAAGCCTTTCGCAGAAAACTTTGATGTGGCTTACATAATTTTCTTAGCCTCAAAGTTAAGGGCTTCCAGAACAACATTGTGGAGAGACGCTTTTGGATTGTTTATAACGAAATCGATAATCTGTTTATTAAGATCCATTGCAGAAGCCTGGAAAGGCATAGCGGATGCAAGCTGGTTTACCACGTAAATATTTTGCTCTTTAAGGTTATTGATAGCTTTCCACACCTCGGGAGAAACATATACCTGCTGGCTGATATTATAATCATATTCCTGCTTGATAGCATCAATCAATGACGACTGCATCTGGCGTGAAGAAAGCCCCGCATTGGGAGTTCTTGATAATAAATTCTGAAGAGATATTCTTTCTGCAAGGAGCGTTAACCTCTCATAAGCCTGTAAACGAAGTTTTAAGGTTTCGGGGTTAATGCCTGTCCTTTCTTTAATATCTTTTTTAATAGAAGTAAACTCTGTTACCATCCAGATTATAGCTAAAAAAATGACACCAAGGAGTATAACAACTATCGTTTCAAATGTTGACATCATGGAGTAATTTCGTGCAAAAATATTTAATCGCCAAAGAAAGGATTGTAAATTTGCAAATGATTAAAGATTAAATAATACAGATAAAAACGTCATATTAACGAAGATATTTTTACAACAGAAAATAAAATTTTACCATGGCAATTATAAATCAAACGCCGGTTACTTTTACAAATGGAGCAATTAATGAAATCAGGCGGCTGATCAGCGGCGAAAATCGTGGGGAAAAAAAATTTCTGAGGATAGGCGTTAAGGGCGGCGGTTGTTCTGGAATGTCGTATGTGCTTGATTTTGATTATAAAACAGAGAAAGATGAATATTTTGAAATAGATGGAATTCCGTGTATTATAAATCCAACTCATAGCATATATCTCGTAAATATGGAGATAGATTGGGAGGGTGGTCTTAATTCGAGAGGCTTTACTTTTAATAATCCCAATGCCAGCACCACGTGTGGCTGCGGATCGAGCTTTGGAGTATAATAACATTTTTTGAATTTCCATCCAGCTTATTCTTCCTTGTATCCCAGATTACTAAAAACGTCCTCTATTACATTGGTGTCTGAAGCAAGTATTAACAATTTATCTCCCTGTTCAACAACTGTTGAACCGCCAGGCCGGATATATTTTCCGTTCCTCTGGATAAGCACAATAAATGCCTTTTTAGGGAAGTTAAGGTTTACCACAGAATGCCCGATTGCCGGGCTCGTATCCGGTAAAAGAATTTCAATTAATTCTGAATCCGGCGAGTCAGATAATTCAAGATCAAGAGCAAATTTTCGTTTTACATTCTGAGGGACGATTACCCTAAGCCATCTGGCTACCAATGGCAAAGTAGTGCCCTGTAATATTACTGAGGTAGTGGAAATAAAAAATACAAGATTGAAAATGATATGCGATTTTTCTACGTTGGCAATAAGAGGATAGATAGCAAAGACAATGGGAACAGCTCCACGAAGGCCAACCCAAGAAATAAATAATTTTTCGCGAAGATGTATCCTTTTAAAAAATGAAAGACTTATGAAAACACCGATTGGTCTCGCCACGAAGATCAAGGTAAGTGATATCAAAATTCCCAAACCCATTACAGGTAATATGTGAGAAGGAAAAACCAGTAATCCAAGAGTGAGGAACATTATGATCTGCATAAGCCACGCCTGGCCATCGTAAAATCGTATAATACTTTTCTTATGAATAAAATTGTGGTTACCCAACACCAGCCCTGCAATGTAGACAGCGAGAAATCCATTACCACCCATGAGGTCGGTGATTGAATATGTAAAGAACACAAAGGCCATTAAAAATACCGGGTAAAGACCTTCGATGTGAAGAGGGATTTTGTTTAAAACATACAAAACCATTTTGCCCAATAAAAATCCGGCTACTCCGCCAAAAACCATTTCCTGCAGAAAATGAAAAAGTAAATTCCATCCGGGCGAATTTCCACTTGCGATAAGAGAGGTGATGCTTATGGTTAACACAAATGCAAATGGATCATTGCTACCGCTTTCCAGTTCGAGGGTTGGTCGTATGTATCCTTTCAGACCAATATTTTTTGATCGCAAAATTGAAAACACAGCGGCAGCATCAGTGGAAGAAACAATAGATCCTAATAATAATCCCTCGAGCAAAGTGAAATCTGTTATAATGTGAACAAAGATTCCAACAGTGGCGGCAGTAAATAAAACACCCAGGGTGGATAAAGAAATACCCCGCCACAGAACAGGCTTGATACTTTCAAACTTTGTGTCCAAGCCACCTGAAAATAAAATAAAGTTTAAGGCTATAACTCCAAGAATCTGAGCCAGTTTTGGATCATAAAACTGGATACCACCAATACCTTCTGAACCCGCTAGCATGCCTATTCCTATAAAAAGAATGAGCGTGGGAATGCCAAAACGTGAAGATGTTTTGCTGGTAAAAACGCTGACTAATAAAAGAATGGAGCCAATGAGTAAAATATTTTCAGGAGTAAAGGTCATAGGTAAATATTATCAAAAAAATATTATCCGTTGAAAGTCAATTCCAGTAATGATCAGGAATTTGCCTACACGACTCATCAGTAAGCCCGGCAATTGAAAACCTATGGACCGTTATTTATGCCGATGGTATCATACACTACCACTTTGCTCCATAACTTTGAACAGTCGGCAACAAATTTCAAATGAACAGGATCTGTTTGATAGCTGTCCTGGTCTTCCTTATTTGCAAAAGTCAGTAGCCATGAAACATCATAAGAGGTGTCAATTACTTCCCTGTTGGTACCGGCGGGCTTTCCAATGTGGAAGCTCCTGATTGTCTTTACCGAAGAAAGTTTTTTTAATCCTTCTATTAGTCTATTATGGTCACCGGCATTGCCAGAATTTTTTAGCCAGAAAAAAACGTGGTGAATAAAGATGTCTTTTTCGAAATTCATAATTTAAATTTTTTAGAAAATGCAGATTAGAAAGTTACTTCCATAAATTCAAATTCGGTTATTAAGTTGATACATAAAAAAATTGTGGAACAAAATTTTCCTGGATTTAGTTACAGTTTTTTTATGAAGAACTACGGCTTCAAAAAGCAAACACTAAATTTATAAATTTGAGACCTCTAAAGATTCAGCGTTCTGATATTTCTTAATAAAAATTTCACATGATGAAAAGCAATCGGGAATCGCCAATAGAAATTAGCAAAGAAGAATTTAAAAAAATTGGCTATCAGCTTATTGACGATATTGCTGATTTTATTGATAACATTGATGAAAAAAAAGTTACTACGGGAGAATCACCAGCCGAGGTCGAAAAAATAATCGGGAATTCGTCTCTTCCGGAAAACGGTATATTTCCCGGGGAACTACTTGCCCGGGCTTCTGCATTATTATTTAATCATTCCCTTCTAAATGGTCATCCAAAATTTTTAGGATACATCACTTCTTCTGCTGCGCCGCTTGGTGCGTTGGCAGACATGCTGGCGTCTGCAGTAAATCCCAACGTTGGTGCAAACATTTTGAGCCCTGTGGCAACTGAAATTGAAAAACAAACTGTAAAGTGGCTCGCGGAGTTTATCGGTGTTTCTCCAAACTATGGAGGAATATTAGTGAGTGGCGGCAACATGGCAAATTTTACAGCTTTTTTAGCAGCCAGAACTGCGAAGGCTCCAAAGAGCTTAAAAGAAGATGGCATTTCAGCCGCGGAAAAAAAATTGGTGGTTTATTGTTCAAAAACTACTCATACCTGGATCGAAAAGGCCGCTGTTTTATTTGGGCTTGGCAGTAAATCAATTCGCTGGATACAGACGGACTTTACAAATAAAATGGATAATGGAATTTTAGAACAGACCATAAAGGATGACTTAAAAAAAGACCTCGAACCAATAATGGTCATTGGCACCGCCGGAGATGTAAGTACAGGGGTTGTAGATAACCTGAAAGCAATCTCTGCGATTTGTAAAAAATATAAACTGTGGTTTCATGTGGACGGAGCATATGGAATGCCGGCCGCAGCAATACCGGAACTAAAAATGATGTTTGAAGGCATGGATGAAGCAGATTCTATTGCTCTCGATCCTCACAAATGGCTATATAGCCCGCTTGAGGCCGGATGCACTTTGGTAAAGGATCCAAATCATTTAATTGAAACATACAGTTCGCATCCCTTATATTATAACTTTAGTAACGATGAGGCGCAAACGCATAATTATTATGAATATGGATTTCAAAATTCGCGTGGCTTTAAGGCATTAAAAGTATGGCTTGCTTTACAACATGTGGGCCGTAGTGGTTATATTAAAATGATCAGGGAGGATATCCGGCTTTCAACATTATTATTCAACAAAGCTAAAAGCCATCCGGAACTTGAAGCCATCACACAAAACCTGAGTATAACAACTTTGCGATATGTTCCTGCAGGATACCGGAATGATAAAGAAAAAAGTAACGATTATTTAAACACTTTAAATGAAGCATTACTAAATGCATTGCAACAGGGAGGTGAAATATTTCTATCAAATGCACTGGTTGATGACAAATATTGTTTAAGAGGTTGCATCGTAAATTTCAGGACTGCTGAAAGGGATATTGATGAGATTATAAAGATAATAGTTAAGGAAGGCAGGAAAATTCACACAGAGCTTCAATAAAAGTTAGCTGAAGAAGAGATAGCATAATTATATGCTATCCGAATTTCTTACTTGAAAATCTTATCAATACGATTGACAATGCTTATTGACCAGGGTTTTTTAAACTAACGGGCTGAAAGCGATAGGTATTTACATAGTTTCCATTTTGCTGCGCAGGAATCCAGTTTGGCCCTTTTCCTATAGCATTAATTGCAATTTCTGCCAGCTTGCTGCCTTTCATTGTAGTGGCTTCCACCTGGCTCACCTTACCTGATTTATCTACAACAAATTTTACAACGCATGTACCATAGTCGGTTTCTGTAAATTCATCAATATCTTTTTCTATTGCTTTCTGTATATATTTTGACCATGCCTCTGAGCCTCCGGGAAATGAGGCCTCCTTCTCTATTGGAATAAAATCCTCTATTTGTCTTTCAACCGGGATTGCTACAACTTGCGTTCCTTTTACATCTAACGGTGGATTGATGTAGTCATCATTGCGTGTACCCCCGGCCGTTTTTAAATCTATCCTTGCATTAGCCAGTTGTTCAATATCAAGGGGTGGCTTGCCAACATCGTTATCTTTTACAATTAACGGCGGTGGATAAGCGATGGTTGCTACAGGTGGCGGTAGCGGTGGTAATACCGGCGGTGGCGGTAATTGCGGTTGAGGAGGGGAAATATTTTGGATAATAATATCCCGCCCCGCCCTTTGTTTTACATCTTTGGAAGCTTCGGGGTTAGTAATTGTTGCAGCTATGAACAAAATGACAATAATTGCAATCGTAATCAAAAGAGCAATTGAAATTCTTTTATTATAAGTGTTTCGCAGTTCATAAGCGCCGTAGTCTTTATTCTTCCCTTCAAAAATAATATCCAGGAGATGTGCAGTTAAAATGTTATTGGCTTCCATGATTTACGTTTAATAATTAGACACATGGACTTATTTATTCCATAAATTATCTTAAGATCCTGCACACACTGATGATAAATAAAAAGTTGGACAAACCTGCAAATTTCATTATCCAAAAACAAATTTTCGGAAACATAATAAACTTTATGTGCTATCTTATTCCGTCAATTTAAAGTATGCTCAAATGAGTACATCAACCCTTTCAAGATCGCTTGGCCTCAGGCTGGTAGTTGTTGTAGTGATCGGAAACATTATTGGCTCGGGTGTTTATAAAAAAGTTGCACCAATGGCAACAGAACTACATTCATCAGGATGGGTATTGATTGCGTGGGTGCTTGCAGGTATTATCAGTTTATTTGGAGCATTGTGTAATGCAGAAGTAGCGGGCCTTTTAGCAGATACGGGTGGCGAATATGTTTACTATAAAAAAATATACAACCGTTTTTTTGCATTCATGTTTGGATGGAGCCTGTTCACTGTTATACAAACTGCGTCTATCTCAGCGTTAGCCTATTTGTTTGCCCAGTCGCTTAACAGCATCATTCATATCCCCGCGCTGTTACCTTCTTTAGCGAACATAAGCATAGGTGGGGTTTTTTATCCATTTGCTGATCTTAATGTTAAAGTCGCCGCCATTATTTTAATTGCGATTCTTACCTGGATAAATACAAAAGGAATCAAAACAGGTGCAGGGATGAGCATGGCGATATTGCTACTAGTATTTGCGGGAATATTTGCCATTATTATTTTCGGTTTAACTAATGAACATGCTGCAATTGGAAATTTAAAATTACAAACCGATAATAACTCTGCTGTTACCATCAGCGCAGTATTCACAGCAATGCTCGCTGCGTTTTGGGCTTACCAGGGATGGGCTACCGTTGGTTATGTAGGCGGGGAAATAAAAAATGCGAACCGAAATATTCCGCGTGGAATTGTTATAGGAATTCTAACGGTTATCACAGTTTATCTTTTGGTAAATACAACCTACCTGGCATTATTATCCACCGAAGAATTAGATGCAATTTACCAGTCAGGAATTAAAATAGCAGCGGTAGAAGCAGTCAGAACTTTTTGGGGAGCCGGTGGTGTTTTATTTATTTCATTGCTTATTTTAATTACAACCTTAGGTTGTTGTAACGCAACAATGTTTGTAAGCTGCCGCCCTTATTACGCTATGGCAAAAGAGGGATTATTTTTTAAAAAAGTTGCCAGGCTCAATAACAAGCATGTTCCGGCTAATTCATTGCTATACCAATCTGTTTGGGCATGCCTGCTCGTCCTCTCAGGAACCTTCGATCAACTTACTGACATGATTATTTTTGTTGTATTCATTTATTATGGCGCAACAACACTTGGTGTTTTTATTCTTCGCCAAAGAATGCCCGATGCGCCCAGGCCATACAAGGTGTGGGGTTATCCTGTAGTACCTGCGTTAGTAATTTTATTTTGTCTGTGCCTTTGCTTTAATACTATTTTCAGCAGGCCACGTGAAGCTGCCATAGGAATGGTACTGATGCTAACCGGAGTTCCGATGTATTGGTGGTTTAAAAGAAAGAATAAATTATGACGCTAAACCGGCCATGCATCTAACCCCAGTAGCTTTCGGCCCAGTGGCGATAATTCTGCAGGGCCATATTTTTTTTGCTCCCACCCTCTTGGGTCACCTGGAAAAGCAAAGCCTTCCGGCGCTCTTCTTTCTTTCCACGAATTAATACGCCATTGTCTTAGTTCTTCATTGTCTTCTTCTGCAGGCATCATGGATATATACTGGGCCAGCCGCACTTTATCGTTCGTTGTATTGGGCCTGATACCATGTGGTTCAGTACTGTTAAAGATCAACAAATCACCGGCGTTCATTTTCACTTTTACTATCTCAAAACCTGTTACATCAGGTTTGAAATGATCGCGGTCTCCCGGCTGCGTTAGTTTCCACGTTTCATAAGTTCTATACAATTCAGGTACACATTGAAAGCCGCCCATGCTTTCATCGGTTTGGTCTGCAAGTGCTAAAACTCCCTGCACATTTTGTGGTTTGGTTTCAGGGTCATAATCCCAATGAATAAATCCTTTATATTCATAACCCGGCCGGATAGGAAGGTTAAGGTTTGCCCTGTCTATAGTAACCCAAAGTTTTTCGGTACCCCATATATCGGAAAATGCCTGGTGCACTTTTGGATATTGCCTGTTATCCCATAGCAACTGATGATTATACACTTCCACCATGCCTGTGTTGGTCAGCTCTTTCATCTTCATTTCCGCACGTGGTGGTGCATACCAGGTTTCTTTATCTAACGGATCTTTTTCTTCAAATTCCCAAAGGAAGTCAGCCAGCTTTTGAACCTGCTCTTTGGGAACTGCATTTTTAATAACGATATATCCATTGTGTATCCAGAATTTCCAATCGTCTTCAGAGAGCACCTGGAGCGGTTTTCCATTGCTTCTGTCATTCAGTTTTATGCTACTGCTTTTTGCAGTAGAAGGATTGCCGGGAATGTCTTTATGAGCATTGGTTACCGGCATAACGGGCGCCATTGTTTGTTGTTGCATATAACAAGTTTTTCGTAATTAATAATGCAAAGTTCTTCTTTATTAAAAAATTTGTTACCATCTGCAATGACCATTATTTGCTCTGTATTGACTCTTTTGGCATTGCTATATCTCTAAATTGTAGCTTTGCAGGACATTTTAGTGTATGAAGATAAAAAAAGAAATTGTGATTCCCGATCCGGGTCAATCCTTCAGACTTTTTACACCAAGGCTGAGAAATAACTTCTTCTGGCATTATCACCCGGAATATGAATTGGTATATGTTGAGGCCGTTACCGGCATTCGTCATGTTGGCCAGCATATATCAAGTTATATGGAAAATGACCTCGTCCTCATAGGCCCCAATGTACCTCACCTCAACTTCGATTATGGGATAAAAACAGAGTACAGGCAAATAGTGGTGCAACTCAAACAAAACTTTTTAGGCGGTGCTTTTATGGAAACCCCGGAATTCTCACGCATTCACCAACTTTTTAAAAAGGCGTATTTAGGATTATCGTTTAGCGGCGAAACAAAAAAGATTGTGGCCGCAAAAATAAAGCGCATGAAAGGCCTTTCACATTTTGAAAAACTGTTGTGCCTGCTGGAAATTTTTCAAATTCTTGCCAATACCGAGGAGGTAACAGAACTGAATGAACGGGATACCAGCATAAAACTTTTCCTGGATGATAAAATAAGAATGGGTACCATTTACAAATATATTCATGCTAACTATAATGAAAAGCCTGATGTAAAAGAAGTTGCTGATAGTGTCCATTTAGCAACGGCTTCCTTTTGCAGGTATTTTAAAAAACAAACTAAAATGACTTTCACAGATTTTGTAAACCAATACAGAATCACACAGGCAAAAACTTTGCTGTTAAAAGATATAAGTGTTTCCGAAGCATGCTATGAAGTGGGCTTCGAAAGTTTATCTTATTTCAATAAATTATTTAAAACACTTACCGGTGAAAATCCATCAGCATTTAAGAAAAGAGATTTATAACTCCTATAAAAAGGTAATTGACACTACCGGTTATCCACACCCTATTAATAACTTTATCTTTTTTTGCACTTTGCTAATTGCTACGTTTGCATTGAGAAGAAGGTTAACTACAAGGAAATTTAAAACCTCAGCGTTGGTTGGAGAAATCCGCCGCTGTCAATTGAGAAATGCCTTTTTTTCACCTATATGGTTTTCATAGGATATTGGATTTAGAGGCTGTATTTCTATACAGCCTTTCCTTATTAATGGAAATTTTATTCTAAATAAATTCTTTGCTGCTAAGTAATCGCGATATCCTTAACCACTTTCAGACCTATATTTTGTAATAAGGTATTGAAGCGACGGGAGATGTATGATTATTATACATAAAGTTTTTCATTAAATCTTTTTGCCAGTAACCCTGTTGCCAGTGAAGTATCAATATCTGTAACAATTACTCCCTCCTTTCCATAAGCCTGGTGTATAACGCACCCGCCATCGGGACCTATTAAAGAAGTAGCTGATTCCTGGAAACGCATGGCGTAGTTGACGCTGGCAAAGTATATCGTATTTTCCATCGCTCTCATCATTATGGCTTTCTCGTAATAAGGGTTGTCTTTATTGCCCCATTCACTAAGCTGCGGCCCTTGATTGTGACTGGCAGTACACTGTGGATGAAAAACAATTTTTGCGTCCCGCTTTGCGGCCCATCTCACAGATTCAGGATAGCGGAAACCTTCATGACAAATAGTAATCCCAAACTTAACACCGTTTATCTCGAAAATCCTCCGTTCTTTACCCGCAATCCATATATTATCTTCGGTGGGATCGAGTTGATTTTTTGTTTGATATCCCAACACTTCACCAGTATTCGATATTACAAAAGCCACATTTAACAAGTCATCCCCATGATACCAATCCATAGGGAGAATAACGGCTATAGAATACACAGCCGCCAGTTCGCACACTTTATTTAAAGCTGATTGCAATTTTTCGGGCGAAGTTTTTTCAACTGTAAACCCCTCACCGGGATATCCCGGAATATAAGATTCAGGAAAACAAATTATTTCAGCTTGTTGAGTTATTGCTTCTTTTATTAAATCTTCAACGTGCAGCAAGCCATCATTTATTGATTTGGGAAACGGCGGTGATGCCAACGCAATTTTCATGGTATCTAAAAATGTAGTATGAAGATACGGGAGAATTTCAGGTTTGGTTACCTGGTTACAACTTCATAGGTATATAACTCCTCTTTGCCCTGCGATTTATTAGCAGCTATAAAAGCTCCTTCATTAAGCATATGTTGCCGCATGGAAGCCGTCAGTCTTCTATCTTCCTCAAATAATAATTCTGTTATCATTAATGCATTGCCTTCATTTGAAAAAACTTCAAAGTGTATATGCTGCGGCAGGTCGCTATTCGGATAGCCTTGGGGGTGAATGGTATTGAATTCAAAGCTTCCATCGTTCATAGTTTTGAAATAACCGAACAATCGTGCATGTCTCCTGTCTCCTTCCCTTCCTGCAACATGGCCTGCGGTATCGGCGTACCAACCTTTAGCATCTGTATGATACACATAGATAAGAACATTGCTTAAAGGCTTTTGATTTTTATCAATAATTTTTCCTTTTACTGTTATTCGTGTTCCCGGCTCTGTTGTTGTGACAAGGCGTATCTTCTCTTGTTTTGCATATTTCTTTATTAACTGCCTGAACGCTTCCTGCGGATGAAGATTCATGTAAGAAGGATTCGTGAGGATATCACTCACACTTGATTTTCCCGAAGAAAGATTTACTGCTATTTGATCAATCGTTGTCTGGCCTTGTACACAGGAAATTAATGTTAGTGATAAAAAAGAAAATAGGAAATTTTTCATAAAATGCTATAATTTCTTTATTATTTACTTTGCATCCAGTTTTTCTATAAGGTGCTTAAATCGTTCATCAGATTTGATGGAATCAAAATCTGCGTCATTTTCAATTTGACTTTTTGAAGTATTTCCCATACCAATACTTTTAGCAAGCGCATCAAGCGCTTTATCTTTGTCATTACTTTTTGCATATGCACATGCGAGATTGTAATAATCATGACCATTAGGTTGCAAGGCCAATGCCTTTTCATAATATTTTGCCGCCTGTTGATTTCTATTTTGCACCAAAAAATTATAGCCTATTCCCCCGTAATTACTTGCTTTCATTAAACCGGTTTTTTCAGCAGCAGCGAGATATTGTTCACCGTCCTCATCTTCATTTTTCCCATATTCAATATTTGCCATACTTAATAAAGCAACGAGGTTGTTTGGCTCTAATGCAAGAAGTTGCGTATATACAGTCTCTGCCTGCTGGGTGTGTTTTGCCTCAGCTAATGTAGCAGCATAGAATGAAAGAATAAGAATATCTTTTGGATTTTCTTCGGCTAAAGATTTTAATACGACCAAAGCTTTTTCATTATCCATCCTTAACAGCCCTAACGCTTCTCGTGCTTTAGAAGGTTTCCATGACGGCACCGGCACGGGGTCAAGATAATTTTTCCAAAATGAAATGGTCTCTTTTATGATTCTCCTTGCATCATTATTATCGGCATACGCATCAAAGGCATGAGGCATGCCTGTTCCCATTTTTATAGTCCATGGTGCATTATTTTTTAATACCTCATTCCATAAAGATGTATAGCCATTTCTACGGACATCCCCTTCCGATACAACAAAAAATACAGGGAGGTCTTTGCGGAATGGACCTTCGGGTACTCCACCATAATACAATACCGCGGCTTTAATACCCCGGTAAGCCTTTTGGCTTAAAATGTAAGTAGCAGATTGATTAACATTGGCGGATGCGGCATACACTCCTAATTTATCTTTATCAATATTATACTGACCGCCCTTCTTATCAATAAAATCAAATACTCCCTGGATCGATTCCTGTATCCTGCCTGCATCAGCTTCCATAGATATACCAATATATCCCTTTGCAGCCATTAGTTTCGGCCAGCTTGTGTAAATTCCCCAGCTTTTTACTTTTCGTTGCCCGGCATTTTCTCCTATTGCATTGAGAAAAATAATGGCCGGCCGTTGATCATTTGTCTGTAGACCAGGCGGCTGATAAATGTCGAGTTTTAAAGTGCCTTTTGCGTCCTGCAGAAATGTAATGTCGGGTTTCACAATTACATTCTTTGTAGCCGGATCATCCAAAACAACCCCAAAACTCAAAGGATCCATTACAGATGTTGAATTATTATTTTGTGCAAGCGCATTTATGCTCAGCAATATCAGGGCAGGTATCAATTTTGTTTTCATAAAAAAATTTTTAAAATACTACTTACAATTAAAAATGAAAGCCAATACTATTGCAGTCTCATCACATATATTTCCAAATTGCCATCCCTCGTTGAAGCGAATGTAATGGATGAACCATCGGGTGACCATGCAGGATTTGCTTCACGAAATTTGTTGTTAGTTATGCCGCGTATATTTTTTGTTTGTATATTCATTATGTAAATTTCTGCATCATCCATTCCTGAAATGAACATAATAAGCTTACCATCAGGCGACCAGTTAATATCATATTCAGGAGATGCGGTTTTTGTTAACCTTTCCTCGCCGGAACCGTCGGCATTCATGAGATAAAGCTCAGCGTTGCCTTCGCGATTTGATGTAAAAGCTATATGTGTTCCATCAGGTGAATATTGCGGCTCCTCTTCATCTGCAGAATCGGTAGTTAATGTTTTGAGGCCGGTACCGTCTTTGTTTAAAGTATATATATCCCAGTTTCCCCGCATCTTTCCCATAAAGGCAATTTTGTTTCCATCGGGTGACCAAGTGTGTCCTATGTCGTCCGTCTTAGTTTGAGTTAATTGCTTTTCGCCTGTTCCGTTAGCTTTCATAATGTACAAATCATAATTTCCACTACGGCTTGATAAGTAAAGGATGTTTTCTCCATCAGGAGAAACATAGCCAGCTCCGTTTATACCGAAAGGAATAGAAGCGCTGAGCTTTGTTTCACTATTGCCATCTATACCTATAGTGTAAAGTTCTTCTCTGCCGGTATTTCGATCTGATTCAAATAATATACGCTTTCCGTCAGGAAACCATCGCGGATGATCATTAGAGCCATTCCCCTTTGTAAGACGTGTTTCGCCTGTGCCATCCGGCCTGATAATGTATATATCACGTACACCTGCTGTTTGCCTGTCAAACACAATCCATTTTCCGTCTGGCGACCATGATGCATGGAAATCCTCACCACTAAAATTGGTAAGACGTGTTAGCTTATTACTGGTTTGAGCACAACATTGAAAGGAAAAAATTAATATTGTAATAATTAAAATAAACCTGGCCATACAAAATTATTCTAGGTGAGCTTACGAATCACTCCAGCGATATAAATATCATTGTAAATATTCGATCAATTAACGCATATTCCTACCAATCCGATAATACCGGGAGTGTATCCGGTATTCGTGGTATTATTTTTTCCAATGAAAAGTCTACGAAGAAGAGGTGATGGTTTTTAGTGCTAAGAACCTAGCAAAGTAATTTTTCTACATTAAATGAAGAGAACACTGATGTCGCTAAGGATTTAATTTTAATTCCAGGTTTTTTCATTTTTATTCATTTTGTCAATTGTTTCCTGGTAACCTTTCTTTTCGGGTTCGGGCGCAAGATCCATCGCTCTTTTCTCCCAGGCAACAGCCTCATCTTTTTTTCCCAGCTTGTACAAAATATTGGCATACGTATCAATAAATGCAGGGTTATTATTTTTATCAAAACTACGTTTACTCCATTCTAAAGCTTCAGCAACACATTTCATATCAGGGCAGTTTTGAAACACGGTCCACGCATAACTATTCAACTCTTCAGGTGTGGCATTGCTACCATACTTATTTACATAATCCACGATTGCTGTTTGAAAATTATTCCAGTCACCTGTTGCCTGGTACCATATCGCTTTTGCTTTAGACATAGCCTCCGGTGCCTGTTCAGGATATTTTTTGGTAATACTTGCATTGATCTTAGCCCAGTCAGGATTGGAACTTCCATCATTGGGGAAATATTTAAAGATTTCTTCTTTCATAATGACGGGCTGCACTACTGACGCCGCCGTCCCTTTTCCCAATATTGCATCAACCTTTGCGGGGTTCTTTATCATAACTTCAAATCCCTTATCTGCACTTGTGTTAGTAAACTTCTTAATAAATTCAAGGTTATCTTTTGTATAAAGATCTTGCTGCGTTGCAAGGTATTCTTTAGATATTTTTGAAGCATTTTCCATATCATAAGCATCAGCGCTAGCAAGAGCCAGCCTGCGAAGAAAGTCCTGGTCTTTCTTTCCCTTATGATATTCATTAAGCAAAGTATAATATTGGCTTTCAGGATGAAGTGATTTCCTGGCATTTGCTACAAATTCATCTGCCGTGCTTGAACCCACAAACCGGTGAACAATATTTCCGCCTGCATCGAATATCAAATATGTGGGATAAACTCTCACGTTATATTTTGCGGCCAGATCATGGCTATCCTTGTACCACGATTTCACCAGTTCATTATCGTTTTTTGTTGTATCCAACTGTACTGCTACCGAAACAAATTTATTATTCATAAATTCCCCTACATTTTGCAAAGGAAAAATTGTTGAGCTCATATATTTGCATGGACCGCACCATGTAGTAAAGCAATCCATAAAAATGTATTTATTTTCTGTCTTTGCTTTGGACTGAACTTCTTTCCAGCTTTTCCCATGCTGAAAGTTAATTCCGGTTTCCTGTGCCTGAATGAATAAGGGAATTGCTATAAGTAATAAAAAGATAATTTTTTTCATAAATTAATTAAATTGAGAATGAAGCCCTCCTACGAAATTACATACTATAAATTTATTGCATTTCGTCATACCTTAAAAGTTAAGTTTAATTTTGTGGCGATTTTTACGTCTCAGAAGAACTCATCACGTATCGCAAATCAATGAAGGTTTATTATTTAGCAGCTATTATTTTATTTATCCTGTTTTCATGTAAAAAAGAAAATGAGCATTCTGATACATTTATAAAATATAAAGTGAATGGCCAGCAGGTTGAGATATACGGCGAATTGTCCGCCATCACTCCTTCTGCTTCAGAAACAGGTGTTATAGGAGAAAAGCGTCTTAAAGGAAATACATTTTTAAATAGTTTTTATGAAATCATAGGTCAGCTGCAATCAACGGATATAATCAAACTAAATATTCCTGTTGACAGTTTGGAAACAAAAAATTATCACCTGGACTCGGCAATTTATTTTTCAAGTACAACCGCAGGCGTACAGGTTCTTTTTCATGACACCACTTATTCATTGCAACGAGGCTCAGATTTTACAGATATAAATATCACCTCGTATAGTAGTGGAAAAATGTCCGGCACATTTAATTGCACTATGAGCTACTACAACGTCACCACTGATACCTATATATCTGCAATAATCTCTGAAGGGGTTTTTCAGAACGTTAAACTGATCTATGAGTGAGTTCTTCTGTTGAAGTAAACAAGTTCAGAAAGATAACTCTGTGCCGGCTCAAATTAAATAAAAGCAATAAGGCGTTTAGTCCTTGGCGTTACTTCCCTAAAGCAATGCACATTTAAAAACCCGTTTACACCTGTGACTATGTTTTAATAAGGTGACGGACTAACGCTGGTCCAACCTCCATCAATGATAAGGCTTTGGCCGGTTATGTGTCTCGAAGAAGGCGCTACCATAAACAGTGCTGCATTTGCAATGTCTTCAACCGTTGCCGGTTTTCCCATTGGTGTGATGTGGCTCCATGTACTGATATAATTTTCGTCTTTGCCTGTCCGCTCAGTAATTGTTGCGCCGGGCGCTATCGCATTGATTGAAATATTAAAAGGTGATAGTTCAACTACCAAAGTTTTCGCAAGCATTTCGAGTGCTGCTTTTGTAATACCGTAAGCTGCTAAATTTTTGTGTGCCTGGTGACCGGTCACAGACGACATCAATAAAATACTACCACCGGTGCCTTGTTGTTTCATTTGTCTCGCAGCAGCTTGAACCAGCAAAAAGCTTCCCGCAATATTTAAGTTCATCACACTTTGCAAAGCTTCAGGCTTGTATTCAAAAAAATCGCCAAATAAAGTAATGCCCGCATTTGCAACAGCGATTGTTAACTTGCCAAATCTACTCACAGCTTCTTCGACCATCAATTGAATAAAAGCGTGATCGGCGGCATCGCCTCCTAAAGGGAAGCAATTTTCACGTGTTGAGATTTTTGCTGCAGCGCTTTTTGCAAGATCCTCATCCAAATCATTTAATAAAACAGAGGCGTCGTTTAAACATAACTGTTTTGCAATTTCAAAACCAATGCCCTGCCCTGCACCCGTTATTATGGCAACCTGGTTGGAAAATTCGTTTGCGTACATTTTATTTTCAATTTAAGCGATTGTTGCTGTACTTCAAAATTTTAGGAGATATGTTGGGGTCAATAAAACATCAAATTTTGATTAGATTTGAAAATTAACAACCATGAGTGATAAAGAATATTTTTCCCACCTGTACGAAATAGCGGCTAATCTTAATCGTGAGTTTTCACTACCTGCCGCATTGAGAGTTTCCCTGGAAAAAACAGTACAGTTACTGAATCTTGAAACCGGTTGGATATGGCTGGTTCAGGCCGATGTAAAATCGGTATACCTGGCCGCTTCTTATAATTTGCCGCCAGCTCTTAGCAACCATCCGGAGCGGCTTTCAGGCTGGTGCTTTTGTATTGAAAAATATTTATCAAACAGTATCTCCAAAGCAAGAAATATTAGTGAGATTACCTGCAGCCGTCTTAAAAATATAAAATCCGGTGCACGGGATTTAAAATTTCATGCCACTATTCCTATTACAACCAACGGGCAAAAAGTGGGACTTATTAATTTAGTAAGCAAGGAAACACAGCGCCTAAATGAGCAGCAACTTGCCTTGCTCAATACTATTTCTGAATTAATTGGAATTGCGATTCAACGAACAAGAGTACAGGAAGCATATAACTTAAATCCTTCCGCCACCGAAAGGGCATTTAATGAGGTGCTGGAACGGGTACTGCGAACAAGGATTGACAGTTTAGTAACCCAGCTCAATAATACCGGTTTATTATTGAAACAAAAAAAAACGAGTGAGACAATACTACTTATACAGAAATCACTTGAGGATGCACAGGAATTGCAGCAACAACTTTCGCTCATTGCAAGTGAAGCGCAGGAAAGGAAACCGGAGAAGAATACCCGTTCCGAATTTCACTATCCAACATCGCCCTTAACAGCCAGGGAACTTGAGGTGCTTACATTAATAAGAAAAGGATTAAGCAATAAACAAATTGCCGGACAACTATTCCTGGCAGAGCGAACTATCAAATTTCACATCACCTCTATCTTATCAAAGTTGCTCGCCGGTAATCGCACGCAAGCTATTAATAATGCAATACAAAGAGGAATTCTTAATAACTAATAATCAGTAGCCGATACCCATGAGTTACATTATTCATCTAATCATTTAACAACTCAATCTCTCAACGATCATCTCCCCTACACCATAGTACAGGTCAACTTCTGGCCTTTAGTCCGTTTTTATTGTTGTTATCACGACTGACCTTTGCATCAATTAAAATTAGCATTATGACAAATATAAAAACCGCCCTAGTAACAGGGGCTTCAAAAGGGCTCGGATATGCTGTCGCAGATTACCTGGCTCATAACGATTGGAATTTATTGATCGACGCAAGAAATGCAAAACAATTGTTTGAAGCAAAGAAGCATTTGGAAAAGTTTACAAATGTAATTGCTATTGCCGGGGATGTTAGAGATGAAATACACCTGCTTCAATTATCAGACACCTTACAAAAAAATCAGTGGAAATTAAATCTGGTAATAAATAATGCATCTGCACTGGGTATATCACCTATGCCAAATTTGCTTGATCATCCGGTTGATGATCTCCACAAAATTTTTCACACGAATATGATTGCACCTGTCTCCTTGTTGCAGAAAGTGAAATCATATCTTAAATCCAATGCCATTATTGTTAATGTAAGCAGTGATGCAGGTGCCGAGGCCTATGAAAACTGGGGAGCATACGGCGGAAGTAAAGCAGGCCTTGACCATATGACAGCTATTCTTGGAAAAGAAAATCCCGGGTATCACTTTTACTCCTTCGATCCCGGTGATATGCATACAGATATGCACCAGCGGGCGTTTCCCGGCCAGGATATAAGTGACCGGCCGTTACCAACGGAACACGCAGTACCGGCATTGATTTATCTCCTGGAAAACGACTTGCCTAATGGTAGATATACCACATCAATACTCAAAGGACAATTAATATGAACATAACAGCATCGCCGATTATACAATTTGATTTACCGCCGCAACTGGCATGTCCGCTACCAACAGAAGAACGTAACATTGCCAGAGATGAAGTACGTTTACTTGTAACCTCTAACTCAGGACGAATTGAACATTCGTCTTTTAAGCAGCTACCTGTTTTTATGCAAAAGGGAGATGTGCTGGTTGTAAATACATCAGCCACAATGCCGGCGGCACTGCCTGTTTCCATACCTGGCAAAAAAGAAGGCAAACTACATCTAAGCACAAAACTTGGGAATAAACAATGGCTGGTAGAAATAAGAGAAATTGAAGGGAATAAAACGAAACGCTGGCATGAAGGGGAAGAAGGGATGGGTTTTAAATTGCCCCTAAGCGGTTCCGTTATCTTGAAACAAAAATTTTATAATAATGATCAATGGCTTAATTTATGGATTGCTGAATTCAATACTGCTGAGCCAATGCAAAAATATTTATCCGCTGCCGGACTTCCGATTCAATATGAAAAATTAGATCGCCAATATCCATTGTCATACTATCAAACTTTTTTTTCTTTCCATCCCGGCAGCTCCGAGATGCCTTCAGCAGGAAGAGGGTTTACTAAAAATTTAATTGAAAGACTATTAACAAAGGGGATTGTATTAGCGCCAATTGTTTTACATACAGGAGTATCGAGCCTTGAAGAAAATGAAACTCCTTATCCCGAATATATGGAAATCGACCCGGTTACTTCTTCAATTATTAATACGGCCAAAAGCCAGGGCAGGCGCATCATTGCTGTTGGTACCACTGCAGTAAGAGCCATTGAAAGTGCTGTAAATAGGGAAGGCGTCGTATTGCCATGTCGTGGAAACACAGAATTGTTTATTGATGAACTTTACCACATGAAAGTTATCGACGGCCTTTTAACCGGGTTTCATGAACCTAAAGCATCCCATCTTAATATGTTGCAATCAATAGGTGGTTATGAACATATAAACGTAGCTTATAAGCAAGCAATAAGGTCTGGGTACTATTGGCATCAGTTTGGAGATTTGCATTTGATAGTACCATAATTGGCAGAATTCTTCAAAAGGAAAATAAAACGGCCGGAACGGAGGCCCGATGAAGCGTTTCCGCTTGGTCAATATGCAGAAACTTCACCAAAGTTGAACTGAAGGGAAAGATGTGAATTGATTTGTAAAATTTTCCACCGAAATCAAATCTATTTACTAAGACTGGTTCCCGAAAGAATCAGTCTTTTTTAACAGTTTTAAAACCATGCGGTGAATCCCCGTTTACTTTAACCGCAAACGACATTTTTTCAATCCCATGTTAAGCAATTTTATGGTTTGGTATAACAATTATGAACTTCGTTCCAACATTAAGGTGCGATTCGATTTTTACTGTTCCACCCAATTTTCCCAAAGCTTCTTTCACAATATAAAGGCCAATGCCGGACCCCCCTGATGTTGTATTTGCCTTGTAAAACATCGTAAAAATATGCTCAATATGCTTTTCGTCTATTCCCTGACCGTTATCTTCTACAATTAATTCTGCCTCCTGGGCGCTAGTCTTTACAACGATTTTCAGGAAAGGATTTTCCTGGTATTTATTATGATATCTTAAAGCATTTGATATTAAATTATTCACCACGATATTTAATCTCGTCTTATCAGAGATGAATGTGCCCTGCTGGTCGATCTCAACAATTCTTTTTATTTTCTCGGAATCCTCAGAAAAAATATGATCCTGCAGAGCTGCCTGTATGAACTCATTAAAATCAATCGGCTCATAATTTAATTCTATCCTTTTATTTTTTGTAAAATCGAGAGTGCCTGTTATTAACGAATTCAGCCTGAACAAAGTTTTTCTTTGTAAACTGAGATACTCATTTCGCCTGGCCTCATCTTTTTCCTCTTTGATAATTTCAACAAGTGTAAGTATCGAAGTCACGGGTGATCTCAGGTCATGTGAGGTTCTATACACCAAACTATCAAGCTCTGCATTTAATTTATTTAGCTGTTCGTTGGTTTCATTAATAGTATCATTTTTAATATTTAATTGCTGGTTTATCTGTTCAAGTTCTTTATTTAAAACTTCAAGCCTTGAGAAGGTCCAGAAAAATTGTTTTGAAAGCGTGATTGCCTGGGAGATAATAAAAATAAAGAGGCCCGCGTATATCAGGTGCGTGCTTTCTATAACAAGACTGGTGTAAAGCAAATCGTTAATAATAGTAATGAAAAGCAGGATAAATCCAATTAAAAAATAAATACTACCCGGCCTCCTCTTTTTTACAGCCTTTATGTAAACAAACAATCCATAGCATGCAGTCAGTAGCATAAAAAGCTGGAAAGGCCGCAATGAATACCGGAAAATAAAAGGGGAAGTAATCAGTGCGATTAAAACAAATGGCACACTTATTATTAAAATATAGCGAAGTATCTTTTTTGAAAATTCCCTGGGAAATAGCTCATAAGAAAAAAGCGAGAGTATGGGAACGGCTAAATAGAACGATACAAACTCAATATGCTTTATAAATTGCCAGCTCCAGTTGGTGATATAATTAATTGCCAATTCATCCGTAACTAACGGGCGAATAGCAAGAATAAAACAAAAAAGACTAAAATATAAAGGCGATGATCTTCTCCTGAAAAAAAAGTAAATGACAAAATAAAATACACCCATAAGGAAAAAGCTGCCTGCAATAAAAAAATCCAATGATACATTTCTGATTAAGAGCGTATGTATTTGCTCCTCGGTTCCTAATTTTATGAAATCCCACAAGCCGCCGTCGTCATAGCTAAAATTTGAAACCTGGATAATAATATTTAATTCACCATTTTCAGGTGTAACAGGAACAATTAAAGGACGGAAAGCCGGTGTAGACGTGTTTTTGCTTGTGTCTACCCGTCCGACCTCCAGTAGCTTTTTTCCGTTTACAAATAAGTTATATTCGGAACTAACCGTTAAAAATTTTAAATCAAGTTTTTCAGTTGAGAGTGGGCATAAAATTTTCAGTTTATAGGTAGCATAGCCAAAACCAGGATCCAATAAGCCCAATCCAGAAATATGATTGTTCCAAAAGCCGGGAACGTTAATAAATTCCGGTGCAATTATTTTTGTAGAGTCAAATGATTCGGGTGTATATAATGATTCCCAGTAGAATTCCCATTCGCCATTTAAATCAGTTATGCCATGCGCTGCCCAACTACGGTTCCTCAAATCAAGTATTCCCTTTTTTGCCTTTATAATAGATTGGGACAAAGAAGTACTGTAAACAATAGCCAAGAGGAAGACGCAAGTAATTTTCTTTGCGCAGCTAATGCCCCAAAGTCCACTTGATTTTCTGCTTTGCACCATGAATTATCGTTTATAGTTTTTCTTATATAGTTAACAAGGTTTGTTGATAAACAACAACCTTAATTAACCGCTTACATCAATGTTTTAAGTATTACGGGGGTTTCTAAACTTCAGGAATTGTGTACTATGGTTTTGATAAACGGGTAAGTAAACAATGTAAACGTAAAAATGTTTTTAATCAAATACAAATTTTATTTATTGTTTTTATACCCATTTTACATGTAGTATTCAAAGTCACGACACAGTACTTCAGGGAATAAATTTGTGTCATTTATTTTCGTAAACAGGATAATCATCTTTTGGCTAACTTCCCTTTTAATTCACTTCAATTATGCAACAATTAAAATTGCTTTTGATTTTTTTATTTTTATTTCTTCTGCAATCATTTCATCCAACAAAAAATTCTTATAACCATGAGCGCCATGAATGGGTTAGTCTCTTCAATGGAAAAAACCTTGATAATTGGTTGCCAAAAATAGCTGGTTATAAGTTGGGTGATAACTTTGGCCATACCTTTCGTGTGGAGAATGGAATACTTAGTACCAGGTATAATGAATATGATAGTTTTAATAAAAGATTTGGCGCCTTGTATTATGATAAAAAATTTATTAATTACAGGTTGAGAGTGGAATATAGATTTACAGGGGTTACCGCTCCGGGCGCACCTTCATGGGGCTATAGAGATGGTGGAATACAATATGATTGCCAGCCTCCCTCTACTTTAAATTTGGATCAACCATTTCCCGTGTGCCTTGAATATAACCTGCTTGGTGGTAATGGAAAAGATGAACGGCCGACCGGTGAGATATGTGCTTCGGGAATGTCTGTGGAAATTAACGGCAAAAGAAATACCTCTTATTGCACCCCACCTATTGTAAAAAGAACCTTTGGCGGAGATCAATGGGTAACTGCAGAAATTGATGTGCAGGAGGGAAAGATCATTCACTTCGTCAATGGCGAAGAGATTATCCGGTTTGAAAATCCGCGATATGATTCTGCAAATCCTATTGCAAAAAATTTTATTGCCGACGGGAATGATGAAGTTAAAGGAGGTTACATATCTCTTCAATCAAATAGCCATCCCATGGATTTTCGCAAAATTGAAATTATGGAATATTGATTTGTTTAATCGATCATGGCAACCTATTTGTCCCCAATGGATAACCGCTTATGAAATCACTATATACAACATGTCCATTTCTAAAAAGATGTTCTTTCCAATGTGTAAACGTTATCGTTGTATTGAGGAATGAATGCCAGCGAGACCGTGGTAGATACTATTGCAATTTACTTACCTGGTCATGATAGTATTGGACAGTTTCAATTACATCGGGTACACTATGATACCAGTTTGACTCATGCTCTATTGAAAACATACCATTAAAGTGCTGGCGCTTCAATTCTTGAAATATTGCAGGAAAATTGATAACGCCCCTGCTTACAATAGTATCAGGTGCATGGGTATCATTGAATTTGGTAATGTCTTTTAAATGTACTCCGTACACATGTCCCTCCAGTTTTTTTAAGCAATCAACAGGATCAAGGCCATTGCGTGCCCAGTGGCCTACATCAGCGCATGAGCCTATATTAGAATGGCCCTGGATAGCGGCCAGAACAGAATCAGGGGACCAATAGGCGTTCGGCCTCGGATGATCATGAATAGCGATTTTTATACCGTATACACCTGCCAGGCTATCTGCAAGATTCCAATCTTTTTTATGTGGTTCGGCCGTGATATAGCTGAGCCCAAATTCCCTTGCCAGGTCAAAGGCTTTTTCCCATTCATCATTTGAGTTTGGAGATATTACACCCATTGCAACCACGCTTATTCCTTTTGATTGAAGTAGCTGTTTCAGTTTGGCTTTACTTTCGTCTGACATGCGTATGCCAAAACTATCTTTCATCCCGCCACCAAGAGATTGTCCCCAAAATGCCTCAATATATTTCACGCCGGCACTATCAACCTTATCAAGCGCCTCTGCAAATGGAAACATTCTGAAGGTCCACATTTGTATACCAATTTTCCATCCGGCCGTTGCAGTGACTGTATCATCCACTTTAACGATTGTTGAATCAGTATTTGAGTCTGTCTCTGTTGACGTGTTATTGCATTTTGTGGTTGTAAAAATTAAGATGAAACAAAGAAAAATACAAGGGAGTTTTTTCATTTCAGCATTTTTAAATTGATACAAAAAGCAGCAATATACTTAAGAAATATATTCAATAAAAAATTTAGGTTATTTCCCCGTTTTTAATTGTTTATCAATAGTGAGATATTGTAGCTTGCATAAAATTTAATTTTATGAACAAAGAAACAAATAGCCTCAATTGGTTTGAAATCCCGGTTACAGACATGGCACGTGCTAAACATTTTTACCAGGTTGCCTTTAGCATTCACATGGACGATATGAATATGCCCGGTGTGGAAATGGCCGGCTTCCCTTATGAAATGGGAAGTGGACGGGCATCTGGTGCGCTCGTAAAAAGCGAATATAATAAACCGTCTGCCGAAGGCGTGCTTATCTATCTCAATGCAAATCCCGATATGAGCGGAGTGTTGCAAAGAATAGAAGCTGAAGGAGGCAAAATAGTAATGGATAAAACTTTAATATCCCCTGAGATTGGTTATATGGCTAACTTTATTGATACAGAGGGTAACCGTATTGCGTTGCACTCTCAGTCATAAACTAATTGTCTTACTTTCTGTAAACCGGTACGCAAATACCGGCGATAGGGGTATTGTTATTTATCAACATATCTTATATCAGAGTTGATTACACAAGAACCTGAAAGATCGAAAAATTAAAATGCCCATAGCGATTCGGACAAGTGTGTTCAGATCATAAAAATTTTTATAATCTTTTAGTAAAATTACCAGGATGGACTAATATTAAATAACTTTAAGGAAACAGTTTTTGCTATGCGGAACAGAATTATGGCGTTGATTCTCATTTTTATTGCATTATTTTCATTTGCGGGCTATTCTCAAACCACCGAAACATCGAAGCATCCCTTATTGGATAAATATTATCCACGCAACGAGGCCGATACCAATAAAGCGGTTACTACTGAAATAAGGCCTTTTGAACCGCAGGCCGTTCCCTCAACGACCACTCCTGTATCGACCACGACCAATGTAACGATAACTCCCACTACTCCGGCTGTTAACAATTCCTCTATGGCAAATAACACACCGGTTGACACAGCTTCTGTTACCGTAAATAAACCAGCCACCGCAACTATACAAGCTCCGCCGGCACAGCCAGCACAACCGAAGCCTCCTGCTCCTCCATTGTATAGAGACACGAGACTGGGAAGTAGCACGAAGCAATATGATACCTGGGAGAAGAACAATAACGGAGCAGGTTCTGTTACAACCAGCCCTAAATAAACATAAAAAAAAAGCCCTTATAAACGGGCTCTTAATAAATTTAATTCCAGGGGTTGGTTATTACAAAGAATAAACCGGATTAGGTATTGATTGTTTCTTTGGGTTCAATTGATTATTTACAGGTATCAGATGAAAAAAGAAGTTGACTGATATCAGATTTGGGATTTTTTAAAGATAATTGGATCAGGCTCTTTTTAATGGATATTTGGATATTTTAGATTAATGTTTGTTGAACATCAATCAACTTCTGATAACAAAGATACATCCCATGGATGCCTGGGCAATAGCAATATTGCCCGATTATTGAGACAATGAATTTACGGCAGCAGTCGTAGAAATACGGTAATCATTGACAAAGAAATACGTATACCTTAATGAAATAACGGCGAAAACAATTCCATAAAATTTGGAACGCCGAATAATTATTGCAGGGCTTTTATACGGAGGTCAAACACATTCACAAAGTGTGTATTTATTTAAGATGGAATTTCTTCTCCTGAAGGTAATTCTAAAAGAAACCGTATTTTTTCCACCAGTTCTTTTATATCGAAAGGCTTTTCCATGTAATCGTTAGCGCCATACCTTCTGTAATTTTCCAAATATTTAGGTGAGGCAGAAAACACCAGCACACTCATATCGCGGGTGCTAACATCTTTTCTCAGTTTTCTGCAGATATCTCTTCCGTCATCGGTGCCCAGTAGTATGTCGAGAATTAAAAGGTGGGGCCGGTATTGCATAATTGTTTCGTAAAGCTTATCAGCCCCTGGCAGGGTTCTAACTGCATACCCCAGGCCCTCGAGAAGGCTCTTCATTATTTCCAATAGCACGGCAGAATCATCTACAATCAGGAGTTTCTTCATCTCAAGGGGTTTATAGGTCAGTTAGTCTCTGAAGTATAACGGATATTCACAGGATATTGTATCTGCTCCTTAATTTTTTTTTCATCTTTCGCATGCCGGTTTAAAAACCTGACGCCATCCTCTGTAATATTTACTCGCAATAGTTCCTTTCCATCAAAATATGCCCATTTTGTTTTAATAACCCCCGCCTGTAAAGGCCCTGGAGTGTGCCTTTAAAATCATCGCTGGTACAAAAATTTCTCCCGGTTGCAGCAAGTTCAATGGCTCTTCCTTTCTCAAGGTGGTCAATCATTTTATGTGTCAACGGCCTGAAAAGGTATTTCATAGTTGTGTGTTTTAAGATGGTAAAGAAGGCAGCAGAGGCTTAAATGGTAAACTTTCGTTGGGTTTCCGGATTTTAAAAGGAGGATACTAAACTAAAATTAAAAAAAAATTATATTAATCTAAAAATATATATAATTTTTTTATTTGATTGTTAATGGCTGTCAGCAATAAAAAACTTCGAAGTCATTGCTGACTCCGAAGTTCCATCACCTCAAGTTAAAATATTATGGTGTTACCGTACCGTTGGCGATATATTTAATTTGTACCGCTTTGGTACTATCAGTTTCGCCGGGAATACCCGATAACAATATGGTATAGATTTTTCCCTCATCAACCGAAATAGTGCGGTTTGAATTAACATCGGTATTGGAATTGACACTTACAGATATATCACCCGCCGTTATTGGCTTGAAATCTGACACTGAGCCAAAGCCTGCATTGGTATTAAATACATCTGTTCCATTGGCTGAAACAGTAACCATTGGCTGTATAGAGGAATCGGATATGGCATTTACATAGCGAACAAATGCCTGCCCTGATGTAGCAGTAAGGCTGTCAATATTATCTTTTACAACAATATTTTTGTAAGTACTGCTGTCTCCTATCACAAAAACAGAATAATAAGAGCTGTCTTCAAAAAGTTGGTTTGTAGTAGCCAAAGTTGAGCCGGTTGTAAAATCATACGATTCCACATCCCTGTTACCGACATATACCGGCTGATAGCCACCTGTATAGCTGGTATAATAAAGCGGACCGCTGGTGAGATTGTTACCCGAGAGTGCTATACCAATCGCAGACTCACCGGGTACAAGATTGAATGCCATTAAACCAGCGACAGGAGTTTGAGGTACGGTGTCATTGGTTTTTTTACAGGCACTGAATAAAAATGTAATTACTAAAAATCCCAATAAGGGAATAATAAAAGAGAATCTTTTTTTCATAGTTAACAAAATAATTTAGAGGTAATAAAATATTATCTTCAAAACTATTCTGTGAAAAAATAATGCCAGAGGATGTTATTAAAAGTCTAAAGAATATTTATAAGTCTTAAAATCCCATCCCGGTTCCTTAAGACGACGCTTTTGTCCAGGTGAAAATAAAATTCGTAACGGATACGGTTAGCCGAAATCATGAGACAGAGCCGTTTGAATCGTGCTGTTGGTTGCTTTGGATTCTTTTATCGTCGAAAATATTCTTATCCCAACCTCTAAAGTCATAATATTTTGACTTTGGCTCACCCGTCCATCCATTTATTCCCTTGCGGGGCAGCAGCACAGCGTGAACATATAATACAGGGAGAACAGTCAATCCTAAAATTAACAATGCAATCGTTCTTCCAAAAAACACAGATATTGAAATTATGATAGCAACCGCTACGATATATTTTACCAGTTTTCGCCATTTAGGACTTCGTTCTTCAAAGTGCCCTAAGAAAATATTACCAACCAAAAAAAATACGGTCACTATCGAAGTTTCAAACCATAAGGTATTTGTATTCCACATACATTTTTTATTAGATTGTGATGTTGAAATCTTACAGCTGTTCAGGCTCAACGAAGTAAAAATAAGCCAAATGGAAGATGATAACTACGCATCCTGAAACCTTTCATTACGAAGAAAGATCGAAATTTTGTTTTGCTTACTCCGTTCGTAAGCACTCTACAGGATTTGCGATTGCAGATTTTATTGCCTGGAAGCTAATGGTAAGTAATGCTATAAATACAGCCACTCCTCCTGCCAAGAAAAACATCCACCAACTGATGTCAATTTTATAAGCATAATTATTAAGCCAGCTATTCATCGCCCACCACCCTGCCGGAGCAGCAATAATAACCGCAATAACAACGAGCTTTAAAATGTCCGTTGACATTAATTTCACGATTCCCATAACAGATGCGCCTAAAACTTTTCGTATACCGATTTCTTTGGTGCGTTGTTCTGCAGTGAATATCATTAATCCAAGCAATCCGAGACACGAAATAAAAATTGCCAAAAAAGAAAAAGCATTTGAAAGTTTACTTACAACCTGTTCACTGGTGTATAATTTTGTATATTCTTCATCGGAAAAAGAATAAGTAAATGGAAACCGGGGATTCATTTGTTTACAAATTGTTTGGAGGCTTGCCAGGGCTTGCGTTGTTTTACCGGGTTGTGTGCGAACTAAAATATTGCCATAGTATGCTTTTTGGCTGAAACGCATGATCATTGGTTGAATCTGGTCGTGCATTGAGCGGTAATGAAAATCTTTAAGAACTCCTATTATAGTAGCCTTATGGCCGTTCATAGTTACAGAGCGGCCTACCGGGTTGGCATAGCCGATTTTTTTTGCTGTTGTTTCATTAATCACGTAAGCATCAGTATCCGAGGCAAACTCTCTTGAGAAATAACGACCTTCTTTCATCGTAAGCTTCATGGTTTTCACAAAATCATAACCTGCGGCAGGCTGCTCAAAAGAAATAAGTGTCCGTGCATCCCTGCCTTCCCAATCAACATTATTGGTCCATTGATCAAGAAAGGTAGGGTTGTCAGACACCCAGCTTATATTTTGTATGCCCGGCATTTTCAACGCTTCATTTTTCCAGGTTGCATATTTATTTATAAGTTCCCCTTCTAATGGAACATAAATTAAATTTTCACGATCATAACCCAGGTTTCTCGACTGGATAAAATTTACCTGTTTAGAAACAACAATAGTTCCGATAATAAGTATAATGGAAAGGACAAACTGGAATACAACCAGACCTTTGCGAAACCATACTGCCCCACTTGTAAGTTTAACCGTTCCCTTAAAAACTTTTACAGGATTGAAAGAGGATAAAAATAAAGCCGGGTAACTGCCGGAAATAAATCCTGTAAGCAAGGTTATCAGCGCAATATCTATCCAGAAAGAAAAATTGTGAAACGGAAATTTAATTTGTTTTTGTGTTATACCGTTAAAAAGTGGCAACAATAAAATCATCAATGCGAGAGCAATGACAACGGCCAATGCAGTAAGCATTATTGATTCGCCAATAAACTGTTTTATCAATACAGAACGAACAGCACCTACAGCTTTGCGTACACCCACTTCTCTTGCTCTCTTTACAGAACGTGCAGTAGTAAGGTTCATAAAATTGATACAGGCAATTAATAAAATAAAAATTGCCACCAGGCCAAAGAGATGTACATATTCTATACGGCCTCCCGATACTTTTCCATTTTCAAAATGGGAATGCAGGTATACCTGGTCAAACTTTTGAAGGCCGAGTTCTACATGATAAGCCTCACTGCTATCCTGTCGGTATAAGTCCCAGAAATGAGCAATCTTTTTATCCACCAACACAGGGTTGGAATCGGCACGCAACATTACATATGTCAGCGGGCCGCTGTTGACCCAATCTTTACTCCATTGATGGTCTTCTAAATAAGCATCCCAGCTTATGAGATAATCAAATTTGCGGAACGCATTTTCCGGCAAATCTTTAAACACAGCAGTTACTTTAAAATCTTTTCTGTTATCAAACCTGATAGTTTTACCCATTGCATTCGCAGGGCTTCCAAAAAAATTATCCGCAGTCTTTTTTGAAATGGCTATGCTTGTTGTAGAAGCAAGCGCTGCCTGGGCAGTTCCGTATAAAAGAGGATAGCTGAACATATTGAATAAACCCTTTCCTGCACCAGTGCCTTCTACTTTCAGTACTTTATCACCCGCCTGCAAAGCTGTATTATAGTTATCTTCCTGCATCATAGCAGCATCTTCCACTTCTGGTATTACTTTTTTTAATTCATCTGCCAAAAGGCCCGGAGTATCGTAATTGCCATCAACATGATCCTTGTAGTATTCACGCCCATATACTTTATATAACCGTGAGCCGTTTTTATGAAAAGCATCTATGCTTAATTCATTTTGTACCCAAAGCAATATAAGAAGGCTGCACGCCAGCCCAACCGAGAGCCCGGCAATGTTGATGAATGAGTGAACCTTGTTTTTAACAAGATTTCGCCATGCTGTGTTAAAATAATTTTTTATCATAGAGACACTTTATCATGTAAAAAGTAAAACACTGATGTCCTTTCATTTTGGCTTTTCACTTTTCACTCTGTTCTTAAACTCTTAACGGGATTTGCAATAGCAGCTTTTACCGACTGAAACAACACCGTTATCAATGCAATTGCCATAATCAATAACAATGGAAAAAAGAAAAACCAAATTTCTATATCGATGTGGAATGCATAATCCTTTAACCAGCTTTTCAATAAGAAATACGCAACAGGAACCGCGACCAAACCCGCATATAGTACCAGTTTGATATAATCTTTTGTAATAAGCGTCATTATCTGCAAAACCGTTGCGCCCAGCACTTTTCTCACACTTATTTCTTTTGATCTTTTCGCAACTGTGTAAAGTGAAAGGCCAAATAATCCAAGGCTTGCTACAATAATAGCGAGAATAGTAAACCACCAAAGGACGGTAGAAAATAATTCGTCATTTTTATATTGCCTGTTGAAATATTCATCCAGGAAAAAATATTGCAGAGGGCTTTGCGGGAATGCTTCACTCCATATTTTTTTTGCCCTGTCAACTACTTGTGTGAGGTTTTTTGTATCAAGCTTTACAGAAAAATTGGTCATGTTGATATACTGCTCAGGATAATATACAATCGGGTCAAAATTATATTGCAAAGATTGCTGGTGATAATCTTGCAGAACGCCTACGATTTTGCATTTAATATTACCACCAGTAACAAGTATTTTATTTATCGCATCTTTTGCGTGGGTGAAACCAAATATTTTGGCCGCTGTTTCATTAATAATAACACTTGTTGTTTGTGTCGTGTCTTCGGTAAAAGGTTTGTCCTTATCAAAATTTCTTCCTGCAGCAAGCGATAAATTATAGTTGGGAATAAACTTTTCATCAATGCCAAAATCGCGGCAACGTTTGTCTTCATTTGATGACATCAGGCGAAAGCCGGATGAACCACCCACTTCGCCTCCGGGCACAGACGTTGAAGTTGTTACGTTTTCAACGCCGGGTATTTTCTGCAAATCGTTTATAACAGCTTCTACTGTGTTCACTCTGCTGCTGTCGGGATTTTGTGTTTGCTGCAATACGAGTGTTTCCTTTATATCAATTCCGAGATCCCTGTTACTCATAAATCGCAGTTGGCGATAAAAACCAATAGCACCGCCAATTAAAATAATCGCTGCTGCAAATTGCAATACCACCAACGATTTCCTGAAAACATTCCTGCTTCTTCTTGCCCCGGTAAAACCAGTAACTGACTTTAAAGTTTGTATTGGTTGAAAAGAAGACAGTACAAAGGCAGGATAAAAGCCCGCAAGCAAAGTGCCGATGATAAAAATTGAAAATATGATTACCCAGAATTGCCAGCTACTGGTTTGCAGGTCTGTTACATTCTGATTAATAAGTTGTGAGAATTGTGGAAGTGCCAGTTTGAAAAGCAGAAAGCCGATAATAATTCCAAATGCATTCACTAAAAAAGTTTCAGCAAGAAATTGCCGCACTAATTGAAATTTTGAAGCGCCGATCACTTTACGGACACCAACTTCTTTTGAACGCTCGAGTGAATGTGCTGTGGAAAGATTTACATAATTAATTAATGCTATCAGTAAAATAAGTAACGCCGCAATGCCGAGGTATTTCAAATAATACAGGTTACCGCTCCCCGGCATTTCGTAATCATATAGAGACCGTATATGAATATCTTTCAAAGGCTGCAGCTCGAAGGTATTGGCGTAGCCGTTCTTCTTCATATCAGCGCCCTTATAACGTTGTGCAAAGGCAGGCATTTTGGCCTGAAGGGCGTTGATGTTTGTGCCGGGTTTTACTAAGATATAGGTGTAAAAATCACTCCAGTTCCAGCTTGTGTTTGCAGCATTTTCAGTGAGTTGAATATATTTATCATAATTAAGCAGGATATTAAATTGTATATGTGAATTTGCCGGGAGATCTTTCAGCACCGCCGTTACTACATAGTCTTCATTGTCATAGTGAAGTGTTTTGCCAATTGCATCCCGGCCACCGGGATCACTGCCGAAATATTTTATTGCGGTTGAATGAGTAATAACCGCATCATTTAATTGTCTGAAAGCAGTGGCTGCAGAACCTTTTTCAAACCCAAAAGAAAAAACATCAAATACTGAAGGATCGACATAATAGATCTTACCATTCTCAATAATTTTTTGATCTCCGTGCTGCACCACCCCCCATCTTATTCTGAAACGCACCGCATCCTGCACTTCGGGAAAGTCTTTTTTCATTGCCGGTGCCAGCGCAGGATAGGTAAATGCAAATGTTTGCGGCTTGCCACCGGTTTCAGTCACCGTCATGGGTACACGATAAATGCGATCCTTATTTACATTAAAATCGTCGAAGCTGTATTCAAATCGCAGGTAGTTCACTATTAACAGGAAGGCTGCAATTCCAATAGCAAGGCCTAAAATATTGATGGCAGAAAAAATTTTATTCTTCAGCAAATTGCGCCAGGCCGTTTTAAAATAATTTCTTATCATGATTTATTCCTTTATTCTGTTCGTAAACTTTTTACCGGGTTTGCCGTCGCTGCTTTTATTGCCTGGAAGCTCACCGTTAGTAATGCAATTAATATGGCAACTACGGCGGGCAATGCAAACATCCACCATGCGATAGTAACGCGGTACTCATAATCCTGCAACCATTTGTTCATAAAGTATACAGAAACTGGTGTAGCAATGAGGCATGCAATGAATACCAGCTTTAAAAAATCCTTTGACTGTAATATGAACAGTGAACCAACAGCTGCGCCAAGAATTTTTCGGATGCTAATTTCCTTTCTGCGTTGTTGAGCAGTAAAAATTGAAAGGCCTAATAAACCAAGACAGGAAATAAATATTGCGAGCACTGCAAATGAATCTGAAAGCCTGCTCACGACCTGCTCACTCTTATACAATTTACTGTACTCCTCATCAGAAAACAGATATGTAAAGGGAAATTTTGGATTGATATTTTTACATACTATTTTCAAACCCGCTAAAGCTTGTTTTGTTTTGCCAGCCTCAATTCTTACCAGCGCTACGCCACCTTCATCCTGTTCGGCAAAATGAAGAATCATAGGCTTCACCGGAACATGCAATGAATTAAAATGAAAATCCTGCATTACGCCAATGATGGATCCCTTATTTCCCCAGAGCGTTATGGACTTTCCCTTCGGATCCCTATACCCGATTTTTTTTACAGCTTCTTCATTAAGAATATAGCCGGTGGAGTCTGAAGGAAAGTCTTTGGAAAAATCCCTGCCCCGCAGCATTGTTACATCCATTGTTTTTGCAAAGTCGTAGCCTACAGAAATTGCTGCAAACTGTATGTTCAATTCCCGATCTTTACCGGCCCATTGAACGCCACCGGTAGAACTGTTAATTTTTGTAGGCGCATCCGACATACGTGTAATAAGTTTTACACCCTGCACTTTTGCTGCTTCATCTTTAAATAAATTGTATTTGCCCGGAAGATCTCCTTCCAATGATATGTACAAAAGGTTTTCCCTGTTGTAGCCAATATTTTTTGTTTGTATATACTCTACCTGTTTTGATACCACAATGGTTGCTGTGATCAGTACAGCAGAAAGCATAAATTGAAAGATGACCAAACCTTTACGAAACGAAGTACTGCCGGTACTAAATTTAGGTGTGCCCTTTAGCACCCTGGCCGGATTGAATGATGAAAGTAATAATGCCGGATAGCTGCCCGAGACAACTCCTGTGAGCAATATAATACCAACCAGGCTTAGCCAAAATGAAATGTCGTGCACTGGTATTTGAATCTGTTTTCCTGTGAAGGCATTAAAAGATGGCAACGCAATTTGTACCAGCGTTACCGCAACAATCGCTGCAAAAAAAGTAACCAGGATCGCTTCGCCGATAAATTGACGAATTATAGACGTACGCCGTGCACCAACTACTTTACGCACCCCAATTTCTTTGGCTCTTTCTATTGAACGTCCCGTAGTTAAGTTCATGAAATTTATGCATGCGATAAGCAGGATAAATAAAGCGACTATACTGAACAGACGCACATATTCAATACGTCCTCCGCTGATTACGCCATCTTTGAAATTAGAGTGCAGGTACATTTCCCTAAAAGGCTGCATACTACATTCAATACGAAAACCCGAACCCTGATCTTTATTATAATTATCAAGAAAATGTACAACCTTTTTATTTACAGCTGCAACATCTGCATCACGCCGTAACATAATGTAGGTACGCGGACTGTTATTACCCCAATCCCTTGCCCAACTATAGTTCTCAAGAAAAGTATCCCAGTCAATGATATAATCAAATTTGTCCGAAGCAGCTTCCCGAAGATTTTCAAACACTGCTGTTATCTTTAAATCTTTCTTGTTTTGAAAACGGATTGTTTCTCCCATTGCATCTTCCGGGTTACCAAAAAAATCTTCAGCCATCTTCCTGGAGACTGCGATACTGTTTGGTGCGTTTAAAGCCGTTTGTGCATTTCCCTCCAGCATTTTATAACTGAACATCTTAAAAAAATCAACCCCTGCATAATTGCCCGCTTCTTTTATGATTTTATCCTTTGCTTCAAAAGTATTGGTATTTGTTTTTGCATAACCGGTTGCGAATTCAACTTCAGGTAATACTCTTTTCAATTCACCAGCCATTAATCCTGGTGTTGAATACAAGGCGTCGATTTTTCCATCATAATACTGCCTTTCAAAAATAGCGTACAATTGCTTGTCATTTTTGTAAAATGCGTCAACGCTGTATTCATCATTTACCCATAACATGATCAGCATGCTACAAGCGAGGCCCAATGCCAGCCCCAGGATATTAATGAGGGAGAATATTTTGTTCTTCCTTAAACTTCTAAACCCAGTTTTTAGATAATTTTTGAACACGTTTTATAGTTTAGAATTTAGAGTTATGAATTACGATTTGACAGACTGTTCGAATTTGGTTTTTGACTTTTTAATTTTGACTTTTGACTTTTAGCTTTATTCCGCCCTTAAACTCTTTACCGGATTTGCTATCGCTGCTTTTATTGCCTGGAAACTAACCGTTAGTGATGCAATTAAAATTGCCACAACGCCGGCAATTGCAAAAATCCACCAACTTATATATATCCTGTACGCAAAATCCTGAAGCCACATATGCATTGCCCACCAGGTAACCGGTATTGAAATAATAAACGCAATCCCTGCCAGCAATAAGAATTCTTTTGATACCAACAACAACACATTTTGTACGGAGGCACCTAATACCTTTCTTATACCGATTTCTTTTGTGCGCTGTTCTATCACAAATGCTGAAAGGCCAAACAAACCGAGGCTGGCGATGATGATGGCAAGAATAGCAAACGCAGAAAATATTTGCTGCGTACGTTGTTCACTTGTGTATAGTTTTGCAAAATTATCATCAAGAAAAGTATAGCCTAAGGGTCCATCCGGATTAAAGCCATTCCATTGCTTTTTTAAATTTGCAAGAAAGCCTTTTACATCGGGGGTATTTATTTTTACTATAAGGCCGCCATAGTTCCCTCCGAGAATCATCATCATCGGAGCCACCTTTTGTTTTACAGATGCATAATTAAAGTCGGCTACCACACCTACCACCTTAAGCTGCTGCCGGCCTGAACGTACTATCGATTTTCCAATAGGGTTTGTTCCGCTCCATCCTAACTCACGAACAGCTGCTTCGTTGATTAATATCCCTGAAGAATCTGTGGGGAAGTCTCTCGAAAAATTTCTTCCCTGCACAATTTTGATACCCAGCGTTTTCAAATAATCATAATCTATATGATAAATATTTGCATGAATTTCGGTACCGTTTCGATTTTCATTCTTTGGGTAAATTTGTGTGCCACCAAGAAAGACACCGCCAGGGACAAACCTTGAAATGCTTGCTGAAACAACGCGGCTGCCCCGTAGTAACTGTTGCTCAAATGCAGTCTGGTTCTGGCCTAATAGTCTTGCATCGGGAAGAAATAATACCTGCTCTTTATCGTAACCCAATTTTTTGTTTTGCATATAATGCAATTGCCGGTAAACAATAATTGTTGCAATGATTAATGCAATAGAAACAAAAAACTGGAATACTACGAGGCTGCTTCGCAAAGGCTTTCTTTGTGAGCCCAGTGCATATGATGAACCTTTTAAAACTTTTATGGTGTTAAAAGAGGATAAAAAGAACGCCGGATAAATACCTGCTAAAATTCCCGCAAGAAAAACCAATGATATCATTACTAACACTGACCGGTAGCCGAGGAAAAATTCAAAACTGATATCCTTATTAGCGACCTGGTTGAAATATGGCAACAACAGGTATATTAAAACATACGAACACAGCATCGAAAAAAATGTAAGCAAAACAGATTCGGTGAGGAATTGAAAAACCAGTTGTTTCTTTAGCGAACCCAACACTTTGCGGATGCCTACTTCTCTGGCACGTTTTACAGCACGTGCCGTTGAAAGGTTCGTAAAGTTTACACAGGCAAGCAGGAGGATAAAAATAGCCAACGCCGAAAATATGTACACGTATTGAATGTCACCATTTGGCTCCATCTCATATTTTGTATTGGAGTATAAGTGAATATCAGTGAGCGGCTGCAGTGTGAAGACAAATGTGTTGACTGATTTCTGTGCTTCGGCAAGGCTTACACCCATATCATGTTGAATTTCCGGCACTACATATTTGGCAACCAGTTGCGGAAATTTTAATTCGAGTTTTTTTGGATCTGTGTTTTTATCGAGCAGCAGGTATGTATAAAAACCGACATTACTCCACGTTGCGTTCGTTATATGAAAAGTGGAGAGGCTTAAAAATGCATCAAAATGAAAATGCGAATCATCGGGCACTTTATCGAAAACACCAGCTACCTTATACAATGTCCTTTGGGTTCCTATTGCTAAAGACTTTCCGATGGGCTCACCAGCGCCGAAATATTTTTTAGCAAGCTCTTTTGAAATAACAACACTGTTAGGCTCAACTAACGCATTTGCTGTGCTCCCTTCTAATAATGGAATTGAAAACATTTGCAGGAATGTAGAATCTGCAAAAGCAAGGTGTTCCTCTTTAAATTGATTGTTATCATATTTAATAAAATCAGCTACAGGGACAATTCTCGTAAAAGCTTTTACTTCCGGAAATGCATTTTTAAATCCCGGCCCCACACCATTGTTCACATTCACGTAACCAGCCGTGTTCCCATTGCCGGTAACTCCTAAATTTACACGATATATATTCTTCGCCTCTGCAGGATATTTATCATAGCTGAGTTCATTATAGACAAATACTGCGATGAACATAAAACAGGTAAGCCCTATGGCCAAACCAAAAATATTGATGAAAGAAAACGCCTTACTGTTTCTTAAATTTCTTAGTGCGATTTTGAAATAGTTTTTAAGCATCCTGAAAAATGTCATCAATTTATTAAAGTCTCAAAGCCCAGATACTGGTCGGGAGTCGAATAAACAGGATCAACCATCATACCAATGCTCCATGGCATTGATAAAGAAGAAGTAAGAGCTAATTTATTAAGAAGAGTGTTCGTATATGAACAGTTTATTTTAGAAAAGCGGACAGTTGGCTTTGTTGATTTTACACCGTGATATAATAGAGTTTTTTTACTTCTTTAAAAATTCTTACCTGCAATTTTACCACAGTTATCAGTAAGCGTGATGGTACTAATTCAATTGAGGTATTCCGGATTATATAAGCGTTAAAAAAAAGAACTAAATGCACAATCTCTTTCCACCAAAGCCAATGGCATGGCGCAATCGCTGGCACCAAAACAGGAACTTCATCTAAGCAACTCGTGTAATTTTCTTAAACTCTCAGCATTGTGAACAGGTGCAAACTTATCTATATAAGGCATAGCTGCCTTCATACCTGCTACGTCGGGCCGATAGCCCGAATAACCTGCAGATGGATTTAGCCAGATAAGTTTTTTTGCTTTGTTATGAATATACGCCATACTCTTTTTAAGTGTATCAATATTACCGGTATCCCAGCCATCGCTTAAAATGATTACAATCGTTTTTGAGTCGATCATTTTTTTTGCGTGGTCTTTCACAAATGCCGCCAGTGATTCTCCTATTCTTGTACCGCCAGCCCATCCGCTCTTTTCAGCGCCGAGCAAATGCAATGCTTCGCGAAAATTCTTTTGTTTCAATAGAGGTGTTATTCTCGTGAGTGAGGTACTGAACACAAATGTCTCCATTCGATTATACACCTGTTGGAAAGCGTATATGAATTGTATCAAAAAAACAGAATACAATTCCATTGACTTGCTTACGTCGCAAAGCATAACAAGTTTCATCCTGTTCCTTTTGGGCTTGCGTTGCACGATATCGAGCAATTCGCCTCCCCATCGCATGTTTTTTCGGAGGGTTTGCCGCAAATCCGGCATAGAGATTTTGTGAGACGGCTTATACCGCCTGTTTGTTCTTGAGGCAAGCCGTTTTGACAAGGCTTTGACGATTTGCATGAGTTCGTTCACCTGGTCTTCCGGCACTGCAGAAAAATCTCTTTGCGAAAGATTTTTCTGTAAGCTATAGGTTGCCGTTTCTTCGGTGTCATCATTTCGGTTTCCATGTAACCATGATTTCAGCGATTTGAATGAGGCTTCCTGCGGAACCGGCTTTCTAACGTCGGCATCCTCCTTCTTTTTTGCATTAACTGCTGTCTCCAGTTCTTTCCAATACTCGTGAAACAAATCATCAAATTCATCCAATTGCGATTTGCTTCGACACAGGACAGATTTAAGCGTTAAACGGAAAATTTCGTTGCTGCTAAAATCAATGTATTGCAATGCACGCAGCGATATAGCTTCTTCTTCCGCACCAGCATTAAAACCTTTTTGCCGCAGGAACATGCAGAACCGGACAATGTTTTTTGATAAAGATGTTTGTCGTGTAATCATAGCTTATCAAGCTTTGAATAAACGCCTGTTTTTTCAAGGAGTTCGCTTAGCGATAATTGAACCTCTCTTGTATCACTCCAGTCTTTCAGTACAAGACCTAGTGTTTGCTCAACAATATTTTTATCAAGATGGTCAATATGCAAGGCTGATAATGCCATAGCCCAGTCGAGTGTTTCGGCAATACCCGGTTTTTTTTCAAGGTTGGTATTGCGCAATTGCTGCATGAACCGCGTGATTTGTTCGGCCAGTTTTGTATCAATGCCTGGCACTTTATTCCTGACGATCAGCCATTCTTTTTCAAAATCGGGATAATCAATGTACAGGTACAAACAACGCCTTCTCAATGCATCACTTAATTCGCGTGTACGGTTTCCAGTTAGTATCACGTGCGGAATGTGTGTTGCGGTAATGGTTCCCGATTCGGGAATGGTTATTTGCCAGTCACTCAGTACTTCCAGCAAAAAACTTTCAAACTCTTCATCAGACCTGTCTATCTCATCTATGAGCAGCACGGGTTTCTTATGATGCGTTATTGCCTGCAGCAATGGCCGTTTCATCAGGAATGCATCGCTGAAAATTGTTTTTTCTTTTTCTTCAATTGTTTGTGCATTGTGTTCCACCATTTTAAGGTGAAGCAATTGCCGCTGGTAATTCCATTCATATAACGCATGGGTAGCATCAAGGCCTTCATAACACTGCAGGCGAATTAAATCTGTCTGCAATGCGTTGGCCATTACCTTGGCAATTTCTGTTTTACCAACACCTGCAGGACCTTCTACCAGCAAGGGTTTGTTCAGTTGTAGCGAAAGAAAGACTGACATGGCAACAGCATCGCCTGTAATATAGCCCTGCTCCTCCAGCATTTTTTTGATGTCGTTCAGTTGGATCATTTCAAAAACAAATTTATCGCTCTTATTTTGCCGGGTAGAATAAAATGTAACCAGGTGTTTTTTTAATATAAAAAATGATCCGGGGTGCCGGGAACCGGCGATATGAAAGATGGCCTTTCCTGTGTAAGAAAAATTATGCTACAGACTGCAATGCTTTTTTCAAATATACTTTAGCCAGGTGCCTGCGATATTCTTCAGATGCAAAGTGATCTCCCTCAACAGTTACATTTTGCAAAGCCGCATTTGCTGCTTCAGCCAATAGATTCATCATTGATCTCTTTTCCTGAAATAGCATTTTCGGCATCGCTGTCCCGAAATGCATTGTCTGAAATACCTGTAAAAGCAATATTTGTTTTGCCATCAGCCGAGCGCATCACAGCGCAACCGACAATGGCAAAACGGGAGGCCGGATGCACAAATTTCTGGTAATTTGTTTTAGTGTCTTTTGCCGGCACAGGAATTCGTATGGCGGTGATTATTTCTTCATCATCCAAAGCAGTTGAGAATAATCCTGTAAAAAAATCAGTAGCTTTTATTTTGCGCTTTCCTTTACTTGCCCTGCACCTCAATAGTGGCATTGGATGCAAGTAAAAGAGCAGGCCAGTCGGCGCCAGGATCAGCATGTGCTAGTGCTGCCACCGATTGTGCCATAATTCCGAACCTGTAAATCTCCTATCAAAGAAGCACCTTCCGAAAAAAACGGAAGAGCTGATTTAATAAGTTCGTCACCGGCAATATCAGCATGTGTGGTAGCGGCTCCAATTACAATCTCCCCATCTTCTTCTCTAATTCCCCTTAGTGTAACTATGCCTGTTATATCAACCAATTTTGTGGGTTGGCTCAAACGAAGTTTCATTGCTGGTATTAAGCTGTGGCCACCGGCCAATATTTTTCCACCACCGGATAAAGCAACAATAGCTTCATCAATAGTTCCGGCTTTTTCATAATCGAATGTAGCTGGTATCATAAAATTTAAAATTTAAACATTAAAAAATTACTGTTGCATCGCCCTCCACACTCTTTCGGAAGTAAGTGGCATGCGAATATCTTTAACTTCATGACCACCGCTCCATAGCGCATCCAGCACCGCATTGACAACAGCGGGTGTTGAACCGATAGCTCCCGCTTCGCCAGCACCCTTTACGCCGAGTGGATTATGCGGACAAGGTGTTACCTGTATGGCGGTTTCGTACATAGGAAAATCGTCGGCACGTGGCATGCAATAGTCCATATATGATGCATTAGTGAGCTGGCCGTTTTCATCGTACTCAGCACCTTCAAATAATGCCTGCCCAACGCCCTGCGCCACACCTCCATGAATTTGCCCATCAACAATCATCGGGTTGATGATATTGCCAACATCGTCAACCGCAACAAATCTCTTTAGAACAACTTTGCCGGTTTCTTTATCCACTTCCACTACTGCGATATGGCAACCGAATGGATAGGTAAAGTTGGCAGGATCATAAAAGCTGCTAAAGTCAAGACCCGGCTCCAGGTCTTTTGGATACACATGAGGTACATAGGCTGTAAGTGCCACATCGCCGAAGCCAACAGATTTATCCGTTCCCTTTACAGTAAACTTACCTCCTTCAAATTCAATATCGTCAGCGCTTACCTCAAGTTTATGCGCAGCTATCTTCTTCCCTTTTTCGATTATCTTGTCTATGCTTTTCACTATTGCACTTCCGCCAACGGCAATACTTCTTGAACCATAGGTACCCATGCCAAATGCAACACTTTCGCTGTCTCCATGAACGATCTCGACATCATCCATTGTGATCCCTAATTTATCAGCCACCACCTGGGCAAAAGTTGTTTCATGTCCCTGGCCATGAGAATGAGAGCCGGTATATACACTCACTTTACCCGTGGGCTGCACACGCACCTGCCCTACTTCATACAAACCTGCCCGTGCTCCCAATGAGCCTACCACTGCAGAAGGAGCAATACCACAAGCTTCGATATAGGTTGAGAAACCAACACCCAAAAGTTTTCCGTTGTTTGCAGCTTCTTTCTGTTCTTTCCGTAAATTATCATACCCAAGCATTTCAAGGCCTTTCTTCAAAACCCCTTCGTAGTTACCACTGTCATATTGCAAAGCCACCTGTGTTTGGTAACCGGGTTGATTGACGCCATCAAAAGGAGGAATAAAATTTTTGAAACGCAACTCAGCCGGGTCCATATTCATTTCATGTGCAGCAAGGTCAACTAATCTTTCCAATAAATAGGTAGCCTCCGGTCTGCCCGCACCACGATAAGCATCTACCGGCGTAGTGTTAGTAAATACAGCAGTAACGTCAACATTTATTTTTGGAGTCTTGTATAATCCCTGCATCAGCGTGCCATGAAGATAGGTGGGTACGCAACTTCCGAAGGTAGATAGATAAGCGCCAAGGTTCGCGAAAGTCTTTACACGCAATGCTGTAATATTTCCTTCACCATCAAAACCCATTTCCGCCTTTGTAACATGATCGCGACCGTGCGCATCTAATAAAAAACTTTCGCTCCTTTCGGCAGTCCACTTCACCGGTCTCCCGATTTTTTTTGTTGCCCACGTAAGCAATGCTTCTTCGGTGTAATGAAATATTTTACTGCCAAATCCGCCACCTACATCCGGGCTTACTACCCTCACTTTATGTTCCGGAATGCCGAGCACGAATGCACACATCAGCAAACGAATAAGATGAGGATTTTGACTACTTGTATATAAAACATATTTGTCATTTGCTGAATCGTAGGAGCTATTGTACGATCGTGGTTCAATCGCATTGGGTATCATACGCTGGTTCACAAATTCCAGCGTGGTAACGTGTGCTGAATTGTTTATAGCTTCATCCACTTCAGCGATCGGGTTACCAAGGGCCCAGTCAAAACAAATATTGCCGGGCACATCATCATGGACGAGGGGAGCGCCTTGTTGTACCGCTTTGGAAGCATCCACTACACAGGGCAATTCCTCGTATTCCACATTTACAACCTGCGACGCATCCACAGCTTCCCCTGGTGATTCTGCGATTACGATGGCGATGGCATCGCCTGCATGCCTTGCCTTATCTGCCACCAGCAACGGGTGCCTGGGCTCCTTCATCAGATCGCCATTCTTAAAATTCACCTGCCAGCCGCAGGGTACACCATTCACCTCAGCAACATCTGCCCCGGTATAAATAGCTACCACACCCGGCATAGCTTTCGCGGCGCTTACATCAACACTTACAATCTTTGCATGAGCATAAGGGCTTCGAACGAATGATGCATAAGTTTGATGCGGAAGAACAATATCATCCGTGTAATTTCCTCCGGCCGGTAATAAATCTTTTATCTTCAACCCGTTTAACGGATTTTCCGATTAGTCCATTTGTACTCATACATTTACCTCCTCTTTCATTTTATTGGCAGCGTACTGCACTGATTTAATAATATTTTGATAGCCGGTACAGCGGCAAAAATTGCCTTCCAACGCATAACGGATTTCTTCTTCAGTAGGCTCCGGATTATTTTGCAAAAGGTCGGCCGCCGTCATTATAATACCTGGCGTGCAAAAGCCGCATTGCAATCCATGGCATTCTTTGAAAGCTTCCTGGAGCGGATGCAATTCGCCATCGCGGGCAAGGCCTTCAATAGTAGTGATCTCAGCGCCGTTTGCCTGCACGGCAAAAATTGTACAGCTCTTTGCGGATTTACCGTTTACCAGTATTGTGCAGGCTCCGCAACTGCTCGTGTCACAGCCCACATGCGTTCCAGTTAGTCTCAATACATCGCGCAGGTAATGTACCAGCAGCAATCGTGGTTCAACTTCATTGTTGTACTCCACATCGTTAACCTTAACACGAATTTTTATGCTCATAGAATTTATTTTTAGGTTTTATTAAAGTCTGCTTTTACGGGAATAGCAGTTACGTATCCCAGGTGTTATCAGATCGCTTTTAGCTCTTTCTCTAAATTTGCAAAGAATTGTTTGGTTAGCGTATGTGCCACACTTCCCATTACCCTTTGGCCCATACCGGCAAGTAGCCCGGATAGTTTCACATCGCCATTAAAAGCGATTTCGGTCTTTTCATCGTCCAGGGGTGACAGGTTTATTTTAATATTGCCACTGGCATTACCAATCTTGCTATTCTGAGTCACTTTCAGCGTGAATCCTTCTTGTTCGGTTATTTCATCCATTTGAAGGTTGCCGGTAAAAGCGCTGTTTACAGGTCCAAGTTTTATTTCGAGAATTGATTTGAAGGTATTATCACCAATTTTTTCCAGGCGGGAAATTCCGGGGATTATTTTTGCGAGCATATCAGTATCCATGAGCATGCTCCAGATTTTTGATGAAGCCGAATTTACAATATGCTTTCCGGCCAGTTCCATATAACTATGTTTTATGGCACCAGGTGAAGAAGGTTTGGCCTGTGCCGCAATCGTACCAGGAAAATTGCTATGTTAAGGTAAGAAAATTTTTATTTTAGATTACTTTATTTTATTTCGAAATAGTAATTATCATCAACCCATAAACAAATTATTGATTAGCCGGTGGGAAGATATTTCTCCATTTTTGCTCTAATAAAAACTACTTTAAAAATCTGCTCAAACGGAAAGTTGCTTTTTCATTTTATCAAACAGAATTTTCCATCACTGTATAGGTGATGTCAATAAAAGCTTGAAGAGCCATCCATAAAAAAAACGACCAGGAGATTCTCAGGCAAAGAAGTAAACCAAAAAAATCCAGATGCAAATAAAGACAGCAATAAACGGTTATTTTCTGCTGACGAAAAAATTGTAATGTGTCATTGGAAATAACCGCTTATCCTGTCTCCAAAAGACGATAGCGTAAGAATAATTCACTGCTTTAATTACCCACTACTTTGCTTTTGTATAACGACTCAATTCTGCAATAGAGCCATCTTCCACACCTGCGGTTATTAAATTATTAGCATCGTCAAGGTTTACCAGCCAAACATGCCTGTCATTTTCATGCACTTCTACTGCCTGGGTGATATTGCAATCGATATACTCAGTTTTTACCGTTTTCCTTACATCCCGGGGCAGGTCTTTTTCTGAGCCAAAACAAAGAGAGTAAATTAAATTTCCTTTTACATTGTACAGGCTTTTATGCGGTTTTTCACTTTCAACAAAATTAACACCGTACATTTTGCCCGCCCTGAACCATTTGGCATCAGTTGCGCCAGGAAATGATTTAGTGAAAGCCGCTAATGCCCTTTGGCTTACGCGTGATTCTGCAAGTGAACCATCACCTCGGGTATTCGCCATTTTATCGCCATAGTCAAACGTGGTGGCGGTACCCACAACTGTTATTTTCCTTTGCCCGAATGTATTGGCCGTGCATACGATTGTTGCCAGGCAAGCGATAATTAAATATTTGATTGTAGTTTTCATTGTTTCGATATTTAAAAATGATAATTGATAATTACAATATCAAAACTAATAGCTCCGCAAAGAAAAAGTAAGGGCAATTGAGTAAGTAGCGGCAATAGGGAAGCGATGTACAGGATTACCGAGTAATGTAATTGTATTAATACCTGGCAGGATACAACGTATTCAAAAGTTTGTCCTTCCTCCTTCTTGATACATTTATTGTAGTCCCATCACTTAGCACCAGGTATCCGCCTTCGCCGCGAATGTATCTTACAACTTCATTGAGGTTTACAATATGAGAGTGATGCACACGGATAAAAAATTTAAAATCCCTTAACTGTTCTTCTATCTCTTTTAATGTGCGGCAGGCGATAATTTTAATTTTATCCTTCATGTAAAAGCAGGTATAATTATCGTTGGCATTGCATCGTATCAGTTTATCGGTTGATATCAATTCAAAACCTTCTAAAGTGGGTACAGCAAGTTTATTAAAATCGTTTCCTTTTTCTTTCACCTGGTTCAGAAGAACCCGGAACTGATCAGCAACAGGTAAATGCCGTTGCTCTTCTACTTTTTTCACAGCATTAATCAATTCCTTAGCATTCACCGGTTTCAATAAATAATCCAGTGCGCTAAACCGTATAGCTTTTATGGCGTAATGATCATAACAGGTAGTGAATATGACGGCGAAAGAAATTTCAGTAAGTTGTTCCAATAATTCAAAACCGTTGAGGCCCGGCATTTCAATATCAAGAAATAAAAGATCCGGCTTCTGTTTTCTTATTGCTTCCAGTCCACTTTTGGATGAACAATATTGAGCTGCGACAATTACATCCGGGCAATATTCTTTCAGCAGCGATTTCAACTCTTCAATCCAATGAATTTCATCATCTATGATAATTGCGCTGAGCATGCCGAAGTTTTCTATATGATTAAAACCTAATGATTAAAAGTCGTGGAACAGTTATTTCATTCTTTCTTAAAATTAATTCTATAGGGTTGGAAAAATTCGTTAAATATTTTAAAAGGAATGAACTTATTATTTGCGGAATAAAACCACGCAGTAGTTTATTTTGAGGTCTGTAACAAGTTTCAGGTTAGAACCAGGAAGAAATGATTTCAGTACAGGTTTCATAAATCAAACGAATATTTTTAATCTCTGATGAAGATGTTGCGAATAAAATAGAATAAATTGAAGCAACATTCTATCGTCTAAAATAGTTGCCGGGTACATGGAATGAAATCATTCAAAATTTATTCTTATGATGAGAATTATATCTTTGGTTTTAATCGTAATACCATTCTTTATCTCTTCTTGCAAACGCCGAAAGCCCCATGATTATAGTGGATGGACCGCCTACGCAGGATCAAAAGATGGCATCCGTTATTCGTCGGATACTGACATAAATACAGGTAACATAACACAGCTGAAGAGTAGCCTGGACATATAGTTCCGGGGATAGGGATACGGGCAACCGTACGCAAAACCAGTGCAATCCAATTATGATTGATGGACTGTTATATGGCACAACGCCTACGCTTAAGTTATTTGCACTTAATGCTGCAACCGGGAAGCAGGTATGGTTATTTGATCCCGCTTCAGAAGACACGTCCGCCAAAAATGATCCGTTCGCTTTTTTCAAAGTGACAAGAGGTGTCATGTACTGGCAGGATGATGCCGGGAAAGACAAGCGCATTATTTATAGTGCCGGCAGCAAAACCTATGCAATCAATGCATCCGACGGCAAGCCGGTTCGCAGCTTTGGTAACAACGGTTACATAGACCTCACCCAGAATCTTGACCGGGATAGCGGGACTTATAATTCATACATAGCCGCGACTACCCCCGGTGTTATTTATAAAGATGTTTTGATTTCTGGTATGCGTGTAAGTGAGTCTGCAGATGCGGCGCCGGGACATATCCGCGGCTACGATGTACGCACCGGGAAGTTGAAATGGATATTTCACACAATACCCCACCCAGGTGAAAAAGGTTATGAAACATGGCCCGATAAAGACGCCTGGAAAAAATTAGGTGGGGCTAACAACTGGGCAGGCATGGCACTGGATGAAGACCGCGGAATTGTGTATGTACCTACCGGTTCTATTGGCGGCGATTTTTACGGAAGCTTCCGAAAGGGCCAAGGCCTGTATGCCAATTCATTGATAGCATTGGATGCCGCTACGGGAAAATATTTATGGCATTACCAGGTGGTGCATCATGATTTATGGGACCGCGATTTGCCGGCCAATCCAAATTTGGTAACAATAAATCACAATGGTAAAAAAATAGATGCGGTGGCACAAATCACCAAGCATGGTTATGTTTTTTTATTCGACCGAACCAACGGGCAACCAATATTCCCGATAGAAGAAAAGAATTTTCCGGCTTCTGATTTGCCAGGTGAAGAAACCTGGCCTACACAACCTATCCCTACACTGCCTGAACCTTTTGCCCGCCAAACGCTAACTGAAGATGACATTACTGACCGCACTCCTGAAGTGCATACTGAAATGCTTGAAAAATTTAATAAGGTAAAGTATAAAACCATGTTTGCGCCGCCAAGCAAAGATGGTGTCTTCATTTTTCCCGGCTTTGATGGTGGCGGCGAATGGGGCGGCTCTGCTGTTGATCCCGAATCAGGCATCTTGTATGTAAACAGCAGCGAGTTGCCGTGGGCGTTAGTTATGATAGACGCTACAAGTGGCAACAGCAATACCATCCAGGGAGCAGGTCAACAGGTGTACAGTAAATATTGCATTACATGTCACGGGCCGGAGCTAAAGGGCAACGGAACACCATTTTCGTCATTAGTGGACATCAATCAAAAATATAATGCTGATAAATTATGGAATGTGGTTTCTAATGGCAGAAATATGATGCCGGCTTTTAAGCAGATACAGGAACCAGAAAAACAAGAGTTATTGGCATTTTTATTAAAGCTTAAAGATCCCGTACCCACTGCAAAAGCAAAAGGTTCGGGTAAAGAACCAACATCAGAAAATGCAGTTAGTATTGCAAAGGGAGTGCCTAAGGAACCCGTTTCCAATGCTGCCGTGGGTGTTGCTAAAAATAATATAATGGATGAGGTGAAATATAATATGACCGGCTATAATCGCTTTTATGATAAAGATGGCTATCCGGGCATCAAGCCACCATGGGGCACACTAAATGCCGTCGATTTAAATAGCGGCAAATTGCTTTGGAAAGTGCCACTGGGAAATGATACTTCTATAGCCCGGCCGGGGCAGCCGCAAACAGGAACTGAAGGGTATGGCGGGCCGTTAGTAACCAAAGGAGGGCTTGTATTTATTGCTAATTCAAAAGATGCAATGATGCATGCCTACGATAAAAGAACGGGCAAACTTTTGTGGGAAGCACAACTTCCGGCGCCCGGTTATGCAACACCGGCTACTTACTTTATAAATGGTAAGCAGTACGTGGTAATCGCCTGTGGCGGAGGAAAGATCGGCAGTAAATCCGGCGATCAATATGTTGCCTTTGCATTACCGTAAAGAACCTCAATACTAAAACCTTATTCAAAGGTTATCTTCCTCACTTTATTGCCGCCTCTCGTATCGTAATTATAGGTAGTAACATATAGATTTCCATCTGCATCAATGGCAATTCCCTGCGGGCCATTAAATGAAGCCTCAAGACCAATCCCATCTATATCAGTCGGGGTACCGTTACCAGCAATTGTTGAAACATTACCGCTCTTATCAATTTTTTGTATACGATTAGAAAAATGATCCGCAAGATAAAAATTGCCGGAAGTATCTGCTGCAATTTCCCAGCCCTGGAACTGAGGATCGGTCGCTAAAGCAGATGCCATACCTGTGGTGGTTGATATTTCATAAATAGATGCAGGATAAGCTGCCACAAACATCTCCCCTTTATTATTAAAAATAATATTTCTCGGTGTAATTATTCCTGATGTAAAAACGGATGGATTTTTACCATCCATATCCGTTTTGATTATTGTGCCCAATGTATTATTACTGATAAATAAATTATTCCCGTCGGGGCTTACAGCTATACCTGCAAGCGGCATCACATCCTGAAATATAACTTCCATATTTCCGTATGGATCCATACGCATTACATGCTCATTGAAATCTGTAACATATACATTATGCGTAACCGGATCGATGGCTATATCATTTGGTGAGTAAAAATTAACGGAGCCTATAGTAAAGGTAGATACAGTATTGCCAGCTGATATTTTACGAATCAACCTGTTATAACAATCTGCCACAAATAAGTCCCCGCTTGCATCCACGGCAATTCCCCACGGGCAATAAAACGATGCCGATTGACCCTGCCCATCATAATTTCCGGTGTTCCCGTCTCCTGCAATCGTAGTGACAATGGCGTTGTATTCGTAGTTAAATTCGGGGCCTTCATAAGTCTGGCCGTTTACGCTAAGTACCACTTTGCCCGAACCGGCCTTTGGCGGTACCACAGCCTCAATACTTTTATCCGTGACAGATATAATCGCCGCAGTCTTATTATTAATACTGATACTTAAGTTCGCAAGATTGGCAAGGTTATTTCCATAAGCCGTTATTGTATCTCCGCCACGTGCAGACGCCGGAACAATTGAGGTAATAGTTGGTGCGGTGTTATTGGTATCATCAACTTTTTTGGAACATGAAATATTACATAATAAGAGAGTAAGCGACGCAGCGCAAAACAAATATTTCTTCATACAACCTGTGGTTTTGGTAATCGCCAAACATAGTCTTTTTTCCCGGAGACTACAATATTCCTGTCCTCCTTTTTTTTACTACTCACTGTTAACTAACGGCAATTTTTGATGGCTGAACTTTAATATGATATCCTCATTTTCACCTATATGCAAAAGTTATATACTGCCGGCGGAAAATTTGAATGCTTTTAATGGTCTACGCCTCTACATTGCTCCGGACAGAAAGTGTAGAACATCAGTTATTTTATACAGTTGGTCAAAAACCATTTTTACATTGAATAGAAAACAGGATATTGCCGGGAACCATTAATGCAAACAATAACATGAAATCAAATCGAATTGCAATTGCGCTTTCGCTCATTAACCTCCTGTTAATGATATTTCTTATAGCACAACTCCGGCCGGCTAAAGCTCAAACACAGCAGCAACAGCGGGATGTAGTCACCCGTACTTCGCGGCCGTGCCCTTGAAATTATAGACAGCCTGGGCCGGGTGCGGGCAAGTATATCGGTGCTGCCGCCTGTAGAGTTGGATGGAAAAAAATATTCGCAAACAGTATTACTGAGGTTGATTGATACCAAGGGAGGGCCGCTCGTAAAACTCGGTGCAGATGAAAATGGTTCGGGGTTAAATCTTTCCGACCCATACCAGGGAGGTGTTCAAATCTTAGCCCGCGACAGCAGTAGTTTTATTAAAATAAAAAGTCACAGCGGAGGTGAACAGGTTATCAAACCTTAGTCTTTTTTTGAATTGTCCCTTGCTAAACAATATCCACCACCTGTTATGACAGGGCAACAAAAGATGAGTAGCGATAAATTCTTATTTTAGCGAATGTCTTTGTTTCAGCAATCTGTTCTTAAAAAATATCTCGGCGATCTTGATAAAGTAAAATTGCAAACTGCGTGGCAGCTATTTGAGCAACACTTTTTTAATGCCGCTATACAGCAGAACATAAGAGATGCTAAAGAAGAAGAATACCAGGAAGGTTTCATAAGAGACCTTTTTGTAAACGTATTAGGCTATACATTAAATCCCCAGCCCGATTACAATTTTGTATTAGAAAAGAAAAGTGTTACTGATGCTACTAAAAGCGATGGCGCTATTTTATTGAATAATGAAGTTATTGCTGTTGTAGAGCTAAAAGATACCGGCACACCCGACCTTGATAAGGTAAGTAACCAGGCATTTGGTTACAAGCATAAACATAAGAATTGCCTTTACGTAATCACCAGCAATTTTGAAAAACTGCGTTTTTACATAAATGATTCTACAGACTACGAAGAGTTTGACCTGTTTACTCTTTCACACGAAAGGTTTGCCTTGCTATATCTCTGCCTGCAAAAGCAAAACCTGTTATCTAATATTCCGCTGCAAATAAAACGGGCTTCTTTAGTACAGGAAGAGAATGTAACCAAAACACTTTATTCAGATTATTCGCTTTTTAAAAGAAAACTATTTCAAAATATCGCGGATCAAAATACTCAATACCATAAGCTACTGCTGTTTAAAAAAACCCAAAAGCTGTTAGACCGTTTCCTGTTTATTCTCTTTGCAGAAGACAGGTTATTGCTTCCGCCAAACTCTGTAAGAGAAATATTGCAACAATGGGAAGATTTAAAAAGCAAGTATGACGAATACTTTCCGCTATACAATCGTTTTAAAAAATATTTCGGTTACCTGAATGTTGGGCATCGCGGTAAACAGCATGAAATATATGCCTACAACGGCGGCCTGTTTTCGCCTGATGATATTTTAGACACTATAGTTATTGATGACACTATTTTATATGAAGGAACCAAAACGCTTAGCAGTTATGATTTTGAAACAGATGTTGATGTAAATATTCTCGGGCACATATTTGAGCACAGCCTTACCGAGATAGAAGAACTACAACAGGAGCTTGAAGGAAAAGCCATAGAGAAAAACAAGACAAAGCGAAAAAAAGAAGGCGTGTTTTATACACCGCGCTACATTACCAAATACATCGTTGAAAATACGGTAGGCGCTTTGTGCACGCAAAAGAAAGAAGAGCTGCAGATAAATGAAGAAACCTTTGCACCAAAAAAAAGAAAAGACCGCCGGAAGGTATTGCTTGATAAAATTGAAACTTACCGCAACTGGCTTTTGCAGCTTACCATTTGCGACCCTGCCTGCGGAAGTGGAGCGTTTTTAAATGCAGCACTTGAATATTTAAAAGCAGAACACAGAACGGCTGATGAGCTAACTGCAAGAATGCTGAATGTTCCTATTGTGTTTAGTGATTTAGACAATAGCATTTTAGAGAATAATCTTTTTGGTGTTGATATAAATGAAGATGCCATAGAAATCGCAAAGCTAAGCCTGTGGCTGCATACAGCTAAGAAGGGAAGAAAATTAAGTAACCTTAGTGATAACATTAAATGCGGTAACAGCTTAATAGACGATGCAAGCGTAGCCGGTGATAAAGCATTTAAATGGAACGAAGAATTTAAAAGTGTTTTTGATAATGGAGGCTTTGATGTAGTGATTGGGAATCCACCGTATGGTGCCAGCCTATCAAAAAAAGAGAAGAAATATTTTGATAGCTATTATGAAACAACTCAATATAACTATGATACTTACTGCTTCTTCTTTGAGAAATCATTTTTATTATTAAAAAAAGGTGGTTATTTAGGTTACATAACGCCAAATACTTTTTTAGTAGTAGAGTTAGGTGATAAGTTGAGACGATTTTTATTTGAACGCTATAATTTGTTACGGCTTTTAGAAGCTTTTAATGTTTTTTCAGATGCCGTAGTTGAGCCAATCGTATCCATATTTCAAAATGAAAGGCCGGTTTCAAATAATGTGGTTGAAGTCTATTTGAGTAATCGAGAAAACTCAAGCCCATTTTCAAACGATGATCTAACAAAAATTGACTTTAACTACAATGAATTATTTGAAGAAGAAAATCTAATTTTCAATTATCGTGCAACAAAGCCAAATAGAATACTCAGTAAAAGAATAAAAAATATTTCTCAAAGATTATCTGAGATAGCAAAAGTTAGTGCAGGAGTTATTCTTTATGAAAAAGGCAAAGGCACTCCATCTCAAACCGCTGAAACTTTACGAATTAAGCCATATACAGGTTTTGAAAAGAAAAATGATAGCTGGCTTAAACTTATAAGAGGCAGTGATGTACAGCGCTACAATTTAAATTGGTCTGGCGAGTATGTATTGTATGGTGAAAATCTTGCTGCACCACGGAAGAAAGAAAATTTTTTTAAAAACAAACTCATAGTTAGAAGAACCGATGATAATCTCATGTTTTCGCATGATGATGAAAGCATGATCGGTGTAAAATCAATACATTGTATTCAACCCTTTAATAAAGAAATAAACGAAAAGTTTTTACTATCTATTCTCAATTCAAAATTATTAAATTGGTTTTTCAGATTCGAGAATTTTCATATGATTGGAAAGCCGTTTGCTGAAGTGAAACTTGTATATGTTGAGAGACTTCCCATAAAAATATTTCACCAACAACAAGCTTACATAGATAAAGCAGATATAATACTTTCAAAGAATAAAGAGCTAAATCAATTACTACAACAATTCACACAATTATTGCTATCAAAATTTGCAACAATCATTATCAATAATAAATTACAGAATTGGGCTAACTTAACATCAAATGAATTTTTTAAAGAACTTAAAAAACAAAAAATAAAACTCCCTCTCTCCGAACAACAGGAATGGCTGCAATATTTTGAAGAAGAAAAGATAAAGGCAAATGATATCCAGCAAGTCATTCAGCAAACGGATAAAGAAATTGATAAGATGGTGTATGAATTGTATGAGCTGAGTGAGGAGGAGGTGAGGATTGTGGAGGGGAAATAAAATCATAAAAATTAATGAATAATATTTTAGAAAATTGGCGGAATGAATGTTATAAATTATCATCTTCTCTAGCTCCAATTAAACGATTAGACAGAGAGGATATCGATTTTGTATATAAGGTTTTAGCAGATTATTTTGGCTTAGATTATTTTCAACAAAAAAATTATAAGTTATCTCGCAGATTTCAGCTGAGTTGGTTACATTTTTTATTAGTAAATTTTAATCAGCAGGCTTGCATTGTAGGCGTTTTTGAAATCGCAGAGATTATTCTTTATATAAAAACACTAAATAAATCTATTCAAAAAAAATTTAAAAGCCTTTTACAAGATCCACAACAATTTAGAAGTATATTTTTTGAAATTTACGTTTCTCGGGTATTAGATTACAATGAAATCTTTAATAAGAAGAGACCAAAGGAAGGCAACAAGGATTTAGATGTCTTATGCACAATTAATGGGATAGAGTTTCTTTGTGAATGTAAAAAGTTATTTGTACCCGGCGTTGAACTAATGAAAACAGAAATATATATTTTGGAAAATCTGCGGTCACAACTTGAAAGTTTAACTAATGGGAATGACTTAATTGGAACTATCGTATTTAATAATCCAAATGATATTAATTTGAATTCGATCTATGAAAAAAAAATATCGAAATTTATTAATGAACTTAATGAACGACACTTTCAGAAAATAGACTACAAGGATACTGATAAATCAGGTGAATTGATAGTGAAAAGTTACACAACTATCAATAATCTTGAAGTTGATAAAAACGCTTCACGGTTTCATGTAATTTTTAAAGTTATCCCGCCTTTCAGTGTTATCCCTGGCGCCAAAAATCATTACAGGATTAATATCCGCGGAAAGATCTTTATCCCTCAATACAAAATAAATGAAAAACTTATTAGTGCGATTAAAGAGAAACAAACACAGCATGCTAATTCTAAATACACCCACAAAATTTATTTCATTGATAGCGAATCAATTCCTGATTATGAATTTCCAATTTTTAAGATGAATGGTATGTTTGAAATGCAATACATTCAAGAGTTTACTGATTTATGCTCGCCTGACGAAATTGTATGCTTTTTTAGGAGAGAATATTTAGAAGATATTCCTAAAGTTGCAATTTCTGCTTTTGGAAAAGATATCAATAAAGAAATTAAAGAAATTCTAGAGAATTTAAAAACTGATTTTGCTTATCGATTTGAAGTAAACAATAAAAACATTTTTATCTTAAGCCCAAAAAATGAGGTTTTAAGATTTGTATATAACAATCATTCTACTAAACCAGCCCCGAGCTATACTTAGAATCTTTAAATTATAAAAGAGATGCTGTCCTGATGTTTTCAACTGCGCGCCAACAAAACGGAATAACCAGGGTGCACTAAAGTACGCCATTCGCCGGGCAGTAGATAGTGAAACAATAAAGGATAGCCGGGACAGCAGTTGCCTGCATCTGCTTTAGTGAGTGTATCCGTTCATGCAGTAACTGCATGTAATACCTATATACTTTTTGCTTCATCATTATTTGCGAAGATAACAAGAGCTTGTGTATGCTTTCTCTCAGCCAGGTCTCTACAGGGTGAACGATCTTACCCCAACACACTTTCAAAAAAATTATTTCCAGGCTCTTTACTCTGTTCGCAGAGAATTAATGGGATTCGCCGAGGCTGCTTTTATAGTTTGAATACAAATTAGAAATGCCGTAACAAAACCTAAAATAAAAACGGATAACAAAAAAGGTTGTGCAGTAATATCAATCCTGGAAGCGTATGCCCGGAGCCAGTTGTTCATTATGATATAAGCAACAGGACACGCAATAATCCCGGCAATTAAGATGACCAGTAAAAATTCTTTCATAAATAAAGACATAATACCTGCAACCGACGAGCCTAACACTTTTCTTATACCTATTTCCTTTGTTCTCTTTTGAACGCTCAACGATATAAGACCGAGCACACCCAACAACACAATAATTAAAGCGAGAACTGTCGCCGTGTAAGAAGCTTTCTTCAATTGTATTTCTGACTTATAGAGCCGGGCTAAAGCATCGTCCATAAAAGTGTATTCAAACGGAACGCCCGGCATCAACGCCGACCATTTTTTTTGTATTGCATCAATTGAGTTGCCGATACTTCCGGGTCTTATTTTAAAGGAAAAATTCCTGTAAATATTAGCCAGGGTCACATGTATAAAAGTGACCGGCTGAATAGGTTTTTGCATGGAGCCAAAATGAAAATCTTTTGTGACACCTGCGATGGTAAATGCCTGCCCGCCACCCCCCTGGAATTTTAACTGTTTCCCTATTGCATCCCGGGCATTGTTCCATCCAAATGCTTTTGCCTGCGCCTCGTTAATTACGATTGTGAAAGGATCGGTGAATGCGCCGGGCGCACTGAAAAATTTTCCTGCTGCCATAGGAATGCCAAACGTAGAAGCATAGTATTCATCGGTAACTATTTGGTCCGAGGCAACAACTGCAGTTGAATCGGCGCCCGCTTTATACAAAGATGCGCTCCCGGAACTATTACCATCCGGTATTGTAAAGGAAAGTGTGGCATTGATTACCTGTGGCATTGCAGCGAACTGCTTACGCATATCTTCCGTTTTGGTGACTCCCTGCGGGGTCCAGTCCCGTGGCAATTGTGCAGATACAATGTAATCTTTATTAAAGCCGATGTCTTTACTAAAGAAAAGACTGATCTGTTGTGAAATTATTATCGCACCAACAAAGGCAATAGTAGCAGTACCAAATTGAAATGCTACCAACGATTTCCGAAGCCATACATTTTCTTTTATAGAAGAAAGTTTTCCCTTTAATGACTCGACGGATTTTAAAGACGACAACACAAATGCAGGATAAATGCCTGCTATAAACCCAATGATCAAAATAAGCAACAAGCGGAAATGCAATAAAATAAAGCGGGAAATCGCCCAGCGAAGGAATTTCTTTTCCAAGAATATTGCTGAACGTTTCTTTTGACAGTACATACATGATTATTGCAAAACCTGTTGCAAAAAATACCAGGATGATTGATTCAATAAGAAACTGCATGATCAATTGTTTCTTCAATCCGCCAAGTACTTTTCGTATTCCAATCTCCCTCATACGTGTAGCAGACCTGCTTACAGACATGTTAATAAAATTAATAACCGCCATCATCAAAATAAAGACTGCGATTGCAGATAAAGCATACAGCATTTTTTTTACCAGGCCATTATTTGCATTGAGATAATAATCTTTTAACGGAACAAGATAAGGCGTCATATCAGCAGCGATCTGTGGCGGCGCATTTTGCTTCATTAAATATTGCATCGGTTTCTCAAGGTCTTTGGGTTTTACTCCCTTTTGCAATTCGACATAACCCACGATATACTGATTAGGCCAATCCATATTTCTGCCAAAATAGGCGAGGTTATTGGAGGAAATATAAAACTGGTTATTGTTATCATCATTAAGATAAGTAACAGAATTTTTTGATGGGTTTTTCAGTACACCGGTAATAATAAAATCGTGTTTGGAACCGGAGAAGCTTTCAATGGTAAGTGTTTGTCCCAATACATCTGTTTTGCCAAAATATTTTTTTGCTCTTTCACTGGTAATAACCAGAGAGAACGGTCCATCAAAAGCAGTTTTCGGATTTCCGTGAAGCAAGGTGAAGCCATACATGTTAAACATCGTGCTGTCGCATATTTGCAATCCTTCCCTGAAACTTTTATCTCCTTTGGAAACATTGGAAGTAACACCATCCCATCGATAATAATTTGCTACCAGGTCAGGATATTGTTCTCTTAAAGCCTTTGCCAACGGCCCCATGGTGGTAAGATCAAGTCCCTGGTTTGGATTTTTCCACTTGCTTTGTAAGACATATTGCCTGTCGGCATTTTTCAATTGAGTATTCACCTGCAGCTCACTCCATACATAAGCGCCGATCAATAATGTAAAAGCAATACCCGTTGATAAGCCGACGATATTTACAGACGAATAAAATTTGCTTTTAATAATATTGCGCCAGGCGATTTTGAAATAATTTTTCAGCATAAAATTCTTTGGTTAAGCTTTTCAACATATATACCAATATTCCAATTTACTGATAAAGAACAAATTGTTATAAATATAATTTTGAGAAAGCGTTCGTAATCGAAACACTATTAAGCGAAAAGCGGACAGTTGATTACAAGGTTGCTAACTTTTCAGATAGAGTTTTTAAATCTGAAATTAACTTGTTAAAGGGTGGCAACCTTAAGAAAAAAATTAATTATTAATATCTTTACAACATGCCACACAAACCGAAACCTATATTTCATAAGCGTATCTTTTGGGATGTTGATTTTGAAAAGATCAACTACGATACCAAAGCAAATTTTGTTATTGAACGGGTTTTTGAACGCGGCGATGTGGATGACATACGCAATTGCCGCCGCTATTACGGCGATGAAAAAGTTACGGAAGCTTTATTGAATGCTAAATTTTTACCCGAGCACACCATGTACCTGGCAAGCGCAGTAACCGGCAGGCCGCTAAAAGATTTCAGATGCTACAAATTAAGACAGTTGAACCCCACACTTTTTCCGTATTAAAACAACTGCTCCAAATTCCGGAGCTGATGGATTTTTCATTGGTTGGCGGCACTGCCTTATCTCTCTTGTATGGACATCGTATGTCAGTTGACCTGGATATTTTTTCCAATAAACCCTTCGACAACTCCGTAATAATTCATGCGCTTGAAAAAAATTTTAAAAGTTCATTTTGTTAACAGGTCAACGAATCCACGTTTCGGAATTTTTGGCTTTGTGGACGATGTAAAAATTGATCTTATACGGCATCCCCATCCTTTGATAAGACCCTTGCTAACGATTGATGAAATCAGGATGTTTTCCACCGAAGATATTATTGCTATGAAAGTACAGGCGATATTAGGACGTGGTAAAAAGAAAGATTTTTGGGATATAGCAGAACTATTGCATCACTATACCATGCCGATTTTATACAATTTCATAAAGAAAAATATGCAACACAAAATTTATTGATTACTGTACCGCAGGCCATCACCTATTTTAACGATGCTGAGGAAAGTGAAGCTCCTGTAAGCTTTAAAAAGCAAACGTGGGATAAAGTGAAAAAATTTATCAGCTTAAAGGTTAATGATTATTTGCGGTAAATATTTATCTGAAATCTAAATGTCGTATCTCCACATCGCTTAATTCCCTAATCCATTTTTCCCAAATGTCCAGGTTAACTTTTGATAAAAAAATTGAGTGTGATTGTATTTTATAATGGTATAGAAAAATACATTCTTGCTAAGATTCGTATTTCACGAACCATTTTACTTCAGGTAATCGTGCCAGTTAGTGTTGAATAAAATTTGTAAAATCACTCCGTTCTTAAGCTCTTCACAGGATTTGCTATCGCTGCTTTTATCGATTGAAAGCTAACCGTTATCAACGCAATAGCCACCATGAAAATAAAAGGAAGCAAAAAATACATCCAGTGAATATTGATACGAAACGCATAACCCTGCAACCAGTTGGATGTAGTAAACCACGCAATCGGCGTAGCTACAACAAATGCAATTAAAAGTAATAATGCAAACTCGCGGTAAAGAAGTTTTAAAATACTCGTAACTGAAGCGCCTAATACTTTTCTTATGCCGATCTCTTTTGTGCGCTGAAGCGTGGTAAAGGAAGCAAGCCCGAACAAACCCATACATGCAACCAAAATAGCAAGGCTTGTAAATAACCCGAAGACCTGCCCAAATCGCTGGTCCGCTTTATATTGATCATCGAAATGATCATTCAGGAAAAAATAATCAAATGTATTTCCCGGGAAAAACTTAGTCCACTTCGCTTTTACAACATCAATTGTTTTACCTGCCTGGGCTGCGCCTGTTTTTACAGATAAGTACCCATTCACATCAGCAATTAAACGAAGTATTAATGGCTCATACGCTTCATGCAAAGATTGCTGGTGAAAATTTTCTGTAACTCCAACAATTGTATATACCCGTCCCCCAAAAGTCAATTCTTTTATTAAGCGCTTCTTCCGGTTTGTTAAATCCCAATTGCTCTACTGCTTTTCGGTTAAAGATAACAGCACTGTCATCGGTACCAAAGCTCTTTGAGAATATTCGTCCCGCAATCAATTTTAAACCATAGGTTTTCAGATAATCATAATCAACACCAATAACACGATATTGCTTTTGTGTATTTTCATTGGTGCCTACAAGCTTGATGCCGCCTGCATTCCACTGAACAGGCTCCCCGGGAATACTGGTTGAAACCGTTATATTTTTTACAGCAGTATTCTGGCTTAACTCTTCTTTAAAGGCATTCATCTTTTGCAAATAAGTTGAATCAATTCCGACAATTGGCGCAGACACCACCAATGTCTGATCAATATTAATTCCTAACGATTGCTTTCGCATGTATTGTATCTGCTGATAAACTGTCAGCGTTCCGATCAATAAAAACAATGAAGCCGCAAATTGAAATACTACCAATGATTTGCGTAATACAGAACTTTGTTTTGTGCTGCCCATATTTCCTTTCAATACATCTATAGGCCTGAAGCCTGATAAGACAAATGCAGGATATAATCCTGACAAAAAAACACCTGTTATAAATAAAGCAGCCAGTGAAATCCAGAACTTACTTTGGCCAAATAGTGATAAAGATATTTCATGTCCCGAAAGAGAATTGAAGCCAGGTATAGCGATAATCACCAGCAACAAAGCAATCACCAATGCAATGCCATTCAACAATGCAGATTCCGAAAGAAACTGGAAGATGAGTTGTTTTCGCTGTGAGCCAATTGCTTTACGCACTCCCACTTCTCTTGCTCTTGTTATAGCACGTGCTGTGGCAAGATTGATATAATTTACCCATGCAATTATTACAATAAAAAATGCGATGGCCAGTAAAAGATACACGGTTTTACCATCACCAGTTTCGCCAGGCTCCAGCATGTAGTGAGAATACAAATGAATATCTTTTAATGGCTGCAGCTTATACACAACAGCAGCATTATATTTCTTCATATCAGCGCCTACAAATTTTTCAGCAATAGGTGCAAACTTTTTTTCGACTACTGCAGGGTTAGCGTCTTTACGCAGCAATACATAGGTAAGGCAGCCATCCCATTCCCATGCTGTTTCAGGATTATTATCATTCTTCGCCTGGAAGCTTAAAAATGTTGCATAAGAAAGAAGTATGTCAGGCTTTATTTGTGTATTGCCAGGCGCATCTTTATATACCGCGGTGATTGCGTAATTGCTATTCCTGTTTAGCTCAAGTCTTTTTCCTATAACGTTGGTAGTTCCAAATATTTTTCGTGCAGTAGTTTCGGAAAGTGCTGCTGTGAAAGGCTCTTTTAAGGCAGTATTTTTATTTCCGGCAAGCAATGGAAAAGTAAATATGTTGAAGAAAGAACCACTTGCAAAAAAAACTTTTTCAATTTTTAGAGGCTGGTTATCTACATCCGTAGTAACATGGCCGTTTTGCACAAGCTTTACGTAATCTGCTATTTCCGGTATAGCATCCTTAAAAGAATTACCAACGGCATAAGCGCCCGCCGCCCATTGTGTACTTAGTTTCCCATTATCGTACCTGTCCTGTTGTATGCGATAAACCCTGTCTTTATTTACCTGGAAATTTTCGTAGCTTAATTCAAAAGATACATATTGCAAAATGAGCATGCACGCCGCAATGCCAATAGCCAGGCCGAAGATATTAATGCCTGAATAAGCTTTATGACGGATCATATTGCGCCAGGCGATCTTGAAATAATTTTTGAGCATAAAATTGTTTGCGTTTAATAGTATACGTTAGTGTACAAAAACCGTTTATTAAAATTACTCTGTTCTCAAACTCTTCACCGGGTTGGCAATCGCCGCTTTTATTGCCTGGAAACTGATTGTTATTAACGCAATTGACAAGGCCAATACACCTGCAATAAAAAATATCCACCAACTGATGTCTATCCTGTATGCAAAGTTTTGCAGCCATTTGCTCATCGCCCACCAGGCCACTGGCGTTGCTATAATAATAGACACTCCTACCAGCTTTATAAAATCTTTGGATAGCAGGGCAATAATGCCGTTTACGCTTGACCCCAGCACCTTGCGAATGCCTATTTCCCTGGTACGCTGCTCTGCCGAATAGGCGGCAAGGCCAAAGAGTCCCAGGCAGGCAATAAAAATGGCAAGCGCCGCAAAAGTAATAAAGACACTTCCGGTGCGCTCCTCACCCTTGTATAAGTTGCTGAAATCCTCATCAAGAAAAGAATAGATAAAAGGCTGCGAACTCATTTGGTCAAACGAGTGATACCGGCTTTCAACCTGTGCAATCAACTGCGGAATATTGGCGCTTTTTATGCGAAAAATAAATTGTCCCCCGTATTTGGAATAGCGCATCACCAGCGCTTCAGTGGCATAGCGCATAGATCCGGCATTAAAATCTTTCACAACGCCCACGATATGAAATTCATTCGCCTGTTTAGTCCGGGAATTAAAATCAAATAGACTGGCATTCAGCGGATTTTTAAAACCCAGTGAGCGGGCCGCCGTTTCATTAATGATAATCGCAGAAGAGTCGGTAGGCATATCCTCTGAAAAGTTTCTTCCTGCTACTATTTTCATTTTCAGCGCAGGAATATAACCGGCATCAACGCCCCAGTCCACCAACGTTTGAGTCTGGGTCGCACTCATGGTGGCATCTTTGGAATACGCATTCTTATTCCAGTCATTCGCAGTCGAGGTAGGAAGGTTTTCTGTTAAAGAGCCTGCCACCACTCCGGGCAATTTTAATATCTCCTGCTTAAAGGCCTGCACGTGTTCGCCAAGTGAATAAGCATTGTTTAGCACCAGCACCTGCTCACGGTCATATCCCAGGTCTTTATGCCTGATGTAATCCAATTGCCGGTAGATAACCAGCGTCCCGGTAATCAATATAATGGCGGTTGTAAACTGGAAGACCACCAGGGCATTCCTGAGTTTATAACCCTTAATCCTTAAAACAAATTTGCCTTTTAGTATTTCAATGGGGTCAAATGCCGACAATACGAATGCCGGGTAAGCTCCTGCCAGCAGGCCACAGATCAATGCCACACCGAGCAAGGCGGGAAAAAGCCAAACAGACAAACCGGTAGGCAGGGTCATTTCTTTTCCGGCCAGTTGATTCAACAACGGTAACAGAACCAGGATCAGAACAATGGAGAAAATATAGGCTACCAAAGCTGTAAGCAACGATTCAGTTAAAAACTGCCTGACCAGGTTAGACCGGCCCGAACCGATTACTTTACGCACACCCACTTCTTTCGCACGGCCGGCAGATTGTGCCGTCGATAAGTTCATGAAATTTATACAAGCGATCAGCAGAATGAACAGCCCGATGATTGCCGAGATATATACATACTGGATATTGCCCGAAGGTTCCAGTTCGGAGGAAAGCGGCGAGTATAAATGTATTTTGGTTAAGGGGATACTGGAATACTTAAAGTAATCGCCTTTCTTCTCAAGCTCTGAGAATGAGCTGTGCGCTACATTCATCACTTGCGGCTCTGCATATTTTTTTGCTGCTTCTTTTAGATAACCATCAAGCTCAGCCTGTGTAGTTCCTTTACGAACGAGCACATAAGTCATGAAAGAATTGCTCAACCAGAAATCTGATTTAGACGATTCAAGACCTGCCATCGATTTAATAAAATTAAAATGGAGATGCGACTGTGAAGGCACATCCTTAATAACACCTGTGATGTTGTAAAGACTGGTATTATCTACTTTAAGTGTTTTGCCAATTACATCCAGGGTATTAAAATATTTCTTTGCCATGGAAGCAGAAATAACCATGGAATTAGGCGCCGACAATGCGGTTTTAGGATCTCCGGCCAGCATCGGCAGAGTAAAAACGCTGAACAGGTTAGCATCGGCAAAAAAGGCATGCGGTTCCAACAAAGTTTCATCGCCCTTTTTTACGAGAATATCATTACCGCCCGAAATACGCACAGCCTGTTCAACCCGGGGATAAGTTTTAACCAGGGCATCTGCCATAGGTGCCGGTGTGTCCTTGTCATTAAATTCGCTACCATTTATTTTGATGTTCGTATTGACACGATAGATTCGGTTGGCATTCTCACTATAACGATCATAAGAAAGCTCGTCCAGCACATATAAGCTGATCAGTGTAAAGATTGCCAGGCCCATAGCAAGGCCGAAGATATTAATGACCGAAAAAACTTTTTTTCTCAATAAATTACGCCACGCTACTTTAAGATAATTTTTAAACACGTTTTTTATAGTTTAGAATTATGAGTTAATGAATTATGAATTGACAGACGGTTCCGGTTCTTAATTTTTAGTTTCTAATTTCACTCTGTTCTCAAACTCTTCACCGGGTTGGCAATCGCTGCTTTTATTGCCTGGAAGCTCACCGTTAGTAATGTTATTATAAGCGCTCCTAACCCTGAGAAAATAAAAACCCAATATGATATTTCAGTTTTGTAATCGTATTGCTTCAGCCAGTTGTTTAAATAATACCAGGCTAACGGAATGGCGATGAAGCAGGAAATGATTACAAGCAATGCAAATTCCTTTGATAACATTCGCCAGAGGTTATACACTGATGCTCCCAGCACTTTACGTACACCAATTTCTTTTTTGCGTTGCTCTGCTACGAACGATGCCAGCCCAAACAATCCAAGGCATGAAATAAAAATCGCCAATATGGTAAAGAAGGTTGCAAGATTGCCTACACGTTGTTCATCAGAAAATTTCTTTCCATAGTCTTCATCATTAAAAGTGTAGTCGAAAGGTGCACCGGGATTATATTTTTTAAATACTGTTTCAATTTTACTTAATGCATTTTTTACAGGTGCACCGTGCTTTATCGCTATGGTAATCACATTGGCCCAGTCCGGATTATACATGAATACGGTTGGTTTAATCGGCTCATAAGGGGATTCCATCACCATGTCTTTTATTACACCAACAACCGTATATTTTTTATCATTGAATTGTATAGTTTCTCCCACAATATCCCGCTTCATTCCAACTAGTTTTACCCCTGATTCATTTAAAATCATTCCCAAAGTATCTGTTGCAAAATCTTTAGAAAAATCTCTCCCTTCTTTAATTTTCCAGCCAATGGTTTTACCGAAGTCCTGCGTTACGGCGATGGTACCAAATACCGGTAGTGTGTTGGGATCTTTTCCCTGCCAGTTAAAACCAATCTGGTTTGTCCAAACCCCGGTTGTAGGGCTGGAAGACTCTGCCATATTATCTACCACACCTGTCGCAAGCAAGTCACTTCGCAACGCATCATAATGACCATATAAATCCGGTGTTGACATATTAATAGTAATCAATCCTTCATTTCTATAATTGACCGGCCTGTTTTTAGCAAATTGAATTTGCTTGAAAACGATGATGGTCCCTATAATTAATGCAATAGAAAAAGTAAACTGGACCACTACCAAAATCTTACGTGGCAACGATGCAAACCTGCCTACACGAAATGTTCCTTTCAACACTTTTATTGGTTCAAATTTAGAAAGATAAAATGCAGGGTAACTGCCGGAAACCAATCCGGTAATAAATGTAAACAACAATGCCAGCGACCAAAATATGGGACTGCTCCATGGCAGCGCCATCTTTTTATCCGCAAGATTGTTAAAGAAAGGCATTAATAAAATCACCAGGAGCACAGAAAATATAAAAGAGATCAATGCCACTAAAACAGATTCACTTAAAAACTGGCCGATCAGCTGGCCGCGAACAGAGCCAACCGTTTTGCGAATGCCCACTTCTTTTGCTCTTTTTTCACTGCGGGCGGTAGAAAGATTCATAAAGTTGATGCATGCCAGCAATAATACAAACACACCAATAATAGAAAACAGCCAGATGAATTGTATGCGGCCACCTGTTGGTTTGCCATTTTTAAAATCACTGTATAAACGCCACTTATCCATCGGAAATATCACCGCCTGTTCCTTACCATCGGTGGCAGCTACTTTATGGCTCATTACAATATCTTTTATTTTCTTTGTTTCCTGCGCCATGTCCACATTATCGGCAACCTGCACATAAGCCTGCCATGAATGGTTGTTCCATTGTGTGGCTGCATTTTTAAGCCATTCTTCGGTAGTAATATATTTTTTCCAGGGCAACAATATTTTGGTATCATATAAGGAAGTGTTATGAGGAAGATCTTCAAAAACACCTGCTACTTTATAATTATCCTTATTATCAAGTTTTATTATTTTATTTATTGCGTCAACATTTCCAAACAATGTTTTTGCCATCGAAGCACATAACAAAATCGTGGAAGGATCGCTCAATGCATTTATATTTCCTTTTATCATTCTTAATGAAAACATAGAAGGAAAATTTGATTCGACCCACATGCCACTCCCGGTGATTTTCTTTTCGCCAACCGCAAGCACATGGCCAAAATTCCATGAGGCCATACTCACGTTTTTAAAATCGCTTCCATACTTGCTCCTCAGTTCATCGCCGATAGGCATACAAACAGCCTGTCCCGTCTCCATTTTACCATCATTGTCAATAAAAGTGGTCATTACCTGCGCCAGCCGTTCGTGGTGGCTATGGTATTTATTATAAGTAACTTCATCCCAAATCCATAAAGAAATCAACATGGCTACCGCCATTCCTGTTGCAAGACCGAGAATATTAATAAGAGAATATACTTTGCTATGAATAAGATTCCGCCACGCGATTTTAAAATAATTTTTTAGCACTTTTTAGAGTTTAGAATTTGAGTTATAAGTTATAAGTTGTAGGTTTTAAGTCTTAGGTTTTTCTCATTCTTCATTTCTAATTTTTCACTCTGCTCTCAAACTCTTCACCGGGTTGGCAATTCCCGCCCTTATTGCCTGGAAGCTTACCGTTAGTAATGCAATTAATATGGCGATAATACCAGCCAGCACAAACATCCACCAGCTTATAGTAATCTTATATGCAAAACCTCCCAGCCATTTGTTCATGCCATACCATGCAATAGGCGAAGAGATGACTATAGCGATAAGTACCAGCTTTACAAAATCTTTTGACAGTAACGTAGCCACGCTGGTAACAGAAGCGCCTAATACTTTTCGTATTCCTATCTCCCGTGTTCGTTGTTCTGCTGAAAAAGCAGACAAGCCAAATAAACCTAAGCATGCAATCATGATAGCGATGAAGGTGAAGTAACTTACAAGAGAAGATGCCCGCTTATCCTTATCATAATTTTTTTGAAAATCGGTATCAAGAAATGAATAGACAAAAGGAATATCGGCATTTACTTTTTTCCATGATTGCTCTATATCTTTCACCAGGGTTGCATAATTTTTTGTTGTAACATTTGCAATTACATAACTGTACTTATTGCCCATTGATGTAGTAAATCCAAATGGCTTTATCGAATTATATAAGCTTTCAAAATTGAAATTCTTAACTACACCCACTATCTCCATAATATTGTGAGTGCCTTTAAAGTCAAAGTATATTTTTTTTCCCACTGCCGTTGCTATATCATATCCCAAATCTTTCAATGCGGCTTCATTAAGTACAATACTGTTTGAATCGGCAGTAAATTCTTTTGAAAATCCTCTGCCTTTCAAAAGAGTAAATCCGAGCGTTTCGAAATACTCATTTTCAACTGTGGCAAGATGCACATCAACTACATCGTGCACACTTTTACCTTCGGCATAAAAAAGCATATCCTCTACATTAGCAATACCGGGATAAGTAGAGCCGCTGGTAACATTTTTTATTGCAGGGTTTTTCAATAATTCATTTTTAAGTGATGCATAATTTTTTGTTGCATTTTGGTCCTGTAATGGTAAAATGATCTGTTGATTTTTGTTGAATCCAAGTTCTGTATTCCGCAGGTAATGCAATTGCTTTATGATTACCACTGAACCTAAAATGAGGCAAATGGAAATGGTGAATTGAAATACAACCAATCCTTTGCGTATAGCGGCAGCAGAAAAATTGTTTAATAATTTTCCCTTCAACACGGCAATCGGTTTAAATGATGACAAATAAAACGCCGGGTAAATTCCTGATAAAATCCCTGCGCATAAAGTAATCAGTGCCGTCAACGCCATAAACCAGGTTGATCAAAAAGACTTAGCTTTTTCTGAATAAGATGATTAAAATAAGGCAGCAGTATTGAGGCCAAAACGAACGCCAGCAATAAAGCCATAATACTCATCGTAACAGATTCGCTAAGGAACTGAAAGATCAAAGATTTTCTTTCGGCACCTATAACTTTTCTCACGCCTACTTCCTTTGCCCGTTTCCCGGAACGTGCTGTAGAAAGATTCATAAAGTTGATACATGCAATAACTAATACGAATAAAGCGATACTGCCGAGAATATAGAGATAGGTGATATTCCCATTAGCTGCGATTTCATTTTCAAGATCAGAGTGCAGGTAAATACTTTTTAACGGCTGAATGAATAATTGCCTCGAGATACCTAATGCTTTCAGATCCGTGCCGGCCTTGTTGTCAATAAAAGGTTGGAGCTTTTTTTCAAAAGCAATTGGGTTAGTTCCATTCTTCAACTTTACATAAGTATGAAATATATTATTGGTGGCCCAGTTAGTTTGCTGTTCTACCCACGTTCCTATATCACTGTTCCGCATTGAAAGAAAAAAATGAGCAGGTATATGCGATTTTAATTCTTCATCATTAAAAACTCCTTTTATCTGTGTAGGTAAAATTGCCATAAGGCATTCCAATGGTAATAGCCTTATTAACCGGATTTTCATTACCGAATAATTTCCTGCTTACCTGTTCTGAAATTACAACCGTATTCGGATCATTAAGTGCCGTTGCATTACCATATTTAAAATCGTAAGTGAATATTTGAAAAAAAGTTGAATCAACATAATAGCCGTTGGTTTCATAAAACTGTTTGATGTCCTTGCCATGCTCATATTTCAAGAGCATTTTATCGAGCGTGGGAAATTTCAGTAATCGTGTTGCCTGTTCCACTTCCGGCATGCCTGTTTTAAGTCCCCATGCAATAGGCGCTGATGTGGCTGCCCATGATTTTTCTTTTATCGCTCCCATTTTTGTAGGCATGTAAGCAATTCTATAAATCCGATCAGCATCTTTGTTGTGTTGGTCGTAGCCTAATTCACTAAATATATACAACAGGATCAACATACAGGTGGCGAGCCCAATTGCCAAACCGAAGATGTTGATAAAAGAAAACACTTTGTTTCTCTTTAAATTTCTCCAGGCAATCTTTAAATAATTTTTTAGCATGACATTATTTTTTATTCAGTTCTTAAACTTTTAACAGGGTTTGCAATTGCTGCTTTTATTGCCTGGAAGCTTACCGTGATAAAAGCAATAGTAGCGGACAATAAGCCTGCGATAACAAAAATCCATAATGAAATATTTACGCGATATGAAAAAGATGCAAGCCATTTGTGCATTACAATCCACGCAACAGGAGACGCAATCAAAAATGAAATAAGAACGAGTTTTAAAAAATCTTTTGATAATAGTGCCACGATAGCCCGCACACTTGCACCAAGCACTTTTCGCACACCAATTTCTTTTATCCGGGTTTCGGCGACAAATGTCGCTAAGCCCAGCAATCCCAAACATGAAATGAGAATCGTAAGACCGGCAAATAAACCTGCAAGCGTAGCTGTTTGTTTTTCATCCTGGAATTTCAAATCGTATTCATGATCATAAAACCGCACATTAAAAGGATATTGCGGGTTATATTGCTTAAACACATCTTCTGCCTTTTGAAGATTTGCCGCAATGGTAGGTTTAGGATTGACTTTAAAATTAATAACATCCCCGGGAAATTTTGGCCCTATGATAATCATTTGCTGAACGGGCTGGTAGGGTGTTCCTAAAATAAAATCCTTTATCACACCTACTACATGCACCTGGTCATTACCTGATCTTATCACCTGGCCGATTGGATTCTTTAAACGCATCACTTTTACTGCCGCTTCATTCAGCAAACATGCATTTGAATCTGTTTTATATTTGGCAACATCGATTCCCCTACCCTGCAAAATTTTTATATTCATTGTGCTTGCAAAATCATCATCAGCACTAAACATATTAAAGTCTGTTTTCTTATCGTCTTCGTTGCTGCCCTGCCATGAAAATCCCCAGCTATCGCCCCAACTTTCAGTCATGGGTGCACTGGTTTCTGCTACAGCTGTTGCTGCGCCGCTTTCAAGCAAGCCCCGTTTTATCAGTTCATAATTTTTATGCGCATCTCCAAATTCAATTTGAAAAGCGAGATTGTCTCTTGAGTACCCTGCATCTCTGTCCTGCGCAAATTTTATTTGTTCGCCTACGATTATCGTACATATAATTAAAGTAATGGCAAATGTGAATTGCAGGACTACTAATATTTTACGCGGTGTTACAACCGAATCAGATAATTTGAAAGTGCCTTTCAGAACTTTTATGGGTTTGAATGATGAAAGATAAAATGCTGGGTACGAACCTGCCAGCAACCCGGTAAACAAAATAAAAAGGGTGGCGAAAATCCAATAATCTGGGTTACCAAAATCTATGAACAATTTAAGACCTAAGAGTTGATCATAGGCCGGTAAAACAAGCAGCACAACTAATACAGAAAGTACACCTGCAACTGCGGCAAGGAGTATACTTTCAGCGATAAACTGCGCTATCAGAGATCCCTTTTGTGCACCGATCACTTTACGAATGCCCACTTCCTTCCCTCTTTTTTCACTGCGTGCCGTACTAAGGTTCATGAAATTGATGCACGCAATTATTAATATTAATGCCGCAATAATTGCAAACATTCTTACACGTTCAATTCTTCCTCCCACATATTTGCCGTTTTCCTGTTTCCCGTATAGCCATGTGTCTTTAAGACGTTGGGTAAATACTTCCGTGGTAGATTGATCGGCGCCATTTTTTGAATGATCGATCGTAATGTTTTTGATCTTTGCATCGAAGGCAACATGTGAAGCTCCCGGCTTTAATAAAATGTAAGTAAGTATATTGTTGTTGCCCCAGTTTTGATCGTCTATTCCTTTTCTTGTTGAATAAGACCATGGTAAAACGTATTCGAAATTAAATCGTGTGTTAGGCGGCAGGTCTTTTAACACACCAGTTACCGTAAAGTTGTCAGAGCTGTCTACGCGAACAACTTTACCCATCGCGTCTTCGTTACCAAATAGTTTCACGGCCAGTTGCTTTGTAAGTACAATACCGTTGGGGTGGGTTAATGAAGTTGCTGCATTTCCTTCAAGCAATGGCAGGCTGAACATTTTTAAAAAGTCCGAATCTGCGAACTCCCCATGCAGACTGAAATGTTTATCGCCGGCTGTCAATAAAAAATTTGCAGCATACTCATTTAAGCGAACAACATCCTCTACTTCAGGGTAATCTTTTTTTATGGCAAGTCCTAATGGCTTTGGAGTGTTGTTCCATGCGAACATTTCGCCATTTACTTTATCGCGGTTATTGGCGAGATAAATACGATCCGTTTTTTCATAAAACCTGTCGTGACTCATTTCGTTCTGTATCCATAGCAAAATCAGTATGGCGCTTGACATGCCTATGGTTAAGCCGAGAATATTGATTGTTGAATAAAATTTATTCTTCATCAATCCGCGCCATGCAGTTTTGAAATAATTTTTTATCATGACATTATTTTTATTCAGTTCTTAAACTTTTAACAGGGTTTGCGATTGCCGCTTTTATTGCCTGGAAACTAATTGTGATTATTGTAATCATCATTGCTATTAATGCGGCTATCCCAAACATCCACCAGCTTATGTTAATATGATAGGCGAAATCCTGCAGCCATTTGTTCATTAGAATCCACGATACCGGTGCAGCAATTATAAAAGCAACTATTACTAACTTCAGAAAATTACCAGAAAGCAATGTAACGATTTGGCTAACTGAAGCGCCCAGGACTTTTCTTATACCAATTTCTTTGACACGCTGGTTAGTTGAAAGATGAGCCAGGCCAAACAGGCCGAGGCCACATATAATAAATGAAAGTGTTGCTGCAATACTTATTACCTGTTGCCAGCGTTGTTCCTGAAAGTATTGCCTCGCATTAAGTTCATCCAGGAAATGATATTGATACACCGCATCGGGCATGGCTTTCTTATAGATTCGTTCCAACGCAGCCATGGCTTCTTTCTGCTTTAACTTTTCAAACCTTACCCAAATGCCACCCTCGGGTGTTTCACTCATATACATTATCATTGGCTTAATGGGCTCACGCAATGACCCAAAATGAAAATCATTTACCACACCTCTGATAGTTTTCGTTGTACTCTCATAATCCCTGTTAATCTTTATCGTTGTCCCAACAGGATCTTTTATACCGGAGGCTTTTACGAAAGCCTCATTTACTATAATACCTTCTTTTGTATCGGTTGGTGACAAATTGCGACCGGATTTTAATGGTATTTCCAATGTGGCAAGAAAATTTTCATCAATGTTTTTGTACTGTGCTTTAAAGGTTCTTCCATTTAGCTGCAAATCAGGCCAGGAACTCTCATCGCTATAACCATCATTGCCAAACGAGACCATTTTAACAGACGGTTCTTTATTAAGTTCGTTTTTCATAAAACTTACAACAGCCTTGTAATCCCGGTTGCCATTCACTGCCGTGCGTATAACCTGCCTGGAATTATAGCCGAGGTCTTTTGTGCGTATATAATCCATTTGCCCATAATACACGATTGTTGCAATCAGAAGAAATACTGCCAGTGCAAATTGAATCACTACCAGGGTACGGCCGAATAAATTACGCCCGGAAAGTTTTTGTTTATTATATAATACTTCTGAAGATTTGAAATTGGATAAAACATATGCAGGATAAAGACCCGTCAATAAAATAATTGTTACAAGCACCGTTATAAAATAAGCCAATAGCTTAGCATCAAATGTTTTGGCGATCAGTATTTGCTTACCGGTTAAATTATTAAATAGTGGCAAAAAAATATTCATTAATACAAGTGAAAGCAGGAATGCAAAAAAACAAAGCACAGTCGATTCATTCAGGAACTGCAAAATGATCTGCCACTTATTTCCTCCTGCTATTTTTCTTATACCAACTTCTTTTGCTCTTTTCAAAGAATTGGCAATGCTGATGCTAATAAAATTAATAGCTGCCATCAATAAAATAAATAAAGCTATACCCATGAACATATATGAATAAACAGGATTACTGCTATTAATAATCCCGCCTTCGGCATTACCACTTGCACGCACAAGAGGATTAAGGTGGATATCCGTTATGTGTTGCAAATGATAACTTATCTGAGGATCATAATCTATACCATAGAGTCTGAAATTTTCCGCCAGCTGCTCTTTAGCATGATAAGCATATATTTTATTGAACTTCTCTTCTATTCTATGGATATCTGCACCGGGATGAAGTACTACAAAAGTACCCAAATACGCATTCAGCCAATTGTTGTCTTCAAAAGAAAGATGCAAAAATTTAAATGTAAACAAAGCATCAAACTGCAATGATGAATTTGCAGGCGGATCTTCTACCACGCCTGAAATAATTAATGGCTTGCCAAGTTTTTCAAACGAGGGATCAGCATCCATTCGCAATAATTTACCTACCACGTCAATGCTGTTGAAAAATTTTTTCGCTGTGCTTTCAGTAACCACCACAGAACTTATATCATTCAATACTCCGGGATTTCCACGTAAAAGGTGAAAGGTAAAGACATCAAAAAAATTATCATCAACAAACAGAACCTGCAGATGCAGCGTTTTATTTTCTGCAGACAACATCACTATAGATATCACCACCGAGAATTCGTACATAACTCTCTACTTCGGGCACACCATTCTTAAACGCAGGGCCCTGAACCTGGCCTGTGCCGCCAACCGTGGCTGCATTAGCACCTTTATTCTCAACCAAGGTTGTATTAACACGGTACAGGTAGTTATTTTTATGAAAGTTGTCAAAACTATGTTCGTCTTTCCAATACAATACTGCAAGCAACATGCACGTAACTCCTGTGGCCAAACCAATAATATTAATAATGGAGTAGAGCCTGTCTTGCCACAAATGCCGTAAGGATATTTTCAAGAAATGTATGCACCATATTTAAAGAGTAAAAATATTTTTGTTATCAATCAGCATTTATTCATTCTGTTCTCAAACTCTTTACCGGATTTGCAATTGCCGCTTTGATTGATTTGAAACTAATTGTTACGAATGCAATAAATGCTGCAATAATTCCTGCAACAATCATTACCCACCATTGTATATTAATTCGATAAGCAAAATCTTTTAACCACTCATTCATCAGGAACCATGTAATGGGGAAAGCTATTATGGCTGCGATTAATACCAGCTTTAAGAAATCTTTCGACAGGAGACCTACCAAACCCCGCACATTAGCGCCTAACACTTTCCTGATACCTATTTCTTTTATTTTTCTTTCTACAACAAAAATTGTTAAGCCGAATAAACCTAAACATGCAATCAATAATGACAAGCCCGAGAAACCATAAAAAATCCCTTCCATTTTTTGCTCGCTTCCATATTGCTCTGCTATTTTTTCATCAACAAAAGAATATTCTAAGGGAACTTCGGGTACTACAGCTTTCCATGTTTTTTTCAATTGATCAATGGCGCCATTAATATGCGATGCATCAACTTTTAAAGATATCCTGCTGCCTTCCAAAGAATAGCCAATCATTAATGCTTCAACAGGTTTATGAAGACTTTCAAAATTAAAATCCCGGACTACTCCTACAACATATCTCGCATTACTATCCTTTCCGAATCGTTTGCCAATAGCATTCTCAGGCTTTATCCATCCAAAAGTCTTTACCGCAGCTTCATTCACTAAGACAGCTTTGGTAGTATCGGTCGGAATATCTTTTGAAAAAAATCTGCCGGCTGCCAGCTTCATATTATAAGTATTGAAATAACTGGTATCAACGGAAAGGCCATAGAGGCTTGTTGAAATTTCTTCACCTTTAAGATTTTCCGTGGTCGTCCAGCCATTACCGAGACCGCCAACAACATTCTGACTATGCTTGCTTACATTAAGAATGTACGGGCTTTTTAATAATTCACTTCTAACAGTCGCATAATGTTTTATTACTTCAGCATCGCCATTAAAATTTACTTCGAGTACAGCATTACCATTAAACCCGAGTGACTTGTTTTTTATAAAATTCATTTGTTGCGTTATAATGATAATGGATGCTATCAATGCAATAGTTATTGTAAATTGAAATACAACCAGGCTTTTGCGGATTATATTTCCACGGATGCTTTGGGAAAAATTTCCCTTTAATGCTATAGCGGGATTGAAGGAAGACAACAGAGAGGCGGGATAAATTCCTGAAACAACAGATATAAAAATTATAAAAGTCACAATTAAGAGAATATTCGTTCCGTTGATTGGAAAATTATAGGGTTGGCCGAGCCAAAGTGAAAATTGAGGTAATGCAATTTTAAATAATACAACGCCGAGGCAAACGGCAATGGTACAAATCACAAAAGTCTCCATAAAGAACTGCCTTATTAATTGCACTTTAGTTGCACCAATTACTTTTCTTACAGAAGTTTCTTTTGCTCTTTTAATAGCCCCGGCCGTAGTAAGATTTACATAGTTAATGCATGCAAGCAATAAAACAATTAATCCAATAATTGAAAAAATATTTACCCGGGACAAGCTACCGTTATTGCCTGCATCGTAACGTAAATCAGATTTCAAATGAATGTCACGAATGGGCTGAAGAAAATAATGATAGGACATTTTATTTTCTTTCCAGTCTTTCTCTTCAACTTTTGCAGCCAGCGTGTTTATCTGTTTCTCCGTTTCTTTCCATTTGGCAGGATTGGACAATTCAACATAAGTAGCAGGCCATCCACCCACCCACAAATTATCTATATCGAATTTATATTTTTCCAGCAGGTTTTGTTTCAGGAAAACTGTTGAAAACAAAAAATCAAATTGTATTTGGGAATTGACCGGGGGGTTTTCAGCAACGCCGGATACTGTCATTAATTTTCCATCATCAATAGTTATTGTTTTGCCAAGCGGGTCTTCGTTGCCAAAATATTTTTTGGCCATTTGTTCGGTTAGTACCACCTGGTTGGCAGATTCTAAACATTGCTGCGGCTGACCTTCTTTAAGTTGAAATCCAAAAAATTGAAAAAAATTAGGATCAACATCTAATACATTTGATTCAAAAAATTGATTGTTGCCACGTTTAATTTTATATTGATCAGAAAAGCACCTGCATGCAGATTGTACTGATGATAACTGTTTGGGTAATTGTGAGCCAAATGCGGGGCCCGACGGCGCTTGTGAGAATGACTCACTTTCGCTCTTAAAAGTATTGGATAACCTGAAAATTTTATTGCCTTTGGGATGAAAGTTGTCAAAGCTCAATTCTCTCTCAAGCCATACACCTATAAGCAGGCAAACGGCTACGCCTATAGCAAGCCCTGAAATATTTAAGAAGGTGAATACTTTATTCTTGACTAGGTTGCGCAGGGCAGTGGTAAAAAAATTTTTAAACATAGTTTGCAGTTTTAATGAACCTGATATTAATATCGCCCTGTTTGTTGCAACCAACTCTTACATATTTCCGGGGAAAGTATTTGCCAGCAAATACTTTTCAATGAATGTACCAACGATATATACCACTGATAGAGAGTAATTTATTACAAAGCAATCTTTTACAAGTGTTCATAATCGAACACTCCTACGAGGATAACGAACAGTTTCGTACTGTAAAATGCATTTAAGATTGATGTCAGAAAGGTAACATATCATTAGGGGGGAAGCCTTCTTTTATTACTTGCGGATAAATTCTGAACACTTTTGGTTTCCTATCTATTTTTGAACGTGTTAAAGGAAATTTATTTAGCATTGAATTCTTGTAAAAGTAAATCTGCAATTCTTTCATTCACATTTCGAAAGAGGTTTTTTGATGCAACGTCCCAAAACGTTTCGTTGCTTAAATCTTTTTGCATGACTCGTCCTATTATTATACTTAGCTGGTAATTTTTTCAGAAAGTGATTTTCTTCTTTTACTTCTAAATCCCCATAACTGACCCTTATGATACACCGGAACCTCATCACCTAATATCTTACCCCAGGGCCTTAATTCTTTTATTCTGTCAAAAATTATTTTGAGTACCGCTACAAACGGTATAGAAAGGAACATGCCGGCCACGCCCCAAATGGCAGCACCCAATAATACAATTACAATTGAAACGAGCGCATTGATCTTAACTTTCGATGAAACAATTCTTGGCACCAAAATATTATTATCAATAAACTGGATCACCATGTAAGCTATTATGATTCCTATTTGCGTGGAAAATCCGTCTTTGGTAACAGTTGCAATAAGTAAGGGGATGGCTATTGCAATAATACCTCCTATATAGGGCAGAATATTTAATATCGCCCCGATAACTCCGATCAATATTGAATAGCGCACTCCCAATAACATGAGTGCAGCAGAATTCATCACTGCGACTATCAGGGCTTCCAGCAGCAGGCCTACCATATAACTTTGAATGGCGCTCTTTGTTTCTTTAAGTACAGTTGCGACCCGTGCTGAATTCTGTTCGGCAAATATTTCATAAAGAAAATTCAGGATGAGCGTTTTATAAAATAAGAGAAGAAAAATATAAATAGGCAGTAAAACAATTACACTTATTGCTCCCAATACGGTACCTAATGTTTGTCCAATGAAGGGCTTTAAGCTTGTGCCTGCCTCTGAAATCAATTCCTGCTGCCTGGCCAAAGTGAGGGAATAATTTTGCTGAAGCCAAAGTTGAAAATGATGAAAAAGATCGGAAAACTTCTGCTGCAGGGCCGGCATGTTATTCGTAAATTTTACTATCTGCGAAGAAATAAAAACCATTACGCCTGCAACGAACAGAATTGTACATAACAGCGCAATAATGATCGCAACGATATTGGGAACCTTTCTTTTCCGTAACCTGTTTACAAAGGGATTTAAAAGAATCGCGATCATGGTAGCAAAAGCAAGAGGTATAAGAATTGCCTTTAGCACATAAAGAAGATATATAAACAACATGATACCAAAAAGGGTAACTGTTGACCGAAAGTAAAAAGGATATTTTTTTTCCATCAGGTAATTTAAGTTATACTTTTTGTTAAGCGGTTTTTATTTTGCCCTCTGTTATTTTAGCGGGTAACGGAAAAAATAGCTTCATTTTAAAATATTAAACTTCGAATAATTATTCCACACGTAAATATGTAATCTATTCAGGAGAACGAAAAAGTCATCAGTCTTTAAACGAGTGTATTTCCGGACATGGGCAAGAAGGACCGGAAACATTTGTTGACCGGAGCCTGAGAGGAAAATGTTGTTATAGAAAGTTTTCAATTTCTTATACAACATTACCTTTTGTTCTCCTTAAATATTTTACTTGCTCAGATAGATTTTGTTTTGAACTTATCACCAGACTTTTGAATTTGCAGCACCTAAAGGGTTGCACATTCTATCTGCAAGCATCTTTATAAGTTGGTACTAATTGACCATCTTTACCGGCATTAAAGAACTATCCTGTCATCTTTGATTCTGAGACACCGAACAACAACAGTGAAAGAATACCTCATTTTTACGCTATCATGAGTTACACAATAAATCCAAATCTTCTCTACTAAATTATTTAATCGTTATAAGACGTTTAAAAAAATATGTAGAAATTTCTTCATAATCTCCGGAAATTAATGCTGGCTTCGGGATTTTGTATTGTTTCTGTCTTATCGGGCACTAATAATTCTTCCCAAGCCATTTCTTCGTCATTCATCATTGTTTCCCATCTGTTTTTATTAATTGAGAATGTAAACATCCCTATCTTTGCTTAATAAACACTATATTTTAATTCTGCTATCTTTATACCACCCATTTTTTCAATAGCTTTTTGAAACGGATATTGTCTTTATCAATATGAAATATCGCATCTCAACTAATCTAAACGCATAATCGAGCTCAGCCTTTTCACGGTTTATTATGGTGTCCACCCCAATAATCTCTTGACAAAAAAGTCCAGCCAATTTCCAAAGCATTATCAGCGCCTTCTATTTTTTTAAACCTGAACTACCAATTACAAGGTTTCTACTCTTATCACTAATTAACAAGGCTCCTTTTGACTCGATTGCTTCTTTAAAAAAGTTTTTAAATGTTGCTGACTCGTACCTGTTTTTTTCCGGATGCTGCTCCCAAATTAATGGATCTTTAGCCACTTCATATAAACTCTCAAAATCTGCATCTGACAATGGTCTTAGTTTAACAAGGTTATCTTCTAAAGTTGATTGTAAATCCATTTAGTTAAGCATTATTTTTAAGAAAGAAAATCAATGTTTGCGGAATCTTTTTTAAACAGCTCCGGGGAATATTGAAAATGCTGTAGGCCCGTGCCTTGTATTTTATCTCCTGCATAGGTTTTCATCTTTTAGTAAGTATAATCAGTTTAAAAGAGGTTCTGTAATACCGGCTAAGAAACTTTCCGAGACCACTACAAACAGCGATTAGTCCACTATAAGTTGCGCATTTGTCTTTCCAGGTTTCATCTTTTCATCCGTTTGAACGACCACATTCTTGCCTAAGGTTTTGAATCGCATTCCATTTTTTTGTTCAACGGTAATTGTCACGTGACCTGTCTTACTCGTGTGTACATCTCTCACTGTGCCGGATTTTCCGGCATGTGTTCCTCCCACAACCTTACATTGGTCGCCATCACTTAATTTATTTTCTTTTTGCATTCTGATATTATTTTACATTTTAAATAATTATTTGTGCTATCACAGAGTGCACCTGTTTTCTTATAATGCATTTTCATTTAGAAAATTTTATTTCCCAATATTTTTCAGGATTATGAATGGCGGCGAATGCGTCCAGTCAACTCTATGTGCCATATCGGGCACTATGGAAAAATTTCCTAAGATGAGATCAATCTTTCCATCCCCATCTATATCCCCGGCATCCATAGTGAGCCATCTTCCCATATCTGCTCCAGGGAACGAGTATGGCTGAAATTCCAAATTGCCTGTATTTTTTAAATAAACAAAACTTTCTTCAGGCTGTTGTGCATAGTCAGCAAAAAAAGAAATAGTTGCAATATCAAGATCGCCGTCCCCATCGTAATCTCTTGCGATTGCCTTATAGCATCCGTGTATCGGGAAGAAAAATTTTTGCGCAAAATGATTGGTTTTATCATTCATAAAAATATATACGCCATGATAAGGTTTTAATACCGGTGAATTATCTCCATTATCTCCACAGGTATAAATGATATCAGGATAGCCATCTTTATTAAAATCTGCCAATTCGAAATAGGAAGATCCATAAGAAGGTGGAAATCTCAACACTTCCTCCTGGGAAAAACTACCATCTCCTTTATTTGTAAAAAGAAAAATTCCTTCTTCACCCTGGGCAAATAAAGCCCATATATCAGGCAATCCATCGTGATTATAATCCTGTATGTAACATTTGATAGCGCCAGGCAAATCTCTCAGACTATGCTTTTCGAAATTATTATTCCCTATGTTTTCCATCCATGACAATCTCCCGGTTAAATATCCAAATTCACTTACGAGATAATCATTCTTTCCGTCATTATTAAGGTCTGTAGAAGTTATCTGAACAGGCCTTTGTAAACTATCAAATTTTGTTGTTGCATTTTTTTGATATGAGCCCTTTGAATTGATATTTATCGATATTCCTTTTCCGAACTTGCCATTATTGGGGCCTATCATTCCAATGTTACATGCAAGCAAATTATTTTTTGTAAAATCAATATCCACAACAGGACCGGTGTCAGCTACAGAATCTGTGATTGCTAAGTTTGGGCCGATAAAATAAATTTTTCCCTTTAGCGCATCGCTTATAATTAACGGATGCAAAACATTCCCGGGATTAATTTTTACATAACACGTTGCCGGGTTCTCATAATTCAAATTGGGGATTTCTACTTTAAAAAGGGACAGCCCCGTTTTAATAGAATCTTTCCTGGTTTGCGGTGGCAGAGAATCAGGAGAAGCAGCAGTAAAATAATCAATGATACTTTGCCATTCCAAACCAGTTAACAGGTTTCGGCGGGGATAAAAATCGGGGCTAATACTTCCGTCTGTTACCCGCGGATATAATATAGTGCCATAGCTAAAAATACCGAGCCTGGGAGCCATTTCAGGCAACACGCCTTTTAGCCAGCTTTTTTTATTTAACAGAGAGGGATCCGGCAACATATGGCATGACTGGCAATATTGTTTTACCAAAGCTTTTCCATTTTCTACTCTTGAACCGGAATCATCTGTACTGGTATTGTTATTATCATTATTGCAGGAAGGCAAAAGAATAAACAGAAAACTTAACAGGAAAAAAAGTGAACGTTTCACAACATGCATAAAATATTTGACTGCTTTTTGTTACCTCGATAGAACTAAATTACTATTAATAACCAATAATTTACCCTTCGGTTGTAAAAACAAACCGTATTCCGTAAAACATATTTTCTGGTTATTTAGTAAAGAGAATTTTTCGGATCGCCAGGTCAAACTCAGTGATCAGTTCTAATAAATACCTTTCGAAGTAATATTTGTTAATCGGGTCAAGTTGTCCCACCAATAAAATTATCTAATCACCCCGTCTCTGCAATTCTTTAGCCATTGATTTAATAAATGCAGTCTTATCTTTTTTCACTTCTTTCAACATTGCTTTTCTGTCTGCCGGGATAGGAAAATATTTTTCAGCCCATAAATTTATTTCAATCATTATCGGAAGCAGGTCAATTCCTTTTTTGGTTAACCTATATAACACTTTTGCTTTGCTATCCGGGTGATCTGACTTTTTAATGATCTTGTTTTCTTCAAGCACCTGTAACCTTGAAGCTAAAATATTCGTTGCTATATGTTCCGAAGCCTTTAGAAAGTCGCCATAGGTGCACTCTTTTGCAAACATCAGGTCCCTGATAATCAACAGGGACCACTTGTCTCCCCATATATCAAGCGAACTGCTAACCGGGCAATCTGACCTTTTTTTGATTTTGTTCATAAAAAAATATTTAAAAACCACTTGCAATTTGCAAGTAAGTTATATATTTGCACTTGCAATTTGCAAGTAAAATTACAAAACAATACAAAATGAAACAAACAATTTTAGTGACCGGGGCTTCTTCAGGCTTTGGACTACTGATCGCCAACAAGCTTCACCAAAGCGGCTACCATGTAATTGGTACAAGCCGTAACCCGGAAAAATATCAGGGTAAATTTCCTTTTAAATTATTGACACTGGATATTGCCGATGATGATTCAATCGAATCTTTTGGCAAAGAGCTCTTCAGCCAGGTAAAGCGACTTGATGTGCTGATAAATAACGCCGGCTACTTAGTGACAGGTATTGCCGAAGAAACTTCTGTTGAAATAGGAAAACAACAATTTGAAACCAATTTTTGGGGTACCGTTAAACTTACAAACGAGTTGCTTCCTTATTTCAGAAAGCAAAAGCAAGGCAAAATAATTACCGTAGGTTCTATACTTGGTTTGATTAGTCTTCCAAATGTCGCTTATTATGCAGCTTCAAAACATGCTTTGGAAGGGTACTTCAAAGCCTTGCGAATTGAATTAAATCAATTCAACATTAAGGTAAGCATGGTTGAACCTTCGGGTTTTAAAACCAACATCGGCAATAGTGCAACCAATGTAAAAGGAGATATTAAAGATTATGATGTATTCCGTCAAAAGATTACTTCTTATACGAAGACACAGTTTAACGATGCACCCGGCCCGGAACCTGTTATGAATACGGTTTTGAAAATTATAAATGAAAAGAATCCCAAATACAGTCATCCGGTTGGCAAAGGCACTTCTATGATTCTTACGCTGCAACGTTTTGCGTATGGCGTACTTGAAAACTCTGTTTTAAAAGGTGTAAATGCTGCAAAATAAATTATACGTTTCAGCTTTTGCTGAACAACTGAACTTATTTACAAATCATAAAAATATTAAAAAAAGAAAAAGATGTCTTTAGTATCGCTTCCCTTCCCCCGCAAAGGATGTTACTTCTTTTGCGCAAGATGCAGTGGCAGATCCAAAATTCAAATCTGCCCCAAATAATACATACCAGTATGTGCAAACCGAATCCCCCCTTCCTGGCCGGCGCCCCCATCGGACATTCATTAATCAATATTATTACCTTAGGATCTTATGCCGGATCCTTTTAAATATTCGGGAAAACGAAAAAGCCATCAATCTTTAAACGAAGTTTATTCCCGGAGATTAGCAATAAAGGGCTGGGAAAAATTTGTTGAGCGGGGCTGGAATGAAAATGATTATTATAGAAAGTTTTCAATGGCTTGTACAACATAGCAATCTGTGACTCCTTACATTTTTAAGTTACTCAGGATAGCTGCGGCATGACCGTTGTATGCTGTGTTGTGACCAGTATTCATTTGTTAGCCTGACTTTTCCAATTCAACAAGTCACTCCAACTGCCCTTTAGTTTTGCTGACCGATTAATATTACTGCAGCACCTCCCTTATACTTCTTTGTCGATATCCAAATTATCAATCTTTTTTCTCATTTTGCTGTTCCCAAAAGGGTCCGGTTTCCATCATCACCGGCGGCCAACTTATCGATTTTGATTCTGCAATAATCTTATCAGCATCTTCCTGGGTAAGTAGCCGATCCGCAAGTAGTTTATTAACTTCCATGATCACGTGTTGTACGTAGTTCTCTTTCCCTCCATATCGCTCTTCGAGACTAAGCCGTGGGTCACCATTTTTTTCTCGCTCTTCTTTAGTGGCGGCAAACGGCCAGAAAGAACCAATATGACCCACCAGGTAATCCGGTGCATTCGCCTCCTGTTTTCGAGGGTTAAATCCCTGGTAGGTACCCAAAGGAACAGTTATATCTGGCAGGCGGATACCTCCCAGTCCATTGCCGTCTTTATCGGTTGCCGGCACGAATGTAGGATAGTGCCCCGTAATAATTGGGGGTACATTCGTCATGATTCCTTTGCTCCAAAAATCAGCACCATAATCGCATATGGGGGGCTGGAGGTTAGTGCCTGGATGCCGCATTCCGGGAATGAAGGGCATTTGTTCCTTATGTTCAACAGCGGTGATCAATTCACCACGGTCTAATCTGGGATATCTGCTGTCTGCCGGTTTTATGTCTTTTGATACCCAATCATCCAGCATAATCAAGGTTGATCTTACTACAAAGTCAGCATTGATGGTACTTACTGAATGCGCCGCAACGTCAACGTGTCTGCTCCTCGCCGGTCCGTGAGGGGCTCCATTGATCAAAAAAATTCTCACATTTTTATGAATGCTGGCGTCCTTGCTTCCATCAATGGTCGTATGAATCAATGAGGCAGAACGGTCCCAATATTCGGTTGCGTTGTTGGTGATAATGATCTTAGGCATCTTGCCTAGTTTTTTAGCTACCGCCAACACATCATTTTTCCCTCCTGATGCGGGATCATCATCAGCCAGAAAGTTAAATGGCGGATAGTCAGCCGGCATGTAATTGCCTTCCAGGTGAAGAGGATGCCAGGTAGTCTGAGCAAAACGGGAATTGAATCCACCTTTACCTCCACCACCAACGTGCATACGAGCGCCATCGAATACCATCCTGTCTTTTTCATCTACGTAGAAGCCCTGCATGATCATATGGGTAATAAATCGGGCGGATTGAGAATAGCCGTAGATATAGGTGTATTTAATAGCCAATTCCTTCCCCAGCTCTTTTTCTAAAACCAATGGATTGGAAAAACCGGATGCATCCTTATATTCAAATTTGAAAAAGGACAATGCGTCCCTTACTGCTGCAAAACCTAAGCCTACAACTTTTGGGTTCTCTACCTCATAAATCAACTCATAAATTTTTCCCGGATGAATGCCGCCTTTTATAAATAAGCTGCGGGCATCGGGAACAACTTCCCCGTCTCTTACGGAGGAGTAGCTCCACTGATCATTTGGAATGGTAATCCTTTGTCCTTCAGGGTTGTCTCTTACGGTAAGCACATCCTTGCTATTATTGGGGTAATTGGCAGAGGGGTAGCATCGGCTGTTTCCCGGGGCCAGCGGCATAGCATCCAGGGTTTCCAGGTGCTCAATATTAACTATTTCTGCAGCTATTTTCTGCCGGATGGTTTGTGCTCCGTTCTTAGCATAGGGAACCTCGAACTGGAACCGATCGCCACCTTCAGTTACATCCCAGTTCCAGCCACTAAAAAGAAAGGTATATCCCTGGTGCATAAAGAAGCCATCGCCAAATTGCTCCAGGGTTTCAGGGTTATTACTTAGCTGGCCGCCATTGAGGCTTGGGAATGTAAAGATGCGGCCCCGGTTATTAACTTCATAAAGCAATCGGCCATTTGCCTTGTTCATATCCACAGGCTTAATCAGCATGAAGTCACCGGAAAATTCGACCATGCCTCTGGCATTTCCAGGGGCAAATTCCAGATCGACTATCGCACCATTTGCCTGATTTTCGGGGTCAACCTCATAATATATGACTCCCCGGATTTTTTCATATTGCCCAGCACTACCAAAAACATGTCCATTAGCTATTAGCACGTGCTGCTTAACCACAACCCGGACAACTTTGGCCTCAGCTTCATTCATCGCTAATGCTAGGAGAATTGTGCAGAATATTCTGATCATTTTCATTTTCGTGGTATTATTGAATATAACAAATGGCTTTCTTTTATTATTTCAATTTTATTGGTCACAACGGTTCAGCATTGCTGAAGGCGTGGTATTAGCATTCCTGTCAGCTGATAACTGAAGCCAAATTAAAGTACTAAAGTTGAAGATAAAAATAAATGCTCAATAGCGTTACGTCGCGCTGAATATGTAGCTGAATAGAATTACTTCTGTTGAAGTTTACAATGTCCAGCCACGCTTTTAGCAATGCCGTTGTTAGCGGTTCGTGTTTCGTGGTATTGAATCTAAATTATAAATTGTCCGCTTGATAACAATAGCAGGAAAATAAATCTTGTTCATTTGTATTGCGCCCTGAACACAACTTTTATCTGGCTATTTTTTTTGTTTTGCCACTTGTTCTTTAGCTGTTGAAAGGATATAGTTATGAATGTCTGTAATATCCTTCTCACTCAACCTACCTTCGAATTTTGGCATACCGTTGGGCAGAAAAGCTCCTTCAAGTACAATATTTTTGAAGATTTTGTGTACTTCTTCACTTGAATATGTCAAATCAGGAATTGATCCACCACCATTACCTAAACTGTGGCATGTACCGCAGTATTGCATAAATAATAATCCGCCATGCTGAATTTGTTTAGGAGTTGAAGTAAAAGGTATATTTATCAGTTTTTTTGCTTCAGCTTTTGCAAAAACGGGCATGACATTGTTTGAATCTAATGCAAAAGTATAAACACTTCCCGGATGAATCTGGTCTGTGAATTTTGACCCTAAGCCCATTACACCGCCCCAGCCTGCTGCAATGCTTATATACTGCTTGCCGTCTACTTCATACGAAACAGGTGCAGCAATAATTCCTGATCCAATATTTGCCTGCCAAAGTAATTTTCCATTATCAGCATCAACAGCAATCAGTTTCCCATCAGCTGTTCCTTCAAATACCAACCCCGATGCAGTGGTTACAACACCGCCATTCCATCCACCAGTTAAGGGCAACCTCCATACTTCGCGCTGTTGTACAGGATCCCACGCAATTAATCTTTCCTGTGGAACTTCTTTTGGCGCCAATGAATCCTGACGCAGCGGCTTAGAAGCATCGTATCCTGTAGCGGTGTTCCATCCACCGCCTGAGCCAAATCCTGAAACCTTATTATATTTCCAGTCTGGATTGTTCCCATACACCATTGAATTATCTCTCACAGGAATATACACCAATCTCGTTTTAGGATTGTATGCCATTGGTTGCCAGTTATGCCCGCCAGACGGGCTGGGAAATAAAAGTGCATTTTCTGTTGTGTACCTGGCAAAATCGCTTTCAACTGGTTTGCCTGTTTTCAAATCAACTTCTTTTGCCCAATTGACATATACATAAGGTTTAGCTGAAATCAATTTTCCATTTGTCCTGTCGAGCACATAAAAGAAACCATTTTTTGGTGCCTGCATTATCACTTTTTTCTTTTCGTGATTTATATCAAGATCCGCAAGTATCAGTGGTTGAGTTGCAGTAAAATCCCATCCATCTCCCGGTGTTGTTTGATAATACCAACCCAGCTTTCCATTGTCTGGATTAATGGCAAGTATAGAAGAAAGAAACAAATTATCCCCTCCGTCAGGGCTTCTGTATTTTCTGTTCCAGGGCGAACCATTACCCGTACCTATGTATAACAATTTAAGTGCAGGATCATACGCCATAGCATCCCAGGCAGTGCCGCCGCCGCCATATTTCCACCATTCGCCATTCCATGTTTTCGCAGCCATTTCCATAGCTTCTGATTCAAAAGGTTGTGATGGATCTCCCGGTACAGTATAGAACCGCCACGCCTCTTTGCCTGTAACGGCATCGTATGCAGTAATGAATCCTCTTACACCATATTCAGCACCGCCGTTCCCTATGATAACTTTTCCCTCAACAACTCTCGGTGCCCCCGTTATTGTGTAAGGTTTGGCTGAGTCTATTGTCATAGCCTCCCAGATAGGTTTACCTGTGGATGCATCAATTGATATTAACCTGCCATCAAGTGTTCCAACATACACCATTCCCTTATACAAAGCAACACCACGGTTAACCACATCGCAACAAGCCTTTTCACCATAATAGCCCGGTACTTTCGGATCATAGGTCCAGATAAGTTTCCCGCTTCTCGCATCAATTGCATACACTTTACTCCATGCTCCAGACAAATACATAATCCCATCCACCACAACGGGTGTAGCTTCAATACCTCTTTTAGAACCTAAATTAATGCTCCAAACCAATCCTAATGTTTTTACATTCTCTTTTGTTACCTGTTCCAGCGAACTGAAACGGTCTTCATAATAATTTCTTCCGTATGATAACCAGTCACCCGGTGTTTTGTCTGCATTAGCAAGACGGTCATCATCTACCTGCGATGTAACATCATGTATATATGAAACATTCCCTTTATTAGGTTCTTTACAACCAACCAGTAATAGAGTTAGCCCTATGAAAATAAAGCATGTGTTTCGAGGGTTCATAATTTAATAAATTAGAAAGCAAATACTGAAAGGTATTTTAATTAAGAAATAAATTTAAAAAATAATAACAGTATTTTCTAAAGCGAAATTTTTGACAACATTGATGAATGCAAATCTCTCTGTTTAACATGACCGCTAACTTGCATGTTGCCGCAACTTAAAACTAATCAATAGCGGCAATACACCCAAATGGGCTGGCTTTACGAATGGCTTGACCACAAACAAAAAAAGACCACCCCTCCGGCGGCCTTTCATGGAACAAATTGATTTAAATTCCATAACCTTTTAAATATTCGAGAGATCGAAAAAGTCATCAATCTTTAAAAGAAGTTTATTTGCGGACATCGGTAATAAAGAACTCAAAACATTTGTTGACCGGGGCTGAAATGAAAATGATTATTATAGAAATTTCCAATGGCTTGTACAACATCAACCTGCTTCGGGAGATGATGAATTTAAGTACTTGACCATTATGTGGATAAATTATGATCGTGGATTCTCGGGTCGGACACCTGCCAGGAAGAAGGCGGTCTTTTGCCCGCCATAAACATATCCACATTGTTATGCCCTTTATCCATTAGTCCGTAAGAGCCTTATCAATTGGCTCAGATTCAAAGAGTTTCTTTTTCATCCTGAATTTCACCCAAAACCAGGCATAAATTCCGGCAATAAATAGACTTATTCCCGCATTTATATAAACCTGGACTGTCATCTCTGGAGATGGTGAATTATTGATTATCATATACACCATTCCGATTATTCCTAGTATTTGCGGAAGGGGATACCATGGCGATTTAAAGGGTTGGTGGACTTGCCCTGCTTAGGTGTATTTTAAAAAACCAGATAATATGACCTACATTTGAAGCAATGCCGCTTTTAGCAGAGTTGCTGGATGAGTTGTTTCTGCAAATAGCAAGATTCACCGATGACAGTAATATAGAGAATATCTTATGCCACGTCTAAACCTATTAATGACCGGGCTTGGGTTTGCATTCATGCTTTCCGCTTGCAACCAAATACCTCAGGCTAAACGGCCCAACATTTTGATAATTGTAGCGGACGATCTCGGCTACTCCGATCTGGGTGCGTTTGGGGGTGAAATCAAAACGCCTAACCTCGATGCACTCGCAGCGGCGGGGGTTCGAATGACCCAGTTCTATTCAGCGCCTACTTGCTCACCTACCCGATCTATGTTGATGTCGGGTACGGACAATCACCTGGCAGGGCTGGGCAATATGGCTGAAGAGATTCGCGAAAACCAGCATGGTCCGGGGTATACAGGCTACCTCAATTTTCGGGTAGCCGCTTTGCCTGAATTACTTCAAAATGCCGGATACCATACCTATATGGCAGGCAAATGGCATTTGGGTCTGACAAAAGAAACTAGCCCCGGAGCGAGGGGATTTGAGCACTACTTTAGTTTACTGCAGGGTGGCGCAGGTCATTTAAGTCAATTGGCATTGGTAGGACCTGAACCGGCAATCTATGAAGAAGATGGTGTGCGGGTAAAACTTCCTAATGACTTTTATTCCTCACGTACTTATAGCGAACGTATGATAGAATACCTGGAGAACCGTCCGAATGATGGCAAGCCCTTTTTTGCGTACCTGGCATTTACAGCACCACATTGGCCACTTCAGGCACCTAAAGAGTCTATTGCGAAGTATACAGGCAAATATGACGATGGCTATGATGCCTTACAAATTGCCCGATTTGCGGGGATGAAAAAACTTGGACTGAACACACCAGGTATGAAAATAACAGATCGTTTACCTACCGAAACGGCCTGGGATTCGCTGAGTCCGGAAGATAAAAAAATAGAAGCCCGTAAAATGGAAATTTATGCAGCCATGGTAGATGACATGGATAAGTATTTAGGAAAAGTTTTGGAATCCCTGAAGAAGACCGGGGATTTTGAAAATACATTCATTTTTTTCATGTCTGATAATGGACCAGAGGGCGCACATCTTGATATTGGTTGGGATGAGCTTGGAACCTGGGTTAAGCAATGCTGTAATAACAGTTATGAAAATATGGGTACGGCAGATTCCTATATCTGGTATGGTCCTAATTGGGCCAGGGCCGTTGCCCCTCCATTTCGTATGTTCAAAGCCTTTACTACCGAAGGGGGTATTCGGGTTCCGGCGATTGTACACTATCCCAAAGTCATACCTGGTGGAAAGACACTAGGGACTATGGCCACAGTAATGGATGTGTTGCCAACTATTTTAGAACTGGCACAAGTTCAACACCCTGCCACTTTTAAAGGGAGAGAAGTATTGCCACTCCGGGGATCATCTATGCTAACTGTTTTGAAAGGCGAAAAGGAGTCTGTACATGATGAAAATTATGTGATGGGCTGGGAATTATTTGGTCGACAGGCTATTCGCCGCGGCGATTGGAAAATTGTATGGGAACCCTCAGGAATTCCATGGAAACCAAATGATGCTAATGTGATCAGCAACCAGTGGAGGTTGTATAATCTGGCAACTGATCCGGGAGAACAAATTGATTTGGCCAAACAGGAACCTGGTAAATTAAGGGCGCTTATTGCGCAATGGGAAAGTTATGCTAAGGAAACGGGGGTAATAGTTCCAGATTATAAACTCGGGTATGCTCACTAATTGAGCACAACGTCTCGTATATGTGGCGTGGCGGGCTTTTGCAAGGTATAAACATATACACATTGTTATTTCCTTTACCCGTTAGTCCGTAAGAGCCTTATCAATTGGCTCCGATTCAAAGAGTTTCTTTTTCATCCTGAATTTCACCCAAAATAAAGCGTAAATACCGGCAATAATTAAAATTATTCCCGCATTTATATAAACCTGAACTGTCATCTCCGGAGATGGCGAATTATTGAATATCATATACACCATGCCGATGATACCGAGTATTTGAGGAAAGGGATACCATGGTGATTTGAAAGGTCGGCGGAATGCGGGATATTTTTTTCGCAACACCATCAGGTCAATGTGAGCCACTATATATGCCACAAGCCAGATAGTACCAGCGGAAATCATCAATGTTAAAATGATGTCTTGCGCTCCACGCAGTAAGATCATTGGAATTAAAATTATTGATGCCACGAATATAATACCTGCCCAGGGCGCTTTCGTACGGGGATGAACCTTCATGAAGAATTTCGGTAATTGATTATTATGAGCCATTCCGAATAACATGCGGGAAAGTGTAGCTATAACCGTATTGATCGTACTGCATGTAGCTGTAATTGCCAGCACAGCCATAATAAATTTGCCCTTCTCCCCAAACAACTCCAGCACCAGCACCCAATGCGGTATATCGGACCCAGTCAACGCTCCGGCTGGTACCGACCTGTAACCTGCCAGTGCAACCAGGAAATAAACGACCAAAAGAAAAACGGCAGCCCCAATCATCGAACGAGGTATGTTTTTGTTGGGATTTTTGACTTCTTCGATCAAAGGGCAAACGAACTCCAGGCCAAAGAATGACCAAAGTGCCAGCACCGTCAGGCCAAAAACATCTAAATTTATATGGCTCAATTCACCCACTATTGAACTAATCGGGGCTCCTCGCGGCTCAGCGTGCGTCAATCCAACCACCCCTATCACTGTCATGCTTACTAACATCAGATAGGCCAACAAATTTTGCACCTTCGAAAAAAGGTCTACCCCTATCAAATTAAGAACAGCAAACACTATCAGTATAATCAATCCAACCTGGCTAAATGTGCCCGGAAACAAGACATCGAGAATATGCTCTAATAAAAAAAGTTCCGCGGATAGGCCAAAAATAGCTGGTGCGACATAACCTGCGATGGTAGCAACAATTGCTGGGAAATGGCCAATTGCCACCTCCGTGTACGAACTGATACTGCCTGCTTTTGGCAACATAAGGGCCAACTCAGAGAAAGTGAAGACGTAACAGAGGGTCAGGATAAAAGCGATGAGCAGGGCGACAAAAAAACTCGCCCCACCAATACCAACACCCTGCAAAATTGATACAAAAACAACCTGGGCAACTACAACCCCAACGGCTGCGGCAAAAAGTGATGGAAGCCCTAAGGTCCTTTCTAATTGACCTTTTACAGTAGAATTATCCATTAGTTAAGTTTTATGACGTAGAACATTGCTCCACTATCTTTTGCTGAAATATATCCATCGCTTGAATAGGTTGCTGTTGAAATAGCGATTCCTTGATAAGGTACTCTTTTAATATTCCGAAAAGGAACAAAATGAACCCGTGTGCCATTTAATGCCTCACAGGCAGCCCCTGTCCATTGGTTGCTTGCAGTAACCACCATGAACTGATAGCCCTGGTTTTGAAATGCTTCGGCGGATGCAGCTACCAGTTCAAAAGTATCTTCTTTTGGAAGGTCAGGGGATCGTGCAATCATAAAATGCAAGCCAACCTTGCCGCTTTCGAGCGCCCTTCGAAATCCAGGATATTTCTGCTTTAAGGCTTCAACTGCATCGTGTTCCTGTGCGAATATTAAATCAAAAATTGGTTTGTCTGCCACCATTACCGCATCGAGAAACGGGTCAGAATTCCTAAAAGGCACTTCTCCAGGTTCTACAACGGAATTAAATGCACCTCCGATTACCGTACTCTTTTCATCAACGATTGCTACTGATAAATTAATTGAATCGGAATTAACCCTGATATTATCAATGGGGTCGAATGGATGGGTGAGTATAACCAGGCGGATAAACCAGTAGACAAGATTTTCGGAATTCCATTCTCCAAATACTTCATTTCCGAAAGGGTCCTGGTGAATTTTGTTCAGAATTGTTTCGGGTGTTAATAACGGGGGCTGCAGATGCCTTTTCATCGGTTCATTTTTGGCGAATGATTGAGCTATCATCCGTGCCATTTCCAAAATCTGCAAATTTGAAAACTGTTTTACACCAACAGTTGAAAACCTATTGCTCCTGTACTTTTTTATTTCAGTCCAATCTATTGAAGTCAATGAATCTGGAAGTTCATACAAGCCGTGATTTTTGAAATCAGAAGCTTTCGGATAGTTGCATCCTGGTAACTCTTTAGGAGAAAGTTTCTGATTCATAAAATCGTTTTGTATTTATTTTGTCACGTCCTGAAAAAAGTTGTTTTTTTAATTGAAATTATTTAAAAATATTTGCTAACACAGCATATTTACTTTTACCCATAGCAATCCACACCATACATTCCTTAATCAATATTATTACCTTACGATCATAAGCCGTAGCCTTTTAAATATTCGGGAGATTGAAAAAGTTAGTAATCTTTAAACGAAGTTTATTTCCGGGCATGGGTAATAAAGTACCGGAAACATTTGTTGACCGGGGATGAAATGAAAATGATTATTATAGAAAGTTTTCAATGGCTTGTACAACATAGCAATCTGTGACTCCTTGCATTTTTAAGTTACTCAGGATAGCTGTGCATACCTTCTGTCTTTAGTCATTTGATAACTTTCTTGCTTGTTCTAAATCAAACTTAGCCTCCTTTGTGAAACCTAATGCAACGATACTATACGCTCCGGAAAGGGCAAATATTTTAGATGGTAAACCGAAAATGCCAGCGCCTATAATACAATTGAAAATGATAAGTACAAAATCCCACCGCTTAATTCCTCTTTTGAGCATTTAGTTTGTTTTAATAATGCACTACAACGATACCCGCTGGAGGGCGGGTATTTTGAATACGTTTGCTGGTGCAAAGGCTGATTGAAAAACCTTCCGATGAAGATATAAACAAATGCCAGATTACTAACAATTCATCCAGAACTATCGCGCTACTACGCTTCTTATCTTCTTCTCACCTCACTCTTTGTGTCACAAGTAAGGCTGACACATAAAGGAACACTGCCAGACCTGAGTCAACGCCACCTTTCTTTATAATTCAACGGATGGGGTAAGAGATTTTTGCACCAACACACGGACAACAAAAAGGTCACAATTTTAATTTTATCACCTTCTGATAATGATTTATTTTTAGAGCAGGTACTCTATTGTTCTATGAGTAACCAAACCAATAAAATGATTATATGAAAAAGAAAATTCTACTTTTTGTATTATGCGCTGTTATATCAATATCCTTTGCTTCTGCGCAGGATGTCACAGGTCACTGGACTGGAAAAGTTATGGATCAGTATAATGTTGCCTATGACTTCAATGTTCAGGGTAATACCCTCACGGGAAAAGACACTCACCCTGATGGCTCGGTTTCAGATATCAGTAATGGCAAAATCAGCGCAGACACTCTTTCATTTGATGTTCCCATACAGGGTGAAATGACACACATTACCGGCAAAGTTAAAAGCGACACTATAAAGTTGAGTTTTTCACTGCAGGGATATGATTTAAAATTAGACTTAACGAAGACTGAAGAAAAACAGTAAAAGATTCGAGTAATATTACCCACAATTCGTTCGGGTATAAAGAATTTCCCCGCTGGCGCAGGTATGCAGCATAGCTTTGCGTTTGGCGTATCTGTGCTATTAAACACTTCATACAATTAAAGTATCCAACTTTATAATTTCTAAAAGTCCTTGACCTCCATAGTAATCTATTGCACTACTGTATTTCCATTCTTCTGCCTTCATAACAAACCCGGCTTCCACGGGATTGTAATGGATGTAATCCAAATTTTGATGTGCCCTCCTATTATTGATTAATTGTATTGGATGACTTTCTGGTTGCCATAACTGAAATTTTGCATTATTACTGCTTTTCTTTGCAGCCCTCTCCATCATCCAAAGCATCCATTCTCTCCTGCTCTCTGTATTACTGGTTTGAATGCCTTGGTGTAATGTCTCAGCAGTATGACGCTTTAAATCTCTCATTATATTTTGTAAAGGATTTCCTATTATGCCTATGATGAGATGTACATGGCTTGTCATTATGCACCATCCATACAACTCCATCTCTTTGTTAGCCTGGCAATATCTTATACTATTCAAGATTTCCTCTCCGTATTCATTTCTATAAACAGATCAATCCAGTTTGTAAATGCAAAACTTACGAAATAGAGTTTATCGTTATCGGCAAATTTGTATTTCTTACCATTCATAAATATAAGAAATGGCTTTGTAAAATGGCAATCAATGTTCAAAGCACAGATACGCCAGCACCACACTACCTTGGCTGCACACTCTGCGCCAGTATGGAGATTATGCTATGAAAACCCTGATGGGAAGGGAAACGCCTGCGGGATTATGCTGCTGCTTTCGGTGCATCTTTCACCTTGCCTAAAACCCATGTTACAACGCCACCTGCGATAGCGAAACGAATAGCAAAGGTTGCTGCATAATAGAATATACCGTTTATTGTAATCATCGTAGTGGTGGCATAGGACCACATACCCATTGTGGTACCAAGAAGCAGACCAATCCACGCACCTACGATTACGCCGTTCATAACGATGGGAGCGCCGGATTGCCTCGTGAGAATAAAAGTGAGCAAAAGCCCGTACACGATTTCCATTAAAATGATAACAGGGTAAATTGTGGCGCTCCTGGAAGCAGAAGCTGTGCCATCTCCATTGACAAAAGCAGGCCCTCCATTAAATATTATAATGTAAATTAAATATCCGGTGAGGAATAATGTGGCGCCGCCGGCTAGCGCACCATAGACTTGTTTTTTCATTTTTAATCTTTTTAAATGAGACAATGATGAAATAATAAAACAGGTAAGGAAAAAACGCTGGTGAAGTAGAAATAGGGAGCGATCGAGATGTAATATAAACAAAAAGAATAGTTATTGTACCAAGTTTACTTTCTCAGCGGGGTTTTCATTTCCTTTCTTAAATAAGGTAACAATAAACAGGAACCCAGGAAATGAAACCCCGATGCTGTAAGGTTCTTCAAACTAAATAGAAGCCATCTTCTTATCTTGGCATTATGTCTGTGAAATTTAAACACGCCGATGTCTACTCCCTGTATTTCTTATGAACATAGCAGCGTATCATTTTATGAAGAAGGCATTGCCAGGCATTTCATGCCAAGGCATTATAAAGATTTATAGATTGGGCTTCGTGATAATTCGATGTTTACTCATGCATCGGGGTTTCACGGAAAGAGTATTATAGCTGGGAGATCATGCTGTGAAAACCCCGCTGGGAAGGGAAATCGGTCTTCATCGGAGGCACTTCGTGCCAGACGAAGTCTTATTTCATCCATTGTTCAGGAGTTTTTGCAACTCCATCTTTAATAGTCCATTGAACATTTTTGAGTGACTTTATATCGCTTATCGGATCTCCTTTAACGATAATTAAATCAGCTATTTTACCTTCCTCGATTGTGCCAATATCTTGATCTATTCCTAACATCTGTGCGGGAAGATAGGTAGAAGATTTAATAGCTTCCAGAGGTGTGAGGCCCGCTAATGTAAGAAGTTCCACTTCTCTTATAGATGTTGGCCCGTGAAACATTTGGGGCATAACCGGCCAATTGCCTGAATCACTTCCCATCACAATAGGAATACCAGCGGCGTGCAATTTTTTTATATTATTCAACCATGCAGCAAGTACACCATCGGGATTTCCAGGTTTTGTAAGGTTTTCGATTTCCTCTTTTGTACCAGTTTCAGTGAGTACCATTTTTGCAAAAAGCAGCCATAAATTTTGCCAGGCTGCTTTATCATTTGCTGTTTGAAGTTCAATTTCCGGAACTGTGTTTTTATAAAAAGGATCACTAAGGCGTTCTTTATTAAATTCCATAGTAAAACCATCTTGTATTGACAAGGTTGAAATTAAATAAACAGGTTTTTTTTGAAGCCTTGCAATCAAAACATCAGAACCTACTGTAGCTCCATGAACCAACGCACGGGGGTGCATATCCAACGCCAGATTGATGTCTTTTTCTGATGTGCTGTGAATATAAATAGGCAGATTGCGAATTTTGCATTGTTCCATAATAGTCTTTCGGATTTCATCTGAAAGAATGGGAAGCCGACCCATTCCAAAGCCGGACTCCAAAAATACTTTTACGCCTTTTGCTTTTAGGTCAGCGGTTTCGTTCAATTGATCTATAACATCTTTTGAAGAAATAACAGGGGTGAAAAAAAGTTTGCCCAAACCCGAATCGGAAACATATCCTTCGGGTGCAGTGAAAGCAGGTGATAATAACAATAATCTTGGTCCGGGTTGGCCATTGGCCAACCAACCATTTATCTTCCTCGCTTCATCAGCAGGAATACCTGTATCGAGAATAGTTGTTACACCACAGGCGAGGTAAACTGTAAGATGATGCTTTTGCAGGCTTTCATAAAGTGGTAATGAATCATTTCGGAAAGCCGACCCGGGAACAGATGAAATGTGAACGTGAGCATCAATGATACCGGGAAGTACAGTTAAACCCTCCCCATTTATTTCTTTTGCATTGAAAGGCACACCAATAGCCTTCCCGATTTTTTTTATTCGATTATTTTCAATAAGGATATCCATACCGCGTACTACAGGATTTCCTTTTCCATCGATGACGGTGACATTATGTATCAATAAAAAAGTCGAATCTTCTTTATTATCTTCTGGCGCGGTAGAACTAATGAATAAAATTCCAACTATTATGATGATAGTCTTAATCATTTTCACTGATATTAAATGTCGCTAACAAGTGTATTTCCGCTAAAGTACACTACTTATTTTTTGAAAACAATTTCACTTATCGCCCCCTTCCTGGCCAGTGCCCCACCTGACATTCCTTAATCAATATTATTACCTTAGGATCATATGCCGGAGCCCTTTAAATCTTCGGGAGATCGAAAAAGCCATCAATCTTTAAACGAAGTTTATTTCAGGACATCGGTAATAAAGGGCTGGAAACATTTGTTGACCGGAGATGAGATGAAAATGATTATTATTATAGAAGGTTTTCAATGGCTTGTATAGCATCAACCTGTTTCGGAAGACGATGAATTTAAAATACCCGCTGGTTGCAAACCGTCGCGAAGTTTTCATCCATTAGTTTAGCTGTTTAAACATTTTACAGGTGTATCAAAAACGTACACTTCTGTATCAAAAACGAACTGTTTCGTAATCTTTTCGTAACTATTGCATTGTAAACCACTTGCATTTTAATCCGGCATGCGATTGGGGCATTTTAGCGATTATATATTAAGTAACTAATATCATTCGGCTATAGGCCTGCGAAAAACTAATATTACACTCAGTTATTCTGCAAAAATCTTTGCTAAAATCATATGATAAAAAATTATTTCAAAATTGCATGGAGAAATTTATCAAGAAACAAAGGTTTCTCTCTCACCAATATTCTTGGGCTTACCATCGGCATGACTTGCGCAATATTGATTTTGCTTTGGGTGAAGGATGAATTGGGCTATAATAAGTTTCATAAGAACTACAACGATATCTACCAGGTAATGGCTCACCGTAATTTCAATAATCAAACATTCACGGATGAGAATATGGTATTGCCACTTGCGTCGTCCATTGAAAACGAGATACCGCAGGTAAAACGTGCAGTAGTTACCACGGGCAATGGTTCGCACATACTTACTTACGGCGATAATAAATTAAAGAAAGAAGGATATACCGTAAGCGAGCATTTCTTCGATATTTTCTCCTGGAAATTTATCAAAGGAACCGCAGCCACCGCTCTGCCTGATGCCTACTCCATCGTTCTAACGGAATCGGCTGCACGTACATTATTCGGAAACGAAGAAGCTATAAATAAAGTAATAAAAGTAGATAATGAATATGATGCAAAAGTTACCGCCATTGTTGAGGATGTTCCCGGCAATTCTACTTTCCGGTTTGATTTTATTAACAGGTTTAACTTCTCCAATGATTACTTAAAAAGAAATTTTACCAACTGGGTAAATTCTTCATGGCATGTCTATGTGCAAACAGTTCCCGGCGCTAATATGCAAATCGTGCAGAAAAGTATAAATGAGATCAAGCAACGGCATGATCCTTCGGATAAAAAAATAAGTGCCTACTTCGCTTTTCCCATGAGTAAGTGGAGATTGTACAGTGATTTTAAAGATGGAAAAAATGTAGGCGGCATGATAGAATATGTAAGGCTCTTCACCATTATAGCGATAATTATATTGCTGATAGCCTGCGTTAATTTTATGAATCTCTCAACAGCACGTTCTGAAAAAAGAGCGAAAGAAGTAGGGGTAAGAAAAACGCTGGGCTCCGGCAGGAAGCAACTTGTGGTGCAGTTCTTTTGCGAATCAATGATACTGGCATCGCTTGCTTTCATATTCTCGGTGATAGCCGTGTTTGTATTGATGCCTTCTTTTAACCGGTTAGTTGATAAGCACCTCTATTTGGATATTACCCAACCCCTCTTCTGGATTGGCGGAGTAGGGATCGTTTTATTTACCGGTCTTGTTGCCGGCAGTTATCCTGCTTTATACCTCTCATCATTTAATCCCGTAAAGGTGTTGAAAGGTACTTTTCTCCCTGGCAGAAAAGCAATATTGCCACGGCGCATATTGGTAGTGGCGCAATTTGTAATTTCTATTTTATTAATATCGGCAACCATTATAGTTTACCAGCAAATACAACATATAAAAAATCGTGACATAGGTTATGATCCCAATAATCTCATCATGATATCAACTTCACCCGATACTCAAAAGAACTTTACAATAATAAAACAGGAGTTGTTGCAATCGGGTATGACCGATGCAGTTACAAGAACCATGTCGCCCATTACTAATATTTGGTGGAAGTCACCTGCCCCTGACTGGAAGGGCAAACCGGCAAATGCTGATATTATTTTCAGCGGCCTCACTACCGATGTTGACTTTGCAAAAACCATGGGAATAAAAATATTGCAGGGTCACGATTTTTCCGGTATGCCTTCGGATTCATCTGCAATAATATTAAACAAGGCAGCGGCTGAAGTAATCGGCGCAAAAAATCCGGTAGGTATGCAATTAAATTATGGGAGAAGCTTTACTGTAATAGGTGTATTGGATAATGTAGTAATGGGGTCTCCATTTTCACCTGTCGATCCTATGATGATTTACTTTGAGCCGGACAACTCCAATTCAATAAGCGTACGGCTTAAGCCCTCTGTGAAGCCCGAAAAAGCGCTTGCTTCAATTGGGAGTATTTTTAAAAAGTACAATCCTGCTGTTCCGTTTGAGTACCAGTTTGTAGACAAAGAATTTGGTAAGAAATTTTTAAATGAAGAACTCATAGGTAAGCTCACCAATATTTTTGCAGGCCTTGCCATTTTCATTTGCTGTCTTGGGCTTGCGGGCCTTGCTTCTTTCACTATTGAAAAAAGAATACGGGAAATTGGAATAAGAAAAGTATTGGGAGCTACTATTCAACAACTATTGCTCCTTATTTCAAAAGAATTTTTAAAATTGGTTTTGATCGCATTTGTAATTGCGGTGCCTGTTACATGGTGGTTTATGAATAGCTGGCTGCAGAAATATGATTACCATATTAATATCAGCATCTGGATGTTTGGGATAGTCGGCGCCGTTATATTGTTGCTTACATTGGTTGTGGTGAGTGCGAATACAATGAGTGCTGCGATGAGAAGCCCTGTTAAAAGTTTGAGAACGGAATAAGGAAGAATGAACTGGAAGTGTAGATTGAAAATGATGAGAAAACTTTGTTTATAAAATAAAAAAACATGGTCAGAAAATATTTGTTATCCGCAACTCTGATTTTATTCCAGCTGGCGCTATACTGCCAGGTTATTCAGCCTGATCTGCAGGATACAAGTCAATGGAAAGTCGTTAACAGAACTTCACAAACAATTAATGAAAACGGCAGGAAGGGCATTATGCTTAATGAACTTCCGGATGATGGAATGATGATATTAAAAGGTTCGGATTTTTCAAATGGCATCATTGAACTCGATATAAAAGGAAGCAGCAAAATGCAGCAAAGTTTTGTAGGCTTTGCTTTTCATCGGCAGGACCTTACACATTACGATGCCATCTATTTCAGGCCATTTAACTTTAACAGCGATGATGCAACGCGGCGCTCCCATTCAGTACAATATATAAGCAGTCCCGAATATGGCTGGGAGAAATTGCGCAATGAATTTCCGGGGAAGTATGAAAATAAAATAGAGACACCCCCCGGTGCAGATGATTGGTTTCATGCAAAAATAACTGTTGATGGAAAAAAAATTTCCGTTTTTGTAAACGGCGAAACAAAACCATCATTAGTGGTTGAAAAATTGAATTCAAATACCAATGGTGGCATTGGGTTTTGGGTTGGAAATAATTCGGCCGGGAGTTTTGCTAATTTAAAAATTCAAAAAAAATAAAAAATAAAAAAACATGATAAAAAATTATTTCAAAATCGCATGGCGCAACCTGGCCAAATATAAATTTATTTCGTTCATTAATTTATTTGGGCTAACGGTTGGCCTTACCTGCTGTTTGCTTATTACTACTTATATCATCAATGAATTAAGCTATGATAAGTATAACAAAAATGCAGAGAATATTTATCGTGTTACAAGAAGCTTTAATAATGCAGAAGGAGTGGTTTCGCTTAATTTAAGTACTATATCGCCACCATTCGGATATTACTTTCCAACGGATTTTCCGGAAATAAAAAAAATGACGCGGCTCTTAAATGTTGGAAACACTACGTTTAAATACAAAGAAAAGATTATCAGTGAACCAGATGTTTATTTTGCAGACGAAAACCTTTTTGATGTTTTTACGCTCGATGTTATTAAAGGGAATCCAAATACCGCATTGAAAGAACCTTTTTCTGTAATGCTTACAGAAGATGTCGCCAAAAAATACTTTGGAAATGAAGATCCTATCAATAAAGTTTTAAGAGCCGACAACCAGTTTGATGTAAAAGTTACAGGTATTTATAAACCATTTCCGGCTAATTCTCATATGCATCCCGCGGTGCTTGTTTCTTTCAATACTTTAAAAGATTCTGCTGTGTACGGTGCAGAAAACCTTCGCACTAACTGGGGCAACAATTCATTCTTTACCTACCTGTTGCTTCCGCCACATTATGATACTAAAAACATGATTGCAAGGTTTCCTTCTTTTTTAGATAAAAGGATGGCAGGGCAGGAATATGTTGGCCAGCGGGCTTCTAAATTCACCTCTCTCGGTTTGCAAAAGCTTACTGATATTCATTTATACTCTCATACCGATTATGAAGCAGAACCTAATGGTGATATAAGCCGTGTATATATTTTTTCTGCAATTGCTTTGTTTATCTTGTTGATCGCCTGCATCAATTATATGAATCTATCCAGCGCCCGTTCGGCATTACGGGCGAAAGAAATTGGAATAAGAAAAGTGATAGGCGCAAGAAGAAAAGAATTAATATTTCAATTTCTAAGCGAATCAGTTATCATATCGTGGGCCGCAATTTTAATTGCATTTATTCTTTTATATTTTACGCTGCCATGGCTCAATAAGATTTCAGGACAACACCTTTCCATTGGTATCCTTGCAAAATGGCAGGTATTGCTACCCATTTTTTTAGCACCCTTCGTGGTAGGTATTTTATCAGGATTATACCCTGCATTATTTATGTCTTCGTTTCAGCCTGTAAAAACATTGAAGGGATTATTTAAAGTTGGCGGCGGTAATATTTCTTTTCGAAAAGTATTGGTGGTTGTACAGTTTGCCATATCAATTGTTTTGATCATTACTACCATTATTGTATTTCAGCAATTGCGCTATATGCAGGAAACTTCATTGGGTTACGATAAAGAGCATTTGATTACGCTTCCTTATTACAATTCGATTAATACCCAATATGAAACATTCAGAAATGAATTAATGCAAAATGCAAGTATTAAAGATGTCGCCCGTTCTTCACGCATTCCTACCGGGAGATTATTAGATGCCAGTGGCGCTTCAACTATGGTGGGAGATTCCCTGCGCCCGGTTACAGCCGATATTAAATTTGTTGCGGCAGATTATGATTTCATACCTACTTATGGAATACATGTAGTTGCGGGGAGAAATTTCTCACGGGAGTATAGTATGGATACTACCAATTTTATTCTGAATGAAGCAGCTATTAAAGCGATCGGCTGGAAGTCGCCACAGGATGGAGTTGGTAAAGATTTTCAGTATGGCGGAAGAAAAGGCCATGTAATTGGTGTTATAGGTGATTTTCATTTTGAATCATTACATCAAAAGATTGTTCCGATCGTTTTGGAGAATTTTCCCGTATCTCCGACCGATTCACGTTTTAACAGTCTTTCTGTAAAAGTTGGCGGCAATAACATTCCCGGCGCATTGGCAACCGTTGAAAAAACGTGGAAAAAATATCTCCCTGAAACTCCTTATCAGTATACATTTCTTGATGAAAGATTTGATAAGCTGTATGAATCAGAACAAAGGCAAGGAACAATATTTACTGTATTCGCCTGCATCGCTATTTTTATTGCATGTCTTGGTTTATTTGGCTTATCCGCATTTGCAATTACACAGCGTATAAAAGAAATTGGCGTGAGGAAAGTGTTGGGTGCAAATGTGAGTTCGATTGTTACGCTCTTATCGAAAGATTTTTTAAAGCTTGTATTTATTGCAGCAATCATTGCATTCCCGGTTGCATGGTATGCAATGACGCATTGGTTGCAGGACTTCGCTTACCGGATTAGTATTCATTGGTGGGTGTTTCTTCTTGCGGCAATCCTTGCTTCAATTGTGGCATTGGTAACTGTTAGTTTCCAGGCAATAAAAGCGGCGGTTGCGAACCCGGTGGAAAGTTTAAGAGCGGAATAAACCATAGAAATTATTTCGGGATTCTATTTTAAAAAGTATTACATGAGAAAAGTATCGTTCGCGATTATTAACTTTTAAAAATTATGTAATGTTTAGAAATTATTGGAAAACGGCTCTGAGAAGTTTTTCCAAAAACAGGCTGAATACATGGATCAGTGTTGGCGGTCTGGCCATCGGGTTAACTGCATTTATAGTTATTGCTCTTTTCATAAATGATGAATTAAGCTATGATAAGTTTAATAAAAACAAGGATCATACGTATCGTATTGCAATGGATATGGGGCCTGATTTTAATAATCCCCTGACCCCGATGCCGCTTGCGCCGGCACTTAAGTCAGCATTGCCTGAAATTAATAATGTAGTACGCATTGTAAAAAACCGTGACGCAAAGGCGCTTTTTGTATATGATGATAAGCGCTTTTATGAAACCAATTTTATGTATGCGGATTCAAGTGTCTTTGACGTATTTACATTTGATTTTATCTCCGGTGATCCCCGGAAAGCGCTTACGGAACCAAACACTTTAATAATAGATAAATCAACGGCGCTAAAATATTTTGGTACAGCAAATGCGCTGAATAAAATTATTAAAATAGAAGGCGAGAATAAAGGCTATAAAATAACCGGAGTCATAAACGATCTTCCGGCGCAATCGCATTTTCATTTTAATTTCCTGCTCTCTTTTTCTTCGCTTAATCAGCGACATAAGGATAACTGGCTGATACCTTACATGTTTACTTATATAGTTACCCGGCCGAATGTTTCGGCAAATGCATTGGCGAAGAAAATCGGGGATATTGTTGTAAAAAATTTTGCTGCGCAGATAACCGAAAAGAGTGGTGTGAGCTGGTCTGATTTTCAAAAGAAAAACGGACACGGAATAAATGTTTACCTGCAACCGCTACGCAGTATTCACCTCCATTCAAACCTGCGTGTGGAACTTGAGCCAAATGGTAATTATAATTACGTTTTACTATTTGGCGTAATAGCAATATTGATCTTACTTCTTTCATGTGTAAACTTCATAAACCTTTCTACGGCTTCGGCTTCCATAAGAAGTAAGGAAATTGTGGTGAGAAAAGTTGTTGGTGCACTACGAAAAAACCTTGTCAGGCAATTTTTATTTGAATCCGCTGTGCAGTGTTTTATTGCGGCTATTATATCATTAGTTATCGTCTTTTTCTCTCTGCCTTTTGTAAATCAATTGACCGGCAAAGAGATGAACCTGTTGCAAATATTTCATCCTGTTTTGCTATTAATTCTTGCAGGCACTTTAATATTGGTAATATTGTTTTCCGGCGGGTATCCTGCATTTTACCTATCGGGGTTACATCCTGTAAAGCTTTTTAAAAGCTCTTTTACCTCCAATCACGACGGAGTCTCTTTACGTCGCTTGTTAATTGTTGGACAGTTTACCATTTCACTCACTTTGATTATTGGTGTTATAATAGTTAGCAGGCAAATTTCTTTCATGAATAATTCGGATTTAGGTTTTCAAAAAGATCAATTAATTGTATTCCCTCTTCACGGAGATCTTTCAACTGATAAAAAGGAATCTTTAAAAACTGATTTACTAAAAGATAAGTCTGTGCAATCGGTAACCATGCTCAATTATTTACCCGGAAAAGAAGCATACGAAAACCAGGATGTATTTATACCGGAAGGAAAAACGAAGGATCAATTTGTTCCTTTGTGGTACATACGCGGTGATTGGGATGTAACAAAAACAATGGGCTTCCAACTTTTGAACGGAAGATATTTTAATCCGCAAATGTCTACAGATTCTTTCGGTTATATTTTAAATGAAACAGCAGTTAAGCAATTAGGTTGGAACACTAATAACGCTGTCGGTAAAACGCTTTCAACTTTTGGAGACGGCCCGGATGATATTATACAAGGACGTGTGATTGGAGTGGTAAAAGATTTTCATTTTGAAAATTTTTCAAATACTATTAAGCCGCTGCTAATAGGGGCAAATCCTAACTATTGGTGGAACGTCGCCGTTCGGGTAAACCCCAACAACATTTCGTCAACATTAGCCTACCTGGAACAACAATGGAAATTATATCAACCTGGTTACCCTTTTGAATATTATTTCGAAGATCAAAATTTTTCAAAGCTGTGGTCGTCCGATCAAAAGCTTGCAGTTATTCTTGAGTTGTTTACAGGCATAGCCCTGGGGATAGCCTGTATTGGATTATTTGGTCTGTCTGTGTTTGCCGCTGAAAGGAGAATAAAAGAAATTGGAATTAGAAAAGTTTTAGGTGCATCTGTTTCACAGGTTACCATATTGCTTTCAAAAGATTTTATTGCTCTTGTTGCAATAGCCATTTTGATTGCATCACCACTCGCATGGTGGGCGGCAAGCAAATGGTTACAGGATTTTGCATACAGGATAAATATCAGTTGGTGGATGTTTGTGCTTGCAGGTGTTATTGCAATTTTAATTGCATTGATAACCGTGAGCTTCCAGGCAATAAAGGCAGCAATTGCAAACCCGGTTAAGAACTTGAGGACAGAATAAATTAAAGTCAAAAATCAAAAAGTAAATTGGAACGGTTCATCAATTCATAATTCATAACTCTAAACTCTAAAAAGTGCTTAAAAATTATTTCAAAACTGCCTGGCGAAACCTCGGTAAAAGCAAGCTGCATTCGTTTATTAACATCGGTGGTTTATCAATTGGCATCACCGTGGCAATACTGATAAGCTTATGGCTGTATGATGAAATTTCATTTAATAAGAATTTTAAGAATTATGACCGCATTGCGCAGGTAATACAAAATGTTACCAACAATGGTGAAGTGCAAACATGGAGAGGTGTTCCGTTCCCTTTGGCTGAAGAATTGCGCAAAAACTACGGCGCAGATTTTAAGCATATTGTAATGGCAGTTAGCTGGGGAGACCATATACTAACGTTTCATGATAAACGACTGAAACAAACGGGCGCTTATTTTGAAAAAGAAGCCCCCGACATGTTGAGCTTACAAATACTGCATGGTTCAGCCAGCCTAAGTGAGCCTGCATCAATTTTACTTTCATCTGCTGCTGCCAAAGCTTATTTCGGCAATGAAGATCCTGTAAATAAATTAATGAAAATTGATGATATGCCAGTGGTGAAAGTTATGGGCGTTTATAAAGATTTTCCCCGTAATTCCGCCTTTGACGATTTGAATTTTATCTCAACCTGGGATTTACTTTATAGCAACAGCGATTGGATGAAAACAACCGAGGATCCATGGAGGCCCAATTTTACTTCTCTCTTTGTTCAGCTGAATGACAATACAGACATGGCTAAAGTTTCTGCGAAGATTAAAGATGCCAAATTAAAAAAGGTAAATCCGCAGCTGGCCAAAAAGAAGCCCGAGCTTTTTTTACATCCAATGAGAGACTGGCATTTGTATTCAGAATTTAAAAACGGGGTAAATGTTGGAGGCGCTATTCAGTATGTGTGGATGTTTGCTATCATTGGCATTTTTGTGTTATTGCTGGCATGCATCAATTTTATGAACCTGAGCACTGCACGCAGTGAAAGGCGTGCAAAAGAAGTAGGAATTCGTAAAACAGTCGGTTCTTTAAGAAGACAACTAATAGCGCAGTTTTTCAGCGAATCATTGCTAACTGTTTTTTTCGCATTTGCACTGTCGTTGTTGCTGGCACAGTTTACCCTTTCTTTTTTTAATGAGGTGGCCAATAAACATATGTCTATTTTTTGGACAAAACCTTTTTTCTGGCTTTTCAGTATTGCATTCATAATAATTACTGCATTAATTGCCGGAAGTTATCCCGCATTTTATTTGTCTTCCTTCAAGCCAATAAAAGTTTTGAAAGGAACATTTAAGGCAGGGCGCTATGCGGCGATTCCCCGTAAAGTACTGGTGGTATTGCAATTTACCGTCTCCGTAGCGCTTATTATAGGAACTGTAATTGTGTACCAGCAAATTCAATTTGCAAAGAACCGGCCTGTTGGGTATACACGCAACGGACTTGTAAGCATACCAATGATGAACTCAGCTATTCATGATCATTTTAATGCCGTAAAAGATGAGTTGATTAAAACAGGTGCTATTGCATCTATATCCGAATCAGAAAGCCCTACAACGGCGATATATAACAGCACCAGCGGTTTTAGCTGGCCTGAAAAAGATCCCAATCTCTCCGTAGATTTTAAAGTGGTAAATGCTTCTTACGATTATGGTAAAACGATTGGATGGCAAATTAAACAAGGCCGCGGCTTCTCCAGGAATTTTGCAACAGATTCTTCCGCTGTTATGTTGAATGAAGCTGCCGTACATTATATGGGCTTGAAAAAACCTGTTGGGGAGAGAGTAACGTGGTGGGGCAAGCCATTGACTGTAATTGGTGTTATTAATAATATGGTGATAGAGTCGCCTTATGATGAGCCTAAGCCTGTCATTTATGGATTGTCAACCGATCCGGGTAATGTGGCCATTGTTAAATTAAATCCTTTGGTAAGCGCTAAAGATGCATTGGCAAAAATAGAACCGGTATTCAAAAAGTTCAATCCTGATCAACCGTTCGAATACAATTTTGTGGATGAAGATTATGCAAAAAAATTCAATGATGAAGAACGTATCGGAAAGCTTGCCGGCTTTTTCGCAATACTTGCCATTGCCATTTCCTGTTTGGGTTTATTCGGGCTCGCTTCATTTGTTGCCGAACAACGCACCAAAGAAATAAGCGTAAGAAAGGTTCTCGGCGCTACTGTTTTCAACGTTTGGAATCTGCTTTCAAAAGAATTTGTAATGCTGGTAACTATTTCTTTCATCATTGCCATACCTGTTGCTTATTATTTTATGCACAACTGGCTTCAGAATTATACATACAGAACAGAATTGTCGTGGTGGATTTTTGCGGCCGCGGGTATAGGTTCATTATTAATTACCATATTAGTAGTGAGTTTCCAATCCATAAAAGCAGCGATAGCAAACCCGGTGAAGAGCTTGAGAGCTGAATAAATTAAAAAGTCAAAATTCAAAAGTAAAATTGGGAACGGTTCATCAATTCATAACTCTAAATTCTAAACTCTAAAAAGTGTTTAAAAATTATTTCAAAACAGCATGGCGAAACATTATAAAGAATAAAACTTATTCTATCATTAACATGCTCGGATTAGCAACAGGTATGGCTGTAGCAATGATTATTGGCTTATGGATATATGATGAAGTTTCTGCCAATAAAAATTTTAAAAATTACGATACAATTTACCAGGTCATGATGCATCAAACGTTTGATGGATTTCGTGGCACGCAACAGGCTGTTCCTTATCCATTGGGTGAAGAACTTAAAAATAAATTTCCCGATTTCAAAGACGTGGTCATGTGCGATTGGGGTCAAAGACGTTCGTTGGTTTACGGTGAAAAAAAGATCAGTAAGTTCGGGCATTTTATTGGTGAAGATGCTGCTTCCATGTTTTCGTTAAACATAGTTGAAGGAAGCAAAGATCCTTTACACGATCCGTATTCAATTGTACTAACAAAAGAAACATCTGACATACTTTTCGGCAGTGAAGATCCCATTGGTAAAACGATAAAACTGGATAATCAAACTAATTTGAAAGTAACAGCGGTTGTTGACAAAGAACCTAAAAACAGTTCACTTTCTTTTGATTATTTAATTCCGTTTCAGTTGCAGGAAAGTATTTATTCGTGGGTAAAGGAACATCACAAAACAAACTGGGGAAATAATTCGTGGCAATTATTTATACAATTAAGCAACAATGCCAAGCCGGCGAGCATCAACACAAAAATTAAAGATGTTGTGATTTCTCATTTTACTGATGAGAATACCTTAAAGCATATTAAACCGGAATTGTTTATTCATCCCATGTCGAAATGGAGATTGTACAGCGATTTTGAAAATGGCAAAAACACGGGAGGCTTTATAAAATATGTCAGGATGTTTGGCATCTTAGGTCTTATTGTTTTATTGATTGCCTGTATCAATTTTATGAATCTAAGCACTGCCCGTTCTGAAAAAAGAGCAAAAGAAGTTGGTGTTCGCAAAGCTGTTGGTTCCGGAAGAAAACAGCTCATTAACCAGTTCTTAAATGAATCGGTATTGATGGCTGCGTTTGCATTTCTATTAGCACTCGGTATGGTAGTTCTCGCCTTGCCTTATTTCAACAAACTAACCGATAAAGAAATGAGCCTGCAGTTAGCTAACCCTGTTTTTTGGGTGATCATGATTTTGTTCACCATTGTTACAGGCTTACTTGCCGGAAGCTATCCTGCTTTTTATCTTTCTTCTTTCAACCCGGTACGTGTGCTGAAAGGCAATTTAAAAGCAGGAAAAAGAAGTTCATTGCCACGTAAAATATTGGTGGTGCTTCAGTTTGCAAGTTCAGTGGTATTAATGATTGGAACCATTATCGTTTATCAGCAAATACAATATGGAAAGAACAGGCCTATTGGCTTTAATAATAAAGGATTGATTTCTGTGGATTGGTCTGATGACATCGCTAAACATTTTGAAGCACTTCGCCAGGAACTGTTAAGTTCAGGCGCAGCCATTTCGATTTGTCAAAGCAATTCATCTCCTTCAGAATTACAAAGCAATAACAACGGCTGGGAATGGAAAGGAAGCCAGCCTGTTGAAAAATCTGTGCTGTTCTCAACAATTACCACCACTTACGATTATACAAAAACATTAGGTATAAAATTATCGGCAGGCAGAGATTTTTCAAGAGATTTTGCAGATTCCAATTCAGTCATTTTAAATGAGGCTGCAGTAAAACGGATGCGATTAAAAAATCCCGTCGGTGAACAATTGAAATGGAACGACAGACCTATGACTGTTGTTGGCGTGATACCCGATATTCAAATGGAATCGCCGTATCGTCCTATTTCGCCGCTTACCATCATATTTGATAAAGACTGGGTAGGTAATCTGGACATTCGGCTAAACCCAGGTATGTCTGCATCCAAGGCTCTTGCTTTAATGAAGCCGGTTTTTGATAAATACAATCCAGCTTATCCTTTTGAATATCATTTCGCAGATGAAGAGTATGCCAAAAAATTTAATTACGAAGAGCTGGTGGGTAACCTCGCTGCAATTATTGCATTGCTGACAATTTTCATTTCATGCCTTGGCCTTTTCGGTTTGGCTTCATTCACCGCAGAACAAAGAGTAAAAGAAATCGGGGTAAGAAAAGTGCTGGGTGCAAGTGTGTTTAATTTGTGGCGATTGCTTTCAAAAGATTTCCTGATACTTGTTCTGTTATCCTGTGCAATTGCTATTCCTGTTGGTTGGTATTGTATGAACGAATGGTTAAAGGATTATCAATACAGGACCAGCATAAATATTGAAGTTTTTGTCGTAGTGGTACTGGCGGCAATAACCATTACATTGATCACGGTTAGCTTCCAGGCGATAAAAGCAGCAGTGGCAAATCCTGTGAAGAGTTTAAGAACAGAATAAAAAGTATTTAATAAACATCTAAATACTCATGCTCATGTTTAAAAATTATTTCAAAACAACATTCCGCACCCTTTGGAGACGTAAGGGCTACAGCTTTCTCAACATATTTGGTTTGGCAATTGGCATTGCCTGCGCTGGTTTGATTTTTTTATGGGCAGAAGATGAGTTGACTTTTGATAATGCAAATGTGAAAAAAGACAGGTTATACCAGTTGGATGTAAATATGGCTTATGATGGAAATGAATTTACCATGGGGTCAACCCCACGGCCAATGAGAGCTGCAATGAAAGCAGAAATTCCCGGCATTGCAAATGCGGCAAGGATCTCAGACCAGGACGAACGATTGCTGTTTAGTTTTGATGATAAATCTTTATACGCTGCCGGCCGTTATACCGATGCTTCTTTATTTAGCATGTTCACATTTCACTTTGTGGAGGGGGATCCAAAAAGGCCTTTTCCCCAGTTGTATTCATTGGTTATTACCGAAAGCACCGCGAAGAAATTTTTTGGAACAGAAAGAAATGTTACAGGTAGAACAGTGCGTGTAGACAATTCACAGGATTACGTCGTCACAGGTGTTATAAAAGAAATGCCGGAAAATTCAACATTGCAGTTTGAATGGCTGGCTCCTTATGAAATCACTCATGTTCAGGACGTGGCGCAGGGTGGTGGAAGTGATGAGACCGATTGGGGCAGTTATGGCCCTGTCACCTATGTTGAGTTGGAAAAAAGCGCAAATCTTACTGCTATCAATGATCAACTAAAGAATTTCATTCATCGGAAAGCTGCCGACCAAAAAAGCGAAACATTTTTATTTCCAATGAAAAACTGGCGGCTGTATAATGAATTTGCCAATGGCAAGCCAACCGGTGGAGGACGTATTCAACAAGTGCGCATGCTTTCTCTTATTGCATGGATCATTTTATTAATTGCCTGCATAAATTTTATGAATCTTGCTACCGCACGCAGTGAGAAAAGAGCAAAAGAAGTGGGTGTGCGCAAAGTGTTGGGTTCTGGTAAAAAAAGGTTGGTGATGCAATTTATGGGTGAAGCTTTTATGATGTCAGCAATTGCAACGATCATGTCAATTTTTATCATGAGTATTTCATTGCCTGCATTCAATACTTTGATGCAAAAAGAGCTTGTATTGAATTTGGGTGATCCTGCTCATATTATTTTTCTTATCGTAATCGTATTTGTTTGTGGATTAATTGCGGGCAGTTATCCATCTCTTTATTTGTCATCATTCAACCCTGTTGCTGTTATAAAAGGAGTGAAAATGAAAACAGGCAGCGCCTCAGTTATAAGGAAAGGTCTGGTAATAACACAGTTTGCTGTATCAGTTGTTTTCATTATCAGCACCATCGTGGTTTATATGCAAATTCAACATATCAAAAACAGGAACCTGGGTTTCAATAAAAATAACCTCATTGAAATAAGTCCGCAAAATGATATTTCAAAAATATTTCCATTAATAAAAGGCGATTTGTTACATACCGGTGTAATAGAAAGTGCGGCAATGGCCGACCATTCAACATTATATGGCGGAGACACTGACAATGGTTTTAAGTGGCAGGGAAAATCGCAGGATAATACTGTATCTATCGCACATAGAAACGTAAGTCCGGAATATATTTCGACCTCGGGAATGAAAATTATTGAGGGAAGGGATTTCCGTGATAATGCAGCGTTGGAAAATTCGAATGTCATCATCAACGAGTCTATGGAAAAACTCATGAGTACGGAGAATGCCATTGGAAAGATTATTCAATCTGCCCGTGGCAATGTTGGCGGCGTTTTTACCAACATGACTGTAGTTGGCGTGGTTAAGGATTATGTTTATGGAAACATATATGGCAAATCTGATCCGCTGATATTTTTTTGCAAGCCTCCTGAAGATGATAATTTTATTTATGCCAGGCTAAAACCGCATAGCAACATAGAGAAAGCGGTTGCACAAATCGCCGCGGTGATGAAGAAAGACAACCCTGCTTATCCGTTAGAATACAAATTTGTAGACGACCAGTTTAATCAAATGTTTCAAAACGAAACGCTCACAAGCAAGGTTTCGTCAGTATTTGCGGTACTGGCAATTATTATTTCATGCCTGGGTTTATTCGGCCTCGCTACTTATACCGCAGAACGCAGAATAAAAGAAATAGGTATTCGAAAGGTGTTGGGCGCAAGCGTTTCGGGCATTACAGTATTATTGTCAAAAGATTTTTTGCGGTTGGTTACAATTGCATGCCTTATTGCATTTCCTGTTGCCTGGTGGATCATGCATAGCTGGTTGCAGAATTATGAATACAGAATAAATATAAGATGGTGGATATTTTTAGCAGCAGGTGTAACAGGTATATTAATCGCATTAATCACTATCAGTTTTCAATCCATTAAAGCGGCGGTAGCAAACCCTGTAAAAAGTTTAAGAACCGAATGAAATTGTAAGTATGATATATAATATGCTTCTCACTGCCTTTCGCAATCTTAAAAAAAATAAATTTTTTTCTGCCCTTAATATTTTAGGACTGGCGATAGGGATGGCGGTTTTCCTGTTGATAGCGCAATATGTAAAGTTTGAACGCAGCTACGAAAATTTTATTCCGGGTAAAGAAAATATTTATCGTGTGAAGCTGGAAGTTTTCAGCAACAATGAACCGGTGCTTGCATCCGCGGAAAACTATCCCGGTGTCGGGCCAGCCATGAAAGACGAAATCCCCGGTGTAAAAAGTTATGCAAGATTGTATAACATGGGCTATAAAAATAATGTGATCATAACTTATGAAAATGCCCGGCCCGAACGAATAGCATTTAAGCAAAGGAAATTTCTTTACGCTGATTCCGCATTTTTACCAATGATGGGTTACCCAATGTTGAAGGGTAATGCTTCAACCGCCCTTGCGGAGCCTAAAACAGCAGTGCTCTCTGAAACGTATGCCCGTAAATATTTTGGCAAAGAAGATCCCATCGGCAAAACATTGCACCTGCAGGATGATGATTTTAATAATGAACTGGTTACAGTTACCGGTGTTTTTAAAGACCTTCCTGCTAATACACATTTAAAGTTTGATATTCTATTTTCTTATAAAACCCTTTATGGAAGGAGAAGAGGAGCTTCGGAAAGATATGACAGGAACTGGCGACGCCAGGATATGTATACATTTATTCAATTACAACCCGGGGTTGATCCTAAAAAAGTTGAATCAAAATTACCTGCCATTATTGAAAAATATACGGCCACCTCACAGGGTAATAATTTAAAAACTGTTATGGGGCTTCAGCCATTAACCGGCATTCATCTCCACTCCGACCTTGCAGAAGAACCGGAGCCAAACGGAAGTAGCCAGACAGTTTTCTTTCTCAGCCTCATCGGTTTATTTGTATTAATTATTGCATGGATCAACTATATAAATCTTTCCACTGCCCGTGCGCTGGAGCGTGCAAGAGAAGTAGGTGTGCGAAAAGTAATTGGAGCAGTAAAAAGGCAGCTAATAAGTCAGTTCATGATGGAAGCTGCATTGATAAATTTAGTGTCAATAATAATCGCATGGGGTATTGTGTTGGTTTCATTAAGGTACTTCAATTCACTCTCCGGCCTGTCGCTTGATATTTCATATCTTGTTAAGCCATGGTTTGCCGGTATGCTAATTGTTGTTTGGCTTACAGGTACATTTCTTTCAGGTTTTTATCCCGCAATGGTTCTTATCATCTTTTAAGCCTGTTCTTGTATTAAAAGGAAAATTAAGAAGTAACAGCAGCGGAATTTTATTGCGAAAAGGATTAGTGGTAATGCAATTCATGGCGTCTGTTTTTTTAATAGCAGGCACATTGATTGTTTACCGGCAGCTGCATTATATGATGAAAAGTGACCTGGGAATGAACATTGACCAGGTGATGGTAATAGAAAGACCCGGCATTGCTGACACAAGCAATAAGGGTTTCAATTCTGCAATTGATGTATTTCGTCATGATCTTACACAGGACCCTTCAGTGGAAGCAGTAACTGCTTCCTTAACCGTTCCCGGTAAACAGCGGGAGTACAAAGTGACCGTTAAGAAGAACGGCGCAAGTGGTAATGATTCAGCAATTGTGCGTGTCAACACTATGGATTATGACTTTCTGGATGTATATAAAATGAAGCTTCTTGCGGGGCGGAATTTCTCAAAAGACTTTCCCAAAGATCCGGATACGTCCTTAATCATTACAGAATCTGCAGCAAGATTAGTTGGATTTAAAAGCCCGGCAGATGCCATAGGTAAAACCCTTTTAATACCTGAGTTTGGGGGAGCTGCAGTTAATAGTTGTGGGAGTAGTGAACGACTATCACCAGGTTTCTTTAAAAAAGCCACTAGAGCCCGGAATATTTTTTTGCGCACCTTACCAGGGAGAACTTTATTCCCTCCGCATACATACCAATAATCTTTCAAAGGTAGTAAGTCATGTTCAACAGTCATGGGTAAACGCTTTTCCCGGAAACCCTTTTGAGTTCTTTTTTCTTGATGACTATTTTAATCATCAATATGAAAATGAAAAAAAATTTACGGGATTGTTTACCGTTTTCGCAATACTTGCAATTATCATTGGTTGCCTGGGATTGTTTGGCCTTTCCTCATATACAGCCAGCCAGCGTATAAAGGAAATTGGCATCCGCAAAGTATTGGGAGCATCCGTAAAAGATATTACCGCCATGCTTTCAAAAGATTTTTTAAAGCTGGTTATCATAGCCATAGTGATTGCTATACCGCTTGTGTGGTGGACTATGAATATGTGGCTGCACGATTTTACTTATCGTATAACTATAAGCGTGGGAGTATTTATGATATCCGGGGGCATCGCATTAATAATTGCTATGCTCACAGTAAGCTTCCAGGCTATTAAAGCAGCAATAGCAAATCCTGTAAAGAGTTTGAGAACCGAATGAAACTAAAAAAGCCAACAGTCAAAAGTAAAATTGGAGGTCCATCAATTTATAATTCTAAACTCTAAATTCTAAACTATAAAAAGTGTTTAAAAATTATTTCAAAACCGCATTCAGAAGTTTGATCCGTAACAGGAATTACACTATTATCAACATCGCCGGCCTGGCTGTTGGTATTGCCGTTTGTATGATCATCTTTATCATTATACAATTTCAAACAAGCTTCGATAATTTTCACCCAAAGAGAGATCGCATCTATCGTGTGTTAACGGAATATCATCACGCAGATGATGCAAATATTACTTATGGGAAAGACGTTCCTTTTCCAATGCCCACAGCATTGAAAACGACTTTTCCACAAATAGAACAGGTAGCTCCAATTTTTGCAAGCCACGATGATAAGTTGCTGATACCTGACGATAACGGAACAACGATAAAGCAATTTAAAGAAGACAAGGGTGTATTTTTTACAGAACCTTCATTCTTTAAAATGTTTGATTTCCCCCTGCTCGCAGGTTCGTATGAATCATTAAAAGAACCGAACAATGTATTGCTTACAAAAGAGATTGCAGAAAAATATTTTGGACTGAATCCCGATAATTATCGGGAAGCAATTGGCAAAACCATTAAGCTGCAGGTAGGCGGTTATATATTCGAGCACGGCACTGATGTACTAAAAGTGTCAGGTGTTCTTGCTCCTATACCGGCAAATACAGACTTTCAGCTAAAACTAGTTGTGGCTTACGGAACAGGTTCTACCGGAAGTATTATGGCAACGAACACCGATTGGGAGGACAGAACGAATTCAGGTTTTGGTTGCTATATTTTAATGCCTCCGAATATTTCTGTTGACAACTTTAATCAGCAGCTAAGCGCATATTCAGGAAAAGTTGAATCGCCTGATGATAAGGATAGTCATATTATACAACCATTAAATGCGGTGCATTATGATACACAAACAGGTAATTACAGTAACAAAGCAATCAGTCAGCAACTGCTCAATGTATTGTGGCTGATTGCTGCATTCATCCTGTTAATTGCCTGCGTAAACTTTATCAACCTCTCCACTGCACAAGCGGTCAATCGTGCAAAGGAAGTGGGTGTAAGAAAAGTTTTGGGGAGTAAAAAATCTCAATTGCAAACCCAGTTCATCGTCGAAACATTTTTGATAGTTACAAGTGCTGTAATACTTGCAGCAGTTATAACGATTATTGCATTGCCTTATGTAAATCAACTTTTAGAACTTTCGCTTTCATTCAACATATTCAGTAATCCTTCAGTTATTTTATTTCTTTTAGCTGTAACAATTGTTGTAACCGCACTGGCCGGTTTTTATCCTTCTATTGTTTTATCACGCTTCAATCCTGTTAACGCTTTAAAGAGTAAACTAACAGTAAATGCTGCAAAGGGAATTTCATTAAGAAGGGGATTGGTAGTATTTCAATTCATCATTGCCCAGGCGCTCATCATCGGGACACTCATCATTATACAGCAAATGAATTATTTTATGGGTCAACCTTTAGGCTTCGATAAAGATGCCATTATAAATGTTCCTTTCCGTGTAGATAGTGTTTGGTTCAGTAAGGCGGATTATTTAAGGCAACAGTTATTATCGGTAAACGGTGTGCAGGCAGTAAGCTTTAGTTCCAATACCCCGGTTGAAGATGCTAATGATATGTGGAGCACATTCAGGTTTAACAATGCCCAAAAAGAAGAAGATTTTAAAGCTATTACAAAATTCGCCGACAACGAATATGCGCCGGCTTATAAATTACAACTGGTAGCCGGAAGAAATTTGCAACCTTCTAAAATGACAAGAGAATTTTTGGTGAATGAATCGCTGGTGAAAAGTTTGGGAATAAAAAAACCGGAAGATATACTGAACAAAGAAATAAGTATATGGGGCGATCGGATAAAATGTCCTGTTGTTGGCGTGCTGAAGGATTTTAATGACAGATCTTTTCGCAATGATCTTGCACCATTGCTTATTACCACAAACGTAACCATGTACAGCCAGGCAGGAATAAAACTTGAAACGAAAAACATTTCTTCCACACTGCAATCTGTTAAAACAATATGGGAGCAAATATTTCCCGGGGATGTTTATGAATACAAATTTCTTGATGACAAAATTGCAAGTTTTTACAAACAGGAAAACCAGTTGTCTCAATTGTATAAAATTTTTGCTGCAATCTCGATATTCCTTAGCTGTCTTGGGTTGTATGGTTTAGCCTCATTCATGGCAGTGCAGCGGATTAAAGAAGTTGGCATTCGCAAAGTACTTGGTGCTACTGCAGGCAATATCGTTTATTTGTTTTCAAAAGAATTTATCACGCTCATTGCAATTGCATTTACGGTTGCTACACCCATTGCATGGTATTTTATGCACCAATGGTTGCAGGATTATGTTTATCGCATCAGCATCAGTTGGTGGGTATTTCTTACGGGCGGACTTGTTGCAATAATTATTGCATTAATCACTATAAGTTTCCAGGCAATAAAAGCTGCAATGGCAAACCCAGTGAAGAGTTTGAGAACAGAATGAAGAATATACTCACGTTAATTATTAAACGAAATACTCATGATAAAAAATTATTTCAAAATAGCCTTTAGAAACCTGAAGAGAAATAAAATTTACTCTTTCATTAATATTTCAGGTTTAAGCATCGGCCTGGCCTGCGCCATGCTTATTCTCCTGTACGTAAAAGATGAGGTGAGCTATGATCGGTTTCATAAGAATGTGCAGAATATTTACCGCGTAGTTACTGATAATAAAGATAAGGACGGCAACAGGCGAAAAGATGGAAACAGTGGTTATTTCCAGGGGCCGCGGTTTACGCAAAATGTGCCGGGCATACAAAGTTTTGTGCGTGTGCAAAGTGGCACAGAAGATATGAAAACAGGTACGGACATTCACCCGCAGGATTTACTGAAGGTAGACTCAGGTTTCTTTTCTGTTTTTTCTTTTCCGCTTATAAGCGGCAATCCAAAAACCTGCTTAAAAGAACCGCATTCCGTTGTTATTTCTGCAGACCTTGCCAAAAAACAATTTGGTACCACAGATGCTCTTGGCAAAATAATAATGCTAAAAGACGACAGCACATTTGCGCCGTACCAGGTGAGCGCCGTTGCCAAAAAAGTGCCGCAAAATTCTTCCATAAAGTTTGATATGCTGTTGCCGATGAAGATCGCCGCCGGTGAGGGAATTGATAACGAGGACTGGTTCAATTTTTTTCTTAACACATTTGTAGTGCTTAGCCCTAAAGCAAATGTGCAACAGGTAGAAAGCCAGATGCAGAAATTTTATATAGAGGATTCTAAAGAAGGAGTAAAATTAGTAAAAGAAAAATATGGTGATATTCTTGGCAGCACAACCTACTCGCTGCAACCATATACTGCCATGCATATGAGCACCGAATTACCTGCGCAAAATGGTTTAAGTGATGCAAGCAATCCTATGTACTCTTATATACTTTCCGGCATTGCTTTATTTATTTTGCTGATAGCCTGCATCAATTTCGTAAACCTCACGGTGGCCCGTTCTGTAAAAAGAGCCAAGGAGATCGGCATACGAAAAGTAGTTGGCGGAGAACGGAAGCAATTGATCATGCAATTCCTGGGTGAGTCTTTTTTTCTCTGCATCATTGCTTTCGTATTGGCTATAGTTATCGTTCAGCTTGCCCTTCCTGTTTTTAATAGTCTTGCCAATAAGGCGCTGTCACTTTCTTATTTATTTGATCTGAAACTGGTCGCCGGTTATATCATTCTGTTCCTGGTTACAGGTTTCCTGGCTGGCTTTTATCCCGCATTGGTTTTGTCAGGATATCGGCCCGTAGAAATATTATATAGCCGCTTCAATCTTGCGGGAAAAAACTACCTGCAAAAATCGCTGGTGGTATTACAGTTTACACTTGCCTCTTTTTTAATTATTGCCACATTTGTTATGCATGCGCAGTTTAATTTTCTCACCACGGAAAAATTAGGTTATGATGATATCAACCTGGTAGTTGTAAATAAAAACCCGATAAAACATAGCGAGGCTGCGGTATTTAAAAGAGAATTAATGAAAAGTGCAGACATACTTAACGTAACAGCGAAGAATGGCGGTAGCTGGGGCACTGCTGCAAAAACCGGTAACGATTCTATCATACAGTTTAGATATGAAACGGTAGACGAGTCATATATCCCGTTACTAAAAATTCCACTTTTGCAGGGGAGGAATTTTTCTGTGGAGTATCCTGCGGACTCTAATAATTCTGTGCTCGTAAACGAAGCATTTGTAAAAAAAGCGGGCTGGAAAAATCCAATAGGGCAGGTCGTCAATTTCTGGTACAATAACGAAGTGTATCATGTTATTGGTGTGGTTAAAGATTATCATTTTGCTTCATTAAACGAAAAAATAATTCCGCAGTTATTTACAATGAAAAATGATAACCCCTTTGGAACGTTTCTTATTAAAATAAAACCAGGCAGTGACGCAGCAAGCCTGAAGCAAATTCAGAAAACCTTTATGAAATTCTTTCCCATAAGCCCCTATTCATATGTGTTTAAAGACCAGCAAAACCTGAAGGACTACGAGGCTGAAGCGAAATGGAAACAGATAATGCTGCTCAGCGCCATCCTCACCATTTTCATTTCATGCATTGGTTTATTTGGCTTGTCAGTTCTTTCCGCAGAAAAAAGAACGAAGGAGGTAGGTATAAGAAAAGTGCTGGGCGCCTCGATAAATAATGTAGTGACAATTCTTTCAAAAGATTTTGTAAAACTCGTGATGATAGCATTGCTTATTGCTGTTCCCTTAGCATGGATGGCCGCTAATAAATGGCTGGATAATTATCCCTACCGGATTACATTAAGCTGGGGAACGTTCGCTGTAGCAGGCGTTATTGTAATTTTTATTGCGATTGCAACGGTTAGCTTCCAGGCAATAAAAGCAGCGATTGCAAATCCTGTAAAGAGTTTGCGGACTGAATAGAAAATTAAAGAATAAAAACTGAGTCCGTAAATTTTCTGAATTTAGTCATTGGATGATTTTGATTATTTATTTAAAACTGAGTTGAGTAACTGCATTACCCTTAGCCGGTAATGCTTATTCCAATGTCAGAGCAAAACATTTTTGCTACCGCGATGGCCATCTCATTGGAAACCTTCTTAGACACCTCATTGCATTATGGCCGGTGTAGGTTCCGCCAAAAGATGCCTGCATTTTTGGCCAATATTATACGCAGTAATTCCGCCCTGGTAAAAAGAAATAGCATTTTTAGCAAGAGAAAAAATCGCCTGCAGATTTCCTGAAGTCACACTTTCAGCTATCGCGACTGTATATTTTTTCTTTACTAAATCTCACCTGTTTAATCGGCAATATCTGCCCGCTTCTTATTCAAAATTTTTTTTGTAATCGTATCATTCCAAATTATTCTTCTTTGCTAACTGTTCCTCATGTCGTTTCAAAAAATTGATCCCCACAAATGTTAAGTACACTCCCTCAATTTGTTTTCCGTGAGCGCTAATTTTTCGGGTATTTACAAAACCCCTTTGATATAATCCGCCCAGGGTTCCCTTAAAATCATCTGATGTAATGATGTCTTTTGTCTCCGATAGTTCTTTTGCACGGGCTAAGCGCAAATGCCTGATCATAGTTTTAGTTAGCGGCCTCATTTTATCCTTCATAAACTTTTAATTTTTAGGTTAGAAGATTAAGACAAATAAACTGATAGCAAAATCGTAATAATGATAAGCAGAAACATTATAGAAAAAACCAGGTCTTCATTTGTGTCCTTTTCTTTTGTAAATCTTCCATTATGAATAATTTAGTATTACAAAAAATTGACGCCAAATAATCTGCAGATTGAATCGTTAAAATACGTTTCTCAAAAAGCATACCGATGTATCTTTTTTAAAATTGAAAATGACTTTTTTTCATTTATAGCTGCGGATTTTAAAGTTTTCAAGACTTAATATGACAGTTTTTTGCAGCGGCAGATTGGACTGAGCTAGAAATTTTTCTAATTACCCGGTTCCTGCCTCCGAACCGGCATGTGAAACTTGCGATTTGTTGTGAACTTCTGAGATTAATTCTGAACCCACCTTACTATGATAACTGGGAATGGGAACGAGGGGCGGGACACGGCGGCCATCTAAAAAGAGGATTGCTATCGCAACCTAATAAAGTGCCGAAGCCGGACACAAATAGTGCTGATATCTGTTTACATTCATAATAACCGGAACAATGCTTTACTTTTTTAAGTTCATTTATTTAAATTTACAACACCACATTTTATTCAATCCCTATCTATAAGACCACAGTGCAGGCAGATCTTATGAATCCGGACAATGATTCTATTTCAAAAAATTTGATTGGTTTATTTACCAGCTAAAAGTTTATGTTCAAACATCTTTTTCTAAAAGAAGCTTTTGTCTCCACAATGCTGGTCCTGGCGGTCACTTATTTAATAAGCTTTATTCCATTTAGCCAGGAATACGGGAAAGCGCTTCACCAGGGATTTGCAGATTTTGACATTTACGACCTGTACTATTCGCGAAAGGATACAGTAGATACGATTGCAAATAACAATATTGTTTTGGTTGAAATTGGTGCCGAAAGATCCGAAATTGCCCACCAGGTAAATTCGATAAGCAAATACCATCCTAAAGTTATTGCAATTGACGCAACGTTCGACAGGCCTGGCGATAGCATTGGGGATCTGGCATTTTCAGAAGAGATGAATAAACATGATAATATTATTTTTGCAAACTCATTTGATGAAAAAAAACAGTTGCGACCTAATTTTTTTTGTAATGAAAATTGCAATTTGTCAGGCTATATCGATTTTTTGGATAAGGATAAAGGGCTCTACCCCGTTGTGCGCACCTATTCGCCTTTTACCACGATAAATGGAAAACAATATGAAGCGTTTACGTCGGCTATCGCTGGCAAAGCCAATGTGGAAAAATACAATAAGCTAAAAGAAAGGCATAATAATGTAGAGCTTATCAATTATACCGGTAATCTTAATAACTTTTTAAAAATTACAAGGCAGGAATTATATACACTTGACAGCCAACAATTAGAAACCCTGGTTGGCAATAAAATTGTGATGGTTGGCTTTTTTGTAAAAGAAACGCCTTTGGTACTTGAGGATTTGTTGTATACCCCGCTCAACGAACAGGTATCAGGAAAAAGCTGGCCGGATATGTATGGAGTAGTTGTTCACGCTAATATCTTATCCATGATATTACAAGGCAACTATGCTACACTAGTTTCAAAAAAAATCTCGTACATTTTCGCTTTCCTCATCACTTTCTTATTCAACCTGTATTTCATTTCGCGGTTTCATAAAAAAACGCACCCTGCTCATTCGGTGTTTATGTTAATTCAGTTCCTGGGCATTCTGTTGATTCTCTACCTCTTTCTTATGGTGTTCACGTGGTCTAAATACAAAGTGCCCCTTGAGCCTGTCATTATTTCTATGGTGCTGAGCCTGGAACTGCTGGGGCTTTACAAAAGCATTTCTCTTTGGTTGCACAAAAAATATCATTACCAAACTGTATTCACGCATAAACATATAATATGAAGAGTTTATTATTTACTACGTTTATACTTGCCTGTGAAATATGTAATTCGCAGCAGCTACCCGATTATTGTGTTTATCTTGTTAAGGGAGAGGTAACGGTTGCTAAAGGAAATTCAAAACCGGTCCGGTTAAAACAAAATCAATTCCTGTACAAAAATGAAATCATACTACTCTCAAAAAATGCCGAATTAACACTTATAAATAAAAATGACAGGCTCCTCGTGTTGAACACGGGTGGCCCTGTGAAAGTGAATGACCTGGATAAAAAATTTAATTCTTCATTGCCATCAGTGACAAAAAGTTTTGCTCACCTGGTATATCATGAATTAATAGACCCTGATTATGATTATACAAGTTTCAAGCAAAATAATGTAGGAGGCGTAAAGGGTGGAGTTTCAAGAGGCGGAGATTGCAATAACCTTATTTTTCCCATAAAAGATTTGAAAACTGCTGAAGACTCTGTTCGCTTTAAATGGCATGCAACATCTCCATCGAATGATTACACATTTTTTATTTATGACACATCGGCCAGTGCAATATTAAGCTACAGAAGTTAAGGATACCGCCCATACTGTAAACATAAACGATGCGCTTACATAATGCTCCGGGCAGATATTACTGGATGGTAAAAGGCAAAGATCCTGCCTGCGAAAGTGACCCCATACCATTTGAAATTATGAATAAGGAAGACGAACAAAAATTAATACCGGCATTAGTAATACAAAAAGGCGATAAAGATATACTAAGCCAGCTGCAAATAGTAGATGAATTAGAAAAAGACAACTGGATTTATACTGCAATGAAATATTATGAGGTTATTGTAGAAAATAATCCCGGCAGATAAGCCATTAGCCAAAAGCTATATTTTGTTTCTTTTAAAATATGGTTTTGATGCATGAAGCAGCTAAAGAGTGGAAAGAAGTAGTGAAGAAAATGTAATTTAAAGTGAGGTAGGTTCCGCATTTTATCTCCCCGGAATATCCTGTCAAAAAAAACTATACGCAGTTTGTTTAATCCGACGCTATGTTCATAGAGTCTATGTATCCTAACCCCTTTGTCATTATTAAAATTTCATTTCAGTGAAACGGGTTAGTTTATTATTAGGTTTTATTTTTATTCAATTCTTTTCCACTTCTTTATATGGTCAGCTTTGGAAGGAGTATACTGATACTGCACAGGCATTAAGAAAGTAGTTTCTGTTCCCTGATATCCTATCAAAAATATATGATGATTTGCGTTGGCAAATCGTATTAATATAAATCCAGCTACTATTCCTTTTGTTATTAATTAAATTTTACAACAATGAAAAGGATAATATTAGCATTGATATTTATTTTTCTTCTCTTCCTTTCAACTTCATTATATAGCCAGCTTTGGAAACAATATGCTGACAGCGCCGAAGCATGCGCCCATGGCGGGGAGGATGAAAAATGCCTTCAATATTTGTATAAGGCAAAAGATGAACTGGCAAAAGATTCTTCAAAAACGGCCACTTATGCAAAAGCCTCTAACAGCGTTGGCATTCAGCTAATGGCAATGGGCGATTTTCAAAAGGCTGAACATTATATTTTAGAAGCCCGTCTTTTATTGGAAGAAACTGTCGGTAAAAAACATACTCTTTATGCAAGAAACAGCAACAGCCTGGGTATGCTCTATGCTCATACGGGTGCATATGAAAAGGCTGAACCATTCTATTTAGAAGCATTACAAATAAGAACATTAAGACAATCACTTATAGCAGAGGGGAATCTCTTGTATTTCCGTGTCTGCAATAATTTGGCTAACCTCTATAAAGACATGGGGCAATTTGAAAAAGCCGAAAAGCTTTACCTTGAAGTAAAAAAAATAAGCGAAAAAGTGTTCGGAAAAGATTTCCCTGATTACGCTACAAGCTGCAATGACCTCGGTAATGTATATACTAAGATGGGTCAATATGAAAACGCAGTACCTCTTTATTTAGAAGCGATGCAAATAAGGGAAAAGGTCTTGGGAAAGGAACATACGTATTATGAAAGAACTTGTATTGATCTCGCAACTTTATACTGGAACATACAACAACCACAAAAAGCCGACGAGTATTATTCAGAAGCATTCAAATCACAAAATATTCAGATAAAGAAAATATTTCGTTTTAGCAGTGAACTCGAAAAGGAATCGTACCTGAAAACAATTATTGATTTTAATAATTGTTTTTTATCCTTTACAACATCAGCTTATTCTCATTTTTCCCAGGGTTTTGCTTATAATATTTCTCGATTAAACCGCAATTTGATTTTATCTTCTTCTCAGCAACTCCGCCAATCTATTTTCAGTTCAGACGACACAAGTATCAAAAACAAGTACAATAACTGGATCAATTCAAGAGAACAACTTGCTTTCTGGTACACAAAGCCTATTGGTGAAAGGCCAGCTTATGTCAAAGATTTGGAAGAGCAAGCCAATATTTTGGAAAAGGAATTGACTCGGTTATCCTCTGATTTTAAAAATGAACAAAGCAAAAATGAATATTACCTGGAAAAACATTCAACAAAATCTAAAACCAAATGAAGCTGCTATCGAGTTTGTTGACTTTAATTTCTTTGACGGAAAAAGAAATACTGACAGTATTTACTACATCGCACTACTTCTTCGAAAAGATAAACCTGCACCGCAACTTATCAAACTCTTTGAAAAAAAACAACTCGATTCAATTCTTAGCAAAAAAAGGAAATAATGAAAATGAGATGATTGCTTCACCTTTACTGCTACACGAAAAATAACATTTATAATCTTATCTGGAAACCAATGGAGAAGAGTCTTACCGGTGTAACTACAATCTACTTTGCTTCTTCAGGTAATCTGCATAAAATATCTTTTGCTGCTTTGTCCTATTGGTAACAATAAAGTATTAAGCGATAAATATCAATTGATACAATTAAACACAACCGCTTCAGTTACCGACAATGTTCCCTCTTATTATAAACACAACCGATAATATCCAACTCTATGGCGGCAGTACAATATGATGCTGATTCAATTGCATTAAAACAAGTCAGTTGCTTTATACGCTTCCAATAAAGATAATATAGCTTCGAGGTCAATACCTGATGATGTTGACAGAGGAAGTAAATTCACTTATCTACCCGGCACTGAAACTGAGATAGAAAATATTAAAGAACAATCAGAAACAACTAATAATCATGTAAAAATTTTATCAGGCAGTAAATGCAACTGAAGAATCTTTCAAAGCCTTAAACGGTAAAGCATCACCAGCTATCATTCATATAGCCACACATGGATTTTTTCTTACCCGATCCTAAAGAAGAAAAAGATAAAACCCTTGCTAAATTTGAAACAGGTGGTAAAGTATTCAAGCAATCAGACAATCCACTGTTTCGTTCAGGGCTTTTATTTGCAGGAGCCAATTATACATGGACCGGTAAACCCATTGAAGGTATTGATGATGGAATACTTACCGCTTATGAAGTATCCAATATGTATTTACCTAATACAAAATTAGTAGTGCTTTCTGCCTGTGAAACCGCATTGGGCGATATTGAAGGAAGTGAAGGTGTTTATGGATTGCAGCGTGCTTTTAAGATAGCCGGAGTAAAAAACGTTAGTGATGAGTTTATGGAAAGTACCCGACAAGGCAACATCAGAATTTATGCAAATCTTTTACAAAAATCTATTTGCAAAAGAGTCTATCAGTGATGCATTTTACCATTCACAAACTGACGATGAAAAATAAATACAGAAACGAACCGTATAAATGGGCTGCATGGATGCTAGTGAGGTAATACTAATTATCTAAATTTTGGGTTATGAAAAAATTAATATGCATCAGTTCACATTCATTTTCTTTCTTTTCATTGTACTACATTCATTGTACAGCCAGCTTTGGAAGCAATATGCGGATAGTGCAAAGGTATTACGCGGATAGAAAGAAAATACCGATAGCGCAATTGAACTTTACAATAAAGCTAAGAAAGAATTGAAGATAGATTCTTCAACTGACGCAGAATTAGTCATAAAATTATTTACAAGACCGTTGCTAATTTATTTACTTACAGTACGTAAATATAAAGATGCTGAGCGCCTTTTTCTTGCAAGCTAAAAAATCTGGCTGAAAAATTATTTGGGTAAACAAAATGCCGATTATGCTGCTACTTGCAACAAGTCTTGGTCAAGATTATATATATGTATTGGCAAGCACAATAGAAGCAGAATCTACTTTTAATTGAAGTAAAACAAATACGAGAAAAATTATTTGGAACCAAGCATGTCTGATTATGCTGCGTCTTGTAACAATTTAGGCCTGCTGTTATTCATTGAAACGAGAACAGTTCGAAAAGGCAGAAGCCGCTATTAAAAGAAAGCTAAGCAAATACGCGAAAATTGTGTTCGGGCAAAGAAAACCCTGCTTATGCTTCAAGTCCTGCAATAATCTCGCCATCCTATATAAGCTCAATTAGGACAGCTCAGAGAAAGCGGCACCTCTTGTCATCTGGAAGCACAAGCAAATAATAGAAAAACTTGAGCGATAAAGGAAAATCCTTGCCTATGCGGCGAGTCTGTAACAATCTCGGCAATCTTTATTTTAAAGCTATGGGACAAAATGATAAAGCGGAGCCGCTGTATCTTGAAGCTAAACAAATATAGATGAAAAAAGTGTTCAGGAAAAGAACACGCTGATTATGCCACTTCCTGTGCTAATCTTGCTAATCTTTACAGAACCATGGCTCAGTATGAGAAAGCTGAGCCTCTATATATTGAGGCAAAGCAGTTAAGAGAAAAAGTGTTGAGAAAAGAACATCCCGATTATGCTTTGTCATGTAGCGGACTTGCCAATCTCTATAGGGATATTGGGGAATTTAAGAAAGCAGAGTCGCTTTTTGTTGAAGCAAAGGAATGGCAGGAAAATTATGATAGGAAAAGAAAATATTCAGTATACCTATACCTGCGATAATTTGGCTGATATATATATGGATATGGTCAATATGAAAAGGCCAAAGCAACTTCTATATAGAGGCTAAGGCAAATAACTAGAAAAAATATCTAGGAAAAGAACATGCTGATGTATGCGTCATCTTGTACATAATCTTTCAGCCTTTTATACCTTAAACATGAGCAAATATAAGAAAGCGGAAACTCTTTATTTAGAAGCTAAACAATATATTAGACAAAGAATTATCAGGAAAGAATCATCCTGATACCTATGCTGAGAAATCTGTACATAATTTCTGGCAGAAATATTATATTGGAACATCAAAAGCCAGCATTAAAACAAAGTTTAACACTTTATACGGTAAGTGCTTTTAAATCTCATCAAAATATAATACGCTGAAAATATATTTCAGTTTACAAGCGAAAATAGAAAAACGTATCTAATTACATTAAAAAAAATAAAAGATTATATTGCGAATATTTTTATATTTTAAGCTAATTAGCTTATCTCTCGGTGAACTAAAGCTTGTACTTACTATACGTTTCTCTCTTCCAATCGAAATTTAATTTTATCTTCTTCTCAACAACTTCGCAATGTCAATTTATAATTCAACCGATACAAGCACTCCAAAACAAATACGATAAATGGATTGATTTCAAAAGAACAACTTTCTTTCTGGTATGCAAAACCAATTGCTGAGCGCCCTGATTAAGTAAAAGATTTAGAAGAAAAAGCTAATACTTTAGAAAAAGAACTTAACCCGCTCTTCATCTGCTTTCAAAAATGAACAAAGCAAAAATGAAATTAGCTGGCAAATTATTCAGCAAAATTTAAAACCAAATGAAGCAGCCATTGAGTTTGTTGATTTTAATTTCTTATAATGGCAAAAGATATACTGACAGCACTTACTACATTGCCTTGCTTTTTCGAAAAGATAAACCTGAACCGGAACTTATAAAACTCTTTGAAAAAAAACAATTGGATTCATTGCTTATTAATAAATGGAAAAGATGAATATGAAAATATTACTTTACTTTATTCTCATTCGAAAATACAACGAAATCTATTTACAATCTTATCTGGAAACCTTTAGAAAAAAATCTTGTCAGGAATAACAAAAATTTATTTTGCTCCTTCCGGCAATCTGCATAAAATATCTTTTGCTGCTTTGCCTGTTGACAACAATAAAGTATTTAGTGATAAATATCAATTGATACAATTAAATACAACAGCATCGGTTACCGATCAAGTTCCATCTTTTATAAATACAGCAGATAACATACAACTCTATGGCGGCGTACAATATGATGCTGATTCAACTGCATTAAAAAAGTCAGTTGCTTTATATGCTTCCAATAAAGATAATATAGCTTCAAGGTCAATACCTGATGATGTTGACAGAGGAAGTAAATTCACTTACCTACCCGGGCACAGAAACTGAGATTGAAAATATTAAAGAACAATCAGCAAACAACTAATAATCCGGTAAAAATTTTATCAGGCGTCAATGCAACCGAAGAATCTTTTAAAGCCTTAAATGGTAAAGCGTCACCAACTATGCTTCACATAGCCACACATGGTTTTTTCTTTCCTGATCCTAAAGAAGAAAAAGATAAAACTCTTGCAAAATTTGAAACCAGTGGTAAAGTTTTTAAGCAATCAGATAATCCGCTTTTTCCGTTCAGGGCTTTTATTTGCAGGCGCCAATTATGCATGGACAGGTAAACCAATTGAGGGTATTGAAGATGGAATACTTACCGCCTATGAAGTATCGAATATGTATTTGCCCAATACAAAATTAGTAGTACTTTCTGCCTGTGAAACTGCATTGGGCGATATTGAAGGAAGCGAAGGTGTTTATGGATTGCAAAGAGCATTTAAAATAGCCGGTGTAAAAAATCTTGTGATGAGTTTATGGAAAGTACCCGACGAGGCAACATCAGAATTTATGCAAACCTTTTATAAAAATTTATTTCAAAAGAGTCTATCAGCGATGCATTTTATCATGCACAAACGACTATGAAAAATAAATACCCTAATGAACCTTATAAATGGGCAGCATGGATTTTAGTAAGATAAAATCCAATTTATTTTGTTTATACCAAGTCGACTGTTAAATCATTCAAATGTTCCCTTTCTTTAATTCTTTAAAAGCAAAATCCGCGGCTCTTGCGGTAAGCGCCATATAGGTGAGTGAAGGGTTTTGACACGCGGATGAAGTCATGCATGCGCCATCGGTGACGAAAACATTCTTTGCATCCCAAACCTGGTTATATTTATTCAGCACCGAAGTCTTTGGATCTTTTCCCATTCTTGCCGTTCCCATTTCATGAATACCATGACCTATCGCATGTCCATTATCCCATGTGGATATATCTTTTAATCCCGCCGCTTCCAGCATTGCTCTTGCTTCAGCAACTATATCCTTTCTCATATCATATTCATTTTGCTTTAACTCCGCATCCATTGCCAAAACTGGTAATCCCCATTTATCTTTTTTATTTTTATCTAACATAATTTTATTTTCATGATAAGGTAAAATTTCTCCAAAGCCGGTCATGCCAATCGACCATTGACCGGGTTCGCAAAGCGTATCTTTAAAATCTCCACCAATATTTAGTTCAGCCACGTCCCTGCTCCAGCCATCCCGGCTGGCGGAACCCTGGTATCCAAAACCACGTAAATAGTTTCGTTTGTCACCAAATAAATTTGTAAAGCGCACGATGTAAAAACCATTCGCTCTTCTGCCATAAGTATCTTTATCATCATAACCTTCCACCTTTGCCGATGCACCAAGGTTATAGTGATGGTCCATTATATTATGACCCAGTTCGCCTGAACTGCTTCCTAGTCCTTCCGGCCATACATCCGTTGCTGAATTCATTAAAACCCATGCAGAATTTAATGCCGATGCATTTACAAAAACAATCTTCGAATAATATTCATAAGTTTTATTATTTTCTGCATCCAGTACTTCAACGCCTTTTGCTTTTTGAGTGTCCTTATCGTACAGGATTTTAGTAACGATAGAAAATGGCCGTACAGTAAGATTGCCCGTTTTTACTGCGGCAGGCAAAGTAGATGATTGTGTACTGAAATAGCCACCAAAAGGACAACCTTCCCAACACCTGTTCCGGTATTGGCATTGGGTTCTTTCAGGGATAGGTGCGGTTAAATTTGCCACACGGCCGATGATCATGTGGCGTTTCATTTTTTCTTTAAGTCTTGCAGATACATCTTTCTCTACGCAATTCAAATCCATTGGTGGAAGAAAATGTCCATCGGGCAATTGTGCAAGACCGTCCTTTGAGCCGCTGATACCGGCAAACTTTTCAGCATAATCATACCAGGGCGCGATGTCTTTATATCGGATCGGCCAGTCAATAGCAATACCGTCTTTTACATTAGCCTCAAAATCATAATCGCTCCAGCGATAACTTTGCCGTCCCCAAAGAATTGATCTGCCTCCCATTTGGTAACTGCGCCACCAGGTGAAAGGCTTTATTTCAATGTATGGACAATCAATCTCATTGGTCCAATAATCCATAATAGGACCATAAGCTGCCCATCCGCGTGCAATTACCGGGCGTGCTTTTTTTTGCTCTTCTGTAGCGCCACCCCTATGCTCAAACTCCCATGGATGCCTGGCTGCAGATTTATAATCTTTAATGTGCTCAAAATTTCTTCCACGCTCAAGCATCAAAACCTTCAGGCCTTTTTCAGTAAGTTCTTTCGCCGCCCAGCCGCCAGAAATTCCGGATCCTATAACAATAGCATCGTAAGTATTTTGCTTTGGAATTTGCGTATTTACGTTAGTTGAATCTCCCATGAATATTTATATATTTTATTGGTGGCAATCGTTAACATCTATGAAAATAAAATAGAGAAATTTCTATACTCCTAGCTCATCATTGCTAAAAGTAAGCATTTGTATTATTCCTTTCAGCAATCACAAAAATTTTCATTCGGTAAGGAATCAAAAAAAATCCTTGATGGGGTCTCAACCCTCGCCTCCTACGATTGTATTAATCATTTTTTTCACCCACCTTGGGAAATTTCCCCGCTTCTTCCTGGCTTGCATATTCTCCTTCGGGATCAGGTAAAACTTTTATAATAGAGTTTTGCAAAGAAATAACGGATGAAGCAGAGTACAGGCCGATACCGGTACCTGAATATGTATAGTCCATTAATAGACGTGCTCGACGATCGCGGCCTGTTCGCCACGGAACTCGTCGTAGCCGAACACGCGCCGCAGGACGTCCAGCGGGGCGGACGCGGTGTCGGGGAGCACGAGCTCGATGGTAGGCGCCGGTCTGCGGGCCGCCGCGCGCCGCGCCTGCGTTGCGGTGCCCACAACCCCGGCAGCGGTTGGGCTCGCCGTGCTGAAATGCGGCACTCACCGTGCCGAGACGCGGGACTCACCGTGCCGAGACGCGGGACTCCACCGTGCCGAGACGCGGGACTCACCGTGCCGAGACGCGGGACTCACCGTGCCGAGACGCGGACTCACCGTGCTGGAATGCGGGACTCAGCGTTGGAGGTGGAGGCTCGCGCGCCAGGCCGCGTGCAGCTCGGCGAACGCGCCGCCCGTCGGCCACGAGCGCGGCGGGGGACCCGTCCTCGACGATCCGGCCGTCGTCCATGACCAGCACCCGGTCGGCGATCTCCACCGTCGACAGCCGGTGGGCGATGACCAGCGCCGTACGGCCGCGCAGCACCGTCTCCATGGCGCGCTGCACCGCCCGCTCGCCGGGGATGTCCAGCGAGCTGGTCGCCTCGTCGAGGATGCAGGACGGCCGGGTCGGCGAGCAACGCCCGGGCGAACGCGACCAGTTGGCGCTGGCCCGCCGAGATCCGGCCGCCGCGCTTGCGGACGTCGGTGTCGTAGCCCGTCGGGCAGGGCGGCGATGAAGTCGTGCGCGCCGACGCCTCGGCGGCGCGCTCGATCTCGGCTCGCGGTCGCGTCCGGCCGGCCGATGGCGATGTTCTCGGCGACCGTGCCGGAGAACAGGAACGCCTCCTGCGTCACCATCACACGCCCGCGCGCAGTTCGGCGTCGGCGACGTCGCGCAGGTCGACGCCGTCGAGCAGCACCCGCCCGTCGGTGGGGTCGTAGAACCGGGCCAGCAGCTTGGCCAGCGTCGACTTGCCCGCGCCGGTCGCGCCGACCACGGCCACGGTCTGCCCGGCGGGCAGGGTCAGCGCGAGCTCCGGCAGCACCTCGCCGCCGGTGCGGTAGGCGAACCGGACCGCCGTCGAAGACGCACCTCCGCCGCGCGCCGGCGACGGCAGCGGCACCGGCTCCGCGGCTCGGGCACGCCGGGCGGCGTGTCGAGCAGCCCGGCGATCTTCTCCAGCGAGGCGGCCGCCGACTGGTAGGCGTTGAGGAACATCCCGAGCTGGTCGATCGGGTCGTAGAGCCGGCGCAGATAGAGCACGAAGCGGCCAGCACGCCCAGCGCCAGCGCGCCGCCCGCCACCCGGAGGCGCCCCACAGCACGAGCGCCACCGCCGTGTTGCCGATCAGCGCGGAGCGACCCGACGTAGCACGCCATCTCCAGGATCGCGTCGCCGTTGGCGCGCCGGTGGCCGTCGTTGAGCCCGCGCAGACTCCTCGTTGCGCGCGCTCGCGGCGGAACGCCTGCACCGGGCGGATGCCGTTCATGGTCTCGGTGAACTTCACGATCAGCGCGGCGATCGTCACGCGGGTGCGCCGGTAGACGGCGCGTGAACGGCGCCGGAACCAGCGGGTGAGCAGCAGCAGCGGGACGAACCCGGCGAGCACGACGCGGCCAGCCCCGGGTCCAGCCACACCAGCAGCACGGAGATGCCGAGCAGCGACAGCACCGTGCCGAGCACCCGCCAGGCCCTCTCCAGCAGCTCGCGCAGCGACTCGACGTCGGTGGTGAGCCGGATGATAGCCGGCCGGAGGTGTAGCGCTCGTGGAAGTCCAGCGCAGCGCCTGGGCGTGCGCGAACATCCGCCGCGCGCAGCGTCCAGCAGCACGTCCTGGCCGACCCGCCCGGTGAGCAGCAGGAAGCCCGCGCGCAGCCGGCCGCCGCGACCGCCGCGACCGCATAGCCCGCGATCGCCCACGCGAGCGGCCCGGCGTCGCCCGCCGACCGCGCCGGGATGCCCGTGTCGATGGCGTACGCGACCAGCAGCGGCCCGGCCAGCGCGGCGGCTCTGCGCGACGAGCAGCAGCATGGCCGCCGCGACCGCACGCCGATGCGGCCGGAGCAGCGCGCCGAGCAGCTGCCGCGCGCGGGCCTGCAGGCGCAGATCCGGCCGCCGTCGGATCGGCGTCCTCGGCGTCCTCGGCGACGCCGCGCCAGCCGGTCGTCGACCGCGGTCACGTCCGCCACCTCGCTGCTTCCCCCGCCAGCAGCGCCCGGTAGTCCGGGTCGGTCGGCCAGCAGCTCGCGGTGCGTGCCGACGGCCGCGATCCGGCCGCCGGCCAGCAGCGCCACCCGGTCGGCCAGCAGCACCGTGGACGGGCGGTGGGCCACGACCAGCGCCGTGCGTCGCCGAGCACCTGGCGCAGCGCGGCCTCGACCACGGCCTCGGTGTGCACGTCGAGCGCGGAGAGCGGGTCGTCGAGGACCAGCACCGGCGGCGGCCCAGCACCGCGCGGGCCAGCGCGAGCCGCTGCCGCTGGCCGCCGGACAGCGACAGGCCCTGCTCGCCGACCTGGGTGTCCAGGCCCTACGGCAGCGCGTGGACGAACCCGTCGGCGCTGGGCCACCCGCAGCGCCGCCCGTCTCGGCGTCGGCGCGCCGGGTCGCCCAGCGCGACGTTCTCCCGGACGCTCGCCGAGAACAGCGTCGGCTCCTCGAACGCGATGGCGACCACCCCGCGCAGCTCGGCCAGCGCGCAGTCCCGCGACGTCCACGCCGTCCAGCGTGATCCGGCCCCCGGTCACGTCGTGCAGCCGCGGGACCAGCGCGGTGAGCGTGGTCTTCCCGAGCCGGTGGCCCCGACCAGCGCCATCGTCTCGC
>CAWCUN010000022.1:0-171557 GCA_963798665.1 uncultured Chitinophagaceae bacterium | reverse complement strand
TGGCCTTCACTGTATAGGTTCCGGGGCCATAGGTTGCGTTCGGGTTATATGGCTGACCATTTACTGTAATAGCGGGAGTTCCTGAAATACCGCCTGTAGCAGAGGCAGTAATAGTTCCATTGGCCGCACCCTTACAGGTTACATCGGTGGATGTTGCTGTTAATATTATGGCATCAGGCTCAATGATTGGCAAATCACTATACAGCGTTATTACACATGCAGGGTGTGCCATCCGGATCTGTACATTATAGGTATCGGGCATCAGAGACATAAAGCTTCCGCCTGGTTGCCAGTCCATCCCGCCATTAATTGAATATTCATATGAACCAGATCCCCCCGTAGGGCTATTAATGGTAATCGTTCCATCATCGAGCCCATTGCATGAAACATCGGTTGCCGATACATCCCCGGTAAGCAGACCCAACTCCCCAACCACCACACTGCCTATGGCTGCAGCACAATTATTACCATCGGTAACCGAATAATTATAGGTTCCTGCTGCAAGACCACTTATTGTAGAGGTATTTCCTGTGTATCCTCCAGGCCCCGTCCAGCTTATGGTATAGCTTCCGTTGCCTCCGCTTACTGTTCCTAATGTGATGGAACCGCTAGCCGAACCATTACAGGTTACATCTGCTTCACTGCCATCATTGGATACCGCTATTACAGCAGGCTCCCCAACTATCACACTGCCTGTGGCTGGCGCACAAACTCCACCGCTTACTGTATAATTATAAGTTCCTGCGGCAAGGCCGGAAATGCTTGTACCGCTTCCTGTATATCCACCCGGGCCACTCCAGGTTATTGTATAACTTCCGTTGCCTCCGCTTATTGTTCCTAATGTAATCGAACCATCTGATCCTCCGCTGCAGGTTACATCGGTAGAAGTGCCATTGTTGGCAACTACTATCGGCTGATTTACTGTTACCGTCCAGCTTCCTATTGCCAGTTCAGGGCTTGTATTACAAGTACCATCGTGAGCATAACGGGTATAGGTAGTTGTAGTTGTTAATCCTGACGGGGGATCATAAGAAGCGCTGTTGGCGCCTGGTATATCTATTCCATCTGCCTGCCACTGATAAGTGATGGAACCATCGCCACCGTTGGCATCAGTTGCGCTGCCAATGGCAGACGGGTCTCCACCATAACAAATTGTTTCCCCAGTAGTATTGATAGCGCCTGGGGTGAAATCAGGATATACTGTTACTGTCCATGTTCCCCCACTTGATGCTGTTGCAGTAGTATTACATGTTCCATCATGTGCATAACGACGGATAACTTGTTGTAGTTGTTAATCCTGCCGGTGGTGTATAGGTTGATGATGTTGCTCCTCCGATTGCAGCAGAATATCCATCCGTTGATGATCTCCATGAATAAGTTATCGCATTATCTCCGCCGCTTGCTGCTATTGTACTGCCGATTACTGTTGGAGTACCTGCATGACATACGTTTGACCGGTTGTCGAAATAGTACCTGTCGTAAATTGAGGACGTACCGTTACTGTCCAGGTGCCGGTTGATACGGTTGCAGTAGTATTACACGTCCCGTCATGAGCATAACGTCGGTAGCTTGTTGTAGTTGTTAATCCTGCGGGTGGTGTATAGGTTGCTGATGTTGCTCCTCCGATTGCAGCAATATATCCATCTGCTGATGATCTCCACCATTGGCGATCGTTCCGTCTCCGCCGCTTGCTGCCGTGGTGCTACCTATTACGGATGAAGTACCAGCATAACATATTGTTTGGCCTGTTGATGATATCGTACCTGATGTAAAAACTGGCCTTACAGTTATGTCCAAAGTTCTCGCCGTTCCGCTACCACATCCGTTAGAAGGTGTAACAGAAATGTTACCTGAACCTGTACCTGTTGTCACGGTTATAGAATTAGTTGTTCCACCACCGGTTTGAGACCACCCTGAAGGAAGCGCCCAGTTATAAGTTACTCCCGTAACATTTGTTACACTGTACGATTGAGTTGCTCCTGGGCATGTAGTTGTTGCGCCTTGAGATAGCACTGGGTTGTGCCGGTGTTGCACATGTATAAGTAACTGTTATAGTCATATAATCGACATAGGCAGTTCTCGACCGAAAGCCGCTTGTATTATCAACTCTAAGTTCCACCCCAAAATTTGATGCATTTATTTGGGCTGGGGTCCACGTACGACCCCACAAATCGGTCGTTGTGCCATATGTCGCTGCTCCTTCTGACGTTGGCCAGTTGATTGACGTTGCTCCACGATTACTACCACCCACAGTACCACCCTGGATTAAACTTACTGCGTTATCCTGAATATCTGCAGTGCCGCTTCCGGTACTTTGATAGCGTCCAATAGTTACTTGTATTCCGGTAATTGTTGCTGCCGCAGGAATTGAAAAACCGAAATTTGTTGCTTGAAGCCCTTCTGAAAAAGCTGTTCCGGTTCCGGAAACAGACGTATATGAATTGTCATTGGCAGTTACCCTGTCAGGATTTGACCATCCCGTTCCTGTTCCACCACTGGTAGCTCCTGCTCCAGCAAGGTTAGGACCGGCCGTTTGCGCAAAAATATTTTCGCTAAATGCGGCAGCAAATATCAAAATAAAAAAAACAGCAATAATTCGACCGATTGCTATTTTGAGTTTTTGAACAAAATTATTTAAAGATGTTTTACAAACTCCATTGTATGCAGTTTGAAAATTTGGTAAACCAGTTATAGGGTTAGCATTTCCAGTTGGCTTAGGTAGAAAACTTCTCATGGCAGTTTGATTAAAAGGTAAAGTAATTGTGGGTTGTATATTAAAAGGAATCATTTGCAGGTTCCTCTGATTTTATTTTCATTATTAGAAAATCCGTCTTTAAAATGCCCGATACGAAGACTTTGGATAAATCTGTGAAAAAGTTTATAACGATTTGTAAGCAACGTAAAAATGATTTCATAAAGGAGATTTTTAAAGATGAGGTAATGTTCTTCACTATTTGCAGCCCAGCTTCTTCGATACCGTCAACTCAGTATGACAAGAGGTAGCAGTTATCAAAAAAAATGATCCCGCCATGGCGGGATCATCAGAAGTATCATGAGTTATGTTGTTTGCAATTTTGATCTTGCATCCGGTAACAGGTGTGCCAGCCCCATATCCAACAACCGTTCCCTTAATAAATTTGACTGGCTGGTTTACAGAAAAAATTTGAAGTATTTTTTTAAAGGCGCCGCGAAGTAAGGGCAGAAATTTTCATAAGGGCTGTTTTGTATAAGTTGATTTTCATAAAGCTCTTGTGTTTAGGGATTCAAAAATTCTATTGAGGCTTTACCTTCTCAGATAAAGCCGGTATATTTCTTTCTTAATATGTCACTCGTTCAAAGTGCTGCTGTTGTAATTACTGCGATCGATTGCCATAAGCAAATTCAAATCAGCAGACTGGCTGGATATAATTTTCTGTATTACGCTTACCGGTGGGGTTAAAGAAATGCGACAACGCGTATACAAAAAGGTACGTAAAAACATTTTCAAACAATGGCTTGTTTATTAAACAATAAGTTATAGAGAGGTATAAGCGTTAGCTAATAACAGGCATTGGAATCACTGATATTTTGTTTGGGGATGCTTAAAGCAATGATTTTTTTAAGGGAGGACTTTAGAGAATCTAAACTTAAGTATGTAAAGTTATTTAGACTATTTTGATCAAAGGATTAATGGAGGTATTCTCTGCGAGGAGAACGAACGGCTAAGATAGCTATTATTTTTATATAACAAAAAAATTGTTAACTTTTTTTAAAAATAAACGATTGATCATATGGATTTTTTGTGGCGTATTATAACCACCATTTCATTATGGAAGCTTCAGCCAACGGGCATTTCAGTAATATAACGTAAATGCTTACACGAAAACATAATTAGCAAAAAACTGTTTAATATCATGAATTCTTTTTTGCTGTTTTTGTTGTGGTTTTTATTACAAATGCATCTGTAGTCATGACATTTAATACATTACATTAATTCTTTTTACAGTTCCATCCGGCCTGGAGACTTCTAAATTATAAAGACCATGGGCAAGGTTGTAATCCCATTTGATCAGCTCAGTGCTGCTTCCTTCACTATGGTTAACCTGCCTGGAAATAATTAGCTGCCCGAGCTTATTGTGTAATCTTATTCCATACTTACCTCCCGGCTGGTTCGTCAGCTGGAGGTGAATCATACCATCGGTTATCGGGTTTGGGAAAATATTTATATCCTGTTTGATAGTTCCCATCAATACTTTCACCACGTTAGTATATTGGCTTTTACCATTTATATCCACACTCTTCACCCGGTAATAATTATAGCCTTCAACAGGTTTTACATCTGCTGCAACGTATACAACGGAGCCGCCGTCGTTGGCTGTTGCTGCCTGTATGGACATGGTGGTGAAGTCGGTTCCATCAATGGATTTTTCTACTTCGTATTGTTTTACATTCATTTCGTTTTCCACCTTCCATTCCACGTTTATGTCTTTACCCTGGCGGTAGGCCTTTATAGAAGTGAAGGTAACCGGCAATGCTTTCAACGGAGCGAATACAATCCTGAAACGATTGGCTGCATAAGCACCAGGTATATTTACCATATTAAAGTTGACTACGGTTGTACCGTTTATGTTCAGAGGTGTACGAGTGTGTAGATAATTATCCTCCAAAAATCCTTCTATTAACGGGCTCATATTTTCAGCGTTGAAAACAAAGCGATATTGCTGCACCCTTACTCCTGTTAAATTCAGGAAGATGGTATCATTCTGCGTGATAGTATGCCGGCGCTCAACTGACAGTAATGCCCCACGTATTTTAATAGAGAGATTTTCGCCGGTATTAATGGCTTTTCTTGCATCCATTCCATCTACTGCATTACTGTAAGACTCTCCAAAGTTATTAAGCACTCCGTCAAGAAGGGTAGTGCTGCCATCAGCGTTTACATTATACAGGCTTGTTTTAAAAAGCTCCCATAGCCGCGGCACGGGGTTAGGAGTAGTGAATAACGCACTGCCATTATCCTTAGCCGCTTCTGTAAAGTTTACATAGCCGTCGCTGCCGGTGGCTTGCACCAGGAATGCCTGACCGCTTTGTATATAATTGGCATTATCTATCGTGCCAACGTAGCTGCTTACCGGATCACTATAGCTTCCTTTTCCCGGCGTTGCCTCATAGTCAGTTCCATTGAAAGATAAGGTTTGGTAGCCTCCATAGCCATAATTTCCACCGAGCCGTGGATCCCATACATAGAAAAACTCATTTGCCCCACCGGATTTCGTGATTTGTCTAAGATCTAAAGCAGATGCATAAGGATTTCCTATCGACTCAAATTTTCCTGCCTTTACGGTATCTTTCGGCGGAGGATTGGCGGGAGTAAACAGCTTCCCGGTAGTACGCAGAATTGTAGGAGTGGCGGGTGCCGCAGAGGTGAAAACACTGCGGTCACCTCTTACAAAAACGTAATATCCCTTCTTATTATAAATAGGTAACTTTGTGCTTGCCGGGCCTGTAAAATCATTTGTGAGGTAGTCATACACTTTTATTGACGGGCTGGAAGTAGCGGCATCAAAACCGGGATCCGTCTGCGTAGTTGCACCAGGAACATCACTGGTAAGCATAGTTCCATAACCCGGATGGGGATTGCTTCCTGCAGGTAAATTCACATTAGAAGCAGTTGCCCCTTCCTGCCATGCTTCCTTAATGGTTTGGCCGGTAGTCGGGATAGCAAGCAACTGCCACGATTTACCATGATTGGGCGCACCGGTATTCCCTGTTGCGATATATCGCTCTACGGCTACATCGCCGGTAATTGTATTGCCTGCAACAAGCTTTCCCACATTGGCAGTTGCCGTTGCAGATGATTTAAGGGTAATATTATTACCTGTATTTAATTTCGCTGCGGCGGAGCCAAAAGAAAGAGTGCCTGTGACGTTGAGCGTGTCAGTTAATGTATTGGCTACGTTCACTCCTGTATTGTTGCTGACGATAATATTCTTAACAGTGTTTTTATAAAATGTACTGCCTGCAATATTTTGTGCGGCGGAGGTGCGATTAAATTCCACGGTACCATCGGTAACGTCAAAGACCCCGCTGTTCGAAATATCTCCGCCGATCTGCATAAGACCAGGACCTGTGATAGTTACCTTAGCCCCTGAAAAAATATGCAGGTTCTTTATTGTGGCAACAGGTGTATTGCTTAACACCGGCTTATTGGGAGTATTAGGAATATATACATCATCACAAGCAGTTGAGGGAACCATATTGTCTGACCAGTTAGCAGGTGTGTTCCAGTCGGTAGGATAGGTAATATCGGCCCCTGTCCAGTAATTATGAATAGCCACCGTGGCAATAGATGACTTGGCACTGCCGCACATATTGCTTATCACCGCCCGGTAGAACGTTGGAACAGTTATGCCGGAAAAGCCTTGCGTAAGACCGGTATTGCTAATAGGAGTCCATGTGGCGCTGGTACTATCTGTTGAATATTCCCAGCTCGCAGGAGTATCACTGTTTCCTGTAAGCGTAAGTGTTCCGTTTCCGCCGCTGCAGATTGATGTGGATGCCACGGAGCCCCCCGCTAAAGTACCGCCGACACTCACTGTAACATCCGTATTAGCTGTAGCCGAACATCCATTACTGCCGGTTACGGTTACCGTATAGGTTCCCGAAGCCGCCGCAGTAACATTCATGAGCGATGGATTTTGATCGGTCGAAGTAAACCCGTCCGGCCCTGTCCAGCTATAGGATACTCCCCCGCTGGAAGTAAGATTAATCGCAGAGGAACATAGCGGCGAGTTACTGCCGGCTACAGCCGTCGGTACCGGATTTTTGGTAACTGTGACACTGCCTGCCATAGTATAATTATAACCGCAGGCCGACGTTCCGACAACCGTATAAGTACCTTCAGTCTGTAACCCGAAATCCAACGGGGAACCTGTGGTACCGTTTATAGGTGCTCCTTCGGGAGCGAGATTTTTATAAAGTTGATAACTTATACCGGTAGTGGAATTTGATAAACCGACCGAAGCTCCGCCGCTGCCCTCGCAAAAGGCTCCTCCTCCTGTTACATTATCATTGGAGGGTTTAATACAGTAAGTGAGAGACAGGGCATCTACTGACGCCGGCGGGTCATCGCCAATTCCATCGCCATTGTTGATCCATGTGAAAATAATCAAAGCTGACTTACCGGCTAATGAATTCAGGTTTATCGTTTGGGGGAGATAGGATATATTATTATTAAATTGAAAAATCTGTAATACGGCAGCTCCTCCCGGCAATGCATCTGCAACAGGTGGGGTTAGTGATTCATCAGTGTATACCTGAAGGCCGTCTGCCAGGTCGCCGTTAATATCATTTTGAAAGTTACCTTTTAAAGAATAAGTAAGAAAGACATTAATGGCATTAGCAGGAACATCCACCTGCTGGTAAAAGTGGGAGATATGAGCATTGGCATTGTTATAAGACCAGTTGGCAGGATTCCCGTCACTTGAAATATAAGCGCTGTATGGAGGGCTGTCATAAGTAGTGGCGCCCACCACCCATTTGTTTACGGAACTATTTACCACTACCCAGCCATTTGCAGCAAAAGTATTGCCGGCATCAAATCCTCCACCTGTAACAGGATTGATAATTGTTTGGGCAAAGCTGCTGCAAAGAAAACAGAGGCTGCTGACCAATAAAAAGTAAAATTTCTTCATACACATTATCCATTCATTCTGGAAATAGTCAATGTCTTTTCTGTGGTAATTTAAAATGGTTTACCGGATAGAAGAATCTAATATAGATTTTATCCAGGGTTGGATTTACTTGCAACGAGAAAAAGGTTAAAAGAAAGTGGATAATTTTATTACCCTATAGAAATCAAATTAAGAAGACATTCACAGGAATTGGAGGGACAACCGGGTTTTAACCCGATTTAGCGGTGTAAGTTAATATTAATATGCCGATTTTTATAATATTGGTGGCATATTTTTTATAATTTGCCGGTTAATACTGTTTAGTCATCGGGCCGAAGATAAGACACCGGTGAAAGAAGGAGAAAACAACGCCCGGAAAAAGAGTGATTACTACACAAAAATATTTGGTATTACCTGTGCAACTGCTATTGCATAAATAAAAGATATTTATTAGATTTACTTCCGGTACCGCCAGAAATAATAACCCATAGTATCAATCTTAAATCATCCAACATGAAAAACGTTATACGGCCGCTGTCAAAAAAGATGATATCAAAACTGCATTATTGCAGGAAACTGGAAATGGATGGAAAGCTTTGCAGCCTCAGGCATTTTAAAGATTCTTTAGCCGCTTTGTATCATCGCGGTTATGTGGAGTTTAAAAAAGCGGTGATCAACGGTAAGGAAATAATTGTAGTATTCGTAACCGCCGCGGGCCTGAATTGCCTTGAGTATTCACACCAAAACTAAACTACCGGCCGTTAGTTGCCGTTAGGTAAGGCTTCATAGCCGTTGTACTTTTCATGCCATATTATTTAATTCGGAGTGTCCGCTCAATAATTTTTGAGGCATTAATCTCCAGGCATGATTTGCCCACGAAAGTAATTTTCAGGAGAATAATTTTTCGGCAGCTAATCTTTCATAACGTAGGTACCAAACGGCCAAAGACCGCGGAACACAGAAGATTGAGTAAGCCGCGATCGTACTCCCGAATATACAAGTCTTTTATGCAATGAAGCTTTTAATAAAGTTGTCAGGTGAATTATGAAAAGGATGTTTGCGATCGTTGCAATCTTACTGGTTATTTTGCAATCGTGCAAAAAAGAAAACAATACTACGGATACGCTGGATGGCAATTGGAAACTAACAGAAGTTTATAATAATTCCCTGCAGGGTCCAAAGCCTGCTGACGCAGGCAGGGATTTTATCATTACGTTTAAAAACGCCAATGCTTTCTCGGGGGCATTATACGGGCCAGATTTCCTATCCCGCCTAAATTTGGTGCGCATACAGGAGCAGAATTATTCTGTTTTCCTTTTAATGTTTTTCTTTGCATCTGAATGGATACCAGCCTGAATAAATACATAAGTGAAACGGGGTTTTCAAGCCGGCGTAACGCCGATAAACTCATAGAAGAAGGGAGGGTGACAATAAATGGCGACGTTGCCAAAAAGGGCAATCGTGTAACGGAAAATGATATCGTATTCGTTGACGGGGAGCCGGTTAAAAAAAAGCAACTGCCGGTTTATTTATTGTTTAATAAGCCTAAAGGGATCACCTGTACCACAGATAAAAAGGACGCAACGAATATCATAGATTTTATAAATCATAAAAGCCGCATCTTTCCCATAGGCAGACTGGACAAGCTTTCCGAGGGGCTAATTTTTCTTACTAGTGACGGTGACATCGTAAACAAAATTTTACGCTCGGGTAATAATCATGAAAAAGAATATTTGGTAACCACCGATAAGCCTGTTACCAATATCTTTATCAATAAAATGCGGAATGGCGTATCCATCCTGGGAACGGTTACCAACAAATGTGTTGTAAAACAGGAAGGAAAAAAACGCTTTCGCATAATATTAACCCAGGGATTAAACCGACAGATACGACGTATGTGTGCAGTGCTTGATTACAAAGTAACTTCGTTGAAGAGAATAAGGATCATGAATATTACCCTGCAGGGATTAGGACCCGGCAAATGGAGACACTTTTCAAAAAATGAAATAGCAGAAATTACTGCGATGGTTACAAACAGCAGTAAAACCGCTGATGCAGACAGTATGGATGAATAAAGCCCTTAGGTATTTAGCTGTACAGGCTGCCGGAATTTTATCAGGGAAAACGGGTGATACTTGGGTACACCTGCGCCTGTGTCTTAATATTTATTAAATAATAAAACTGTAACAGTATTAATTAAATTATAGGCGAAAATTTCGCGACGCTTTCTCAAGCGCAGCATAATCGCGGCAACCCGGTGTTGTCTATATAATAATTGTCATAATAGCCTGATAGGTACCCGGAACCTGCTAATCTTACAACATAAGTACAAAATTTCGCAACAACTGCGCCTCGTAGCTTTCTAACTTTATATGTAAACAAGGATTTAATGACACATATATATAAAGTGAGCGGAATGAATTGTGCTGGATGCCAGGCAAAAGTTCAAAAATTATTGTCAGTGGTTGAAGGCGTTCAAAACGTTTCCATTAACCTTTCAAAAGGTGAAGCGGAAATTGATATGAAAGATCATATTCCGATATCAGAATTTAAGTCTGCCTTAAAAGATTATCCAAAATACCAGGTAGAAGATAATCCAAAGAATATCAAAAATGATCATCCGCAGCGGCAAAAAGAGCCTGTGTTGCAAAAACCTTCGGAAACCGGCATTGGCGAATTTTATTGCCCTATGCACTGCGAGGGCGACAAGACTTATGATAAGCCCGGTAATTGTCCGGTGTGTGGAATGAATTTAGAAAAAGCTTTTTCTGCAAAACCAAAGAAAATGCAGTACACCTGCCCTATGCATCCTGAGGTTATCACAGATGCCCCGGGGTCATGCCCTATATGCGGGATGGATTTAGTTCCTATGAAACCTCTTAATAATGATAATTCCACTTATAAAGGCCTTTTGAAAAAGTTTAAAGTTGCCGCACTTTTTACTATCCCGGTTTTAATAATTGCAATGTCCCACATGTTTTCCGGCAACCCACTTATCGCAATAATGTATGAAAAAAAATGGAATTGGGTACAACTTGCGTTATCCCTACCGGTGGTATTTTATGCAGGCTGGATGTTTTTTCAAAGAGCGTGGAAGTCGGTTGTAACATGGAACCTGAATATGTTTACTCTCATAGGAATGGGCACAGGGGTTGCATTTTTATTCAGCATCATTGCCATGTTGTTTCCCGGTATTTTTCCTGCACAATTCACAACCGGAAGCGGAACTGTATTCGTTTATTTTGAAGCGGCTACAGTTATCATTACATTGGTTCTTTTGGGTCAGTTACTGGAGGCAAAAGCCCACAACCGCACAAGTGGCGCTATAAAGGAATTATTAGAGCTGGTTCCCTCTGAGGCCACCCTATTAGCCAATGGCGAAGAAAAAGTTATTTTCATTGAAGACATAAAAAAAGGAGATCTTCTTCGTGTAAAACCAGGAGAAAAAATTGCTGTAGATGGAAAAGTAACAGAAGGCGAAAGCAGCATTAATGAATCGATGATAACGGGGGAACCTGCACCTGTCGATAAACAAAAGGGCGATGCTGTAACTTCCGGCACAATAAACACAACAAGATCTTTCGTGATGCGGGCAGAAAAAGTGGGCGACGAAACCTTGCTGTCGCATATCATAAAAATGGTGAACGATGCGGGCCGTTCACGGGCGCCCATTCAAAAAGTAGCCGATAAAGTTGCTAAATATTTTGTACCGATAGTTATTGGCATTTCTGTCATCACATTTTTTGCGTGGGTATTTTTTGGCCCTGAACCAAGGTATGTTTATGGACTTGTAAATGCTATCGCAGTTTTAATTATCGCTTGCCCGTGTGCGTTAGGTTTAGCAACACCAATGTCAGTGATGGTTGGTGTTGGCAGAGGTGCTCAGGCAGGAGTACTTATAAAGAATGCGGAGGCACTTGAAACTATGAACAGGATAGATACCCTTATCATTGATAAAACAGGAACCATTACCGAAGGAAAACCATCAGTTGAAAGGATAGTTGCTGAAGATGGCCTCAATGAAGATGATGTGTTGCAAAAGATTGCTTCACTCAATCAATACAGCGAGCATCCTCTCGCTGAGGCAATTGTAGAATATGGCAAGGCCCGGCTGCTGAACAAGCCTGGAAAAAAAGTTTTATTTAGTGATGTAAAAGATTTTGAAGCTATATCAGGTAAAGGAATCGTGGGAACGGTTGATGGAATGAAGATTGCATTGGGGAATAAAAAATTAATGGAAGAAAATAATTCCGCGATACCGGTGAAGCTTAAAGAGAGTGTAAATGATGAGCAGAGGTCAGGAAAAACAGTGTCTTATATTTCGATTGATGGCGCTGCCGTTGGTTATATAACTATGGCCGACAAAATAAAAGATACAAGCAAGAAAGCCATTGCGAAATTACTGGCTGATGGTGTAGAAATAATCATGCTTACCGGCGATAATAAGAATACTGCCAAAGCAGTCTCAGATGAATTAAAATTGACAGGCTTCAAAGCTGAATATTTGCCGGAAGATAAGCTCAAAGAAATAAAAAGATTACAAAGGGAAGGGAAGAAGGTGGCAATGGCAGGTGATGGCATTAATGATTCTCCTGCGTTAGCGCAGGCAGATGTTGGTATAGCAATGGGTACGGGTACTGATGTGGCTATGGAAAGTGCAGAAATTACTTTGATAAAAGGCGATTTGCAAGGCATTGTAAAGGCAAAGAGACTAAGTAAGGAAGTGATGAAAAACATTCATCAGAATTTAATATTTGCTTTTGTTTATAATGTTCTTGGTGTTCCCATTGCCGCGGGAATTTTATATCCTTTCTTCGGTGTTTTATTGTCTCCCATGATAGCGGCAGTGGCAATGAGCTTTAGTTCTGTATCCGTTATCGCCAACTCGTTAAGATTGCGAAGCCTGAAATTGTGAGGAAGTTACAGACAGATCATAAACTTTACCGTCAAAAAAATCCGATGACCTATGCTATTGTTTGTTTGTAGGCATGTCATCGGGTAACGCATATGAATATTAAATAGGAATTGAAAAATAAAATGTTGAACCCTTTCCTTCTTCGCTTTCTGCCCATACCCGGCCATTATGGGCGTGAATTATCTGGCGGCACAAATACAACCCCAATCCTATTCCTTCCAGGTTTTTAGTTTTTTCTGCCCTGAAGAAACGTTCGAAGAGATGGGGCAAATGTTTAGTGGAAATTCCAAGGCCCTGATCTTTGACCGAAACAGTTAGCATTGTATCATCGTGATCAATTGTAAGAATAACATCCGTTTTGCCATTTGAATATTTAATACCGTTACTCAGATAGTTGGTTACAACCTGTATAAGCCTGTAGCGATCGCCATGAACTGCAATGTTTCTATTACCCCTGACAACAATATTAAATGCCGGCTGAAGTACTTTAACTGTATCTATGGCCTCCCTGATCATGTCTTCAAAATTGAATACCGAAATATCCATTTTAAAATTTCCGGAATTCGCTTTGGTAGCATCATATAATTCTGCTATCATTTTATTAAGCCTTGATACATTGTTTTTACTTCGTTTTAAAATATCATCAATTTCTGCACGATTATTTTCTTTGATCGATTCACCCAGTATTTCATTACATAAAACCAAATTGGCAAGGGGATTTCGAAGCTCGTGCGCAATAAAGCCGATTATATCTTCCCTCTCTCTTTCCACCTGCTTATGCACGGTTATATCATGAATTGTAATCAACACATTATTATCACCGTTTTCCTGGTGCATTGCATTACAGCTTACATCAAATACTCTTCTGTCGCCGGAGGCTGCCTCAATTTCAATTGGAATATTTGAAAATCCTTTTTTAGTATTGATAGAATTTTTGATGTGACCCGTTACCTCTTCAAATATATCATAAGGTTTTATCAGATCAGCAAAATTGATTTGTTCTACATTCCCGCTATAGTGCTGAAACAATAGTGAGACAGCGCTGTTCGCTTTTAGTATATTCATTTTTTCATCCAATACCAATACTACATCTTCAATTGACCTAAGAATTCTTTCATTAAAATCATGCAATTGTTGTAGTAAAATTTCTGATGTTTTTTGCTGATGTATATTTTGTATAACTTTTAAAATATGCAGGGCGCCATCATCACCTTCAACAAGAACTGATTCACCGGAGACCCATATCCTGGTATTATCCTTCGAAACCAGGTAATTATTATCGGACGCCTGGCCCCGCCCTAATACGGTTTCCAGTTCCCTCCGCGGAACACCCTTTTTTTTATCTTCATCCGTAAAGAATGTTTCCATATGTTTGCCGATAATATCATCAGGCTTATAACCAAAACTATTGGTAAATGCATCATTGATGGCAATGACAATGCCGTTTTTGTCGAATAACAGGACATTATTTTCTATACTCCTTTTAAATAATGAATCAAAGTATTTGGCGGCTGATAATAAGGGGGCTGCTGTTCTTATCATGACGTGTTTTCTTTCGGTTAAATTTTACTAAATGTAAAATTTTAAATATATGCAATATTTTTTTGCTCCATAAAAAATCATACTAATTCTTAACCGAATTTTTTCTCGCAAGACTAAGCCCTGATAGTTATATTGCATGTAATCTTTTGCTCCTATTTCTTCAGTATGAAAAATTTCCTTTTATTTTTTCTAGTCGCTATTTGGCAATTACCGGTTCTGATACAGTATTAAACAAGAATCATTTCAGAGAATTTTCTCTTCTTCCGGTTTACGATGAATTTATCATGGGCTATAGGGACAGGAGCGCAATTTTGCAATTCAGGAATAGGTTGAAAAGGAAGCCTGAAATAATTTTTGATAATATGATAATTTTTGAAGGGCAAATAACCGGAACATGGAGCAGGACTATTCGCCAAAATCATATTGATTTTGAATATAATTTTTTTCAAAAGCTCAACAAAGTTCAATATGCTTTGTTTAAAAATGCAACGTCACGCTTCGCCGAATTTAATAATCTTACTATAAATTTAAAAGAAATAAGGAGCAAGTAAATCGTATTCAACACGTGCTTTGCAACAATCGTCAATTTCTTTTAGACCTGGTAAGAAAATTTACTATCTTATTGATTAAACTATTTGTATGGATATCAATAAAGCTTACGAATTAATAAAAGCTAAATTAAGTACCTGGCTCCAGGAATTCATTCGTCTCTTGCCTAATATTTTAATAGCAGCAATAATATTGGTTATCGGATTTTATTTGGCAAAACGTATTCAGGGGCTTTCTGCTAAACTGATTAAAAGATTTTCCAACAACAGTACACTCAACAGCCTTTTTGATTCTATTGTTTATATCACCTGCATAGGCATAACCTTATTTACGGTATTAAATATTCTTCAGTTAGACAAGACTGTTACATCTATTTTAGCTGGTGCAGGAATTATAGGACTTGCTTTGGCGTTTGCTTTCCAGGACATAGCAGCAAACTTTATTTCGGGTGTATTTATTTCATTCAGGAGGCCACTACACATAGGCGATATCGTTAAAATAAAAGATTATATGGGTAAGGTAGAAGAAATAAATTTAAGAGATACTGTTATCCGGACTTTCCAGGGGCAAATGGTAATTATTCCGAATAAGGATGTGTTTCAAAATCCTATCGAAAATTATTCGCTATTGGGAAAACGAAGAATTGATTTAACTATCGGTGTGTCTTACGGAGAAAATCTTCAAAAGGTAAAGGAGGTCACATTGGAGGCGGTAAAAGGAATCGAGGGTCTTTCGCATGAGGATGAAACTACTATGTTCTACCAGGAATTTGGAGATAGCTCTATCAATTTTTTACTCCGGTTGTGGATCAGGTCTCCCGAACAGCCTATTTACCTTAATGTAGGCAGCGAAGCAATCATGCGTATAAAAAAGGCTTATGATGAAAACGATATTGTAATTCCATTTCCTATTCGCACACTTGATTTTGGAATTAAAGGAGGAACCCGGTTAAACGAAATTGCATTAAATATTGATGGCGGGCAAAAAACGTGACTTCTTTATGCGAATTTTTGTTAAATGATACGTTAGTTTAAAATCTCATAACGATTATTAACGACTTGAAAGCGTTTAAAATCCAGAAGAAAATATTCCCAACACTTGCATGAATTAAACAAAAGACCTATTTTGACATTTAATTGACTTTAGCCACCTCTGCCATAATAAAACTAACGGCAAATAACCAGTTATTTAACGATAATGATTTCGTGAAGGCGAATTGTGACCTGTGATGCAGCATTGAGTCCATGCTGGCATTAAGTTGTATACCAATGTTGCATGACAGAATAGAATTATACATGCAGTAAAAGCCTTGCAACTTACATCACAGGCCGGGAAATAATTCCATATTATAAAGTGGAGACCAGGAACCACTAAAAAAACGGGGCGTAACCGAAAGGCCAAAAGAGTAGGAAATTAAAATTTTAAAAAAATGAATGAAAAGCAAACTTTACCAAATGCTACGGCAGTACTGATATTGGGCATCTGCTCGATTGTATTTGGATGTTTTTTTGTCGGCCTTATTTTGGGTATAGTCGGTATTTCGATGTCTTCGAAGGGAAGAAAAATGTACAAGGAAAATCCTGCTCTCTATGAAGGTTATGGTCAGCTGAATGCGGGATATATTATGTCCATCATCGGCACTGCACTCAGCGGGCTATATATAATTTACTGGTTAATTGTTGTGGCAATATTAGGAGGTACTGCTATGTCACTTCGCCATATGTATTAATTAAGAATTTGGGGCGTTTACTATGAACGCCCAAATTTTATTTTATGATGAACTTTTTTGCTTTGAAATTATTGCCGTGCGCATACAAGGCTATATTTGGTATTGACTGTCCTGTCTGCGGATTTCAAAGAGCATTTTTATTGCTCGTGCAGGGCGATTTTAGTGAGAGTATAAAAATGTATTCTCCTTTAATACCTGTTTTGCTGCTTGGTATTTTGGCTCTAATGAAAATGATAAAGCCGGGTTGGATAAAAAAAACATTTTTGTCACGATATAGCCTATTTGTTCTTATGATAGTAATGGTAAACTACTCGATAAAAATTATATCGTACGTCAGCTCATAATCGTTCATAAAAATAACTGCCTGTTTTATAAAAAAAATTATTATAATTATATTTGCCTTATCCATAGCCCGGTCGTATAACGGTTTAGTACGTCAGATTCTGATTCTGATTGTCCTGGTTCGAATCCAGGCCGGGTGACAAAACCCTGGGTTACTTGCCCATCCATTTTTTGAAATCACTAACCTTTTCACGACTTACCAATGCTTCCTGATCGACCAAAGGTTTTAATTGCAGTATAAGCCTGTTTCCAAAGTAATCTTCAATTTTATCAATGCCGTTTATTGACACATAAAATGAACGGCTGGTTCTAAAATATTTTTCGGGATCAAGCATACTCTCCAGTTCGTCCATGGTATAGTCAACTACAAATTTTTTATTGTCGGTTGTTTTAGAAAAGTTTAACCTTCCATCGTTTTTTTAATTTTTGCAGCCAATGCTTTAAGCTGCGCATCTGTTGTAAAGGTATTGTTGCCAGCATGCAAATTATAAGAATTATCTTTTTCATGATTTATATTTTTTTGAATCACGAAATTATTTCCACCTAAAAAACTATATCAATCGTTTTGTGTTTGAATTGTGAAAAGAGAGTGTGAACCGTATTTCAGAGACAATTACGGATAATAATTTTTTAAATATCAGGATACTAAAAAATAAATTTTGATGAACTAAAATAATTAGTATTTTTGCCTAAGTAAATTAGTTTAGTTATGGCAAAAGCCGGTCAAAATTTAAAGTATTTACGTAAGCTTCGTGGGTGGACACAGGAAGAATTTGCTTCGAAACTTGGTATTAAACGTTCGCTCATTGGGGCCTATGAAGAAGAAAGGGCAGAGCCAAGAACTGATGTTCTTGAAATTGTAGGTGATATTTTTAAAGTAACGTTAGATGAATTATTGCTTCACGATCTCAGCGAAGCGAGAGGCGTAAACTATCTTGCGAAAAGGCGTCAGCTTAAAATGATGAGCGCCGATAGAAACATCATTCATTTTGTTCCCGTAAAGGCTGCTGCGGGTTATCTTGCCGGCTATGCGGATACAGAGTTTATTGACGAACTGAACACGTTTACCTTACCTATGCTTTCCGGCGGGAACTACCGTGCTTTTGAAATTATTGGCGATAGTATGATGCCTGTTGCAAGCGGCAGCATTATTGTTGGCGAGAAAGTTGAAAATCTTGATAGCGTGAAAAGCAATGCTGCATATATTGTCGTAAGTAAAAGTGAGGGTATTGTTTATAAACGTGTAATTAAGAGTAATAAAAATAAAAACAAGCTTACATTAGTTAGCGATAATCCGGCCTATCAACCTTACCAGGTAAATACAGCAGATGTGTTGGAAATGTGGCAGGCCCAGGCGACCATTAACAAAGTTACACAACAGCAAAGATGGGATGTTGATTCATTGGTAAATCTTGTTAGTAACCTCCAGGACCAGGTAACAACGTTGAAAAAGAAAATGAATTAGGTTTGTGATCACATTTAGATTTCGTCTCATTCTTACAATTAGGATGCGACCGTACAGATACATCGATTAACATTTAAAAAACACAGTCATGATCAAATTACAAATCGTAGGCAATCTTGGCAAAGATTGCATCGTAAAAGAGGTGAATGGTAAAAACGTTATCAACTTTAGTGTTGCACACACTGAACGCTTTAAAGATTCGACAGGCGCTCAAAAGGAACGCACAACCTGGGTGGAATGTGCGTACTGGACAGACAGGACAGCTATCGCACCTTATTTAAAAAAGGGACAATTAGTGTTTGCGGAAGGGTCACCCGAGGCCGATGGTTATATGAATAAAGATAACCAGGCTGCAGCCACATTAAGAATGCGGGTACGTGATATTCAACTATTGGGTGGACGTACAGATGGTAATTCCGGAAGTTCTAATTCCTCTTCTAATTCAAACTATAATTCCAATTCCAATACGCCTGTTACAGCAGATATAGAAGAACCTGCAGATGATCTTCCATTTTAAACTTGTGTATTGGTTTCAACTTATAACAGGGTTTAGTTGTTCAATAAAAAACCGCTTCAGTAATGAGCGGTTTTTTTACATCTAAAAACAGGTTATATCAACGGAGGTATATCTTCCGGAATTTCATGAACGGGCTCAGATTCTTCAGGAGGATATTTGTCAGGATTTCTAAGCTTGCTTTTGTTTCGGCTATAACCAAAATAAATAATAAAACCAATTAAAAGCCAACCAAGAAGCCTTACCCAGTTAATCCATCCCAAACCAAAGATCATTGCGGCACAAACGACAATACCTGAAATGGCAACTACTTTTACGGCAGGTACCCTGAATCCTCTTTTCATCTCAGGATGCTTTATACGCATGATCCAAACTCCGGCACATACAAGCATGAAGGCAAACAATGTTCCGATACTGGTCATGTCGCCAACAATATCACCCGGAATAAAAGTGGCAAAAGCACCAACGAGCAATAAAAAAATTAAGTTCGATTTATAAGGGGTTTTAAATTTAGGATGTATTTGCGAAAATACCTTTGGTACGAGTCTGTCTTTACTCATCGAATAAAAGACCCTCGATTGTCCCATCAGCATCACCAATATTACGGAAGAAAATCCTGCAAGAATTGCTATCGTAACTAAATCACTTAACCATTTAAAACCCGGCACCCACACCCCGGCAACAACAGATCCCTTCATGTGCTCAATAGCATAAACAACAGATGCTTCACTGCCCTTTGTTCTAAATTCTTCAACGGAAGCAATTCCCGTAAGCACATAAGAAAATAAGATGTATAGAATGGTACAAATTATTAACGATCCCAGGATACCAATTGGCATATCCTTACCGGGATTTTTGGTTTCCTGCGCAGCCGTAGAAACTGCATCAAAACCAATAAAGGCAAAGAAGACCGTACCGGCAGCACCTAAGATTCCAATAATTCCCCCGTAATGATAAGTAACTCCCTGGTGATCAGTATAAGTAGTTGATTCAGGTATAAACGGAATATGATTTTCTGGCTTGATATATTGCCAGCCAACAATAATTACTACCAAAACAATAGCCACTTTCAAGACAACAATAACTGCATTAACCAATGCTGACTCCTGCATTCCTCTTATTAATAAAAGCGACAAGACAATAACGATAGCTAAAGCTGGAAGATTCATTATCCCATGGTGAAGCCCATCGTGGGAACCTTGAAAAGGAGAATGGCACCATTCGTAAGGGACGCTGGTTCCAAATATTTCTAAAAACTTATTAAAATATTCAGCCCATGCAACAGCTACTGTGGCTGCACCTACGCCGTACTCAAGCACTAAATCCCATCCAATAATCCACGCCACGAATTCACCCATTGTTGCATAAGAATATGTGTAAGCACTTCCTGCAATAGGAATCATTGAGGCAAATTCAGCATAGCATAGTCCCGCAAAGGCACATCCTATTGACGCAATTATAAATCCAATTGTTACAGATGGGCCTGCATGTTGCGCTGCGGCCGCGGCAGTACGTACAAACAAGCCTGCGCCGATAATAGCCCCAATACCCAATGCAATCAGGTTTCCAGGGCCTAACGTTCTCTTTAATGTATTTTTTGATTCGCCTGCTTCATGCATCAAATGGCTTACGGGCTTTGTAATAAATAAACTTTTGCGGATGGACAGGCTCATAATCGTAGTTGGTTTTTATAAAACGATTTGGAAAAGTAAGGAATTAATTAAAAAAACAAGGGAAAAAATTTGCTAATGGCTTTATACTTAGAGTGTAATTGTATATAGTAATAAGAAATTATTTTACATTCTATTCGTTAGCTTTGGCAAATTTCCATATGAATTGCAAGTATGAATAAACGAAAAAGCGGTACCCTTGTTTTGATAGTCCTTTCCCTCGTTGCAATCATTCATTTTATTGATATTTATAATTTTAATAGTATCTCTCCCACCTTTCTGAAAATAATAAGATGGATGTTTATTACCACCTTAATTATCTATGCGTTTTATAAACACTCACTTACGACATGGATATTAACAAGCATGGCAATAGGTGTGGAGGTAGGTCTTGACTTTCCATTATTTGCGCAAAACTTAAGAGTGCTTAGCCAGGTATTTTTAAGAATGGTAAAAACCATTATTGCTCCTATCCTTTTTTCAACACTTGTTGTCGGCATAGCCGGCCATTCGGATCTGAAGCAGGTTGGAAGAATGGGATGGAAATCGATTTTGTATTTTGAAATAGTTACAACTATTGCCTTAATAATTGGCCTCGTTGCAATCAACATTTCGCAGGCAGGTGTAGGAATTCACATTCCGCCAGGTTTTCACCAGGACCTTCCTGAGTCTGTTCCTGAAACATGGCAGGATATTGTATTGCACATTTTCCCCGAAAATTTTATTAAATCTGTTTACAACGGAGATGTATTGCCCATTGTAGTATTTAGCGTAATTTTTGGAATAGGCCTGGCCATGGTAAAAGATGACAAGCGCCGGCCGATGCTTCAATTTTCTGAAAGCCTTGCAGAAACGATGTTCAAGTTTACCAACATCATTATGCATTTTGCTCCCTTTGGTGTGGGCGCAGCAATAGCAGTAACTGTTGGGCATCTGGGGCTTGATATTCTCGCATCACTGCTAAAATTATTACTTACACTCTATGTATCTCTCATTGTTTTTCTAAGCGTGGTACTCTTTTCAATTGCTTACTTCATGAAAATTCCTATAAAGCAATTTATAAAGGCTGTGTCAGAACCTGTTTCAATAGCTTTTGCAACCACGAGTTCCGAATCGGCGCTGCCAATTGCTATGGAAAACATGGAAAAATTTGGAGTGCCACGAAAGATAGTCTCATTTGTTATACCTACCGGCTACACTTTTAACCTTGATGGAACAACTTTGTATCTTTCTCTTGCCGGAATCTTTGTAGCACAGGCAGCCGGGATTCATATGCCAATAGGCACTCAGATTGTGATGGGACTTACTTTAATGCTCACCAGTAAGGGGGTTGCAGGTGTGCCGCGTGCGTCGTTAATTATTTTATTGGGTACAGTATCTTCATTTGGCCTGCCGGTGTGGCCGGTCATGGCCATTTTGGGTATAGATGAATTGATGGACATGGCACGCACGTCAGTTAATGTAATTGGAAATACTTTGGCAAGTTGTGTGATTGCACGCTGGGAGGGCGAATTTGATACTGAAAAGGCGCTGGCGTTTGTTCCTGATTAATGCTGATTTATTTCTTTTAGAATTATAAATCTTTGTTGTTTCTTTATAAGAGTAGTTTTCAAATTATTAAAAATTATCAGGTGGCTTTTTTACACATTTTAGGAATTAATATCAAAGAACTTCTTAACCCCCAATTTTATATTCAACATGGTGGTTTGTGGATGATACTTTTTATTGTATTTGCAGAAACGGGCTTATTTGCAGGATTTTTTTTGCCGGGAGACGCACTGCTTTTTGTGACGGGAATTTTTAGCGATAAAATTGTAAGCGCAGCCTTATTTGTCACCAATAACCAGTGGGTAGATCTGGGCATCTTATGGGTGACGATTTCCATCGCCGGCATTTTGGGAAATTTTGTTGGTTATTGGTTTGGCAAAAAGAGCGGACCTTTTTTATTTCATAGAAAAGATACTTTTTTCTTTAAGAAAAAATATCTTGTGCAAGCGCATGAGTTCTATGAAAAGAATGGGGGAGGAGCGATTGTTCTGGGAAGATTTGTTCCGTTCGTTCGCACTTTTGCTCCTATTGTTGCCGGTATCGTTTTAATGGATTTTAAAAAGTTTTCTTTTTATAATATAACCGGCTCAATGCTTTGGGTGGGTAGTATGTTAGTGGCGGGGCATTTTTTGCAAACTTTTGTAGAGAGGCAGTTTAATTTCGATTTAAAGGAACATCTGGAAGTTATTATCATTATCATTATAGCAGTCACAACTTTTCCTGTACTTTGGAAAGTTTTTACCCATAAGAAAAAACCAACACCTGATAAAACAAAGAGTTCATCTTCTTTATGAACAAAAAATACATTTCAATTTTCTCATTGCCTGTAATTGTTGCGGCTTTGGGATATTTTGTTGACATATACGATCTGCTCCTTTTTAATATTGTACGAATTCCCAGTCTTCGCTCGCTTGGTTTGTCACAAATTGATATTGACAAAAAAGGCGAACTTATAATTGGTATTCAAATGGTGGGTCTTTTGATTGGTGGAATTATTTGGGGCATTGCCGGTGATAAACAGGGCAGATTAAAGGTATTGTTTGGGTCCATCATTTTATATTCCCTTGCCAATATTGCAAATGGCTTTGTGCAAACCGTACCGCAATATGTAATAGCAAGATTTATTGCGGGCATTGGATTAGCGGGAGAGTTGGGTGCAGGTATAACACTCGTTTCAGAGCTATTAAAAAAGGAACAGAGGGGAATTGGAACATCACTCGTTGCAGGCATAGGACTTACCGGTGCAATAGTTGCGTTTTTTATATCTCAAAAATTTGACTGGAGAATTTGTTATTTCATTGGAGGTGGATTAGGAATTATGTTGCTTGTTTTGCGTTTAAGTGTTTTCGAATCGGGAATGTATAAGTCACTTGAAAAAAGTGTTTCCAAAGGAAATTTTTTTATGCTTTTCAATAACAGAAAGCGATTTAAAAAATATCTATTTAGTATTTTATTAGGCCTGCCTACATGGTATGTTATTGGAATTCTTATTGCCTTTTCCAACAAGTTTGCAAAGAACTTTGGGATTACCGAAGATATAAATCCGGGTAAGGCAACTATGTATGCGTATGTTGCCATTTCTATTGGAGATGTTTTAGCGGGGCTACTAAGCCAATTATTAAAGAGCAGGAAAAAAGCATTGTACATATATTATGCAATCACTGTTATAATGGTGACGCTATACTTTATGCAAACTGAAAAAAGCACTGCTGCTCACCTTTACTGGATCGCAGCAGGGCTTGGATTTGCAACTGGTTTTTGGGCAATATTTGTAACTATGGGTGCCGAGCAGTTTGGAACAAATCTCCGGGCTACGGCCGCTACCACTATTCCTAATATGGTACGCGGATCTTTACCTTTGATGCTTTTATTGTTTAATGGCTTACAAAACTATTTTACTTATATTTCTAGTGGGTTAATAACGGGTATAGTCGTGATGATAATAAGCATCATAGCTACAGTAAATACAGAAGAAACATTTCATAAAGAGCTTGATTATGTGGAGATGTAGCCTTACTTATCCAAAAAGGCAATAACTAAATTCCGGTTTTGATATTTTCATGCGTGTAAATCATTTTAATTCGTGGCAAAAAAATTTCTTATCATACGTTTTTCGTCCATCGGGGATATAGTTTTAACGACCCCGGTTATACGCTCTTTGCGAAAAAAATATCCCGGCGAGGAAATTTACTATCTGACAAAAAAAAGATTTGAAGAAATTGTTGAGACCAACCCTTACATAGACAAAGTGCTTGGTTTAAGAAATGATATTAATGAAACAATAGAAATTTTGAAAGCTGAAAAATTCGACTATGTCATCGATCTGCATAACAACCTGCGTACATTCAGAATTAAGAAAGCCCTGAAAGGTGTTCCATTTTATTCATTCAATAAATTAAATACGAGAAAATGGATATACACCAACTTTAAAATTAACGTGATGCCTCCAAAGCACATTGTAGACAGGTATATGCAAACACTTGAAACACTCGGCGTCAGCAATGACGGGCAGGGTCTCGATTATTTCATACCGGAAAAAGATGTTGTTAAGGATTCAGATATACCTTTTTCGCACTCACAGGGCTATATTTCAATCGTAATAGGTGCGGCACATTTCACCAAAAAATTGCCCGTAGCAAAATTGAAAAAGTTGTGTGAACAAATTCAATATCCGATTATTTTGTTAGGCGGGCACGAGGATTTTTATAACGGGCTCGAAATTGCCAAAGTTGACCCGGTAAAAATTTATAACGCCTGTGGTAAGTTTTCATTAAATGAATCTGCGGACATCATTCGTAAGTCGAGCCTGGTGATAAGCCACGATACCGGCCTTATGCATATCGCAGCGGCTTTCAAAAGAAATATTTTATCGGTTTGGGGCAATACAGTTCCATCATTCGGAATGTATCCTTACAATACTTCGTATGAGGTGTTCCAGGTAAATAAACTATGGTGCAGGCCCTGCAGCAAGATAGGCTTCGATAAATGCCCTCTGGGACATTTTAAATGCATGAAGAAAATACCGATCGACATGATGGTTGAGAGCGCAAATAAATTTCTTAAAAAGTAGTCTTAAATTAATTCCAGCCAAGCATTAAATGGTCACGTCAGCTTATTGGAATTTTAATATGCCATATACAGCCCTTCCCCGGCGAAGAAATGATCTCTGCTGAGCCACCGAAATTTTCTGCCCGGTTGAAAATATTTGTGATGCCCAACCCCTTTTTAACTTTTGATTGGTCGAATCCCTGACCATTATCCGTTACCGTTAGCATAAGGTTGCTATCTTCTTCAGAAAGATGAATATCTACCTTTGAAGCATTGGCATGTTTGAGAATATTGTTGATCACCTCCTGGACAATGCGATAGATTGCGAGTTGAAGTGATTGCGCTAAAATTGATTCATTCAATTTTCCAATTGTAAGCGTTACTTCGAATGTTTTAGGTATATGTAATTTGGAACTAAGTACTTTAAGAGCAGATGAAAGACCATTAAGTTTAAGATCGGCGGGAGTAAGATTGTGACTGATGTTACGCAATTCAGCAACAGCTTTCTCAACATAATCGAGGCTCTGGCTGATATGACCCACCTCGATCACCTTTTGTTTTTGCGCAGTTTTCAAATATAAGATAGAAGCTGCCAGTAACTGGTTTACGTTATCATGCAGTTCTGCAGAAAGTTCATTTCTTTCTTTTTCCTGTGCATCTATTACAGCGGTAACCACATCTTTCTTTTTTTGAATTTCGGTAGTCAATACCTGTTTCTGTAAATCACGTTCTTCAGTTACATCCTGCATGGAGCCAATTACCCTAACAGCTTTTCCTTTTTTGTCTCTTATTATATATGCCTGATCTATTACAATTTTATAAGACCCGTCCGCACACATGTAGCGGTATTCCATTTGCCAGCGTGAATCGTTTCCCTTTAATGCATTATCAACTCCCTGTGTTACGTAACTAATATCATCTTTATGTATTTTTTCATAATTATGTGCTTCATAAAGATCAGTCATTTCATAGCCATAAAGATTTTTGTATCCGCCTGTCCTCCTGATTTTATTTTCTTTTAGATCCCAATCCCATATTACGTCACGTGTAGCCTTGCCGGCATATTCAAAAAGCTCATTGCTTCTTTCAAGGCCACGCTTAGCAAGTAGTTCATCGGTAATTTCAACTGTCTGTCCACCTTCCAGTGTATTTCCATCAATATCTTTAATAGGAAATTTATAGGTTCTGAAATAGTGGACTTTTTTGTTTTCATCTATCCATTCATGAAAAAATTCAATGCTTTTATTTTTCGTAAGCGTATCAATATTAGGTAGAAGAACATTTTCTCTTTCGGAAATGGGCCTGATACTTCCAACCTTCCTGTTGAGATGATCACTGGAATAATTAAATGAATTTTTAAACCGTGAATTCATATAATGTAGGACGCCGTCTCCATCAGTAATCCAGGCCAGTACAGGTGCGTTTTCCATAAATGACTCAAATTGAATCCTTTCTTTTATTACTTCCATTTTAGCTATTACCTGGTCTGTAATGTTAACAGCGAGTCCGCCTATTAGCCTCTTGTTGTTATGGCTTCCAACAGGAAATTTATATACCTGGTAATATAATTTTTCACCACCCTGATCCATGGTTTCTTCTAAAAATTGAATGCCGGCATTTTTGCTTAACACCTCCTGGTCGGAGCTATAACAATTATCCCGGATGGACTCGGGATAATATTCGAATATATTTTTTCCAATAACATTTTCTGTGAGGCCGAAGGAGTTTTTAAATAAGCTATTCATATAATGCAAAGTGCCTTCCTCGTCATTAATCCATGAAAGAGTCGGAAGATGCTCCATAAAAGCTTCAAATTGCTTTTGCTCTTTTATTAAATCAAGCTGGGATTTTTTTCGCTCGAAATCGAATTTGTATTTTATTTCATATTCCCTGGTCACGTCACGGCAAACTGCCACAAAACCTGATGCCTGACCGGTTTTATCGTTTATGGCATTCACCATCGTTTGCATGTAATAATTTGTGCCGTCATTTTTTTCGATCAATACATCGCCGTTCCAACTGCCCTTGTTCTGCAGCGATGATCTAAAATTCTCTTCTGAATCATGTATAAAATTCACTTTCCTTATTTCATGTACGGTTGTCTTACTTTCCTGCTCGTACTTGAGGTTGAACATCATTTCCGCTTTAAGATTCCAACTCTTAACACAAAAGTTATGGTCGGTCGAAATAATTGCATCGGAAATACTGTCCAATAAAATTGCCTGCTGTAATAAAGCCTGCTCCGCTTTTTTTTGTTTGGTTATATCTGTACCTAAAAACCGTACTCCCTCAACTTGCTTTTTTTCGTTGGAAAAAGCGCTTACTTCCCAACGAAACCATGTCTCGTCGGAAGCAGAAGTTGTTTGAATTTCTATGCAAATGGTTTTGCCCGGATTATTTAGGCAATCGTTTTTAGCCCTGAGGTATTTCTCCATTTGAAAAGTTTGCACTACCTCCAGGAAAGGCTTCCCCTTCCAATCTTCATTTTCTAACCCAAATTGTTTTTGGAATAAACGGTTTGTATGTAAAAAGCGAAAGTTTACGTCGGTTAAACTACACAAAAACTCTGACGAGTTTTCCAGGTTTGATATACCAGCAGAAATGGAATCCATAGTTGAATTTCAAAAGAAGCGCAATTTAAACAATATTACGTTTTAACTTACTTTTTAAAATCACAGGCAAAGTGAATATACAATAACGTAAGACAGCTGATTTTATTGGACAGAATTCAGAATTGATTACTTCAATAAAATGGGGGTTGGAATTTTTTAGAAAACAGGTACGTTAACCTTCTCCCTTTTAACTTTTTATTTCAGATGCTCTTATCATTTTTGTATCATAATTACACTTAAATGTTCAGCTGCAAAATTGCCTTTCTTTCATTGCTCTTTCTTACCTCTCTGCTTCAGGGTTTTTCGCAGAAAGTAGTAGTGCATGTGACTATGGAGAATAAAAAAACAAAGCAGGGAAGCGATACCATATACTATGATTTTGCCAGGAATCTTACCTGGCAAGACTTTAAAGGGATACCTGATGACAATCATTTTGGCGGCGCAGTCACTGCCTCTGGCTTTGCATTTGATTCGCAGATGGATTTTGACGGAGAAAATATTTACCTTAACATAGGTGTGTATACTTTCTTTGCAAAAAGTGAATCATGGAGGAAGCCGCAAATAAATTCAGATTACCATTTATTGCATGAGCAACACCATTTTGATATTACCAGGTTAGGCTCTGAAAAATTTATTGCTGAACTTTCAAACGCACATTTTACTAAAAATAATTATAAGGAATTACTTGTATCAATATTCGACAAGGCATATAAAGAAAGTGAAGAGATGCAATCGCAATATGACGCAGAAACCAGTCACAGTCTTAATGTGGATAAACAGCTTGAATGGAATAGTAAAATTGGCGCTGAAATACAAAAGCTGAAAGAAAGTGTGGTAATGAAAAATTGATTCTGCGAATAACGGCAATTAAATATTTGAGATTGTTTAGCTTTTAAGGTTTACCATTAATATTGGTATTTGAAGTTCATGCCTTACTGAATTTATTGTTTCGCCATAAATCAAATCTTTAACTCCCGAATGTCCATGAGCACCAACTACCAGCATATCGGCCTTGCTTTCTTTCACTAGTCTCACAATCTCCTTTGACCGGTTTCTATAACCTAATATGCCGGTTGCTTTAAGCCCATTTGCTTTCAACTGTTTTACATAATCATCCAATTGATTTTGATCTTTTCTTGTTTCATAATCATCGCTTTGGTTTCCCCATAACTTTGCCGATGCGCTTTCAACAATGTGAAGAAGAATAAACTGAGTTTGTGGATTTCCCTGCCCGACGGCATGGCTTATTAATTTTTTATCTTTCTCATTAAAATCAAGGGCAATTGCGATCCTGTTATATTGAGGGATATCGATGCTAATGTTTTTCACTTCCGGATGAATTTTTATAGAAGCCGTCATTTTTCTTCGTTTTATTGTGGGTTCGGCTATAATGTACAAAAGTAAGATAGCAAAAAAGATTCCACTTGCTATTATGATAATTTTGGGCATAAGAGCATTCCCTTGCAACACAGGTACAGACTCATTGATAAGCATTTTTAGATTCAGCCAAATGAGGACTCCTGCAATAAGCCAGGCTGCAATTTTTGTTAAGGGCTTTATTACAAACTTTCCCATTTTGGCTTTATCACTTACAAAATGGATCAGAGGAATTATTGCGAATCCTAGCTGAAGACTCAAAATAACCTGGCTCAGCACCAGCAACGAATCTACCTCTTTGTCACCATAAATAATTATCACAATCAAAGCAGGAATAATCGCCAGTAGTCTTGTTATTAGTCTTCTCAGCCATGGATTTATCCGGAGTCTCAAATAGCCTTCCATAACGATTTGGCCGGCGAGTGTTCCCGTAATGGTAGAGCTTTGGCCTGCGGCAATAAGTGCAACAGCAAATAAGATGGGCGCAAGATTACCTAAAAAAGATGGTAACAGGCGATGTGCTTCGTGAATTTCTGCCACCTGTGAATTGCCGGTTTTAAAAAATACGGTTGCAGCTACAATCAATATCGCAGCGTTCACAAAAAACGCCATATTTAACGCTACAGCGGTATCAATACGATTGAATTTAATAGCCTGTTTTATACCCTTGTCGGTACGATCAATTTTCCTGGTTTGCACCAGCGCTGAGTGCAGGTAAAGGTTATGGGGCATTACTGTGGCTCCGATAATTCCTATCCCGATGTATAACGCCTCATCATTTTGTATATAGGGTATAAAGCCTGTAGCAATTTCACCTAAATCAGGCTTGGCCAATATCATCTGGATTAGAAATGCACCAGCAATTATTGCAACAAGCGCAATAATAAATGCTTCCATTTTTTTCATACCCAATCTTTGAAGGTATAATAACAAGAATGTATCTAATACGGTAAAGCAAACTCCCCAGATGAGCGGTAATCCGGTAAGCAACTGGATTCCAATAGCCATTCCTAAAACTTCTGCGAGGTCACATGCTGCTATCGCTATTTCTGCAAGAAGGTATAAGGTAAAGTTAACCAGTTTCGGGTATGCTTCCCTGTTGGCCTGTGCAAGATCGCGACCTCTTACAATACCAAGCCGGGCCGATAGCCCTTGCAGCAAAAGCGCCATCAGGTTACTCATAAGCAAAACCCAGATAAGCGAATAGCCAAATTTGCTGCCACCCTGCAGGTCAGTAGCCCAGTTGCCCGGATCCATATATCCCACACTTATAAGATATGCCGGTCCTAAAAAAGAAAAAATTCTTTTCCATCCCGACTTCTCTCCTGTGTTAATGGTTCCATGTACTTCACTCAGAGAAGTGTCTGAAACGCTATTCTTTATCATCATAAACGAAAATATTTTGAGCGGCTTGTTCACTTATAATACAGGCAGGTAGTTTTGAAATCTTAATTTGAAGAGAACCATCAAAATCAAAAGCCCTTAATACCTTAATTTCAGAGCCGATATTTATGCCATAGTGGTTTAGCATTTCCATCATCTCATGTGTCTGGCTGCTTACGGAGCTTACGATCCCATTTTTTTTATGTGAAAAGTTTTTAAGAGAAACCTGGTGTAATACAGGCATTTTGCCATTTGCATCCGGTATGGGATCTCCGTGAGGATCCATCTTTGGCTGACCGAGGTAATTATCAAGTCTCTTTATAAGGTCGCCGCTACTTACATGCTCAAGTTCTTCCGCAATGGCATGCACCTTATCCCATTCCATACCAAGTCTGCTTACCAAAAAGAATTCCCATAATCGATGTCTTCTTATTATCCTCAATGCCTCTTTTTTCCCGGCATCATTAAGCCTGAATCCATAATATTTTTTATACTCAAGAAGTTTTTTTGTTTTCAGCCGTTTAAGCATATCAGTTACAGATGCTGCACGCATATTAAGATGACCGGCTAAGGAATTAGTATTTACTTTTTCCGTTTTACCCTGGAGGTTGTAGATACTCTTGATATAGTTTTCTTCGCTTACCGAAAATTTCATATAACTTAAAAATTATTTTAGACAAATCTAAAATTTTATTTTTAGATTCACAATAAAAATTTAGTGCTAAAGAAATGATTCGGATAAAGGCCTTAATTTTCAGGCGTCACCCGTTCCTGTAATTGTTAGAGTTTAAATTCCTGTGGTGTTTAGTTTTTTGGTTAGGCAGCCATAGCAAGGGGACAACTGCAAAAGTTTTAGAAATCAAAATATGGCTTATGTATACGGAATTTATTTTCAAAGTGAAACAATTATAGAACTTTGGCGTTTACGTTACGAGTGTAAACATTACACTTAAATTGCACCAGGGGGCCATTTTGTAGAATTTTGGTTTTATATTGCGCCCTCATTAATTATAGTTGAACAAATTATGAGTTTCGAAAATTTTAAAGTTCCCTATGAAACAGCAGAAAGATATTCGAAAAAGGTTGCTTACTTCTCAATGGAATTTGCAATTCATCAGCCATTAAAAATATATAGCGGGGGCTTGGGATTTTTATCGGGCTCTCATCTGAGAAGTGCCTATGAACTCAAACAAAACTTAATCGGCATTGGAATTTTATGGAAGGAGGGGTATTATGACCAGGCTAGAAATCCGGACCAAACTTTAAAAGTTGTTTGGATTGAAAAGATTTACAATTTTCTGGAAGATACAGGAATTCGTTTCCAGGTTGACATTCATGATCACCCTGTTTGGGTGAAGGTTTGGTATCTAAATCCTAAAACGTTTAATACAGCGCCGCTGTTTTTACTAAGTACTGATGTGCCGGAGAATGATTATGTATCTCAAACTATTACCAACAGGTTATATGATGGAAACGCTGCAACCAAGATTGCCCAATTTATTTTACTTGGTGTGGGCGGCTGTAAACTTATCGAGAAACTTAACTTCAATCCTGACTTGTATCATCTTAATGAGGCCCATGCGGTAAGCTCAGTTTTTTACCTGTTCAAAAAATTTGGCAATAAGGAAGAAGTGAAGAAAAGATTGGTTTTTACAACCCATACACCCGAAGAAGCCGGAAATGAAAAGCATGATATTTTTCTTTGTGAAAAAATGAGTTATTTCTGTGGCATGCCGTTGGAGCAGGTAAGGCAACTGACCGGGATGACTGATGATCTGTTCAATCATTCACTTGCAGCGCTGCGATTTGCGCATCTTGCAAATGGAGTGTCTCAACTACATGGCGAGGTAAGCAGGCAAATGTGGGAAAAGTATGAGGGTATTTGTGAAATAAAAGCGATTACCAATGCGCAAAACTGGCGGTATTGGGCGGACAAACAACTATACCGGGCAATGGAGGAGCATAACGATGAGTGGTTCGATGACAGGAAAAGACATCTCAAAAAAAGGGCCTTTGAAATAGTAGCAGACCAAACGGGGAAAATAATGGATCCTCACATATTTACTATTGTTTGGGCGCGCAGATTTGCAGGCTACAAAAGAGCTGACTTACTAACGAGAGACCATAGCCGCTTTGAAGCTTTATTAAATAATGAAAAATATCCCGTGCAAATTATTTGGGCGGGAAAGCCTTACCCCCTGGATTTTCCTGCAATAACTGATTTCAATCACCTCGTTAATCTAAGCAAGCAATATAAAAATGTTGCCGTATGCACCGGCTACGAATTAACATTAAGCAAGCGATTAAAACAGGGTGCGAATGTCTGGCTCAACAATCCCCGGGTGCCACGCGAAGCAAGTGGAACAAGCGGCATGACTGCAGCGATGAATGGCGCTGTTAATTTAAGTACTAACGATGGATGGATATGCGAATTCATTAACAATGGCAACAATGGCTTTGTGGTTCCTCCGGCTGATTATATGAATATGCATGTTGAAGAACAGGATAATTATGATTTGAATAAATTGTACGAGATTTTGGAAAATGAAATATTGCCAATTTATTATAATGATTATGACACATGGAGGCAAGTTGTGAAAAACGGAATGAGAGATGTGCAATTTACTTTTGACAGCAACCGTATGGCGAATGAATATTACGAAGTATTGTATAGAGATTAGAAAGAATGAATCTTTGGGAAATATTTTTGATTCCTGTTGACAGTAGCTTCTGACAAAAAAAAATTAAATAAATTAGCAGTATAATAAAAAGGGCTGTATCATTATAGTTGATACAGCCCTTTGTTTATTCGTTAAAAGCAAAATATTCCATTACGTTTTTTCATAATTTTCTATCTCGTTTATTTCTCCATCTTCCACCACAACAGTCACATATTTTTTGGGATTGGTAAGTTTTACAACCCATATTTGCCTGTCGGTTTCTTCAACTTTGGCAACGCTGGTAATTGAGTAACATTTGTAAGCATCATTTACCATATTTTTTATATCCGGAGGTAGTTTGTTTTCGCCGGAAAAAATTATAGAATAAATAATTTTCCCTCTTTTATTAATTAATATATGAGTTTTTGTGTCATCATCTGAAAATTTTGCCAAAAACATTCCATGCACCGGTTCCCATGTTACATTATTTGCGTAGAAAAATTTTTTATTAAAATATTCCAGGGCTTTTTTACTGATATCCTTTGTTTCGGCGCTGGTATTACTATTAGTGAAAGAAGAGGTATTGCTATTGAGTGAAAGCTCATTAGTATTTTTTTTGGAAGAAAAATTGTAAGCCGGTTCATTTGTAAAGTCTCTTTTTTGTGCAAATGCGTTCATTATAATTAGCATTGAAAATATTGCAATGCTAAAAAGTCCGATGAATTTTGTTTTCATGATTGTATTTTTTGTTCTTTAGGATAAATCTTAAAGAGAGTTATTGAATGTAATTTTGTTTATACGATTGTTAGCTAAAAACCATGATACAAAGATTGTATGAATATGACATGAAGTCAACTACACAAAGGGGTGGAAGTTTTTTAAGCAGTAGAGATAAAGTGTGATATAAAATTATCAATCCATTTCTTTCATAGAAAAACCGTAAGCATAAATGCAATTCACGCTAATATTTATAACGGAGTGGATATTCCAGATATCACCGCTTACTAACCGGGGTACGTCTATGAGTAAGGTAAAGATGTAAGAGAGAAATGTGTTTACGCAAAAATAAATAAAGGAGGCAGCGCTGAAGATAAATTTGTAATTCCTGAAAATAGGTTGTTCTGATTCGAGGCTTATGGTAGTAACTACAAAACCGGAAGCAAGTAAAAGCAATACGCTCCCGGTAATATCGGCGGGCAGGTTGCTGACATTCATGTCTTTTTTTTGCAAAAAAACAAATACCCACAATAAATAAAATGCAATACCACCGGTTAAGCTTAACCATCGCATCGTAATATGCTTCACCCACATATTAAACACAAATAACAGGCAGGTGAGTTCGACAAGTATATAAATATTCACCTGCCATAGATTGTAGCGCCCATGTGATGCCAGCCATGCATTACTCATCTCTACCCATACAGCATAGAGCAGCAGGTATAGGAGTATAAGCCTGTCTTTTTTAAGTCTTTTATAAAAATAAAATCCTGCTAAGACAGGTATGAATGATGAAAGGTCGGATATAAAGTTACCCAGGTAAGTCATTCACGAAAATGTAGTCGTTACTCAAGGTAATGCATCGGCCTTAGCATCATTGTTAAACGCATTTGCTTGCCGAACAATGAGGCGGGCACGACCATGACCTTTCAGGATTTTGGTTTTGGGCAATTATATCATTGCCATTTGCATCAACGGCACATAAAATAAGCGTTGGGTTCTTGACGTTGATGCTTTCGGTTGTAATACCAAAATAATATCTTAACGCTACGCAGTCAGGATTATTCAACACGTTCAATACAGCATCCTTATGAAAAATACCAGCGGTTTTTCTGTTTGGATTTTGTCTTCTGAACTCTTTAGCCTGCATAGCAAGTTCTCTGGTTCTTGCCCTGTGGCTATCCGCCAGGAGGTCTGGTAAAATTGTTGTTTCAAATTGTGTTGGCATGATATTAAATTTTTATTGTTAGAAAATAAATTACACGATTTTATTTTTTATTGCCTTAATTACCGCTTCTGATTTTGAATTTACATGGAGGCTGGTATAAATATTTTTGATATGAAACTTCACGGTATCTATGCTGATGCAACAAGCATCGGCAATCATTTTATAACTCATTCCTCTTACCAGGCAGGTCAATACTTCTTTGCCTCTTTCTGATAAATTAAATTCGTTTTTTGCAGCAGGTGCATTTTGATCGTGAAACAGCGTAAGAACCCTGCGTGCTATGCCGGGCGACATAGGCGAACCTCCTTCATGCACCTCCTGCAAAGCTTCAAGTATGCGTGAGGGCGGAGTGTTTTTTAAAATATAGCCGGAGGCGCCGGCGCATATGGCTTCAAAAATTTTGTTATCGTCATCAAAGACAGTCTGCATGAGAATTTGTATTCCCGGATCTTTTTCTTTAATGATTTTTGCCGCCTGGATACCTGAACGGCCAGGCATTTCAATATCCATTAATACTATCTGCGGCTTTGTACTTTCAATAGCATAGTCGAGGTCGTTGGCGTTGGCAAAAGCGCCAACACAACTAAAGCCGGCAGTACCATTGATGAGTTGATAGAGCATGTCGCGGAGTTTATTATTGTCCTCAAATATTGCAATTCGTAGATACACAGTATTGGGTGATTATTTTTTAATAGTTATGAAAATTATTTTTATTTGAAACGCATCGTCATTTTTGAAGGTGAAATTCGGTTGAATACTCATAAAGTGCAACTACCTTTTCAGGTAGTTTTAAATTGCAGGTTAACAACGGTTCCTTTTCCAAAAGCTGAATTAATTTCAATTGTGCCATCCATTTCTTCCGCCCTTTTTTTTAAATTATAAAGCCCGTTACCCATATAGGTTTGAGTTGCATCAAATCCTTTGCCATCATCGGTTATGGTTAGCTTCATAATTGCCTGGCGATAGATAATCTCTACAGAAAGATTTTTACACTCAGCATACTTAATGCTGTTGTTAATTGTCTCTTTAAAGATGAGATAAAGATTTCTGCGCTTTTCCATCGGCAATTTCACCTGGTTTGTATTTCTATTGCATTGAAAATTTACTGTAATGTTTTTTGTATTTGCAATACTAAATGCAAATGCTTCCATTCGTTTTAAAATTATTTCCATAGAATCATTCTTAGGGTTGATGGCCCACACGATATCATTCATTTCTTCAATTATCTGCCTGGCATCATTACCAATCTTTTCAAAGTAAGGAACCGCTTCAGGATTGTTATTTTGTACTTGTTGCTTCGCGATTTCGCTGTACAAAGAAATGCTGCTAAGTGATGATCCTACGTCATCGTGAAGATCACTGGCAATTTTATCCCGGATTTTTTGAGACATTAAAATACGCTGCAATTGAGCTTTGTACGTGACATAAAGAAATAAAATGCTAAACGACAAAATGATAAAACTTACTGTCACAATAAACAAGGGGCTTAAATAAAAAGGAGCAGTATGTTCCTGCGTTCTGTCACCCTTTTGGGTAGTTAAACTTTTATTATTGGTTGAATTGTTTTTAGCCAGACTGGTATCTTCGATAAATGCGGAAAAATGGGAATTGCTTTTATTAAATTTTAGGGTGTCTTTATATTTTACAACAGTATCATGCAAAGCATTTTGCTGAGCCTGCACGTGAGATAAAATAAAAAGTGCATACAGGCAGCAGATAATTTTATTTTTATAACAGGAACGCATTATGCCTCCGGTTTTAGATGATTAGAAAGATAATCATTTTTAAAATGGCTTAAAAGAGATTGCTGTAAGGAATGCAAGCAGTTTTTCGAAATTAATGCTGTCAGTTATTTTTTATTTTATTCAATAGAATAACAATACTTCTGCTGGAGATCCGCAGCATTGTTTATTTATTTTTTATCTTCAATTTTAAATAAAGGCTGTTTTAAATGAGAATTGAATGATATTTTCTAAAATAAAATCAATACCGGATAAACTTAAAGTAACAGCGTTAGCAAGCGCGTTATTACTCATATCAGTCGCCATAATTTCTTTTCAAAAAAAAGCAGAAACTACCAAACCCAATGTCATCATTATATTTATGGATGATATGGGTTATGGCGATCCATCATGTTATAGCGGTCTTCTTTACCAGACACCCAATATTGACAAGCTGGCTTCACAGGGAATGCGGTTCACTAATTTTTACGCGGCACAGGCTGTTTGCTCTGCATCCCGGGCAGGCATACTTACAGGTTGCTATCCCAATCGAATCGGAATTCACGGGGCATTGATGCCATGGAGCACAATAGCTCTAAATCCTAAGGAAGAAACCATTGCCCAAGCTTTAAAAAAAGCAGGCTATCACACAGGGATGATTGGTAAATGGCATCTTGGATCTAAAGCCCCTTACCTTCCTCTCCACTATGGTTTTGATGAATACCTGGGATTGCCTTATTCCAATGATATGTGGCCTGTTGACTACGATGGAACACCTGTTACTGATACCAGCAATAATCATTATAGATATCCTCCGCTGCCATTGCTGGAGGGAGATAAAGTGGTTAAATATATACGCACTCTAAAAGACCAGGGTCAACTAACACAAACCTATACGAAAAGGGCTTGTGATTTCATCAGCGTAAATAAAAGTCATCCCTTCTTTTTATACTTAGCACATTCAATGGTTCACGTGCCTATTGCTGCTTCACCATCATTCCTGGGTAAGAGCAAGGAAGGATTATTTGGAGATGTAATGATGGAAGTAGATTGGTCCGTTGGTGAAATAATGCGAACGCTTGATAAAGAAGGAATATCTAAAAATACGTTGGTGATTTTTACCAGTGATAATGGGCCATGGTTAAATTTTGGTAACCATGCAGGCAACACAGGTGGATTGAGAGAGGGGAAAGGAACAAGCTGGGAGGGTGGACAAAGAGAACCTTGTATTATGCGCTGGCCGGGCAAAATACCTGCCGGCACTGTTTGCAATAAGATAGCCGCAACCATTGATCTTTTTCCTACTATTGCCCAAATTTGTGACGCCTCAGTGCCCGCCCACAAAATTGACGGCGTAAATGTTTCATCATTACTATTCAATAAGCCCGATGCTAATCCGCGGGATGAACTGGCATATTATTACCATACTAATAGTTTGGAAGGCGTAAGAAAAGGGCGATGGAAACTCGTGTTGCCGCATACTTCACAATCATATAAAGTTTACCCTCCAGGGCATGACGGCTACCCCGGCAAAACTGCCCAGGTACCGGTACCCGAAGCTCTTTATGATCTACGTACCGACCCTGGTGAAACGATAGATGTTCAATCCCAGCATCCGGATATTGTAAAACAATTGGAAAATCTGGCGGAGAAATATCGCCAGGACCTTGGTGATGATCTTACCAATACGCCCTGTTCCGAATTGCAGGCCCTCTGCAATGATAACTGAGTGAGCGGATTACTTTCGCTTACAGGCAATGTTTTTATTTAACTACTTTTAAATAAATAAGGTGATGATTATCTACTTTAAGAAGGATTAAAGGAGCTTGAATTAAGTTTTGAGTTAAAAGCCTGATTTGAGACAAAATAAATACCCGCTTAAAATCTTAAAATGGCCACTATCGAATTTAATTATACTTCCAATGTTTTTCTCAATACGGGAATTATTGTACTACATTATTATCTCGAAAATTGTGTGAAAGATAATTGTCTTGGGTATCCTATGGATCAGTCAAATTTTCAATTAGAGAAGGATAAGCTTATAATAACACATGATGAACTTTTCCAGTTGCTTGAAGATGTTTATTATTTAATGGGAAAGGAAGTATATGATACCGCTACAAATAAACAATTGGATGAAATGGGGAATGTTTTTTATAATGAAAAATCTGAAAGTTTTTCAAGGTTTCCTAAAATTTATACATTGGGCTTAACAAACCTGATTACTAACAATGCCCAGGGTGGAACCAGAGAAGAATCAAATACTATCAAGTTTGACGAATTAAAAAAGACAAGGCCAGAAGTAGCCGAAAAAATCGAAAATTATTTTGCAGATAATAAGATGGAGCGTCTTAGTAAAATCTATTTTAATGAACCTTACACTAAGATCACCCGGTTAGAAAAACCCAGCAAACAATATTTTGAACCTGGAACTGAATTCTGTTATCTCACCGGAGAATCTTATAAAAAATTAGTTGACTCTCAAAACACATCTCCTTTTTTTTCCGGGCTTACAAATTTTAATTCTTACTTAAAAGGAAATGATAAAAAGATTAGTTGGAAAGCAATGTACTTAAGCCGCTTTGCTCCAAAATTTTGCCTGTATATGTATGTAAGTGGCCTTGATGGCATTGTTTGCTATCTTTTTGAATCCGCTAACTTGATACAGTTAAAAGATATAATTCGCAATGAGAACAGGAGCATATTTAAAACAAAACCTGAACTTCTGGATGCCAACTTTATGTCCAACTTTAAGTTTCACAATTTTAATTATAAAAAAGAAAATGAAGATAAGCTCACAAGTAAAAGTGACTACACAGAGCAGGCCGAAATTACCTTCATGTTAATATATACTATATACAGGCAAATTCTTTTTAATCAGGGCATCGATGAAACTACAGATGCTGATGATGATTTTGATCCTATGTCCGAATCATCATTTAAAAAACTGCCTGTGTCTTTAGTAACCTTTCGTGCTGATAAATTCGCAACCACACTTCGGACAAATGCCTTTGAATATTTCAACAACTTCAAATCTTCAATTAGATTAATTAGCCATCTCGAGAAAAATGGTGTTAATTTTCAACAAGCGTTAAGAAGCCTAAAATTTCTTAAACCCTCTGAAAAAAGTTCTAAAAATAGCTATCGTCTTGAAAGGCAAACAAGAAATAAAGTTTTAAAGAAAATACTCAATCGAAAGTCTATTCTGACCGATATTGAAGCATTATTTTTCCAATGTTTTACCTTACTAACTTCCCGTATAGACGTTGGTTTTAAAAACTTCAAAGTCTTGCAGCAAATAGTTGAAATATATCAACCTCTTATTTATTCAAAAGATAATAAAAACATGAAAGAAGAAAATGAAAAAATACAAGAAAAAGCTATCAAATTCGGTTCAAGCATCGCTATCAGTATAATTGGATATGATAATGCCGATAGCTTAAGCGATAAGCAAACCAATGCGAAAAATGGAAGAGTTTATATAATAGCTCTGCACAAGGCACGAACTCTATCTCAATTCACTGAAGCTGTTATAAGAATCCAAAAGAAATACAATCTAATTTTCAGCGGTGAATTACTGAACAACATTAATGAAGATAATTTCGAAATGGTAAAACAATTTGCCATCATAAGCTCCTTAAATCAAATTAATTCAGTCTTAAAAAATAAACACAAACATCAATGAAAACAAACAGTATCACAATTACCTATCTATCAAAAGTTTCTTTTGCAAGCTTAAATGGTGCAGACAAAGAAGTTGATAACATTAACCCTATCAAAAAAATTACGCTTTCAAATGGCGAAGAATTGCCTTATGTTTCTTCACAAGCGTTAAGACGTGCACTACGAAATGGTCTAGAATCTATGGGATTTGCACTATCGCCCATTCAGGAAGCAAGCGCTAAAAAGGGAGCTCCGAAAACAACTATTAAACCGTTTGAATATATTGACGATAACTTGTTTGGTTACATGGATGCGTCGCCTTCTAAAGAGGAAAAGGGAAGAGGAACATCAACAACACGCACTTCACCTATAAGGGTTGAAGCGCTGTTAGCTTTAACTGAATACAAAGGAGATTTAGATTATGCAACCAACTTTATGGGCAAAGGTCTCAAGACCGAAAAAGGCGAAGATATACAACCAAATATCTTCGAAACAGAAGTTCACTCAGGTATTTACCGGGGAACCATTTTAATAGAGTTGGATAGAGTTGGCGCAGGACAAGGCTTTGAGACAGGTCAATTATCGAAAGAAGAAAAAGGAAAACGAGTGCTCGCTTTTTTAGACGCATTTCGGAACTTATGGAGCAGCGGAAGGCAAAGCCGCTTTCTATCCGACATTTCCCCTAAATTCATTGCTGCGGCTTACATGAATGCCAAGAATCCAATTTTTTTAGAATCAATTACCGTTGATAAAAATGGAAAAATTAATTATCAAAACTTAAAAACTGTCGTATCGGATTATGATAAGTTTATAGACGACCATGTATTTGCGGGACAGGAAGCCGTATTTGAATTATCTGATGAAGTCGTCGGGCTCAAAGCCGGGTTTGATAAAATTGAATCGTGGGTAAACGAATACTACAAATCATAAAATATGCCGCATTGTATTATTGAACTCGTGACACAAACAGCTACTTTCAGAAATCCTGAATTTCAAAATTTTCATAAATCTTTTTTACTACCGCCACCCACAACACTTATGGGATTAGCAGGAGCGGCTATGGGATTAAGTCCTAAAAGTGCGCAAGACTTTTTTAAAGAGGGATTTTATTTTGGTATTTATGGAACATCCAAAGGCTACTGTAGAGATCTGTGGAAATACAACACATTTGATGCGCAAGGAAGTATTATCTTAAAAGAAATATATTTTGATAACCACTTCATTTTAGTTTATGGAAGCGATGATGCGAAGGTTATCAAAAATATAATGGATGCATTTTTGGCGCCTGCTTATGCTTTGACATTAGGCAGTAATGATTCGTTAGCTAAAATTATTGAAGTAAGTATTGATAATGATTTTGATAATTCTTCCAAATTATCACATTGTTTAGTAGAAGGAAATATTGTTGAAGAAGTTATTGAAAAAGCAAAAAGCAACTACTTTTCTATTTATTCAACTTCAGAACCAATAGCCTACGACCTCCCAATGCGTTTTCAATATGAATCTGATTATGGTGTTAGGCGTGTTGTTGAGCGAAAGACACTTTCATTTATAGGTGAAAGCATGCAATTAAATTTACAAAAAGGGAATACAGTATAAGGATAAATTTATTCCTGTTTTTAATTTAAAATAGATCCTAACGAAATTTTAGCAAAATCAAAACCCTTCAAAGAATCTCTAATTGCCCATACAGAAAATGTTATTGCTATATGGAAGCAATTAAGAAGTCGCTATGCAGATGTATTAAAAAAAGATGATGACTTTTGGCGCAGGTCTTTCTTATCAGTTTTATTTCATGATTTTGGAAAGATTGCGCAAAATTTCCAATTGGTAATTCAAAATAAAAAGAAATATGTAAAGGAGGAGTATATAAGACATGAACTATTATCCGGAATATTTCTTTTATACTCTAACGTTAAAGATTATGAAGATAATCCATTTAAAAAACCGAAAAAATGAAAGATAACAGTATCAACAAGTTTAATACATCTTTCAACCTGCTGCAAGTTTTTTTAAACAAAGCCAAGAAAGCTGGTGATGGTAAAAATATTTATTACAACGCCTTTTATAAATTCTTATCTACTTACAAGCAAAACACGAATGTTAATCAAGGCCATCGTAAAGAATATATTTTCTACAAAGCACTTTTGAATATTTCCGATTGGACTGCATCAGGTCACGCTGCGTTAAGTGAAAGTTACTCTTATAAAATTGATGAACTTAAAAGGAAGATTGTTGCTAAACTTATTAATGAAGGAAAAGATCAAATTGCAAAAGATTTTAAGTTCAGAGATTTTCAATTAGAAAGTAAAATACAAGGAAGTGTGTTAGCAATCGCTCCCACAGGTAGCGGAAAAACAGAAGCTTCATTAGTATGGGCAAGCCAAAAACCAGAGCATAGTAAAATACTTTACTTGTTGCCTACAAAGGTTACTTCAAACGCTATCTATAAAAGACTTACTTCTTATTTTGGCAAATCTGAAACAGCAGTCGTCCATTCTTCAGCGCTCTTATTCAGGAAAGAGATTGAGGATAATTACGAAACAATTGAATATTTAAAGGATAGAACATTTTTCAAAAACATCAGCATCTGTACAATTGACCAGGTGCTAACACAAGGCTTTAATCTTGGCTATTGGGAAATAAAAACGTTTCATCTGCTCAACGCCAGGATTATTATTGATGAAATACATTTATATGAACCACATACCTTAGGGCTTATCATAGCAACACTAAAATATTTAAGTACAGATTTCGGAGCACATTTTTACATTATGACTGCCACGATGCCAAGTAAGCTACAAAACTTATTAAAGGAAACGCTCAATATTAGTGAGGCGAATGTCATAAAAGATAAAACACTTTTAGATAAAACAAGAAACAGTTTTGAAACCCGTGAGAAAACACTTGAAGAATCTAAGGAGGAAGTTTGTCATTTAATAACTGCTTATGATAAAGTTTTGATAGTTGTAAACACGGTTGATGCAGCAATCAATCTTTATAATAATCATAAAGAAAGTAAGAACACTGTCATTTGTCTTCATGCACGCTTTATACAAAAAGACCGCCAGGACAAGGAGGATACAATTTTAGAATTAGAAAAAGAAAAAAAGCCAGTTTTGTTAATTGCAACCCAAGTGGTTGAAGTTTCGTTGGACATTGATTACGATATTTTACTTACAGAGAATGCTCCAATAGATTCCATTATTCAAAGGGCAGGAAGAATAAACCGACGGAGAGATGATACAAGAGACTCAAAAGTCATTGTCTTTAAACATAACGCCATATCAGAAAACAAGATTTACAAAACCGTACCAGAAATACTGTCCAAAACATTCAATAGCTTGAAGATGAAAATAGGTGAAAAAAAAGGTGAGAAGCTTTCTGAAAAAGATTTAAATGAACTTGTTGATGACGTGTATTCAGATTTCAATGTGGCTGAACATCCTGACTATTTAAATGCAACAAATCTTTATCATCAAATTCAATTTGAGAACCATTACATAAAAGACGTTATCGCCAATGAAAGTACATTTACCCGTTTGGGACTTGACACTTTAAATGTTATTCCAGATTATTTTTACGAATGCTTACGAGATAAAGATGCATCGGTGAAGGTAAAATATGAAGTCTCTGTAAGAAAATATCGGGCATTTGGTAAAAAGGATAAGGATGGATTTACGTTTGTAAATTATTGGTATGACAAAGAAACAGGATTGTGCTTTGTGCCGGAAACTAAAATAAATACTTCGGACTGTTTATAAATTCTAATCATTAATGACTCTGTCCGTAACTTCCAACACCCAATTTCATCCATCTCCAAAAACCCCACCAAAACATAAAAATATCATCGCCCCCTAAAAAAAATTAATTTTACCAACAATGGAAAATAAAGACATTCGCTGGAAGCAGCGGTTTCAAAACTTTGAAAAATCCCTTAATATCTTAAGCAGGCATTGGACATTCCAAAGCCAGATATTATTCAGAAAGCAGGATTGATACAATTTTTCGAAATTAGTTTTGAGCTGGCCTGGAATGTAATAAAAGATTATCTTGAAGAACAGGGCTTTATAGAAATAAAATCACCACGGGGCGCATTGAAGAAAGCATTCGAAACCGGGTTGATAGCAGATGGCCATAGCTGGATGCAACTTTTGGACGACAGGAATATCACATCACATGCATATGATGAAGCTACTGTTGATATGATTGAAGGATTGATTCGTCAAAAATATTACCCGCTTTTAAAGCAGTTATATGATACCCTCCGTAATAAATAAAACACCTGAAGTATTCGGCTTAAAGTACACCGATCTTCAAAATATAATTTCGGTGCTATTGCAACACACAGAGGTGGAAGAAGCGATTATTTTTGGCAGCCGGGCCAAGGGCAATTACAAAACCGGCAGCGATATTGATATTGTATTGAAAGGCTCCGCAATTAATCACTCAGCAGTCAGGAACATCAGTTACCTCCTTAACGAAGAAACACAAATGCCTTATAAATTTGATATCGTAAATTATCACACAATCGTCAATGCAGATCTGGTGAATCATATTAACAGGGCAGGAATTTCTTTTTATAGGAGAGGTTAATTTTATCATAACACCGTACTTTTATTCTTTGCATATAAGCTCTTAAATAAATGCAGTTTAAGTCACTCCCGCATGCCACATCCCATCCACCAAACCATAATCCGCTTCCCCGAGATACAGCTCGCTACCCGCGATGCGCATAAGCTAAGAGGATATTTTGGGACATTGTTCCGGGAACATTCGCCGCTTTTGCACAACCATTTGGAGACAGGGGAGAGTGCGTACAAATATCCGTTGGTACAATATAAAGTATTGCAGGGAGTTCCCACATTGGTAGGCCTTAACGAAGGCGCAGAATTACTGATTGGCTTGTTCTTAAAAATAAAAATGCTGGAAATAGGAGATCAGTCATTTCCGGTGTTGCAAAAGAATATTGAAAGCAGCGTGATCAATATCGGCCTGTCAGATGATTTGCATGCTTACAGTTTTCAAACACTGTGGATGGCATTGAACCAGCAAAACTATACGGCATGGCTGCACGAAGATGAAGCTCAGAAAGCGAAACATCTTAAAGCCATCTTAACCGGCAACCTGCTGAGTTTTTTTAAAGGAATGAACTACCAGGTTGAAGGAACGATCATGGCTAATCTTAAAATTACCGGCCAGCGGGAGACGCAATTCAAAAATAAAACGATGATGGCTTTTGAAGCTGGCTTTGTAACAAACACTATCTTACCTGAAGCGATAGGGCTGGGTAAATCTGTATCAAGAGGCTTTGGAACAATTGTAAGTGATAAATAGCGGGTACAAATTCTAACGACAGAATAGAACCAATCTAAATACTTTACTTCCATGCAAATTTACCTGAACACTTATGGAACTTACCTGCATGTGAAAGACGACATGTTTGAAATAAGAATACCGGTGAAGGATGCAGAGCCAGCTAAGCAATATATTGCAGCGCATAAAATATCCTCAATAATAATGTCAACCTCGGCGGCACTAAGTACAGATGCGGTGAGGCTTGCACTAATGAATAACATTGATATTATTTTCACCCAGGCTGATGGCCACCCTATTGGCAGGATCTGGCACAGCAAGCTGGGAAGCACAACCAAAATAAGAAAGCGCCAACTGGAAGCAAGCCTGGGAAGGGAAGCAGTGCTTTTTACAAAAGAATGGATTATTGTAAAGATGCAAAATCAGCTTGAGTTTATTAAAGACCTGAAGAAACACAGGGCACAGATAGGAGAGTACTTAGATTATAAAATTTCCGGGATTGAAAACCTTGTCGTGTCGTTAAACAATCTGACTGCGGAAAGAATTGATGAGATAGGGGATACCGTACGAGGACTGGAGGGCACCTGCGGGCGTTTATATTTTGAAACGATAAGTTACGTGCTGCCTGAACAATACCAGTTTGACGGAAGAAGCATGAGACCGGCCAAAGATTCCTTTAATGCCTTTATAAATTACGGCTTCGGCATATTATATTCAAGAGTAGAAAAGAGTCTTATGATAGCAGGGCTTGACCCTTATGTAGGCTTTCTTCACCGTGATGATTATAATCAAAAAAGTATGGTCTTTGACTTTATTGAGCCTTACAGGATTTTTGTTGAGACAGCGGTGTTCCGGTTGTTTGCTGCGAAGAAAGTAAATAAAGCGCATGTGGATGAAATTACGAATGGCGTAACACTTAATAAAGAGGGGAAGGAATTACTGGTTACTTCTTTGAATAATTACATGGAAGATACAATACGTTATAAAGGAAGGAACCAGACGCGGACTAACGCCATGCAACAGGACGCACATACTTTCGCGAACAGCCTGCTGCAGGCAGAGAGGAAATAATTTTTTTTGGGGGAAACAAATAAATTAAACTTATGATTGCATGGGTGCTTTATGATATTGAGGATGATAAGGTACGCACAAAGGTTGCGAAGCTTTGTAAGCAGGCAGGATTATACAGGGTGCAGTTTTCAGTATTTCTTGGCAGTATTGAATCAAACCAAAAAGACACGCTTGAATTACAGATTGCAGAATTGATTGATGAAGAAAAGGATTCCATCTATATTTTCCCCATGTCGAAAAGCGAATTAAAAGCTACCGTGCTGCTGGGTAAAGCATTCGATAAAAAATTGATCACCGATGAAGTAAAAGCTTTGTTTTTATGACGCTGACACCATCTCATATAATTGAATATTTGTATTGCCCCCGGTTTACATATTTTGAGTATGTATTAAATATTCCCCAGTACGAAGAGCGCCATTATAAAGTAAAAAAAGGGCGTGATGTACACGATGCAAAGCTGGAGCAAAATAAAGAATATTTAAGAAGGAGAATTGGAGCCGTTGAAAGATATAACGACCAGTATCTTACCAATGAATTGCTTCGTGGAAAAATAGATGAAGTATTGAAACTTGAAGATGGAACTATGGCGCCCCTGGATTATAAATTTGCCGTTTATGACGACAAGATTTATGAAACCTATAAAACGCAAATGTTTTGTTATGCCTGGCTTATAGAGGAAAATTTTGGATGTGAAGTAAGAAAAGGATTTTTAGTTTATACCCGAAGCGCCAACAAGCTGGTTGAAGTTGCCATTAATGCGTCGGACAAGCAATTGGTAAAAGAATGTGCAAGAGAAATAGGATCAATTATCAATACAAATTTCTTCCCTAAAGCAACTAAATATAAGCAGAGATGTGTAGATTGCACCTACCGGAATATATGCATTAAATAAATTAATTTCCCGGTGACATTTTATTTCAGAGCAATAAAAAACCCGATGCAAACAATTGACATTAAATACATCAGGCATTCGGAAATTTTTAAAAAGCCGCCGGAAAAAAGTTCTTTGACATATTGGAAAACAAAAAATAACGATGTGCAAAAGATTGATAAACTATTAAGTGGTAGTAAGTTTGAGCTATATACGGCTTACTAACCATCATCCAGAATAAGAAGGATTGAAACTAATATCATGATCTGGATAAGTAAATGCTTCGTTCAATCTTACTAACCATCATCCAGAATAAGAAGGATTGAAACCAAATCCAGATGTATATGCCAATGAATATCAGTAATCTTACTAACCATCATCCAGAATAAGAAGGATTGAAACAAATACTGATATAACGGTTACAAGTACTGTGACATATCTTACTAACCATCATCCAGAATAAGAAGGATTGAAACTGATACTAGTACTATAGCTATGACATGATTATAGTAACTTACTAACCATCATCCAGAATAAGAAGGATTGAAACAGCAATCAGCTTGTATATGCAACTCCGGTAGTAATCACTTACTAACCATCATCCAGAATAAGAAGGATTGAAACTATAGCAATACATGCTGATAGAAAAGCATTGTCTATTCTTACTAACCATCATCCAGAATAAGAAGGATTGAAACTATAAACATCGCTATTGAACGAGTATGTAATAGCTTCTTACTAACCATCATCCAGAATAAGAAGGATTGAAACATATTTGCTGTCATTTCAGCTTGATATAGTTTCTGACTTACTAACCATCATCCAGAATAAGAAGGATTGAAACACAATTGGTTATTAAACTTACTAACCATCATCCAGAATAAGAAGGATTGAAACTATTGACTATTTTACTTACTAACCATCATCCAGAATAAGAAGGATTGAAACCATTAATATGCAATATTACATGCATTGACAGTTCTTACTAACCATCATCCAGAATAAGAAGGATTGAAACAATTTGTATTCACTATACATGCGTATCATTACTATACTTACTAACCATCATCCAGAATAAGAAGGATTGAAACAAAATCTTCCATGTATGCACAATGCTTGAAGCTAATTCTTACTAACCATCATCCAGAATAAGAAGGATTGAAACCATTGAATAGCATGACCAATACATGCTTAATCAGTATGACTTACTAACCATCATCCAGAATAAGAAGGATTGAAACCAACTGTCACATAAGCTATAATGACTTCAATAGATGCTTACTAACCATCATCCAGAATAAGAAGGATTGAAACATTATAATATCTATACTTATTAAGCTTGCACTAACCTTACTAACCATCATCCAGAATAAGAAGGATTGAAACCCAGTACAAAATTATGTATACATGCTTACAGAACTATGACTTACTAACCATCATCCAGAATAAGAAGGATTGAAACTATACCTCATGCTATTGCAAGCTTGTCTTAATCAATGATCTTACTAACCATCATCCAGAATAAGAAGGATTGAAACTAATAGCATTAATTGCTAAGTCTAGTAATTAGATGCAATCTTACTAACCATCATCCAGAATAAGAAGGATTGAAACATAAATTATGAGTATGCACGATGTGAAGACAATGTAATCTTACTAACCATCATCCAGAATAAGAAGGATTGAAACTCAGTCACTGATCATGCTACCAATCTCTATCCAAATCGCTTACTAACCATCATCCAGAATAAGAAGGATTGAAACAAGTCAATCAGCATGTAATACCATTATTCTGCATTACTTACTAACCATCATCCAGAATAAGAAGGATTGAAACAAATTAAATGCAGTGATACTCGGATGAAGACTGTAAGCTCTTACTAACCATCATCCAGAATAAGAAGGATTGAAACATTACTTCATAAAGTTCAGTATAGCTTCGACTTATCTTACTAACCATCATCCAGAATAAGAAGGATTGAAACTTATGATCAGCTATATCAGCTCATCTTGAACGTCTTACTAACCATCATCCAGAATAAGAAGGATTGAAACTAATACGTTCGACTGTATGAACTCACGAGATATACTTAGCAAACTTACTAACCATCATCCAGAATAAGAAGGATTGAAACGATAATTATCATGCATATGACAATTGCGTAAGTTATGTAATCTTACTAACCATCATCCAGAATAAGAAGGATTGAAACAATGATAATGATCACGATATGAGATGTCGGTATTGATGACTTACTAACCATCATCCAGAATAAGAAGGATTGAAACTGATGTATCGCTATGCAGATACTGTTCGGTTGAATGACTTACTAACCATCATCCAGAATAAGAAGGATTGAAACCTAAATTGCAGTGACGTTACAGCGACTAAATGTATACTCTTACTAACCATCATCCAGAATAAGAAGGATTGAAACCATGAATCAGATGCTGAATTTATCAACGATACTTGGCTTACTAACCATCATCCAGAATAAGAAGGATTGAAACACAGATAGATCAATAAGTTGTACCGTCAATTAGCGACTGCTTACTAACCATCATCCAGAATAAGAAGGATTGAAACTATGATCATGCATCGATGATAATTCCAACTTGTAAATCCTTACTAACCATCATCCAGAATAAGAAGGATTGAAACCATAGATTCATTGCTCGAACGTTGATATCTACAATTATCTTACTAACCATCATCCAGAATAAGAAGGATTGAAACTAATCATCTTCGATCGATGACATAGTATTCATTGCATTACTTACTAACCATCATCCAGAATAAGAAGGATTGAAACTAATTACAGATTACATGATACAGTCTCAGTAATTGTGAATCTTACTAACCATCATCCAGAATAAGAAGGATTGAAACAATAGACTCTTCGGATTAAGAAAGTAGCATACTGCTTACTAACCATCATCCAGAATAAGAAGGATTGAAACTTTAATTCATTATGCTCGATGTAACTTATCGCCGTTGATACTTACTAACCATCATCCAGAATAAGAAGGATTGAAACATCAAATATTTCTTTAAGCTCATGTCTGGTTACTTCAGCAACACTTACTAACCATCATCCAGAATAAGAAGGATTGAAACATGTTACAAATGCATAGTTAAGTGATAGTTGACTCTATGCTTACTAACCATCATCCAGAATAAGAAGGATTGAAACTAACTAAATACGTAACACAACTTACAATGCATGTACAACTTACTAACCATCATCCAGAATAAGAAGGATTGAAACAGATAGCTACAGTGAATAGACTGCAACCAGAAGGATAATCTTACTAACCATCATCCAGAATAAGAAGGATTGAAACAAGATAATGTATATGCAAATCTCAGAATAGTTAATAACTTACTAACCATCATCCAGAATAAGAAGGATTGAAACTAAACAAGACCTGCACACTATATTTGATCGATACCTTACTAACCATCATCCAGAATAAGAAGGATTGAAACTGGTCCAAGGATCAGCTTCGCATCTCTTTGCAGGTATCTTACTAACCATCATCCAGAATAAGAAGGATTGAAACTGTATTGGGCAATCTGAGTTGCACATTCCTGCCAGTGCTTACTAACCATCATCCAGAATAAGAAGGATTGAAACTACAGATTTCTATCTTTTTTGTTTTTGCGAACAGGCCTTACTAACCATCATCCAGAATAAGAAGGGATTGAAACCTAGTCCAACATCATAGGCATCCGGATATTGTAAAACAATTGGAAAATCTGGCGGAGAAATATCGCCAGGACCTTGGCGATGATCTTACCAATACGCCCTGTTCCAATTGCCGCCCATCTGCAATGATAACTGAATAGATTGCTTGACTTCAATTATTACTATATTTTTTTGATATAGCTTGAAAAGATCGTGATCGTTTCCAAGAGTCGGGTTGAAAATAAAATTTCCCGCAACTGGATGCTGCGGGAAATTTTTTATTTAATACAATTACTTGTATTATTTCCAATTTTATTCCAGCCACTTATTCTTTTACCAACTTTATTGTTTTACTTTCGTTACCGCTTGTAACTTTCACGATATAAACACCGGCATTGAATTTTTCAACAGGAAGACTTACAAATTTTGTATTGGTATTTTCGCTTTGCCATAATTTTCTGCCGCTCATATCTGTAATGGATATGGATACATTTTTTGTGTTACCTGAAATTTGCAACGTAGCTTTTGATGAAGCGGGATTTGGGTAAACACTGCATTGAAAGCGCCTGTCGGATATTACCGGTTTATCAGTCATGGAAACCGCTGCAAATGTTTCTGTTCCGCAGTTGGATGTACCCACGTATAATTCAGTACCCAATTGCTGTGTGTTGGCTGATAAGAAAAGTTTGTCGCCCGTTGCAAAAATGGCTTTGACTTCCGCATTTACGATGTCGGGGTCTTCTACTGCGTGTGTTCCATCCTCAGTGCCATCTGAAACCCAGAGATAGTACCTGAAATTCACTTCATTTTGAAAATATAATTTTCCTCCAAAACTTGTGAGTCCATTCATTGGCCCGGCCGGTGTGCCGGAAAAATACGGGTTGGAAGCTACATTTTTTACGAGCTGGGTGCCATCAGCTGTACCATCCGTTTTCCAAAGCTGTACTCCATTTATACCATCATTAGCCGCGAAAAAAACCGTCCCATTTACATCCGTTAAATAATAGGGACCAACGGTCACACTACCATTATAAGGATTAATATCTTTTATCGGCTGAGTACCTTCCGGAGTGCCGTCTGTCTTCCACAGTACTGTACCGTCTGAATTAGAATAATCCAATGCGCTGAAATAAAGAGTATTTTTTGAAATGCAAAAATATCTCTCTGTTAGTTCCACGTTATCTGCCCACCAGGGATCAATATTTTTCACTTCAACAGTACCTGATTCAGTACCATCAGATTTCCAGAATGCATGATTCACCCCATCATAGGCGGCAAAATACACAGCGTTTTTATATATAAACAAACCTCCGGGATAAGAAGCATCTGGACCCGGATTTATATCTTTTACCATACTGGTGCCCAAAACTGTGCCATCACTTTTCCATAATTCATAACCATGGCCCGGGGTCTCCTGAAACGAATAAAGCGGTATTGCCAACTACCTGCAGATAATATTTATAATAAAGAGTTGCCGACAATAAAACGGTGCCGCCTGGTGTGCCATTTGTTCTCCAGAGTTCGTAAGCACCAGTGTTGTTATTGTACAGAACATAAAATACCATTCCATTGTCTGCCACCACAAAACGTTCCACAAAATATTGTGGGTTTACGATTTCCCTAAGTCCATTCTTTGTGCCGTCTGTTTTGTAAATAGCATAATGTTGGATATCGGGTCCCGGGGTAAAATAGACTGCATTATTTTTTGATAAAATCCGGTAAATATTAAAACTTGTTTCTCCGTGTATAACATCATTCAGCAAATTTGTTCCTGCAGAGGTGCCGTCGGATTTGTATAATTCATTCCCGTGCACTCTTTCGTAGGCATTGAATAAGACATCTTTTCCCAACGCGGCCATTTCGCTGTAGTGATTGCCATAATAAGAATTATAGAAATTCAAGCCCGCATTAGAGCTTGAGGTAGTAGTTGTATTAATATCTTTTACAATGTCAGCACCAAAACCGAATTTATTTGTCATAAAAAGCTCATTGCCTTTTTTCTCGTCTGCAGCGGTAAACATCAACCTTCCTTTGAAAGCCGTTAAATAACATGGGAAAGAACTGGTAGGTCCTCTAAAATTATCACTTTGAATAAGCGGGAATGAACCAAAAGGGGTATCGAAAATTTTCCATAACTCCGTACCAAATATTTTATGATATTTTACAAAATACAAAGTGCCGTTGGCATTGTACAGGTTATTGATGATTTCTACGGTTGCAGGTTTGTAAACTGGTTTTGTACTCGCATCCGTTCCATTTGAACTCCATAATTCGTCATGTATATATCCGTTGCTAACGGTTACTTTAAAATAGAGTTTATTATTTAGCGCCTGCATTTCTAACGGTACAATTGAAGCGCCGTTTGTGGTTGCGGTAATGTCTTTAACAAGCAGCACTCCATCATTTTTGGATGCATCGTATTTATATAAACCATCATTTCCTGCTGAAGAAGAGCCGGCAAAAAATAAAACATTATTCACGACAGGGAAAGGCTGGAAGCCAACACCCAAAACATTGTTTATAAAACTTACATCCGGGAATACATCCTGGTTAGTGGGTACAGGGGTAGTACCTGCATCTGTGCCATCCGAAACCCAAAGTCTCCGGCCTGTACCATCATCTGAAGAAAAATACAGCTTGCCGGCGTAATTTGTCAATTGAAGTGGAATGTCGTTAAGAAAAACATTAGTGCCCAATTGGAAAGTGCCGGCTTCCGTGCCATCGGTTCTCCACAGCTCCCATGTACCGGAATTGTAACCTATGATGGTAAAAAATAAAACATTGTCAATTGCGGTTGGTTCAACCATAAGAAAGCCAATTCCTTCTGTGCTAATATCCAACACCTGTTTTGTACCCGCGGTAGTTCCGTCAGTTTCCCATAATGCGGACCAAAAGTCGTCACCATCGGCGATAAAAAACGTTTTGTTGGCTGAGGGAAAAAAGCCGGTTGCCTCAGATACAGAAAGCAGTAACTGCGTACCGGCTTCGGTTCCATCAGATACCCAAACCCCACCTCCTTCCAAAGTAGAAGTAGCAGAAAAATATAATTTACCATTGGCCGCAGTAATGTTATAAGGACCGGAAGTTCCCACGCCCGGCTCAATGTCTTTTACTAAATATGTTCCCGATTCACTTCCGTCGCTTCGCCATAGTTCATTTCCATGAATGCCGTCGTCCGCCGTAAAGTAGGCCACGTTGTCGACAACCGCATATGGTAACGTGGGATTGTATACATTGTTCGGAGCCACATAAGGGGGAGAAAAACAAAAATCAGTAAAACTATGCGGGTTGCTTTCTGCAAGTGCATTAATATCCTTTGCGAGATGAATATTGCAATTGGAACTGTTGTGATTTTTTTTGTTTACCTCAGGGATTCCATTTCTACTTTCACTCTGAAAAAATCGCGACTTTATTTGCCTGCTATTACGAAATAGTTGTCTGAAATATTCCGGATCTTTCTTTTTTGTTTGTCGTCCTGTAATATTATTGCTCTGAGAGAGAGTAATGTTTTGACCGGAATTGTTAGACTGTTGCACCAGGTTATCCTGATGAACGGAAAGATCAGGCGGCGGCAGCTTTTTGCCGAAAGGAATATTGTCCTTAATTGAACGCTTCGCATCGTTGATATCTTGTGCCATGCCTGTATGCGCAGTAAGTAATAGCATTACCAGCGCAGTAAGTAAAATTTTTGTTTTCATTTCATATTATTTTTTTATAAAAAAATGTTTAATCTCATGAATTTAGAATGTGCCACCAGGGTAGCAAATCCGTTTGCACAAACGGTCACTGAATCATACGCTTTGCCATTGCAATTGAATGTAAAACCAATTGGCACGTGGGCAAAACCTTCATCAGAGCGAGTCCAGGGCGAATTAACATTAAACGGCGGCACCATAATAAGATGCGGAGAAGTACCACTTTCTACCGGCACATATGGTTTTGTAGTTGCTGAAAAGAGATAATTTAATTGGGCTGGTGAATTAATTGAAATCAGCATAATTGCTGAAAACAAGAATAGGTAAAACTGTTTCATATAATGTAATGATCATGAATGTTTGAGAAAGTTGAATTATTTAAAAAATTTCTGAAAAGAAAATATAAATCTATACCGCTACGCAAGCCTTGTCAACTGCGCAAAAGGGTAGGAAAATTGCGGTCTGGAACCATCGTAAGTGCTCCGCTTCTGAATTCTTTATTTATATATCTTTTGCCTTTATTAATTTTATCAGCCCTGCCATGCTCTCTGCTCCGAGCTTCTCCATCATATTGCGAATATGCGCCGTGAGGTGCTTTTTACTTAGCCCGGTTTTTTCAGAGATATGGTTTAACGAAAAACCTTGCAGTAAATAGCCACCAATTTCTATTTCACGATCTACAAGCTCTTCGTTTTTGAATTCCATAGTATGGATAAATATTATTAGACAATCCTTCTTTGTTATGAAGCAAATTCAGGCAAATCCTGTTTGCGAATTCATCAATATCTATAAGCAAATTGCTTAGAATCAAAACGTCAATACCTTTTTATGAATTTTGATTATTCTGAGACAGAAAATTTCCTGTGTTAGTTGAAATCATAACACAAAAGTGAGGAACAAATATGCGAAGCGCAATACACGATTAAGCGTATTTTTCATGTACCCTTTTTGGTGTAGCGTAAGATAAAAATGGAAATTGTATTGCGTTATCAATGCATAATTTAGGATATAAGACGTATAAAATAAACGAATGTTTTACAAATAACCCGCAAGGTCACTGACAAGAAATAAAAGAAGTGATGGATAAGATTCGTTAATTTTTTAATCTCAACACTTTAATTCTAACACTCTTATTTTTTTCAAAGCCGGTTGTTTACCATTTCACAATTGCCAATATATTACAGCAACTTATGCTCTGCCGCGTACTTTACCAAGGAGGCAGTATTTTTTAAATGAAGTTTAGCCAGCATGTTTTTTCGATGAGTATCTACTGTTGAATTACTAAGAAAAAGCTTATCCGCTATTTCATGATTGGTTAATCCTTCTGCTATGTAACCGATAATTTCCAGTTCTCTTGCCGTAAGATGTTTTTCATTGTCAGCGATATTTACATTGCGGTCATTAAGATGAATAAATAAATTGTTTGATATCCCGGGACTGATGTATTTTTCATTATTCATCACTTTATCTATTGCTGTTAAGAGCTCTGTTTTACCGGTATCTTTATTAATAAAAGCATCTGCCCCTGCCTTAAGCATTTTACTTACAATAGATGGGTCACATAGCATGCTTACCACAATTATTTTTATTCGGGGCTTTATTTTTTTGATAAGCTTAGTGGCATCCAGCCCGTTTAATAGTGGCATATTTATATCCATAACCACACAATCAATATCATGAGCATTGACTATATCAATCGCATCTTTTCCGTTGTGAGCTATATATATTTCTCCAATATTTTTTTCGCCTGATAGTATCGTTGATAGCCCGTCAGTGATTAATTTATGATCATCAGCAATTAATAAATTGATCGGTAATGAGTAAGTCATCTTTTGAAAGTTTTGTATTAGAAATTGGCATAAACAATTGTATTAAATTTCTTTAAACGGTATTTCGATAAGCACGCTTGTGCCTTTGCCAGGCTTTGAATCAATAGTTATGATTCCATGCATGAGTTTTGTCCGGGAGTCTAAATTTTGCAATCCATAACCGTCTCTGTGTGTATTTACATCAAAGCCCTTTCCGTCATCATCTATCATTAATATTATTTTGCTATCCCGCTGTCCTATTTGCAGGGAAACATTTTTTGCTTCAGCATGCTTCAGCACATTGTTTATCAACTCCTGTGTCATCCGGTATAATACCAGTTCATACTCTTTTTGTAACCTGGTTTGCAGACCAAAAACAACCAGCGTAAATTTTATTATATTGGTTTCATTAATCTTATTTACCAAACCTTCTACCGCTGTGGTATATCCAAACTCTTCTAATACCATGGGACTTAAATTAAGCAACAACTGACGTACATCCTGCATTGCTTCTGTAATAAAATTTTCAGAACTTTTTGCAAGTGAGCTGATTTCTTCATTGTTTATATTCACAGCCTTCTCATGAAGGGAAGACACAAACAGTTTCAATGCCGAAAGCTTTGTCCCAACTTCATCATGCAGGTCTCTCGAAATGCGCTTACGTTCTCCTTCCTGTGTAGCTACAATTGCTTTGATCTCAGCCTGCTGTTTTTTCTTTAATGAATATATATGATTACGGTAGATGAAATAAGTCAGGGCGCACAAAATAATAGTATATAAAGTATAAGCCCACCAGGTACGCCACAATGGCGGAGAGACAATGATATCTAAGGAGGTAATATTCTTTGAAAAAATTTCATCCCTGTTTTGGCACCGGACCATAAAAACGTATTTTCCGGGGCTTAAGTTGGTATATTGAGCGATGCGTTGTGTCCCTGCCTCAAGCCAATCTTCATCCAGGCCTTCCAGTTTATAAAAATATTGATTTTTTTTTCTGTTGAGATATGAGATGGATACATATTCAATTGTTAGAAAATTCTGATCATAAGAGAGGTGCACTTCATTATTTTCAGCCATTAAAATGGAATCCAGTAAAACTGGTTTATTAGAAATCTTTAAACCTGTAATAAGGACATCAGCGGGTGGTGGCTCCATTTTGATACTGTCGGGATGAAAATAAAGCAATCCTGTATTGGTAACCACTATAAGCCTTCCATCATGAAGCGTTGTAAATCCGTATGAAAAGCTTTTATTAAGTATGCCGTCATCTTCATCAAACGAAACTATTTTTTTTCCGGCCTTGTCCATTCGGACCAGGTCGCTTAGCATTGCGATCCAATAATTGTTGTGGCTGTCGGTTGCAATTGACCTGGCAATATTGGATGGCAAGCCTTCATCGGTACCAAGATGACGAGATTTTTTTTGAATGGTATTGATTAAATAAAATCCTTCAGCAAAGGATGCAACGGCTATAACAGAATCATTAAGAGAACTGATGCCCTGAACTGAGGAGGGAATTTTATAAGGCGGTAGTTCATTCCTGTGTATTTCTACAATTTTTTCTCTAACAGGATCGAAGCAGTAAACTCCGTTCCCGAAAGTTTGCACCCATATGTCTCCCTGTTTTGTAACTATCATAGAAGCCACCTGGCTACCCTTGGTATCAAGCAGACTATCATCATAAGCTTTATATTTTTTTAAACCAACATCCCATTTTATCAGGTTGTTATTATTTGACCGCAAAGCGAACCACATATTGCCAGTGGAGTCGCATTGAATATTTGTGATACTGTTTTTTTTAAATTCCGGAACCACCTGATAGCTAACATTGCCTGTTTGGGGCTCATAAATTTCAAGGAGACCGCCGGGATGTCCTATCCAAATCCTGCCCTTTTTATCTTCGGCAAAACAGAGTGCTGTGGTCTTGTTTTTATCTATCGCTGAGGAATGGGAATTAAGTACAGCAGTGAAACTCTTTTTGAATCGAAAATTATTATCGTACTGCAACCAGCCGCCAGATTGAGTCGGAATCAATATATCCCCCGTACTTGTTTCAAAAGGCTTTTGAGAGATAAATGAAGGACTGCCTTTTGTAGGTAAGTCTGTATTGTTGATTGTATAAAAGTGTTGTGATGGATTGAATATATTAATTCCTTTGTCAGAACCAACTAAAATGTTATCTGACCTGTCTTTCATAATTGAATAGACCACTTCATTGTAATGAAAAGATTCAACCCTCTGGTTATCTGTTTTTACCTGTATTATTTTAGTACAAGGTTCATCGAAATACCACAACCCACCGTCAATGGAACCAATCCACAACCTTCCGGCCTTTTCTTTTACAAAGCAAAATGCAACTGCATAGCTAACAGGTCCGCTTTTTTTATTTCTGAGGGGCATCAGAAACCAATCTTTTTTCCCTGTAATTAAATTATACCTGCATAAGTGTTGCGTCCAGAAACTTAACCATAAATAATTGCCATCTACCCAAAGGGTAGCCGCCTGGTGTGGCATATTCTCCTCTTTGAGAATTTTCCTTTTAAGAGGAGAAATTTTGTAGAGTGTGATTCCGTTTTGGATCCAGATAATATTTTCATCCTTATTAAAAGCCATAGCACCGAAAGTCATTGCCGGATCAATCGGGGGGAGTGTCATCCAGGTAATTAATTTTTTGCTCGCTGCATCGTATTTGTAAATGTGAAATGCATTGACCAGCCATATATTTCCTGATATATCCTCAAGCACTTTCAGGTTCATTTTTGCCTTTTCATCATCAGGTACTATTGGTATAAAATGTTCATTGATCCTATTGTATTGGTACAAAAAATGTTCACCGGATATCCATAGTGTACCATCTGAGGTTTCTGTAATTTGGGGAGAAGGCAATAAGTCTTTCCCTGCTGTCAGAGGTTTTGAAAAAGTATAGCCGTCAAATTTTTGCAAACCTGATGTAGTGCCCACCCAGTAAAATCCCTTAGAGTCCTGGAAAATTGATTGGATGAAGTTTGATGCTAATCCATCTTTTGTTGTAAGATGTTGAAAGATATAATTGGACTGCTGTGCCTTTATTTCTTTCGGGAGGAAATGCAGCGAAAGAGAAATTATGATGTATAGCCTCAGCACGAAAGTTAGTGTTTACTATAAATTTAAGGCATAAAAGAATAGTAATTTTAAATGAATACTTCAAAAAAGATGTCCAGGAAGTTTTGGAAGAAAAACATTTTCCGTGTGCACAGGCGGTACATTATTAACCTGATTCATGTAAAACAGTTTAATCGCAATGAAGGAGTTTTAACGATGAGCAATGGCGAACATATACCATTTGCCAGAAACCAAAAAGAACACCTAATTGAAAAGTACCGGTGGTTGTAACTCTTAATTCCCTTTCGTTTGAAAACATTAATGCTTTTCAAACTTTTTTACAGCTTTTCTACCACCGTCGTCAATAGCACTCAATAAATAGGTACCGGCTGCAAGGCCTGTTATATTCAGTTGTGTAATGAACTCGCTGTTACCGGAATTGATAACTTTACTCATAACTATACGACCTGACAAGTCGGCTATAAATAATGTGATTTTATTGTTGGCTGATGAGGTGGTTTTTACATTCAATATATTTTTCGCTGGGTTTGGATACACGTTTACCAAGTTCATCCCGATTGGGTTATTATTTTTGAGCACAACAATATTTGAGTAAGAAAATCTGCCGTCTTTATCTACTTGTTTAAGCCGGTAATAATTTGTGGAAGTCACATAATTTGCATCAGTAAAATCGTAGGTTAGATTTCGATTACTACTACCGTTTACGGCTTTAGTAGTTATGAAATCTAGCCTATTGAAGTTTGCGCCATCATTGCTTCTCTGAATCTCAAAGCCGGTATTGTTTAATTCATTTGCGGTTGTCCAATGAAGAAGATTTTGTTTACCTCTTACCTCTCCTGAAAATTTGACAAGAGTGATAGGTAGTAAAACATCAGGCCCGAGTTTTATAACCCAACTGTCGCCCCCACCATGATTATTAGTTGCGTCACCATTATTTGAGTCGGAACTACCTCCCACAATGTAACCATTGTCAGTGGTTTGTTCTGAGTAACTTGCTCTGTCATCACTGGTCCCGCCCATACATTTTTGCCACTGAAAATTACCATTAGCATCGAGTTTAATCAACCAGGCATCTGAGCCGCCATGATTGCCATTTATGTCACCGTCGTTTGAACTGGAAGTTCCTGCTACAATAAAACCGCCATCGGAGGTTATCTTGATAGAACCAGCATTATCACTACCGCTGCCACCATAAAACTTCTGCCATAGTATATCGCCACTATTATTAATCTTCACTATCCATATATCACCAGAACTATGATCTCCGGTTACATCGCCATCGCCGGAGGAAATGGAACCGGCAAGTACGTATGCTCCATCTGATGTTTCTTCGATCGAGTTCGCATCATCATAACCGCTTCCTCCAAGGCATTTTTGCCATTGTAAATTGCCGCCACTATTTAGCTTAACAACCCAAATATCACTGCCATGATTGCCAATTACATCCCCATCAGTTGAGTTTGTACTTCCACAAACTATGTACCCCCCATCTGAAACTTGTTTAACTGAAGCGTATTCATCTTCAGTTCCACCCAGGCATTTTTGCCATTGGACGTTACCGGTATTATCGAGTTTGGCAATCCAAATATCCGGTTGAATTCCAAGGGGATCGTGATTACCACTTACATCTCCATCGTTTGAATCAGTTGCCCCGGAAATTATATAACCACCATCGGCAGTTTGGTTAACGGAAAGACCTATCTCGACATTATTGCCGCCAAGGCATTTTTGCCATTGAATAGTCCCGACATCGTTTAACTTAACCAACCATATATCTCCCTGCCCGTGGTTCCCTACCACATCCCCGTTGATGGATTGTGTAAATCCAATAAAAATATATCCGCCGTCAGAAGTTTGTATTATCGAGGCCACATCATCATAATCGGTTCCTCCATAGTTTTTTGCCCACTGAATACCACCAGTGCTGCTAAGCTTCACTACGAAAACATCCACCCAGCCATGATTTCCAGGTACATCCCCATCATTAGAATTAGAAGCTGAAGCCATTATATAGCCCCCATCTGCAGTTTGTTTTATGGAAGAAGCACCCTCAAAGCCGCTGCCGCCAATACTTTTTTGCCAGGCAATAGGGGGAGCCGGGGAATTATTATTGGTTGTAGTAAATGATTGGGTATACCATACGCTCTGCGAAGATGCCGAGCAAAAAGAGCGCAAATGTATATAGTAGGAGGTGCCTGGAGATAACGCCGCAACTGTTGCATTGGTTGTAGTGGTGGAAATTCCTGAAGCGGGATCGGAAGGAGAAGTATTTACAGCATATTCAAATGTATTTACTCCAACAGGCGCCACCCATGAAAAATTCACTGATGTATTCAGGGAATTGTAAGTAAGGTTTAAAGGAAGATTGCACGGCAAGGGTGTAAACCTGTATACCTGGTTGTTTGCGGGTTTACTATTTAAAGCGTTTACCTCTGTTGCGGTGCTTATAGAAGGAGATGCGGAAGTATTTTGCAAAGACATAAAGCCACCGCCGGTTTGATCACTGGCAGTAATCCCTATGGATGCAGAAGCACCTGCACTCGGTGTTCCGCCTTCGTCTTTATAGCAAAATTCTATTACATTGGTGCCTTCATACAATTTTAATTCAAATGAAAGAACAGCTGCAGTTGCATCATACTGCCACAATGCATTTGACCATTCAAAAGTAAATACGCGGCTGCCGGCTGAACCTGTTGTAAGATATCTTAAGTTAGAATTTTGCTGTACGTTTAAGTCGTCCCAAAGAGGTGCTAATACTGGTTTTGTATTTGGCTCTATGCCTCCGGGATAGGAAGGTGAAAGAGGTCCGGAAGTTAAATTATTAATATAAAAATTTTCCACATATCCTAAATTTTCCAAAAACGGACTACCCAATGTCGCAAATCCATTGGCACAAATATTTATTGCAGTGTAACCGGCTCCGTTATAATTAAAAGTAAAACCAATAGGAATGTTATTGGCGATTCCTTCGTCATAGGTGGAAGAGGTTTGCCCAAAATCATAAGGCCTGTTGATCAATGCCGGCGTAGTTCCACCAGCAACCGGAGTGTAAGATGCAGTAGTTGCAATGAAAGTATAGTTTACCTGCGCATAGCTGCCAATACTGGTTAACAATAAGAGGGCGATGAATGTATAATTCTTTTTCATTTGATAATTGAGTTTAATGGCATTGACAATTTAAAAGCAGTTAATCAATTTCAAACTTATAATCATTCATATTTGGCTCCAATGATGTTAGGGTAAACAAACAGTTATATTGAGGGACGGGCAGATTTGTTGAGGCAAATATTATCCGAGGAGATATTTTAGTAAATATTAGCAGCAAGTATCAGGAAAAAAACAGATGGAGCCTGCAATTAAATTTTAGAGATTGAAATACAATTAATACTTTAAAGATTCGTGTCAATAAAACCCTTACTCAAAAAACTTGCTGCTCACCAGCTCTACAGCGTTTCTCACTAATATCTTTTAAGAAGCAAATCTTCCCATGGGTAATTTTAGAATTCAATATGTTTACCATGCAATGCAGGCATTCATTATTTAGTTTAATTTTTTTAGTAGTGTGTTCTATGAGCATAAGAGCTCAAAAGCTCGATTCTCTTTTGAAAGCGCTGCACAATCATAAAAAAGAAGATATTTTAAGACTGCGTCTCCTTAATAACATCGCCAAAGAGTATCAAAATTTTAATACAAACAGAGGGATCGAAACCGCAGACAGCGCCATAATACTGTCGCAAAAATTACATAGCCAGGAACAAGAAGCATATGCCTACATGGTGAAGGGCGAAAATTATAATAAGACACCTGGCAAATCTATCGAGGCGATTGAAGCTTTCGAAAAAGCATTGAACTTTTACAAACAATTGGCGAGTAGCAAAGAAATTGCCAACTGCATAAATGGTAAAGGTAATTCTAATTCGAACTTATCTCAATATCCACAAGCCCTTGAATATTTTAACCAGGCGCTAACCATCTATAAAAAACTGAACGATAAAAAAGAAATTGGAATTACCCTGGGTAATATCGGCCAAGTTTATTTCCGGCTATCTGAATTTGCAACGGCTTTAGATTATCTTCAAAAGGCGTTGAACTTTAGTATACAAGCCGGTGATAAACCAGGCATAGCTATTCGGCTCCAGAGAATAGGCCTTGTTTATCGAAACTTAGGTGATTATCCCCGGGCCCTGGAAAATTATCAGAGCTCTTTAAAAATTAGTGAGCAACTGAATTTTTTGCCAGGTATAGCTGCAAATCTTGCTGAATTGGGGAATCTGTATAATGCTTTATCGAATACGAACCTGGCTTTGGAATATTTGAATAAAGCGGTCAGGATTAACAATACGTTGAATAGGACAGAAAATATTGCAATTGGCAACCAAAATATTGGAAATATTTATATTAGTAAATCTGAATATACAAGGGCCCTGGAGTATTACAAAACTGCATTGAGTATGGCTGAGCAAGTGGGTAATAAGACTTTAATAGAGAGTTGTCTTCTGAGTATTGGGGTAGCCTATCATTGGTTGGAAAATTATCTTAAAGCACTGGAATATTACAAAAAATCATTGGTATTAGCTGAAAAACTTCAAACTAAAGAAATGATTCTTTTAAACACCAACAATATAGGAGAAGTATATCGCGATGCTCCCGATTCGATTCTTATAACCGAAAAAATAGATCCTGCCAACAGATATTCCATATCGTTAGAATATTTCAACAAAGCTCTTAAAATTGCCGAAGAAATTAATACCTTACCTTTTCAACAGAGTTTATGGAACAACTTAAATATCACTTATGAAAAGCAGCATAACTATATAAAGGCCCTTGAGAGTTACAAAAAATTCATCAGCGTGCGTGATTCCATATTAAATAATGAAAAAGAGAAAAAGATCGCACGCTTAGCAATGCAAAATGAATTTGAAAAAAAAGACGACTCTATAAAATTACAGCAGCAACTGACTACCGGGCGATTAAATCAGCAGGTATTGCTTGCAAAACAACAGCAACAACAAATAGAACTTGCGCAAAAAGAACTTGCTCTCACCAACCAGCAAAAAGATTTGCAGAACCTGGCTTATTTAAAAACACAGGCAGAATTGCAGAATGAACAACTTCAAAAGCAGGAAAAAGAAAAGCAACTTACCATAGCCGCTAAGGAAAAAAAACTACAACAGGCTGATGCCGTTAAAGCGCAATACAACAACAGGGTAAAAATGTATTCCCTGTTTGCAGTGCTGGGTGTTATTTTTATTGTGGCGATTATGCTATGGCGAAACAATCGTCAAAAACAATTTGCCAACTTATTGCTATTACGTCAAAAACAGCAAACAGATCAACAAAAGATTAAAGCAGAAACCGCATTGGATGAATTAAAAACAACGCAGGTACAACTCATTCAAAGAGAAAAAATGGCATCACTCGGTGAACTCACTGCCGGCATAGCCCACGAAATACAAAACCCATTGAACTTTGTAAATAACTTTTCTGAAGTGAATGCAGAGTTAATAGATGAAATGCAGGAACAGGTAAGCAAAGGAAATATCCAGGAGATAGCATCGATCGCAGCTGATATCAAAAAAAATATGGAAAAAATAAATCTTCATGGTAAGCGTGCGGATAGTATTGTAAAGGGAATGCTGCAGCATTCTCAAAGCAGTAAGGGTATATATGAACACACCGATATTAATTCACTTGCTGATGAATATCTCAGGTTAAGCTATCATGGCCTTCGTGCAAAAGACAAATCTTTTAACGTAACCATTAATGAAGATTTCGACAGGAGTATTAAGAAGATAAATATCGTAAAGCAGGAAATAGCGAGAGTATTGCTGAACCTGTTCAACAATGCTTTTTATGCGGTAAGCGAAAAAAGGAAATATCAAATCCAGGGTTATGACCCTACTGTTACGTTTTCATCCAAAAACATTGTTGCTTCGTCAGGAGCGCATTTTGTAGAATTGCGTGTAAAGGATAATGGGCCAGGTATTCCGAAAAAGATAATGGATAAAATTTTTCAACCTTTTTTTACAACGAAACCTGCAGGAGAGGGAACAGGATTAGGTTTATCGCTTAGCTATGATATCGTAACCAAAAGCCTCGGTGGAAATATAAAAGCAGAAACAAAAGAAGGGGAGTATGCTGAGTTTATTGTTCAGTTGCCTGCATAATCATTCAAAATAACAATTGAATTGTATGTTGAATAAAAAGACTAAGTCTCCTGTATATATTTTCGTTCCTTCTATTTTTTTGGCCATTCTATTCTTGTTAATAAGTCAACATGCAAACGCCCAGTACCGGCTTTATCTTGATTCTCTCAAACATGACCTGGCCAATGCCAAAGACGATACCAGCAGAGTATCAAAACTTAATCTTCTTAGTTACGCCGTATTGGATGAAACCGAGCAACTGGATTACGCCCAGCAAGCGTTATCAATTTCGGAAAGAATAAATTATGAAAAAGGGAAAGGGGATGCCTTAGTTAATATCGGATATTTTTATAACAGGCAGGGCGACATTGTCAAGGGAATGAAATATTTTCAGCAAGCTTATGAGATTTGTAAGAGTATTAAGTACCAATTCGGTATTGCGAGCTCGTTAAACAACATGGGTGAGATTTATTATAATATCGGCGATATATCAAAGGCATTGGAAAATTTTCAAAAAGGGTTACTCATTTTAGAAACCTTCGAAGATGTTGAAAGCCGATTGGGTGTTGGAGCACTTCTCAATAATATCGGTTTTATATACCAAAAGCAAAACGATTATTCAAAAGCTCTTGATTACTACCAAAAGAGTAAAACAGTAAGAGAAGAAATAAATGATTCTATAGGCATCTCGGCGTCACTTGCGAATATGGCAGAAGTTTATAAAGAGCAAGGTGATTATTTAAAGGGAATGGAATTCGCTCTAAAAAGCTTAACGATAGTAAAAAGTATTGGTGACAAAGATGGAATTGCAAGTTCATTAAACAGCATCGGCAGAATGTATGAAGCCCAGGATAGTTTGGTACTGGCAAATGACTATTTTAAAAAAGCTTTAAGCATAAATGAAGAAATTGGCAATAAGAGTCAGGAGACAGCGATTCTCGGAAACATAGGTAAAAATTTATTCAAACAAAAAAGATTTATTGAAGCAGAAGAATATTGTAGTCGCTCGCTTCAATTATCAAAAGAATTGGGCTATCCCGAATACATCAGTAAAACGAGTTATTGGCTAAGCCAGGTTTATGAAGCAAAAGGGGACTATCAAAAGGCCTATGAAATGCATCTCTTATTTAAAAAATATAGCGATTCAACAGTCAATACGGCTAATACAAAAAAACTCACTCAACTGCAGATGCAGTTTGATTTTGATAAGAAAGAAGACTCCTTAAATCTTCAGCAGCAAATAACCGATGGAAAATTAAAACAGAAAACATTGCTTGCTCAGCAACAGCAACAACAACTGGAACTTAATAAAAATGAGTTTGCCCTTAGCAACAAAGAAAAGGATCTGCAAAAATTAGCCTACCTGAAAACACAAGGAGATCTTCAAAATGAACAATTGCAAAAAAATGAAAAAGAAAAGCTCTTAACTATTTCAGAAAAAGAAAAGCAATTGCAGCAGGCCCAATTAAAAACTTTTTCTCAGGAAAAAGTACTTGATAAATTTAAACTTCAGCGACTATGGATATACAGCATTGTCATACTCGTGCTGCTTGCATTATTTTCTTTGTACTTTATCAACAGGAATCGTCTGAAACAAAGGAGACTTAAAATAGAACTGGCACAGGAAAAAATTGAACAGGAAAAAAAAGAGGCACAGTTTCAACGAAGTCTTGCCGATGTATCATTGACTGCACTTCGCTCACAAATGAATCCGCATTTTATTTTTAATTGTCTTAACTCGATTAAGCTTTACACAACTCAGAATAATACAGAAGCGGCTACAGAATATCTCAGCAAATTTTCAAAACTTATCAGGCTTGTGATGGAAAATTCCCGTAATGATCGGATTACACTAAAGAGCGAACTGGAGGCGCTTCGATTGTATATAGAAATGGAAGTAATGCGTTTCAAAGAAAAGTTAGCCTACAGCATTAATGTGAATAATGATGTAGAAACAGATTATATAGAAATACCACCATTATTGTTGCAGCCTTATGTTGAAAATGCCATTTGGCATGGATTGATGCACAAAGAAGATGGAGGAAGAATCGATATAAATGTATCTATGCAAAAAGATGAATCGCTTCTTGAAATAAATATTATTGACAATGGTATTGGCAGAGCCAGGTCTGCTGAGTTAAGAAGTAAAACAGCAACCAAACATAAATCGTACGGAATGAAAGTTACCTCGGAAAGAATAGCCTTAATAAACCAGATCTATAAGACAGGAGCTGATGTATGCGTACATGATCTTGTCGATACTAACGGAAAGGCTTTAGGAACAGAGGTAACTATTAAAATACCAGTGTAATGACAAAGTTGAAAACAATAATAATAGATGATGAAGAAGATAGTATTCAATTACTTCAATTACAACTCGAAAAGAATTGCCCGCAGGTAGAAATAGCAGGCACCTTTACCAGTTCTGTAAAAGCACTGCGGGAAATCGAAAAGATGGGGCCTGATTTATTATTTCTTGATATAGAAATGCCTGTAATGAATGGGTTTGAACTACTTGAAAAAATGTTGCATCTCAATTTCAGTATTGTATTTATTACAGCCTATAATCAATTTGCTTTAAAGGCTTTCCGTTTTAATGCCCTGGACTATCTTGTAAAGCCAATTGATACAAATGAATTGATAGAGGCGGTGGTAAAGGCAGAGCGGCGCATAAAGCCAACCTCTACTCAACTATCAATGCTGCAAAAACAATTACGCGGAGAACCGGTTACAAAAATTGCTATACCTGGACAGCATGGGGTTTCATTTATTGATCTTAATGAAATTATTTATCGGTGAAGCAAGTAATAATTATTCAAAGCTCGTGTTAACTGATGGTCGCCACTTTCTTATTTCCAAAACACTGAAAGACGTCCAGGAAGTTTTAGAAGAAGAACATTTTCTCCGTGTTCACAGGCAGTACATCATAAACCTGAATCATGTAAAACAATTTAACCGCAATGAAGGAGTGTTAACCATGAGCAATGGAGAGCACATACCTGTAGCCCGAAATCAAAAAGAACACTTAATTGAAAAATATCGGTGGTTGTAACTCTTATTTCTCCTTTTTCAGTTTCTTTTTTATTGTGTGTTACGTCATCTCCCTTAAAATCCTGTTCTTCATTTTTTCTGCTATCGGTGGTGTCTCTTACTTTGGGCTTTTTATTGTTGTGGTAAGTAATGGTCTTCTGGTTTTGAGATTGACTATTTTTATTAATAGTGGCTATGAGTTTTCTTAAGTTGAAGCATAAAAATTGTGCAAAAAGTTCGGTTATGATTTCATAGCTGATCGACTGTCATTTGTCTTCTATCGGATATATAATTCGGCATTTAGAATTTTTATGAAAGCGTCAGCTGGCTTTTAATTATTTTTTTATTGCTAATATCGTGGCGAAAAGAAGGATGACCCATCTATGAATCAGTCAATTGAAATGGATCACGATAAGACTTACCTGGCGCTTGGCGATTCATACACTGTCGGTCAATCTGTTACTGATTCAGAAAGATTCCCTATACAAGTTGCATCGCTTTTAAGCCAACAGGATATTGAAATCAGGGAGCCTGAGCTACTTGCAAAAACCGGGTGGACGACAGGTAATCTTTTGGAAGCTTTAAATCTTAACCCGCCTAAGAAAACTTATTCTTTTGTAACTCTTCTCATCGGTGTAAATAATCAATACCAGGGCAGGTCGCTGAACGAATATAAAACAGAATTCACGGAACTGCTTATCAGGGCGATTTCTTATGCAGGAAATAACAGGAGACATGTCTTTGTAATTTCTATTCCCGATTATAGCGTTACACCCTTTGCCCGGGATTTTGACACTGCAACGATCGCGGGAGAAATAGATGCTTACAATGCGGCTAATAAAGCAATAACTCTTAACGAAGGAATAGCATATATTAATGTTACACCAATTTCGCGTGAAGCTAAAAATGATCCTGCTTTAATTGCTACTGATGGGCTTCATCCTTCGGGCATTCAATACAAAAAATGGAGTGAATTACTTGCTCCTCTAATAGCAAAGGAAATCCGTTAGTTGAATGAACCAGATTTTCGGCTATACGTTCCAATACTTTTTTACAAATTAGTTATTAACCATGTGGCCAACCATGTGAATCAGCAGTGAATGGATGATTTATATTTGCGTCTATTATGATTGATAGCGCCGTTTCCCTATATAAAAAAGCTTATGGTGGTCTTTCGCCCGGAACGTGGTGGCTTTCTCTTGTAATGCTTGTAAACAGGAGCGGTACAATGGTTATTCCCTTTATGACGATGTACCTGACCCAGCATTATGGGGTTACTATTGCAAAGGCGGGACTGGTGATGAGTCTTTTTGGACTGGGCGCCATTGTAGGTTCATTAGCCGGGGGCAAATTAGTTGACAGTATTGGCTACTACTATGTCCAATTGTTCTCCCTTATTCTTGGTGGAATAATGTTTATCATCCTGGGGCAGGTACATTCTTATGCCGGCATCTGCGTTTGTACTTTTATTCTGGCAATATTGAATGAATCTTTCCGGCCGGCAAACACCGTTGCAATAGCACACTACAGTAAAGAACAAAACAGGACAAGATCCTACTCGCTAAACAGGCTTGCCATAAACCTTGGCTGGGCGATAGGCGGCGCCATGGGAGGTATTATTGCGAGCTTTAACTATGGTCTTTTGTTTTGGGTTGATGGTATTACCAATTTACTAGGTGCAACTTTGTTGTATATAACTTTGTCGCCTAAACGTAATAAGGCTACTGAGGTTAAAACAAAGGAGAAAGGTGTGATAAAAAATTCAGTTTATAAAGACAAAGTTTATATATCTTTTGTTGTGTTGGTTTTTTTCTTTGCACTTTGCTTCTTCCAGTTATTTACAACGATTCCGGTTTTTTTTAAAGAAAGGTTTCACCTGACTGTTTTGTTTATAGGAATGGTAATGGCGCTTAATGGATTGATTATAGCCCTGTTTGAGATGATAACCATTTTTGCCCTTGAAGGAAGAAGACCTTCACTTCATTTTATATCCGGTGGCGTATTACTTGTGTGCGTTGCATTTCTAATGCTGAATATCCCAATGGTAAATTATAGTCATGATAGCTATCGTTTCAATGATTGTTTTAACGTTCGGCGAGATTCTCGCTATGCCATTTATGAATGCTTATTGGATAGGCAGAACAATGCAAAACAACAGGGGACAATATGCTGCATTATATAGTGTAGCCTGGGCCCTGGCACAAACAATTGGTCCGTATGCCGGCTCTTTGGTTGCAGAACATTTAGGATACAGGATGCTTTGGTTTATTATAGGCTCAATTTGTTTTTTGCTGTCTATTTTATACGGACGTCTAAATAATGTGGCAGTATTACCTGCTTAAAAAATCCTGGTAGGAAACCTGCATATAGGCCTTACCGTTATTTATCATATTTGAATCTACAGTGCCTGTTTGGTAAATAATTTTTTTTGAAATATTATCCATGGTGAAAATTCCGGAGGGAGTAACAAATCCAAACCCGTTATTAAAACAATAAAATGCAAACTGAGTTGCTGATGAATCAAGCAAATCTTTTCCCCATTTGAAATTAGCGGATGAAATATCCATCTGGTCTAAAACAGTGGTAACGATATCTGTTTGTGATCCCACATTTTTTACAACACCTTTTATGTTTAAAGCGCCACCGGAAAAAATCAGGGGAATATGAAATTTCGAGGGCCGGTCATTTTCGTCATGTCCCGGTAGAGGATGTCCATGATCAGCAACAAAAACTATTAATGTATTTTCCCAAAGAGGATCTTTTTTAAACCTGTTGATAAAAACTCCAATTGTACTATCAGTATATGCTACAGCGTTTTTAAATAATGTTGTTTCATCTTTTCCCTCAAAACGTGGTGCCGTTGGCACGTCGTAGGGTTCATGGCTGCTTAGTGTAAAAATCGTTGCAAAAAAAGGTTGTCGTTCCTTTCCTAAATTTTCCGAAAACTTGTTTAAAACTATGTGATCGTGTACACCCCAGGATGTCGTTCTTTCAGAAGGGTCAAAAGAATATTTACTTACAAGACTATCGAAACCAGCATTGAGCAAATATGATTTTATATTGGCAAATTCAAGTTCTCCACCATAGGTATAACTTGTGCGGTAGCCATAGGCCTTGAGCGATTTGGTTATCTGCGGAAGCTTTTCGGTTTTTACAGGTTTTTTTATGATGGATGTCACTGCCTGGTTTGGATAACCGCTTAAAACGGCAACCTGTCCTTTTTCACTTCGGTCACCCGCTGCATAAATATTTGTAAACAACAAACCGTCTTCAGCAATTTTATCAAGATTAGGCGTTACACCTTTTTCTCCACCAACACAACCGACAAGCTTTGCTGTAAAGCTTTCCATAATTATGAAAATTATGTTTGGTTTCTTTGTCTTTAATATTGATGGAATTTTTCGTGGCCCGGTATCATAAAGTTTGTCTACCAGTGTTGTGGCTTCTTCTTCCGGCAAATAATCAAACGGGTTTTTAGTGCTGTTTCTGTTTAAAATAGAGGACATTAAATTCCATGGTAAATTTAATGCGGCATGATTGGCAAATAAATTTTTAGAAAAATATACATCGCTTTGCAGAATGGGAATTTTTTGGATTCCGCCACGAATTGGCACGAAAAGAAATGCAACAAGAAATAAAGCGAGTGCAGCGTTTGCGAAAGAAAATTTTGTTGGATTTGCAGGAATATTTTTTTCAAAGAATTTGTACAGCCAAATAAAAGTGACTGATAGAATGATGAAAATTGCAAATAGCAATAGTAAGGGTGACGCATAAACTGATGCACCCATTTCTTTGGGCGATTTAAAATATTGAAGCGGGAGTGATGTCCATCCTGAAGCCCCATGCTCTGTATAATTCGCAGTCCGCCGTCGCCAAAAATGAAAGTAATATTATAAGACAGATCGTATAAATTCTTAAAACTTTTCGAATATCTATTTCTACTGCGACAGACCTTACAAGAAATAAAATAAAAGGAAAGATACAGAGGTATGAAGTAAACGATACGTCCATTCTTAAACCGTAAAAAAATACATTTACGATTTCCGCGGCGCTCAACGAGGATGTAAGTGAATGATTGTAAGCCAAAAAAAGCGCTTTGGTAACAATAAAAAACAAAAGCCAAAAGAGAAAATAAGAAATGTACCCGGAATATTTTTTCACCCGGCAAAAGTAACCATAACGACTATAAAGATGCCTGGCCACAAAAGTTAAAATCATCACAGGTGAAACCTTTTATTATGATGTGACGTAATTTTAATAAACAAAAACTGAGTATGAAAAGGATCAATCATATAATCTTCCTGTCAATTCCATTTTTTACTTTGTGGTTCTGTACTTCTTTTTCCGGGATAAAGGATAAGGAATCAGGAAATGCCTCCCAGGCTGCTGACACAGGCAATAAAAGTGTTGTTGTGCTGGAATTATTTACGTCGCAGGGTTGTTCAAGTTGCCCATCGGCAGACAGATTGCTTGGTACCTATACTTCAAATGAAAACGTAATTCCGCTTTCATTTCACGTAGATTATTGGAACCGCCTTGGTTGGAAGGATCCCTTTAGTTCGAAAGAATATACAAAGCGGCAGTATAATTATTCCTCTGCGTTAAATGCAAATGTGTACACGCCGCAACTTGTGATTAATGGAGAAGCTGAAATGGTTGGCAGCGATGCAAATAAAATTTCGGCGACAATACAAAAGATTATTTCGCAGGAACATAATGCAGAACTTTCTATTAAATCTGTGAATTATGAAGATGGTAAAGCAAACATAAGCTTTGACGCTTCCGGAAACATATCCAACGCTGTTTTAAATATTGCGATAGTCGAAAAGAAAACTACAACTGATATAAAAGCCGGTGAGAATAGTGGTGCTACACTTGACAATTTTAATGTGGTACGAAATTTTAAAACTATCGGCAAGATTAATAATGGAAACAATACATCATTTATTGATGTTCCTCCAAATACGAATCAAAATAATTTTTCTGTAGTTATCTATTTGCAGGATAAAGCAAATCATAAAATTTCAACCGGCGCCCAGGCAACCTTATAACAAAACAGTTTCCAATCTGTAAAATTCTGGTTCGTTACAGAGGTTTAACCGTAATGACAGAGGTTGCTTTTATTTTCGTTGGGATCTCTTGTCCCATAACCTGGATCGTTCCCGACGCTTCAGCCGCAGTATTATTTTGTGAAATGACTCCTGTAGTTATATCAACAGTTTCTTCACCTGTAAAAGTACCGTTAGTGTTAGTATTAATTTCCATGCCCTGAATTTCCATTTTTGTGTCTCTCTTTTCAGTTCCGGAAGTTGAAATCGTTGCCATGTTTCCATTAATTTCTTTAACCGTATAATTAGTTACTCTCGTAATACCATCTTTGGAAGTAGAGTCTTTCCATGAAGTGCCGGCTTTAGCATTTTTCGGAACTGAAATAAATGCCATCTTTGCTCCATAGCCCTGGTCCGCGGGATCGCCCATCTGTTTCATTATCATTTCTGCTTGCATTTTCTCAGGTGTATTAGCTGAATCTGATGCTGAAGAATCTTTCTCTTCCGCAGCGATAATATCACCGGATTTGTTCATTATGACCGGGTTTGCCTGGTTAATATAACTTTTAACGACACTGCCCATTTCTCCGTCTATATCTTCTTTTTTCTCCGAATCAAAACTCATGTTTTGTCCCATATTGCTCATGCTCATTTTAATTGAAGACATTGAATTCGTCATATTGTATTTGCCATCTTTTATATCATCTACTGAAATTTTATAAGTCGAATTTATATCTGCTTTGGATTCCATTGCCTGGCCCTGCATTTCTATATTGCTACTTGTAGTTAATTTATTTTCTACAATATATTTTTGCCCTGCAGCGAGATTTATTGTTCCCACGGTCTCTTCTTCTTTGGCGGAATTTGTGCTGCCGCTTGTACTTGTTATTTTATGAGAACAGCTCGTTGTGATGGCAAGTATAATTATTACGAAAAGAACATTTTTTTTCATCTGTTATGTTTTATTTGAATTGCAAATATAGGCTGCCCAATCTACTATCCATTATTTCAACTTATTTAATAAGAATGATTTTTAATTATTTTTATCAGGAAATATATTGATTGTTATCTTTCAAAAAGAATAAGTTGAATTTAAATCACTCGGTGCTTGCTTTTTTATGGGTCCTTTATTGCTGCATGCATAGCGTGTTAGCAGCGGCAAAAACGAAATCATATTTTCAAAAGTTTTCGGGAAATTTTTTCCGGTATTACAGGTTGGTGTATAGCATATTTGCAATCATTACGCTGGTATTTATTTTATATTTTCAATACTCCTTTATAAGCCCCGTTTTGATCGATTCATTGTTAATAAAATACATTGTTCTAATTATTTTCATACCACCTGGCCTTCTTATTATGATAATTTCAATTCTGAAATATTTCAAATCTGTAAGTGGAATTGATAGTTTTTCTGAAGCAAAAATACCATCCGGATTGCAACTTAAAGGTATTCACGAGTATATGCGGCATCCGCTATATTCAGGTACTTTGTTATTTATCTGGGGGTTATTTTTTAGTTTTCCAATGCTCAATAATCTAATTGCAGTTTTTATTATAACTCTTTATGTAATTATAGGTATAAGGTTCGAGGAAAGAAAGCTTATAGTGGAATTTGGAGATCTATACAGAGATTACATGAACAAAGTTCCAATGCTCATTCCACACTTCAGAAGAAAAATGACTTAATAAAAAAGGTGGCTAACGGCCACCTTTTAGTTTGTTGAAAATATCGATTTTAGCCGATTAATTTCACATTAACGGCATTCATGCCTTTTTGTCCATTTTGCAAGTCAAACTCCACTTTGTCATTCTCTTTAATTTCATCAATTAAGCCGCTTGCATGTACAAATGTTTCCTTTGAGGAATCATCGTGTTTAATAAAACCGAAGCCTTTTTCAGTATTGAAAAACTTTACGGTTCCTGTTGTTTTGTTGTCCATTGTATTGTTATTGTTTAAAAAAATATTAGCTGCAAAGGTAAGCATTTTAATTGAGGTAATCAATAATAGACGATCAGTTTTGTGGTAAGGTCTTTTTATGTAGAAGTATATTAAGGCCAAGATGAAAATAAAATAGCGGTCATAGTATTTCAAAAATCAATACGCGCCTTTCTATATGATAATAGGAAGATGACTTGTAACGATAAGATTATTGTTCACTTTAACTGCGTAATGTGTTTACTAACTAGTGGTTTAGAGGTAGTTGCTTCAAAAAGTTTCTTAAAAAGCGGGCTTTCAGTTTTTTTTATTTTATCCCAAAAAGTAAAATACAAACCGTAGTTATATTTAAATTGTTTGTGATGCAATGAATGATGTGTGGCGCCGATAATCCATTTGCCCAAAAAGTTATCATTAAATTTTTTTGGATAAATTTCTATATCCAGATGATTGATCACGCTGCTGATTGTCATGAGTGTAAGCTGAACGATGATAACGTAGTAATGCATGGGCAAAATCATCAACATTATGGGTAAAAAAATTGCCTGCAATAATCCTTCAAGCGGATGGAATGAAAATGCGGTAAACGGACTTGTAATATTACTGTCATGATGTACTTTATGGACTACTCTAAAAACAGCGGGTTGATGCATCCATCGGTGAAGCCAGTAATAATAGGTTTCGTGTAATAACATAAACACAACGAGGCTCACAGGTAAGTACCACAAGGGATAAGTATTTAAGTCAGTGTACACTTCTGTATATCCTTTTTGCCATAATACGATGGTGATAGTACCTGCAATAGAGAATAGCAATGAAGTTATCATGCTCCATTTCACTTCAATTTTAAATTGCCCTGGCCTGTAATTTCTTGTATTTATTTTCCGATTTTTCCATTTAACCGGAAACCATATATAAAATATCAGATAAAATATTCCGGCAAATAAAAAATACCTGCCTGTGATGATTATAAAAAAAATCAGTGTAACAATGAGAAGCCAATAAGGGTTTGTAAAATCAGGCAATATCATTATCTCAAATTACGCAAAAGAATTATTCATCCGAATTTTTAGCCATCATTAATTGTAGGACGTCACTTTTTTAATTGATGTAAAATAAAAAAGCTCCAGGTTTATGGAGCTTTAATTTCCTAACGAGCCAAATTACTGAATGTCGATGAGCCTTGCAGGCTTTTGCTTGGCTTGTTCATGCTTTGGAATTTCAAGGCGCAACAAACCGTTTTCGTATTTTGCCTGGATTTTATCTGCATTCACCACTTCTTTCGGCAAATGGAATGTCCGGTAAAATGATTGATAGCTGAATTCTTTTCTGCTGTAATTTTCATCGTCTTTATCTTCCGTTTCATTTTGTTTTTCTGAGCTTATAGTGAGTGCATTGCCATCAACCTCAATTTTAAAATCCTTCTTGTCCATGCCCGGGCGCCGCCATCTCTACTACGAAACTGTCAGGCTTTTCTTTGATGTTTACTGCCGGCATACTATTACCGGTATTAGCAAAATTGCTATCCCAGTTAAACAGATCATTGTTGAAAAAATTATCCCAAATGGAAGGTAGCACATTAGACCTGCCATTTCTTTTTACGAGTGTCATAATTTACCTCCGTTTTAATAGTTAAAAAAATTATTTACAGTTAAAAACGCACAAATAAAATGCCACTGCAATAATCATAAGCTTTACTGAAATATTTACAGGAGAAACTGGCAGAAATAGTGACTAATGACAGTGATTACGAATTATGTGTCTATCGGATTAGTACAAGACTTCCTCTTTTACTAAGCCTTTCGCCTGAATCGCATAATGCTTCAAGCACGTAAACAAACACGGCTGTAGAAGGCCGCTGGCCTTTGAAGGTCCCATTCCATCCATATGATTTATCGTTAGGTGGAAAATTTTTCTTTTGGAAAATGAGTTGCCCCTCGCGGTTAAAAATAGAAAAGTTCAAAATGGTACTAATACCACGTGTTAAAGGATAGTAAATGTCATTAAGGTTATCATTATTGGGAGTAAACGCATTTGGTAGCAGTAAATTTGCGTCCTTGCATTCAACAAAGATTGTTATTTCATCTTTTGCCACACACCCGCTATCGGAAGTAACCGTAATGGTATAAGTTTGCTTTTGAGTGATAATACCTGAAGGCGCCGTACATGTTGTACAGTTTAATTGGTCGCCTGGTGCCCATAGATAGGAAACTATATTGTTGCCATAAACAGGTGAAATTGTGAAAGCAGAGTTGTAAGGATAAAATTTATCAGGGCCTGCATCTACTGTTGGCAGTGTTTTTATATGAACGATTACATCTACACTGCTGGTAAAACATCCAACTGAATCGCTAAGCGTTGCGGTGTAGGTGGTAGTTGATAAAGGTGAAGCTGTCGGTGAATATATATTTGCATTTGATAATCCATTAGCCGGGCTCCACATTATTTTGTAATCGGGTGGAGCAACATCCAACTGCGCAGTTTCGCCAAGACAAATATATAAATCGCTGGAAGGAGTAGTGGCCGTAAAGGGCGTGTAAACTTTTACCAGAGCGCTATCCATCGCAGTACATCCAAATGAATTTGATGACATTGCATAAAATGTAGTGGTTTGGGTTGGATTTACGGTTATTGTATCACATGTAGCACATGATACAAAGTTGGCAGGGGACCACGTTATTGAATCGTTTTGATATGCAATTAATGTTTTAGATTGGCCGAGGCACAAAGTATCTGTCCTTGGAAGTATATAGATAAAAGCATCGTCGCTTACCTTCACTGTTTTTTGTGAAAACATCTGTACAACCATTTATATCAGTCGCTGTTAAACTAACGGTGTATGTCCCTGCGTTTGAATATTCATGTGGCGGTGGTTGAAAAGTGCTGTCGTGAGATCCATCACCAAAATTCCAATCCCAGGTTACAATAGTTTCTCCGGGTATATAAGGCTTTGAATTATTCGTAACATCAAGCAGTGTACTTCGGCAAATGCTATCCTTTGAGGTAAAATTGACAACTGGACCTTTTACTAGTTATTTTATGATCTAAATATAAATGTATCACGGCAATATCGAGGATGCCGTTACTAATCACGACATAATTATCAAAGTTGCCAAATTGAGTCGCCTTTATACTCAAAGTGTCTTAAATATTCCTACAGATTTTTCACCAAACAGAATATCCATGTATAATAGTCGACGACTGTCTGCATATCTATTTAATAACAGTAAAAGTTGTAACACTATTTCTGCAAATAGATTGATCCGGATTAGTAAGTAATGGATTAGCTGTATATATATTTTGTAAAAGTGTGTCGGAGCATCCGGTAATGTTATCATTAACGATTAATGATACTGCATAAGTTCCTGTGTCAGGAAAAGTGTGAACTGCATTCAATGTATTTTCCTTTGGCACTACCGTCTCCAAAATCCCATATAACAGATGATAAATTCCCAGGCTTCGATTTCGAAACGAAAATGTTTTTTTATCAGCACAAGTGTTGGCAAAAGTAAATTTTGAAATTACTCCAATAACCGTAATATTAAAACTATCGGATTTCCCAAGGCAACCATTGAAAGACGGTGTTACCAATATTTTCTTTATGCCCAAAGTTTGATATTTATGGTTTGAAATCGTGTCTTTAACAATATCAATACTTTCACCATTATCCCAGATATAAAAATTTGCATTCGTTGCTTTTCCAACAAAGACGGCTGTATCAGAACCGCAAATAACATTTTTGTTTGTATAGGCAATTAAATTCGTGGGAGGAATTCCAAAAGCAAGAGAATCAAATTTAAAAGTATTTGTACATCCATCCAACGTGGTAATAGTCCAGTGTAGGTAAATAGTTGCCGGTACTATTATAAATATGTGAAGTGGTTCCAGTCGGGTCGTAACGGCTGGGCTTCCATCGCCATATTTCCATACATAACCGCTTACTGCATCATTAGGTAAAACTGAAACATTCGCATTAAAGTTGATTGTAGCCGGAATACATCCCTTAACAGAAGATACTGTTCCAATAATCGATGGTTTTTGAATAGTAACGTTTTGTGTTGAGAGCGAAATACATCCTGCCGTACTTGTTATAATTAGGGTAACAGTAAAGTTTCCATACTTTGTATAATTATGACTTATATCTTTGATAGTAGATGAAGTAATTGGTGTGCCATCTCCAAAATCCCAGTTATAACTCTCAACATTGGGGCTTCCTGTGCCAGAAAAGTTTATTATTCCAGGTTTGCAAAGATCTTTTTTGTCGATTGAAAACGCAGGATTTATTGTCGGATTAATTACTAATAGTATTGGAAACCTGCGCGGTTCCTTGTGATACACAACTAATAAGGTTAACAGTATAAGTTCCGGGACTGCTGTATATAACAGAAGGATTAGCACTATGGCTATTTCCACCATTACCAAAATCCCAAATGTATCCAATTGGTGTACCTGTTGAAGTTGAGGTAAACTGAATTGTATCCGGGTTACAATATGAATTATTAATGCTCTTGTACGTAAAACTGGCAGTTTGCCCCATTAGACATGTCGAAATTAAAAACAAACCAAAAAAGGATACGGCTTTATTCATAAAATTGAGAAACGAATATCTAAATTATGATATATGAATTACATATATTTAGAATTAACAATGTTGCCTTAGACCTGGTTTACCTACTTATCACTAAGCAAATTTTGATAAAAATAGTCTATTAATACAACTTTTGGTGGCTATAAACTGTCCTGACCACCAATTACTGCTATTGGAATTGCTTTGAAAAAGTGACAATCGGTTAATTCCATGGACTCATACTAATAACGCTTTTTATTGAAGAAACGTACAAAATTACTTGTTTAAAAATCTAATTTGTATTCATAAAAAAGCATTCTATTCACTGTAAATTCAGTACGAGCTTCTTCAAGATATTTTTTTTCGCTTGGAGAATCATATTGAATCAGAATCATTTTTCAATTTCCGAATCAATATTATCTTCTCAATTCATCACTTCTTTATGCGCTGAAGTAGGTGTTTCATCAACCGTTTTATCCAACGTGCACAGGAATTATATTTTCGTGCTTCCAAATAAGGTTGCACCTCTTTACATATTTCCGAATAATCTTCTAAATCTATTTTTCTGGTTTTGTTCCATTTTGCATTTTTCTTCGCCAGGTTACTGTTTTGAATTTAGAAGAAAATTTTGTGGCAGTAAGTATTTTAGTACGTTCTTGAGTTATTAGATGCATCCATTCATAAATTAAAAAACCTTCCGTTCCGGGAAGGTTTTTTTATGAGCAAAAAGCAAAAAGTATTATTTAGATTTGATATCCACTGTATTGGCATCACCTCCTCCAACTTCACAATTAGTTTCAATACGATCCGCACTAATGCCTTCATTTTCAGTTAAGTACGATTTGATACTTTCTATCCTTTTATTGCAAAGGGCCTGGGATGCTTTCGAAGCAGCAGGATAGCCAATTACCGTAATTGAGCATTCTGCACTTCCTTTTAATTTTGACCCAACCGTGGCTAGCATAGCTTTTGCGTCACTACTTAAACGGCTGCTTTTGCCTCTGAATGAAATACTTGGCAAGTCTCCAATATCACATTTATTTGTGTCAGCCATTACCATATTCTTGCAACATTCGGGATCAGGACACTTACCTATACCATCTGCATCTACCGGCTGGCATTGTGTAGGTGTAATCAACTCTTTATCCTTGCAATCCGGAACACCGTCGCCATCTGTATCTCTTGTCACTCCGTTTACATCAACAGGACAACCGGTTGGTGTATTTGGTTCCTTATCGAATTTATCCGGAACGCCATCTCCGTCACTGTCTCTCGACAATAATTCCTGGTTAGCTTTTACCGTGTCTATCTGGGTTTGCAATAAATTGTTTACTCTCGCAGCCGGATTATCAAATAACATCTGAGGCTTGGTTTTTTTGCCTAAGGCAAACTCAAGCCCTGCAAAGCCATAGCTAAATTTATCCTTATGAACCTTCTGACTCTATAACCTGGAGGAGAGTTCCAATATGCTAGGCCATCGAGATTATCTGCGGCAACAAAGTTCATTCTATACCCAACATCTAAATTGATCACTCTTGAAAGATTAATTTTTAAACCTACACCTATAGGAACAAATACTGGATTTTTCGGTGAATTAGATATCCACATAATCTATTTCATTAGTAGTACCGGCATTTACAATTTTAGTACTATATCCCATAAAACCAAGGCCTACACTGATGTATGGAACAACATGATTTTTGGTGCTTAACCAATTAATATTTCCTCCTGTCAGTACTCCGCTTAAACTGGCCGCCCAATTCAAATCTGTTTTAAAAGAAGAAACCGGCCTATTTACCCCATATTTATCATCCTGGTTTCCTTTTAAGTTCCCTCTAAGGAAATCTGCCTGAATAGCAATGTAATGATTAACCTGGTACCGGATATTTGCCCCATATCCAAGTGTATACTTAGGATTGGCAAAATCGTTGGAGCCGCCAAAAATAACTGAGGGATTTAATACACCGGCATTGATACCAATTGAAAATTTTCTAAAAGGACTGCTTCCGGAAAAAGGTTTTACTTCATCATATCCTTGGTTGGTTTGAGCAAAAACAGGTAAAAAAAAGCTCATTAATAACAGAAAAATTGAAATTTTTTTGATGTTAGCTTGTGACATACATATAACGGGTTTAATGTGAAATCTTGATTTGTAAAATCGATGTAAAAATATAGAAAATAAAATAATGTATAAGCATTTTCAAAAAATAGTAATGAATACTTTTTTCGCTTAGATTTTTTGCATTAAAAATTGAGCCAATTTTAAAGCTTTATTGTTGTTGCATAAATTTGGCCCAAACATATTCCTTTCAATTAAGGTGATATCAGATGATCCTTGGCAGGTACTACAAAAAAAACTAATGATTGAAAAGAATAAAAAAGATAACCTGGTATTCATTAAGTAATTCAATGGGGAAAATTTTCCCAATTAGGCATCTTTAAAATCATAAATTGTCATCAGCAAGCTTAATCATTGACGTTACTTTGCCGATGCTTGGTAGTTAATATCATCTTAATATATCATCTTAAAGTTAATTGCCGATAGTCAAAAGTAATTTTTTTTACTTCATATTTGCGCCCCTTTTTACTCACTTATCAAAGATTTATTATTCGCTATATTTGCAAACTTTTTAAATACTATTTATGAATAAAATTCATAGAACAACACCGTATCTGTTGTTTAATTTTTTTCTGATAGCTATATTATCCTCCTGTGCCGATACAAAAAAAATTGCTTATTTTAATGATGTAAAAGATTCAACGCTCGTAGCATCAAAAGATGGCCTGGAACCTGTAATACAAAAAAAAGATATTCTAAGTATTTCTGTTAGCAGTCTCAGCAACGAAGCTTCTATTATTTTTAATACACCCAATATTCCTGTTACACCTAATGGCTTGAACAATAATATGCCTCAAACGGCGGGTTACCTGGTGAGCCAGGAAGGCAATATAAAATTTCCAATACTCGGCGATATCCCGCTGCAGGGCTTACCCAAAAGCAGTTAGAAGATAATATTACCAAGCTCATTGTTGATAAAAAATTATTATTCGATCCCATTGTTACGGCCCGGTTTTTAAATTTCAGGGTTACTGTTTTGGGAGAAGTTAACAGGCCTGGAGTAGTTAATGTACCAAGTGAGCAAATAAGTATTCTTGAGGCGATAGGCCAGGCGGGCGATCTTACTATTTACGGCCTTCGGGATAATGTAATATTGATCAGGCAGGAAGGCCAATAAATTAGTAAAGCGTTTAAATCTTAATTCGTCCAATATATTGCAATCTCCTTATTTTTTTTTAAAATCGAATGATGTAATATATGTAGAACCAGGAAAAGCTAAAGTTGCCAGCACTGACCAATCCCGGCAATATTTACCTATTATCTTTAGCGGAATTTCTGTAATAGTAATTGTACTGAATAGCTTTTAAAATAATTTTATCTGAATGCAACAACACCTAAAAATTTTGATTTGGAGGAAAGCGAAGAAATTTCTCTTGGAGATTTATTTTATAAGTTTCTTCCTTATTGGCCATTTTTTTTATTCTCTTATTTATGAGTTTTTCAGTGGCGTGGATTTATCTGCGCTATAAACTGCCTGTTTATCAAACAACAGCTACTCTATTGATCAAAGATGATAAAAATAGCTCACCAAATACAGATTTGATGGATGCATTTGATATGTTCGGATCAAAAAAAAATGTAGAAAATGAAGTAGAAGTTTTGCAATCAAAAACACTTGATGCAGGAAGTTGTTAAAGATTTACATCTTTATGCACCGGTATCTATAGAGGGAAGAGTTTTAACCCAATCCGCTTATATATATTCTCCTATAGTAATTGAAGCAAAATATCCTGATTCGATTTCGGAAGTGCAGAAAGTCTATTTCAAATTTAATAATGCCACACAATCTGTTCTATAAATAATGACAATCTTATCCTTTAAATCAGTGGGTATTTACTCCTTTTGGAATTCTTCAGTTTCTTCCTAATAAATATTATCAGCACTCAGTTAACTCCGAAAAGAAAATAATTTTTATTTTTCATTATTCACTGTTAAGAATGCCGCTAACACTATTCTTAATCAACTAACAATAGCACCTTCCAGTAAGCAATCTACTGTGATTGATCTGACTATTGAGGGCGAAATACCTAAGAGAGGGGAAGATATTTTGAATGAATTACTTATAGTTTATAATCAGGCTGCAATTTTAGATAAAAATCTATTGGCAGCTAATACTTTAAAATTTGTTGAAGACCGCTTAAAGTATGTAGTAAATGAATTGGATTCGATTGAAGGTAAATTGCAGAATTATAAGGCAAGTAATAAAATAACGGATATTAGTGCGCAAGGACAAATATTTTTGCAAACGGTGGCCACCAATGATCAGAAGATCAGTGATATCAATATGCAACTGGCCGTGTTGGATCAAATAGAAAATTATGTAAATAGCAAAGAAGGAACCGGCAGGCCTTGTACCCGCTACACTTGGAATTTCTGACCCGGTGTTATCGGATTTACTGCAAAAATTATCCAACCTTGAACTTCAATATACACAAACAAAAAAAATCGTTCCCGAAAATAATCCTGCTCTGATCGCGCTTATTGATGGGATTAATAAATTAAAACCAGGAATTTTAGAAAATATTCACAGCCAGCGAAGAAATCTTGATTGCTGGGAGAAATGATTTGACGGCCACCAACAACCAATATTCCTCTATACTTAAAACTATTCCTGAAAAGGAAAGAGAATTATTGAGTATAAGCCGGCAACAGGCAATTAAAAATAATATTTATACTTTTCTTTTACAAAAAAGAGAAGAAACGGCATTGTCTTTTGCTTCCACTGTGGCGGATAGCCGAATTATTGATAAAGCACAATCCTCTGATGTGCCAGTGAAGCCTAAGAAATCACTTATATATCTTGCGGCTTTATTGGGGGCTTTAGCGTTTGGCTTCATTGTTATCATTACCTTAAAGAAATATTAACACGGACGGTACAGCAACGATCTGATATAGAAAAACATACAGAAATACCTTTTTTAGGAGAAGTAGTCTATGACCGATCAAAATCGCCCATTGTGATAGCGGAAGGAAAGCGAAGTTTTATAGCGGAGCAGTTTCGCCAATTACGGACATCCTTAAGTTATCTCGGAATTAACGAAACTCATAAAAAGATTTTAATAACCTCGAGCATTTCCGGCGAAGGCAAAAGTTTCATTGCTATAAATCTTGGTATTAGCCTTTCATTAATGGACAAAAAAGTGGTGTTGATTGAACTGGATTTACGGAAACCTAAATTAAGTGAGCAATTCCATATTTCACGTAATGCGGGGATTTCTAATTTTTTGATTGGAAAATTGACAGTCCGATGAATTGATAAAAAGTACTGGGACAGAAAATTTATATATAATACCATCGGGACCAATACCCCCGAATCCATCGGAGTTAATTTCCAATCCTAAATTGGTAGAATTATTGGAATATCTGCAAGCCAATTTGATTATATAATTGTGGATACGGCGCCGGTGAACCCTGTTACAGATGCTTTAATCCTTTCACCGGTTTGCGATGTAACTCTATTTGTGGTTAGGCACGACTATACACCAAAAATCTTTGTAAAGAAATTGGATCAGCAATACAGATCAGGAAGTCTTAAAAATCCGGCAATTATTTATAATGGGATTAAAAGTAAAGGATTTGGAAAATATGGCTATGGGTATGGATTATGGCTACAGATATGGATACGGATACACAGAAGATTTAAATATAAAAGAAAAAAATGGTGGGCTCGCTTTAAAAGATAAGCCAGGAATTGAATTAATTAATTAAAGATTAAATATATGCTAAAAATGCTTCGTTCAGTCTGTAACTGAGGAATAGCGAAGCTATATTTATGGCTGCAAATAAATCGCAGCAAGGTTAATAAAACGTAGCAAGGGTAACACAAACCAGTATTTAATGGAACAATATTTAAATATTGCAATACAGGCTTCGATAGCGAGCGGGCTATCAAAATTCTTGAGGTATACGATAAGGAGATATATGAAGTTGAATACAAATCTGATAGATCACCATTAACAGAAGCTGATAAAGAGTCGAACACAATTATTAATAAATTTCTGCACAAATCACAATATCCCGATTATTAGCGAAGAGAACAAGGAAATCTCTTACAAAAAAAGAAAAAACTGGACAATGTGCTGGGTGGTAGATCCCCTGGATGGTACAAAAGAATTTATTAAAAGAAATGGAGAATTTACTGTAAATATTGCATTAATAAGTAATTCAAAACCGGTTTTAGGTGTCATCTATTTGCCTGTGACTAAAGAGTTATATTTTGGGGATGTAGAAGACAAAATTTCCCGTAAAGTGGTTGTTGACGGGCAAGAGGATATAGATTCAATTATTGAAACAAGCCTGCCGTTGAGAGGGTCAGATACGATCGGAAAAAGAATTAGGGTAGTAGGCAGCCGCTCGCACATGAATAAAGAAACAATTCAATTTGTGGAATCTTTAAAAGAAAAATATGAGGAAACGGAAATTATTTCCAGGGGTAGTTCACTTAAATTTTGTATAATGGCAGAGGGAAAGGCAGATATCTATCCCCGGTTTGCTCCAACTATGGAATGGGACACCGCTGCGGGTGACGCCATTTGTAGAGCAGTTGGTCTGAAAGTTGTCTCAAGGGAAACAGGGCAGCCGTTGGTATATAATAAAGAAAACCTATTAAACCCTTCATTCCTCGTTTATAAACACAGAATTTGAGAGATCATTCATATAAAAGGCATATTGCCAAATCTATCACATGGAGAATTGTGGGCACTATCGACACAATTATTCTTTCATGGATCATTACCGGGGATCCGATGCTCGGCATGCAGATCGGGGGAGTAGAGTTTTTCGCCAAAATGCTTTTGTATTACATTCATGAACGGGTTTGGTTTAAAATCAACCTGGATAAGCATGGCACACTGAGGGAAAGCAGGAAACGCCACCTGGCTAAAACAATCAGTTGGCGTATGGTAGGGTCAATCACTACCATGTTACTTGCCTGGTTTATTAGCGGCAACCCTTTTGCCGGAATAAAGATCGGCCTGGCAGAAACAGTAACCAAAATGCTTCTGTATTATTTTCACGAAAGAACGTGGTATAAAATCGGGTTTGGATTGGACAGGAGAAGAAGTATTGAGAATGAAGTAATGCAGGAGAAAGCATTATAACTTTACCCTTCATGTATTATGTTATGTCGAATCAACCTATAAGTAAAACCATCATACCAACCGAAAATATTTTTTGCCATGATTATCATATTACCCGTGAAAAAAGGAATGAAATAAATGGGCACAGATCTTTTGTTATATGGTTTATGGGACTTTCAGGATCAGGAAAGTCGACAATTGCCAATTTGTTGGAGAAACAACTTTATAGTCGTAACATCCATACTTTTTCGTTAGATGGCGATAATATTAGGACCGGGATAAATAAAAATCTTGGGTTCAGCGAAGATGACCGGTATGAAAATATCAGGAGGATTGCTGAAATATCAAAACTTTTTATCGAGGCAGGTACAGTAGTGATTGCTGCATTTATTACTCCGATGGAAAAAGACCGGGAAGTGCTGCGCCAAATACTGGGAAAGCAAAATGTTGTAGAGGTGTTTGTAAATACTACACTGGAAGAGTGTGAACGGCGTGATACTAAGGGCTTGTATAAAAAAGCAAGGGCAGGAGAAATTAAAAACTTTACCGGTATAAGTGCACCTTTCGAAATACCGGCAAACGCCGATGTTGAAATTGATACATCATACGAAGATGTAGAGACTTCGGCTGACAAAGTAATTGCCTGTATTTTACCTAAACTTAAGTTGTAGATGATGGATAAATATCATTTGAATACCCGGATGAACTGGAATCTGAAGTTATGGATACATTGAGAGGAGTGTATGCCCAGTCTCAGAATCCTGTATATTTTATTTTCCGGGGGCAAGGATTCCATAGTAGTAGCTCATCTTGCCCAAAAAGCTTTTTACCCGGCAAGAATTTCATTTGCCTTAATGCATATTGATACCGGTCATAATTTTCCTGAGACCATAAAATTCAGGGATGAATTGATTAAGAGATTAGAAGTGCGGCTCATAGTCGGCTCCGTCCAGCATTCAATAGACGCCAGAAGAGTGGCCGAGGACAAAGGTAAAAATGCAACCAGGAATGCACACAATCTCGTCCGCTTCCTTTTTCAAAAATTCAGAATCTGGTTTAGAAAGAAATTTTACTTGGTTCCTTAATGCGAGTATCGTTACAAACATTTTGACCGCTACAAATTTTTCACCAAAGTTTAGTTTAATATGAGTATTGATAGTATCAAAATAATCCAGCTACCGAAAATTTTGGACAGTCGAGGAAATCTTTCATTTTTGCAGTATCCCAATCAACTTCCCTTTGAAATTTACAGAGTATTTTTTACTTACGATGTACCGGGAGGGGAAATTAGAGGAGGACACGCCTATCACAAACAACAAGAAATTATCATTGCCCTAAGTGGCAGTTTTGACGTAGTGGCTCGAGATAGTTTAGGAAATGAAAGACATTACAGCCTTAATCGATCTTATTATGGATTATATTTACCTCCACTAATTTGGAGGCATATGGAAAATTTTTCAACAAATTCTGTTTCGTTGCATCTATCTAATTCTTTTTATGAAGAAGAGGATTATATAAGAAAATTAGAGTATTTCAATTCAATGAGCAGTTCCCTTGATGAATAACAAGATAACCGTATTTGACTGTTCATTAATTTATTTACCAAAGATAGGAAACAGAGGAGGAAATATCACTCCAATACAAAGCAATGTAGAGGTTCCTTTTCATGTAAACAGGGTATTTTATTTATATGATGTGCCTGGAGGAGAATCAAGAGGTGCCCATGCTCATAAAAAATGTCATCAGTTCTTGATTGCAGCAGGAGGAGGTTTTGAAGTTTTACTGGATGATGGGAAAACCAAGAGGCAAATCCTGTTAAATCGTCCATACTTTGGGCTTCATATTCCTCCTGGTATCTGGTCTGCGGAAGTCAATTTTTCTTCTGGCTCTATATGTTTGGTACTAGCCTCACATAATTATGATGTCGAAGATTATATTAGAAATTATGATGAATATCTAGATTACAAAAACAATTTGAGTAAGGAATGAAGGTTATTCGTTATAGCTGTGAGAGAAAAGAAGAATGGAACTTATTTCTGGACGGAGCAAAAAACACAACGTTTCTTTTTAATCGTGATTATATGGACTACCATTCAGATAGTTTTATCGATCATTCTCTTATGCTGTACAATCACAAAAACACGTTAGTTGGTCTGTTTCCTGCAAATCAAACAAAAGAGGGCGATATTATGTCACATCAAGGGCTGACCTATGGGTCGTTTATTGTTGCACACGATGCAAAGCTGCCCATCATTTTGGATATTTGTAGAAGTGTTTTAGATTACTATTTTTCGATAGGTTATAAGAAAATTATATACAAGTCATTCCCTAAACATTACAACTTAGTTCCTTCTGATGAAATTGATTATGCTTTATTCTTATTAAAGGCAAATCTTGTTAGGAGAGATACGAGTTTAGTAATAGACAAAAGACACCCTATAAATTATGTAGGTAATATTAAGAGAGAAGCAAAAAAAGCTGCCAAAGAAGGCCACAAGATAATTGAAGAAAAGAACCCTGCAGACTTTTGGAGTAATTTGTTAACGCCAAGTTTGCTAGCTCGTTTCAAGACAAAACCGGTTCATTCATCGGAAGAGATGCAACTACTAATGTCTTTATTTCCACTAAATATTAAAATTTATGTTGTCAGGGATTCGACAGAACAAATGTTAGCAGGTGCTGTGTTCTATTTGACTGAAAATGTCGCACATTGCCAATACATTGCTTCGAATGATAGAGGTAGAAAATCCGGCGCCCTGAATCTTTTATTCACGACACTGGTTGATGAGTATTTTCATGATAAGAACTACTTTGATTTCGGAACCTGCAATGAGAATAACGGAAGAAGCTTAAATACAGGACTCTTGGCGTGGAAAGAAAGAATGGGTGGAAGAACAATTTCGCACGATTTTTACGAAATCCAGCCTCATAACTTTCAATTAATTGACACCGCAATTTAGATGATCTCGTCACAATTTTTCTTGACAGATTATATAAATAATAATCATCCTCATTTTTTAATTATTCCGCTTCAAACTAAAGATGTTATTAAGAATTCACATATTTGTAAGGAGTACAAATTCAACATAAGAGCGAGGTTGTCGGAAAGATTTCCTAATAAATATGTCACGATAACAAAAAGTGGTCGAAAAGCTTTAGAAATTGCATTGCAGAATAATCCTGTAAAACGGATTGAGCAAAGAGTATATATTCAGACAACATCCGATAATTACTATATAAGTAGCTGCGTAACAAATACAATAGAAAAAGAAAATCATTGGGATAGAAATTTAAAAGCTGAACATGATGTTGTATTGGTCAATCATGAATTCGGATATGTGGATAATAGGATCTCTAAATCCGAGAGGGATAAATTATTAGTGGAAGATTGTGCATTTGCATTTAATTCTACATATGACGATGGGAGAAGATGTGGTACTAATTCTGATTTTGCCATCTTTAGTTTTTCTAAATTTTTCCCGATTCAGTTTGGAGGGTTTTTAGTATCAAATGAACCAGTCGATTATGAAGAGGATAGAGGTGTTACAGATTATATAAATAGTGTCGTGGGATATTATTTTGATCAGATAGATTATTGGACGGAATATAGACGAAAGATCTTTATTTATTACGTAGACATGTTTGCTGATTTTGGCTGTTTACCATACTTCCCCCTTCGGAAGGGTGATGTGCCAGGCGTCTTTTTATTTAAAACTCCACTATCAGTAGATTTGAACAAATTGAAACTTTACTTCTGGAGGATGGGTATTCAATGCAGTATCTTTTATGGGGAAAACGCTTTCTATCTGCCATTACATCAATTTATAACAGAGCAGTATGTGAACTTTTTTGCAGATTTGTATAATAATTTTATTACAGGAAATGAATAATATAATACTAATTGGTTTCGACAGATCTGGGACTTCTGCAATATCAAGGGCTTTAGCTATGCATCCACAAGTCGAATTAGTTTTTCGACCTTTCAATAGTGGTCCTATACGCAAAAAAATGTATCAAATTTTGGATCTCAACAACAATGTTTCAAAAGAAGATATCTTTTTTTTCAAAGCCTAGAGAATGGAAAATTCGACTCCAGTTACGTTGTTTCAGAGTGGCATAAAAAATATTCAACTATCACAACAGCTTTTAAGGAGGGTAAGCTCCACTTGATAATCAGCAACATAAATCATTTTTCAACTCGGTGGGTTTCTAAACGCTTCCCCAAAATAGAACAATGGGCGATCTGGAGAGATCCAATGGGGATATTAAATAGTTGTATTAAAAATAAATTTTATGGCGACTGGTATAATGGAGCATTAAATGAGATAATCTGTTCAATAAAATCAGATGCCCATCTTTACACAATCTTTGGTGAATATTTGAATTTTATTGAGAAGTCAAACGAAGCAATAAAAACAGCTTTCCTTATAGCTGTTAGAAACTACTTTTTGTTTAGCGTTATTCAAAGAAATAAAATTATTAATTATGATGTTTTTAGAAAGAATCCGAATGAGGCTTTAAAATATTTCTTGATATTCTTTCGCTTAGATGATAGTTTCGATTTTAGTAAATGTTTGGATATTGATCTTAATAGCATCCCGTCTATCGATGGTTATTCCAAGGATAAAATTGCAAAAAATGTAATCAATTCCGATGACATGGAGGTGATACAACGACTTTTTCTTCCCCTGTATATCATTTACAATCAAAAAACAGATGATAAAATTTCTTGATTTACAAAAAATAAATCGGTACTTCCACGATGAATTAGTAGGCGCTTTTGAGGAGGTCTTAGATAGTGGCTGGTATATTTTGGGAGATAATGTAGAGGCATTCGAAAATGAATTTGCGTCGTACTGTGGTGCAAAGTTTTGTATTGGAGTAGGAAATGGTTTGGACGCCCTGATATTGATTCTCGAAGCGTATAAGCAGTTAAGAATATTAGATAATGGAGATGAAGTGCTTGTGCCTGCCAATACGTACATTGCAACTATTTTGGCAATATCAAAAGCAGGTCTGACTCCTATACTTGTTGATGCTAATCCCCAAACATATAACCTTGATACTAATATTGTTGAAAAGGTGATAACTAAGAAAACCAAAGCGATCCTACCGGTCCATTTATACGGCCAGCTAGCAAATATGGAGGTAATAGGTGGCATTGCACAAGAATATAATTTAAAAATTGTTGAGGACTGTGCGCAAGCGCATGGGAGCAATTTCAAAAAACGATCTTAGGGCAGGGAACCTTGGGGACGCAGCTGGTTTTAGTTTCTATCCCGGAAAGAATTTGGGCGCCCTGGGAGATGGCGGAGCGGTAACGACTAATGATGAAGCTTTGGCGGATGTCGTTAAAGTTCTCCGAAACTACGGATCAAAGGAAAAATATTTTAATAAATTTAAGGGCAGTAATAGTCGTTTAGATGAGTTGCAGGCAGCAATATTAAGAGTAAAACTTAGAAAGCTGGATGATGACAATAATATTCGTAGAAAAATAGCAACCTTCTACAAACAAGAAATTAAAAACCCAAAAATCAAACAGCCCTTTTGGATGGCAGTCATAATAAAGTATTTCACTTGTTTGTTTTAGAAGTACACGACAGGCGACATTTTCAACAATATTTGAAGGATAATGGTATTGAAACGGTAATCCATTATCCCGTGCCTCCTCACCGACAGATAGCTTACCAGGAATGGGAAAAACTCCATTTCCCGATTAGTGAGGAAATCCATAAGCATATTATCAGTTTACCAATCAGCCAAGTTATGGAAATGGAAGAGGTGGAAGAAGTGATACGAGTAGTCAATTCTTATAACTAATAACGCTGAACAACTTGATTAAAAATGGGTAGGCTTAATTTACTTGTTAAGAATGTCTTTTATTTTGGTGGATTAAAGATTCTTAGCTCTCTTTTTCCCCTTCTTCGTATCCATACATAACAAAGAAGTTAGCTAATCCTGCCGAATTTGGGTTGTATGACATTTTTTTAGTTATAAGTAGTTTAAGTTCGAGTATTTCAATGTTAGGGATACAAGATGCGATGTTTAAACAATATCATGAATTTGATACTGAGGATCATAAAAGAATAGTGATCTCGACTGGTTTCATCCTGATCCTATTGTCAAGTCTTATTTTTTCATCTTTTTTAATTCTATTTAAACCTCTCTACCAGGCTAGCTTTTTAAATAATTCTTCATACTATTATATCATTTACTTTGCGACTGTTTATGTCTTTTTAACAAACATTAATAGTGTTTTAGTACACCCATCGAGATTAAATAATAATAAAAGGGAACTTTTATATTATACTTTTCTTTTTGCCTTTACATTTTATCTTACAGCTATACTTTGATTATAAGTCTAACTTTTTATCCCTGGTTTATGCCAATTTTTGCACCGTGATTTTACTAGGATTAATTTTTGGTAAAATAAATTTTCCATATTTCAAAAGTTTTAGATTTTCAAAGACGATAGCAAGATCCTTATTAAATATTGGAGTCCCTTTGGTACCTATCTTTATCATTTATTGGGCAAATAATTCTGTTATAAGGGTTTTAATTATTAAGAATTTAGGAGCGACCGAGCTTGGTGTTTTTGCCATCGGTAGTAAATATGCCGGGATAAGTTCATTTATTCAGGCGGATTTGCCGGGGGTTGGTCTTTTTTTACTTTTTCAACCATGAAAGATAAAGATCAAACAGAGATGAAATCAAAGATCTTTGAATCTTTATTGATGATAATCGTTGCTCTACACCCTATTAACTCCTTTTGTTCCTTATTTCTTTAATATTCTATTTTCGGGAGAATATGTTAGGGGATATACTGTTTTCGGCCAGCTTTTTTTAGGGCCTTTATTGCTTATTCTATACCAAATAATTGCTAACCAGTTTACTATTATCGAAAAGAGCTTTTATTCATTTATCGCACTGATGATTGGATTTTTAATTGGAGTGGTGAGTTGTTATACCTTAATCTTTGAAGGATTTGGAGTAGTAGGGGCATCCTTTTAGCATACCGATCAGCTATATTATAGCTATTTTTCTTGTGCATTATTTTGGAAAAAAGTATCATTTATTTGTTTTTTCCCGATACGTTTATATTTCCTTTTGTTTTTTAATAATTGTAAATGTTGGCATACAAGTAATGAAAGGTTTCTATGCCTTTCTGTTTTCCTTCTTCATAATTATTGCTTTTGTTTTTATAAATAAAGATCCTTTAATGAACTTATCTAAATTAATCAAGCCCTATATAAAACGTAAACAAATTGGATAAACAAATTATTTCATTTTATTATCCTAACGAAAGTATCGGAGGTGCGCAACTGTTATTTGCAAGAGTTGCAGAATATTTAGAAAATAAAGGGTTTCTTATAAAAATATATGAAAATAATGAGTGCTACATATCTAAGTCTTAAAGAGAAAAAATAGAAGCTTCGATTCTATACCGGTTCGTGAAAACAGGAAATTTTTAGTTGGGGATTCAGAAATCTTTCTTTTATCATTATCGTTTCTTAATTTAATCGAAGATCGATTTGATTTTAATCCTAATACCAAGTTTGTTTTTTGGGATCTACATCCATATTGTCTAATAACAAACGGCGTTTTCTGGCTTTTACAAGACATATCAAATGATAAAATAAGGAGACTTCTTATTAAATTATTTGATTTTGAAAAAAGCAACCAAATTAATAAAATTGTTGAATTGGGAACTAAGAAATATAGTCTTTTTTTCATGTGCAATTTTAATTTGCAATACAATAGGAGTTCTTTTGGATTCAATATAAAACCAAAATTTTTACCCATTCCTGTTGAAATTTTGGATTCTGATTATTTTTCAGTTGAAAAACACCGTGGGACTATACGACTTGGCTGGATAAGCAGGTTAGTTGTGGAAAAAATCGGATATTAACTATATTAATAGATGATATGATAAAGTCAAAATTAAAAAATTTGGAATTGATAATTATAGGGGAGGGTGAAGACGAAGACTATATTCATGAATACGTTAAGAAGACCGGTGTTCAAAACATCAAATTTGTTGGAAAAGTGGAATCAGAAGAATTATCACATTTCTTGGCTGAGAATATTGATTTAGGATTTTCTGTGGGTACGTCAGCTATAGAATTTGCCTTAAGGAGAATTCCTTCGGTTTTGGTGCCAACAGCCACTGAATATGAATATTTTTCAAAACAAAATGAAAAGTACGAATGGTTACAGAATATAAGTGGATATGATTTATGTACCAATGAGAGGGACTTAAAATCTTATAAAACCTTTGAATCAATCATCAATTGCTATTCAAAGCAGAAAGAAAAATTGAAAAAGGAATCTTCAAATTATGTATTAATAAACCATTCCACAAATAAAGTAGGTGGCTGTTTAATCAGAATTTTAAAAAATTGCTCATTAAGTTTTGAAGATTTAAAAGAAATCGGCATTAATAACGACTCGAGATTAGGAAAGGTTCCATTCATTTTTAAAAAGTTTTATAAGGAATTGAAATCAGGATAAAAGTCAAAAAATTTGAATATAGCAAGCTGAATAAAAGGTTAATATATTTCGTGTCATTTTTTTCTTATGCGGGTTACTACGCGGGATTGGCGCTAATTATGTCTTCGGTAAAATTAGCTTTCAGGTATTATTCTGTCCCCTTAAGGCTTATTTTGGTTTGCCTGATGGTAGTTCTAATTATTAAAAATATCCATCATGGAGAGATGCATTTCAGGAAGGGTTATTTACCTGTTATGGCTTTATTTGCAATTACTTACATTATCAAAGTTATATTTACTGAAGCAAATTATGGCCATCGGAGCCGTAGCTGGTATGAATATATTTTTTACTTTCTTAGTTATTCAATAATTCCATTTTTTACTTTCTCATTTATAAACTTTGAAAAATACAAAAAGGCTATTTTTGACGCATTTATTTTCTCGGGTTTTATTCTAGGTGTTCTGTCTTTATATCTATACAAAAGTGTTTTGACAATCGGGATTGGCAGAATTAGTTTAATAAAATATCAATTCCCCAATATAGAAACTTTAAGCCCTTTGGCTCTTTCCTATTCCGGGGTATTAATGATTGTCCTTTGTTTTTATAAATTTATTTACGAGAAAGTAACAAGCTTTTGGCACAAGGTATATTTGTATGTAACCATCATATTATCGTTTATTATGTTTTTCTTAGGAGCATCAAGAGGTTCTTTGGTTGTGCTTTTATTATGTATCCCTTTTATATTGTATCATGCAACATTTAGAAATAAATCCAGAATATTCTTTTCTGTATCGTTGCTATTCCACTGATACTTTATGGAGCCGAGGTAACAGGAAGTGCCATTTTTACAAGGACTGAAAATACTATAGAAATGGGAGATGCCAGTGGGCGGCAACAACTATGGTCTATGGCGTATGAAGAATTTAAACACCATCCTTTTTTTGGTGGAAGAGTAGAGGTTTCAGGAATATATCCGCATAATGTATTTTTAGAGTTGCTGATGGCTACAGGTATTTTCGGATTTCTTCTTTTTTTAATTATTTTATTTAAAAGTTTTATAAGGGGAATCAGGGCGATAAAATATGATAAAATTTATATGATACCTTTTTTGATTTTAATTAATGGAATTACACAACATTTGTTTTCCGGTTCAATCTATGATGCAATCTTATTGTTTATACCAATGGGTATGATCTATTCAAGCTACATCATCCCTGAAAAGTATAGATTTATAAATTTCAAACATGATAGAGAAGTTAAAATATAAAAACAATAGCTTAATCTTTTTCGAAATAGTTTTACTCATCCTTGTGTTTAAACTTTCGTCGGCACAATCAAATGACTTTAATATATATGTTCGAAAAAACATGTACAGCATCGAGAATTATTTTAATGAAAATAGTGTTTTTAAGTATTATAATGTATTGGGCGAAAATTACATTGATCCTGAAAAAAAGGGGGGTATAAATGATGAAAGTATATGTAAAGGATTGAAATTATTATACCCGGGGGAAGATGCGTCGGGATATTTGGTCATAGATATTGAAAATAAAGTGATGAAAGATTTTAAAAATTACTCCTTAAACTCTTCTCAATATATGGAGGCTGTTGCCAAACTAAAAGAATTATTATCATTAGTGAGGAAATTAAGGCCTAACTTAAAAATAAGTTTCTATGGTTTGCCTTTTCGCGTTTATTTCGCGAGTCAGAATGCATGGAATGAAAGTAATAAACTCGACCAGGTATTATCCTTGTGCGATTTCATAACACCCTCATTATATATTTTATATCCCGATGCTGAAAAAGGAGTTGAGGCAAATAGACTTATTTGAAGCAAAATTTGAAAACGGCTTTAGAATTTGGGAAGCGCTTAAATAAACCTGTTATTCCATTTGTATGGTATGCTGTCTCTCCTGGAAATAGATTTTATGGGGGCGAAGTTTTGGAAAACAGGAGATGGTAAGTCAAATTGAGTTTATCAGGGATTTTACCTGGGAAGGCAAGCAAACAGAGGGTGTGGTTTGGTGGGAGTCTAGCGACAAAGCTTTTCGTAATTTGATTAAGTTAACAGACTCAGTAAAAGAAAAATCACAAATTACCAAAGATAAGAATGTGATAATACGTCAGTATACTCTTCCATTTTTAAATAGGCCCGCTGTCATACATTAGTCCTGGATTTTTAAGCAACGATCATTTCATAATTGATGTAATATTAATAGAATAAAAGAATGAGATTGTTATACAGAAAATTGAAACTTTTCTTCAAGATGTTGATAGGAAAAGAGCCAATCTATTAGCCCCAGGTTAATAGACCAATGAAATGGTATGGCGATCAGGGAGCAGGTTTTTTTGTGTGTGAGGACAAATTGACCAACTCGAGCATTGTGTATTCATTCGGTGTAGGAGAAAATATTTCTTTTGATTTAGAATTGATAAAAAAATATGGACTAACAGTCTATGGCTTTGATCCAACACCTAAGAGTATAAGGTTTGTAAACGACCAACCGAAACAAGTTAACTATATTTTTTGTCCCTACGGATTGTCGACAACAGATGGTCACATGACCTTTTTTCTGCCTGAAAATTCAAATAAAGTAAGTGGCACTTTCTATAATAGATGGAAATATAACGAAAGCATATTTAAGCCAATTGAAGTCCCTGTGAAAAAATTTTCTTCAATTATAAAGGAATTTAATCACACCAGGATTGATATTTTAAAAATGGATATTGAAGGAGCTGAGTATGATGTAATTGACGACATCTTGAATTCAACTATAATAATCGATCAAATTTTGGTGGAACTGCATCACCGGTTTCCCGGTATTTCGGTTGAAATGACAAAAAGATTTGTTGAGAAAATGAATTCATTCGGATATAAAATTTCCAAAATTTCTCAAAGCCGGGAAGAATATTCATTTTTAAAAGTTGGTAAAATTATCCTAATCTAATTTTGCTTTTGAAAAGGGTACTAATAATACAGGAGATAATTCCCCATTACAGAATCCCATTGTTTAGCGAGATTGCGAAAAATAAAAATATTAAACTCAGTGTAGCTTACGACGGGATGAATAAGTATACCAAAGAAGAGGATTATCAATTTGAGATGGTCCCATATTCTAAAAAAAAAATATGGAAATTTACTTATGTAAAGCATATTAAAACATTAATTGAGAATTATAACGAGATAATAGTAATTGGGAATTTATTTTGGCTGCCAACCTTCATTATGTTATTCTTATTTAAAAGAAATTCCAGGTTGTTTTTTTGGGGAATAGGAGTATCGAGCTCAGGTGGATTACATAAAAAAACTATTCCTGATAAACTTCGCTTTCTTTTAAGTGATTTGTCAAATGGCACAATCCTATATTCAAGAAACATATTTGAATATTATATAAAAAATGTTAAAAAGAAAAATCAGGTCTTTGTTGCTCCTAACACACTTTTGGTGGAGAAATTAGCATTCCCGGAAAATGAGAGAACAAAAATTCTTTCAATTGGAAGTTTTAAAAAGAATAAAGATCTCGGGCAGTTGATTACTGCATTTAACAACATTATTAATCGTATTCCTGAAAACATCACCCTTGATTTTATTGGCGATGGAGAGGAGGATAAAAAACTTAAAGATTTAGTTTATGAATTCGGAATACAAAATAGAGTTATTTTTTGGGGCAGAATGGAAAATAATCTTGAAATATACCCGATAATTTCAAAAGCAATGGTATGTGTGTCTCCTAACCAGGCAGGCTTAAGTGTTCTGCATTGAATGGCTTTTGGTTGTCCTTTTTTAACTTCTGAAACGCAATAACAGGCGGAGAAATATATAATATTGAAAATAATATTACCGGTTATTTATATGACGGAACTTTGAAAGATTTAGAATCGAAAATTTTATGGATAGTCAATAATCCAGAACTGAATTTTAAAATTGCGAAAAACGCTTATGATTTCTATCATAAAAATTGTAGCATTTCCAAGACGGCAAATGTCTTTATAAAAATTCTACAAGGATAACTTATAGGCCGATAAAATGGAGAGCCTCTTTGACTGCTAAATAATTGCAAATTGTAATTCCAAAATTGTATATTTTAAGATAGGTTAATTTAAAAATGAATAAAAAATTTCTTATTGTTATTAATGCTGTAAATATTAAATCAGCTGGCAGGATTAACTGTAACTTTCAATTTTTTGAATATCATTAAAAACCTGATGCCGGATATTCATCTGGAAGTATTTTGTCCTAAAAATTGTGGATTCGAAGGGTACGAAAGCGAGAAACATAAATTTAAACTTCATACCAAAATTTATGGAGTTCCCTTTACATCGTCTATGGGGTGATTATCTCTGGCTAAAAAGAAAAATTAATCAAATTAATCCAGACGTAGTTTTGACAATGGGGAATATTGCTATTCCAACTAAATATAAACAAGGAGTAATTTTCATGTGGCCCTATGTAATTTACCCTTCAGAGAAATATGTTTGGCAACTACTTAGTAAAACATCTTTTTTTAAGCATAAACTAATTATCAAAATTTTCAAAATGCGTTTAAAATATGCAGATGTTATTTTTCCTCAAATTAAAACCTCATGTCCGCGATAGCCACTTTATCCGAATATTAAAAATTTGCAAATTGTACCCATGGCCTATTCAGTGCTGGGTGGCGAGAAAAATGAGAGAATGTAAAAAAAATATTTTTCCAAACCGAAAATGCAGCTATGCTTATTTATTATGCCTCACCAGGTATTATTCTCATAAAAATATTGAGATTTTATTAGAATTAGGCAAATTATTTGTAAAAAATAATGCGTCTTTTAAAATAGTTACTACCATTGACCGATTAGAAAGCCTGCAGGCAAAATCTTTTGTTGAAAATATTACAGACATTAAATCTTTCTGATACTATAATAAATCTAGGAACTGTACCGGTAAATGATGTTGGTTCATTATATGCACAAGTTGATACTCTGTTATTACCAACCTTGTTAGAATCCTTTTCGGCCACTTATGCAGATTCACTTTGTTCCTTAAAAAACCAATATTCACCTCAGATAGGGATTTTGCAAGGGATGTATGTGACCGACTGCGCTGACCATTCGACCCGATGTCTGCCACTTCAATATATAATGTTATAGAAGAAGCCTATGAAAATAAAAATTTAATGGAAATTAAAGTGAATAAAGGATATGAAAGAGTTAATAAATTTCCTAATTGGAGCCAGGTGGCGAGAATGTATATCGAACAGCTTAAAAAACTTTAGATAAACTAATGTCAGGTTAATTAGGAGATTGCATTTTTGGATGTCGGGGCGTAATACAGTGAGCCTCACAAAACAAAAATATTACATGAAGTGATACAAGCAGCACTTAAAGAAGAACAGTGTACCGGTCAACCAATACGTATGAAGTCGAATGAATTGCTTTGGCTTGTCTGCGTACACCATCAACAAAAAACCAGGTGAGCTGTTTTTGATCTACAACCTTAAAATCTTTAACGGATAAGGAATGTGTAACTTATGTCTTAATTTCAATCGGGCAACAATGACTAAATATGTATAAACTTAGAAAATTAATTAACAGAATAGCTCCTCGTTTTGTGCTTTCATTGATAAAAAGATGTTATCGTTTCATATATGGTGGCATCTTGTATTTAAATGGTTTAAAAATTGGAGGAAGCAGTTGGGAGTTTAAAGGAGATAAAAAAGATAGTTCTACAATTTCAGATTTAGAGATGTATTTTGATAATAATACTGAGGGTCCGGGAATTTGGAAGTGGAGACATTATTTTGACATTTACGATAAACATTTTTCGAAATTTAGAAATACGCCTGTAAAAATTTTAGAAATAGGAATTTATAGCGGTGGGAGTCTAAAAATGTGGCAAAATTATTTTGGTACTCAATGTACGGTTATTGGGATTGATATAGAAGAATCTTGCAAAGTTTATCAAGATGGAAAAACAAAAATTTATATAGGAGATCAATCAGATAGAAAATTTTGGAAAAATATTTTCATTGAAATTGGAGAAGTCGATATAGTTTTGGATGATGGAGGACATTTGCCAAATCAACAAAAAATAACACTAGAGGAAATTCTAAGTAACTTAGCACCGGGAGGTCTGTATCTTTGTGAAGATATAACAGGCTCATTTAATCCATTTCACTCATTCATTTTTGGTTTGCAAAGGAAATTTCATGATACTAAAGGTTCTAAAAAAAGAAATAAAAAATTAATACAAGGCATCCCTTCTAATGATTTTCAACAGTTGGTTAATTCAATTCATATTTATCCATTCGTTGTAGTAATAGAAAAAAATACCTCCCCAATTTTTGGATTTTCCTCTCCAAAAAGAGGGATCTCAATGGCAACCTTTTTTCGAATAATGAATAAATAATTTCTTACTTTCACCTAATTCATCTGTTTTTACGGTATGTCATGAATTAAGAGAATGGATAATGTTCATGGCTGCTGTGTAAGCGGATGTCGAATCATCTTCTCGGTCTGGCTTAGTAATAAGCCCTATAACGAAAGAAAAAGGGTAAAACACTAATTTACAAAATCGAAAGTGATCCCTTATATACTCACAATATCGTATGGCATCTTGGCAAACTTCATAGTAATTCATGGACATGCCTCGCTTACGATTGACCGATGCAAAGAGGTTTGTGCCAATGCCTTAACAAACATATATTTTCTATGGAAAAAAATTAAATAAAGAAATAGAAGCTATACAACAATCGAAAATAATAAACAGCACAATAAATCCGACAGTTCATAATAGGAAGCAAGAGTTAAACCAAAATCTTCATTCGTCAATTAATGATTAACTTACTCTAATTTGGAAATCTTGCACACGTCCCTGAATTTTAAGCAATGAAACAAATCATCCAATCCTTTAAAACAGGAGAAACAATATTAGAAGAAGTTCCTGCACCTCAGGTAAGAAAAGGATAGGTGCTGATACAAACATCAAGAATCATTGGTTTCTTTGGGAACTGAAAGAATGCTGGTAGAATTTGGAAAATCAAATCTCATTTCAAAAGCCCGGCAACAACCTGACAAAGTAAAACAGGTGCTCGATAAAATAAAGACAGATGGATTGATGCCTACACTTGAGGCAGTGTTTAATAAATTAGGCGAGCCGTTACCCCTGGGATATTGCAATGTTGGAAAAGTAATTGCAGTAGGTGAAGGAGTAAGTGAATTTACAGTTGGTGACCGGGTTGCTTCCAATGGTCATCATGCTGAATATGTTTGTATTCCCAAAAATCTTGTTGCTCATATTCCTGATGAAGTAAGTGACGAAGAAGCCAGCTTTACAGTTATTGGCTCTATTGGTTTGCAAGGAATACGTCTTTTAAATCCAACTTTGGGAGAAACTATTGTGGTAATTGGAATGGGACTTATCGGTTTACTGACTGCACAACTTTTAATTGCAAATGGATGTAAAGTGATAGGTGTTGATATTGATGATGAAAAATTAAATCTAAGCAGCAATGGGGAGTAATTACTTTTAATCCCGGAAATGGAGATGTGGTAAAATTTGTAGAGTCAGTTACAAAAAATATTGGGGCCGATGGGGTAATCATTACTGCTTCTGCAAAAACAGATGACATTATTTCACAGGCAGCAAGAATGTGCAGGAAACGTGGCCGCATCATACTCGTTGGCGTTATTGGATTAAATATAAGCAGGGCTGAATTTTATGAAAAAGAATTGAGTTTCCAGGTTTCATGTTCGTATGGCCCTGGTCGTTATGATGAAGATTATGAACAAAGAGGCAATGATTATCCTTTACCTTTTGTGAGATGGACAGAAAAAAGAAATTTCGAAGCTATACTTGCTTCCATTGCTTCCGGCAAACTTTTGGTAAAAGAAATGATCACCGAAGTGGTGACCATTGAGGATTATCAAAATATCTATAGTGAAATTGGTTCAAAAAAATCCATCGCTTCAATATTAAAATACAATTCAAAAGAAAATCTGCATCCTGTTACAACAATCAAATTGGATTCCAGGAGTTTTAAAGAATCAAAGGGAGTTATTGGGATTATTGGTGCAGGAAATTTTACCAAAATGACCATGCTTCCCGCATTAAAAGGAAGTGGCGCTGCGATATAAATATATTGCAAGTGCAGGAGGCGTAAGCGGAACCGCATTGGCAAAAAAATATGGATTCTCCAATTCTACAACTGATTATAAGGACATTCTGGGAGACGAAGATGTTAATCTCGTATTGATAACTACACGGCATGACAAACATGCCTCCATGGTTACAGAAGCTTTGAGCCGCAGGTAAACATGTATTTGTTGAAAAACCTCTGGCGTTAAACAAAGAACAACTGGAACAAATTGTCAACGTATATAAACAATCAGATGTTACTTTAACCGTTGGCTTTAACCGGCGTTTTTCACCACATGCGATTAAAATAAAAAGCTTAATTGGAAAAGGCCCTATAAATGTGATTGCTACAATGAATGCCGGAAATGTACCTGCTAATGTGTGGGTTCATGATATGAATATTGGAGGTGGAAGAATTATTGGAGAGGCATGTCACTTTATTGATTTAATAACATTCTTTACCGGTAGCAGGGTCAAATCAGTTTGTATGAATGCTATGGGTATTAATCCTGCAGAAAATACAGACAATGCTTCTATTCTCTTAAAATATGAAGATGGCTCAACAGGAGTTATCAACTATTTTTCAAATGGTTCAAAAGCCTATCCAAAAGAAAGGATCGAAGTATATTCACAGGATAGAACTGCTATTATTGATAATTTCAGGCAAACTACCGGTTATGGATTTAAAGGATTTTCAAAATTAAAAACCGGTTTGGATAAAGGACATAAGAATCAATTCACTCAATTAATTAATCAGGTTAAAAACAGGTGGTGAATCTCTAATTTCATTTGATGAAATTTTGAATACAACCAAAGCAAGTTTTGCCGCAATTGAAAGTTTGAAGAATACTAGTTGGATAAAAATTAGATATAAATCATGCTAATTGACTTAATAGCCGGAGCCCGGCCAAACTTTATGAAAATCGCCCCCATTATTGAGGCGATTGAATAGAAAAAAATAATGGAAAAAATATTGATTATCGCCTGGTACATACCGGTCAGCATTATGATAAAAAAATGAGCGGCAACTTTTTTGAAGAATTGGGTATTCCTGAACCGCATATAAATCTTGAATCCGGAAGCGGTACCCAGGCGGAACAAACTGCGGCTATTATGCTCCGTTATGAAAAAGTTTTGATGGAACAAAGACCGGATCTTGTTTTGGTAGTTGGCGATGTTACTTCCACTATGGCATGTTCCTATTACCGCAAAAAAATTAAACAATATAAAAGTAGCTCATGTGGAAGGGGGAATACGCTCAGGTGATCTTACGATGCCCGAAGAAATAAACAGGATGGTAACGGATGCTATTACCGATTATTTTTTTACAACATCAGAAACAGCAAATGAAAATTTGCGTAAAGCAGGAATAGGTGATGAACGTATTTTCTTTGTAGGAAATACCATGATTGACACTTTATTGAAAAATCGTTCGGCTTTTAAAAAGCCCTCTGTTTGGGATAAATTTAAGCTGGAAGGTTGGAAAGTATATTGTCATGACATTGCATCGCCCGGCTAATGTGGATGAAGAAGAAAAATTGAAAGAACTGATGCAGGAAATAATTAATAATAGCCATGCTTGCCATTATTTTTCCTGTGCATCCAAGAACCGCTAAAATATTAGAAAACTTAGGTATTAATCACCCCGCACTTCACACTATTGAGCCGCTGGGTTATCTTGAATTTAATTACCTGGTGGAAAATGCAAAAGCGGTGATTACAGATTCCGGTGGCATTACCGAAGAAACCACTGTGATGGGAATTCCATGTATGACATTAAGAGATAATACTGAACGGCCTGAAACCATTACAATGGGAACGAATGAATTATTAGGTACCAATCCTAAATCAATAAAACCTGCTATGGATAAACTATTTGCAGGTGAATGGAAGCATGGAGCTATTCCTGAATTATGGGATGGACATACTGCAGAAAGAATAGTTAAACATTTGTTGAATTTATAGATTGAAAATAATTGTAAGAAAGATGTATAACAACGTTGAAGATTTAAATAAGGAATGTTAGATAGGATAAAAAACGGATTCAATCTTTTGAATAATATGGGATGGCGATATACAAAATTTCGTATGCAGCATGAGTTTTTAAATAAGACAGGATTACTTAAAAATAAATTTCCGGCAATCCCGCTTACAGGCAATATATTAGCCTTGATCAATGGAAAAATAACAATGCCAATTTCTTTTTTAACTGTAAAAAATTTTTATCGTTTATAAAACAACCGTCAAATGATATAAAAGAGCGGTTTGATAAAATTAAATCAGGCAGGTTTATTTTTTTTAATAGTACCGAGTTTATGCTCGGTAAAGAGTATGATTGGATTACCAATCCTGACACCGGATTTAAATATGATATAAAAAATCATTGGACCGAAATAGCTGACTATTCCAAAGAGGCAGGCGATATAAAATATGTTTGGGAAAAATCGAGATTCTCATTTTTATATGATATCATTCGTTATGATTATCATTTTAATGAGAGACTGTGCTTCATTTGTGTTTTCAGAAATTCTTTCGTGGATAAAATCAAATCCCGTCAATTGCGGGCCTAATTATTACTGCAGCCAGGAAATATCATTACGCGTTCTTAACTGGACCTTTGCATTATATTATTACCGCGAATCTCCTTTTCTTTCAGAAGATGTTTTTAATAAGATTCAATATGCTATTTACTGGCAAATGGATCATGTATATAAAAACATAAATTTTTCAAGAATTGCCGTCAGAAACAATCATGCGATTACAGAAACCTTAGCGCTTTATTTAGCGGGAGTATTATATCCGCAATTTCCAAATGCCGATAAATGGAAGCAAAGAGGTAAAGCATGGTTTGAAGAAGAAATTGCTTACCAGGTTTATGAAGATGGAACCTTCCTGCAGTTTTCAATGAACTACCATCGCGTGGTAATTCAATTACTAACGTGGGCCATTGTTCTTGCCAAAAAAAATAATGAATCATTTGCCCCGGTAGTGTATGAAAGGGCAAGGAAATCGCTAGAGTTTTTACGAACCTGCATGGTCGATGAAAATGGGTTTTTACCCAACTATGGCGCCAATGATGGCGCTTTGTTTTTTAAGTTAAATGATAATGAATATAGAGACTACCGGCCACAGTTAAACGCTTTGGCTGGCGCATCGGAAATTGATCTGGCATTTGACAGCGGAAATGAAGATATTCATTGGTATGCTATAGAGAATGAAGTCTTGAATAAATGGACACCAAAAAATGGAACGCATAGTTTTAATGTTGGTGGATATTATATTATACGCGAAGCAAACACACTGACTTTTATAAGATGTGGCAATCATAAAGACAGGCCTTCGCAGGCGGATAACCTGCACCTCGACGTATGGCACAATGGTGAAAATATTTTATTGGATGCAGGAAGCTATAAGTATAATACGGATAATGAAACGTTGAAATATTTTATGGGCACCGCTTCCCATAATACAGTAATGCTGGACGATTACGACCAAATGAAAAAAGGTTCCAGGTTTATTTGGTACAACTGGACTCAATGCAAAAATGCTTCACTGGATGAAAATGAAAAATCATTTCATTTCAAAGGAATTATATCTGCTTTTGAACATGTGGGCAAAGAAATATTGCATTCGACGGGAAATTATTAAAGCCAAAGGACAAACTAAACTGGACAATTATTGATTCGATAGTCAATAAGCCGGCCTCTGTTTCAATGAAACAAATATGGCATTTGCCTTTACAACATTCAGATGTTTCGTGGAAGTCTTTAGATAACAAAGGCGAACAAATTTCACCGCAAAAAGAAGAAGGGCTTGTCTCTGAATTGTTTGGTAAAAAAGATCCTTGTGAAATTATTTTGTTTCAAACAAGCAATGATAGTATTATTACCAATTTTGAAATTGAACCATTAATAGACAGATTCATTAGTATAGCCTATGAGAATATTATTATTACATCAGTATTTTTTAGAAGAGGTTGATTCAGGCGGCTCGCGATGGAATGAGATGGCAAAAGTGTGGACGGAAATGGGTCATGAAGTAATGGTAATAGCAGGCATGATGCACGGGAACGGCCTGGCAAAGCGGGCAGAATATAAGGGCAAATATTTTGTAAAAAATATACAAGGTCAAGTCAAGGTTTGGCGATGCCATGTCTCCGAATCATATAACAAAAGTTTTCGTGGCCGGTTGTGGGGTTATTTTTCATTTATGTTTTCATCTTTATGGGCAGGCCTGTTTAAAATAAAAGGAAAATTTGATGTGGTAATTGTTACCTCGCCGCCATTGTTTATCGGCTTTAGCGGCTATGTAATTTCCCGTTGGAAAAGGATGCCCCTTGTATTTGAGGTAAGAGACCTTTGGCCGGAATCGGCAATTGATACAGGAGTATTGACTAATAAATGGATCATCAAAATATCGTACTGGTTCGAAGCTTTTATGTACAAAAAAGCCAAACTTGATTAATGTTCTTACGCCCGCATTCTACAAGAACTTAATGACGATAAAGCACATACCGGAGGAGAAATTGATTATGATTCCCAACGCTTCGGATTTTGCTTTTTCTGAAGAGTTATTAGCAACTTTTGACAGAGATGCATTTAGAAAGGAGATGGGCTTTGATGGGAAGTTTGTAATAATTTATGTAGGCGCTCACGGCATTGCTAATCATTTGCAACAACTGTTAGCTGCAGGAAAAGCTTTGGAAGATACCAATGTTTTATTTCTTTTAATAGGGCAAGGCATGGAGAAAGAAAGACTAAAGCAAATGTCTGCGGAGATGAATTTAAACAATATCCGCTTTATAGATCCTGTGCTAAAAAAGGAAGTATTCAAATACATTATAGCTTCTGAAATGGGCGCCTCCGTTTTGAAAAAAGTTGATGCTTTTAAAACGGTTTATTCTAATAAGACCTTTGACTATATGTGCTGCAAAGTACCCGTGCTGATGGCGATAGATGGCGTATCGCGGGAACTGGTAGAAGAAGCGCAATGCGGTGTATATGTTGAACCGGAAAACATAGATGAATATAATAGAGATCATTCGTCTTTATTTAAACGATTTTGATCGCTTGCATAAAGAGGGCCTTAACGGCTATAACTATGCGAAATCACATTTTGACCGTAATGTGCTGGCAAAAAAATATATAGATGAAATAACCAAAAAGGTTTTATAATTTTTCAGCCAAAGCAAATGAATATTTACAAGAATTTTATTAAGCCTGTTGCGGATTTTTTTATATCGTTAATTGTTTTTGTAATCCTTTCGCCGGTAGTTATTTTAATCACCATCTTACTTTTTTTTGCAAACAAAGGAAAGCCTTTCTTTACCCAGCTAAGGCCCGGGAAAAAGTGAAGTGATCTTCCGGTTGATCAAGTTCAAAACTATGAACGATAAAAAAGATGCAAATGGAAAATTGTTGCCTGATGCAAACCGGTTAACCAGGGTTGGAAAAATGGTACGGAAAACTCGCTTGATGAAATTCCACAATTAATAAATGTTATTAAAGGAGATATGAGTTTAATAGGACCCCGGCCTTTGTTGGTTGATTATCTTCCACTGTATAGCAATATTAAAAAAGAAGGCATGAAGTAAAACCCGGAATTACTGGCTGGGCACAAGTCAATGGCCGCAACACGATAAGCTGGAAGAAAAAATTTGAATATGATATTTTCTATGTAGATAATATTAGTTTCAAATTGGACGTAAAAATTGTTTTCAAAACCATTCAAAAAGTAATACTGGGGAAGGGATCAGCCAAGAAGGGCAAGCGACCATGAAGCCTTTTGCCGGTAACGAAGTATGAATTTTTTCGAAAATTGAAAACATTTTCCAAATAATTCAACTGAATTTTAATTTAAAAATCACAAGCTATAATAATAAATGGGAAAGCTCCAGTCATTTTTTGTAAAATATATTTATGCAGATCACAACAGCAGCCGAAGTGTGAAGAAAGCATTGAAGAAGGTTTTGGATAAATTAGATTTAGATGAAAATGCCACCGGGCTTAATGTAGGCGCCGGCAAAACAAGATTACATCCCAGAATGAAAAACCTCGATGTGTTTGAAGGCGAGAATATTGATATTGTGTCTTCTGCAGAAAATATACCTGTGAGTGATGGACGTTTGATGTAATAGTAACACAGGAAACGCTTGAGCATGTACAGGATCCCTTTAAGGCAATGTCAGAACTGTACAGGATATTAAAGCCCAAAGGCACTTTATATTGCCAGTTACCTTTTATTATAGGCTATCATCCGGGACCTCACGATTATTGGCGATTTACAAAAGAAGGAATTGAAGAGATTGCAAAAAGAGAAGGATTTACCATTATTGAAAGAGGTATTTCTGTAAATGGCGGAAGTGGCTATTATCGTATATCCGTTGAATTCTTTTCGGTATTGTTTTCGTGTTTCCTGCCATTTATTTATAAACCTGCGAAGGCATTTTTTTCTTTGCTATTATATCCTTTTAAATTATTTGATTTCATTTTTAAATTTTCAAAGCAAAAAGATAGAATCCCCGGCGGTTATTTTATCATAGCAGAAAAATGAGCAGCAACATATTTATTACTTCTGCAGGGCAACGTGTGTCGCTGGTAAGAGCGTTTCAAAAAGAATTAAAGGCAATCACCCCTGGAGCAAGAGTACTTACTGCCGATATGAATCCCCGGTTAAGCCCCGCCTGTAACGTTGCTGATAAGTTTTTTAAGGTAAAGCGGGTAACGGATGCTGGCTACATCCCCGATTTATTAGAAATAAGTAAAAGGGAAAAAGTCAAAATGATTATTCCTACTATAGATACTGAACTATTGATCCTTGCTAAAAATAAGGAGATGTTCAGGTCTGAGGGAATTGAAGTAATTGTCTCCGATGAATCATTTATTTCCGTTTGCAGGGATAAACGAAAAACGGCTGAATATTTCACAGGCCATTCAATTAACGTACCGCGATCAATAAATAAAGACGATCCAACATTTCCTCTATTTATAAAGCCATTTGATGGAAGCCTGAGTGCCGATACTTTTTTAATTGAAAATAAAGAACAGTTAACGGATTATCACTTGACAAATGATCGCTTACTTTTCATGGAGTACATAAGCAAAAGTGAATATGACGAGTTTACAGTTGATATGTATTTTGGTAAAGACAATACTGTGAAATGCATTGTGCCAAGAAAACGCATCTGGGTGAGAGCCGGTGAAGTAAGTAAAGCGCTAACCTGCAAAAATACCATCGTAGATTTTTTAAAGGAACATTTGGGCAAAATTGATGGAGCTATTGGTTGTCTAACCACACAGGTTTTCTTAAGCATGGAAAGCGATAATATTATTGCAATAGAAATTAATCCAAGGTTCGGAGGTGGTTATCCCTTAAGTTACCAGGCTGGTGCTAATTTTCCAAAATGGCTAATAGAGGAATATTTGCTAAATGAAGAAATACAGTACACGGATAATTGGGAAAATAATCTCCTGATGCTGCGTTACGATGATGAAGTAATAATCCATGACTTTAACGCTTAAGCCAAATAGTTTTTTTGTATTTGACCTGGACGATACGCTTTACCCGGAAATAGAATACTTGGAATCTGCCTATAAATTTATAGCGAATAAAATCGAACCTATTGCCGGTGAAAATATGTATGATGAAATGTTGCGGCGTTATTATCTGAAAGAAAATGTTTTTGAATGGGTTGTATCTCGTTGCGAAAGAAGAAGTGCTAACATCAACATATCTCATTTATTAAATTTATACAGGGAGCACGAGCCGGCAATTAAATTAAATGCAGGAACAAAACATTTACTTGATGTTTTAAAAGAAAAGAACATACCAGCCGGGCTAATTACAGATGGCCGCAGCGTAACACAGAGAAATAAACTCAAATCCCTCGGGTTATTGAATTATTTTAAAGAGGTAATTATCTCCGAAGAATTTGGTTCAGAAAAGCCGGACGAAAAGAACTATCTTTTTTTTGAAGATAAATACTCGGGAAGTGATTTTTTTTTTATCGGCGATAACACGTCTAAAGATTTTATTGTTCCCCTAAAATTAGGCTGGGTCACTATTTGTATAAAAAATAAAGGAAGAAATATCCATCATCAAAATTTAACCGAAGGACAAATTCCAAACATTATTCTAAGTTCTTTTGAGGAATTAATTTTAGTGTAAACATCTTCAATAATGTAGTATATGAAAATTTATAAAAACAAAATATTCAGGAAAGGAATACTTCCACTTCTAAAATTTTTTAATCCCGGGCGAGTTTCAATCAGGCATCATTATACCGGGAAAAAGTTTTCTTTAGATGCTTTTCATCATAAGGGATATTGGTACCACGGCAAAAAGAGAGAGCAGGCAACTATGGAATTATTTGGCAAGCTAATAAAACCAAATTACACGGTAATAGAAATAGGAGGTCATATAGGCTATATCACTAATTATTTTTCGCATTTGGTTCCAAACGGGCAGGTATATGTTTTTGAACCAGGTATTAATAATTTGCCTTACCTGAGAAAAATATTAAACTACTAAACAATGTAACACTTGTAAAAAAAGCAGTGTCAGATGAAAATGGCAGGGCCAAATTTTATATTGAAGATTTAACTGGCCAAAACAACTCCTTGCTTTCTGAATATGCCCCCGCCGATTTGAACAGCAAATTCGCATTTGTAAAGACCAGTAAAAAGGAAGTAGAAGTTGAAATAATTACCCTTGACACCTTTTGCGATCAGTTTTCTATTGCACCTGATTTTATTAAAATAGATATAGAAGGGGCAGAGCTGTTAGCTTTAAAAGGCATGCTTGCAACCTTGCGAAAATATGGCCCGACGGTAATGATGGAAATAACCGAAAACTGGAAACCTATATATAAAATATTCAAAGACGAGGGTTATACACTTTATAATGTAAAGAAAGTGGAATTGCGGGCTGGCGATGAGCAACGGGGAAATACATTTTGTATTAATACAAAAACCCACCGGTTGTTAACCGATTAATCAATTTTGCGGGAAATACTTTTATTTCAAGATTTTCTGAACTTAAACTAAGATGCGCTGATGAATTCTAAAATATGGCTTTCCTCACCTCATATGGGAGGCAAAGAAAAGAGAATTTGTAAATGAGGCATTTGATACAAATTGGGTCGCTCCGTTAGGTCCGAATGTTGACGGTTTCGAACGCGATATTGCTTCATATCTCGGGGATGACGTCTATGTCGCTGCGTTAAGTTCAGGCACTGCTGCCATTCAACTTGCTTTGATTATATTGGGAATTAAGACCGGTGATGAAGTGATCTGTCAAAGCATGACTTTCTCAGCGTCTGCAAATCCGATTGTTTATCTTGGCGCCACACCGGTTTTTATAGATAGCGAAACTGACACCTGGAATATGGATCCTTCTGCCTTGGAAGAAGCTATAAAAGATCGCATCACAAAGGGTCGGAAACCGAAAGCTATAATTGCTGTTCACCTTTATGGGATGCCTGCTAAAATGAATGAAATAATATCTGTCGCTAAAAAATTTGAAATTCCAATTATTGAAGATGCTGCTGAAGCATTAGGATCATCGATATTGGGGAAAAAATGTGGCACTTTTGGGGAGTTGAGTATTTTATCGTTTAACGGAAATAAGATTATAACGACTTCAGGTGGAGGTGCACTTATATCTAAAAAGAAGGCTGATGTAAAGAAGGCTATGTTTCTTGCTACCCAGGCTCGGGATCCAGCACCACATTATCAACATTCGGAGATAGGGTATAATTACCGTATGAGTAATATATGTGCCGGCATTGGACGAGGCCAGATGGAAGTATTGACCGAAAGAATAAATCAAAGACGGTCAAATTATTTTTTTTATGAAAAAGAACTAAAGCATATTCGTGGAATTACCTTTCTGGATGAAAAAGCAGGATTTTATAGTAACAGATGGCTTACTACGATAGTGGTCGATCCAAAAAAGTCCGGTGGTATCACGCGTGAAGACATTCGATCAGGCTTAGAAAAAGACAAGATAGAATCCAGGCCGCTCTGGAAACCAATGCATCTTCAGCCAGTGTTTAAAGATTGTCCATACTATGGAAATCATATTTCAGAAACATTATTCAACAACGGACTTTGCCTGCCCTCAGGTAGTAATTTGAAAGAAGAAGAACTACTTATCGTTTCTAAAAAAATTCAAAGATTATTAAAATAAAATTTCGCTCCCGAGATATCACTGGTGGTTGTTAAATCAATAGATTTGCGGAATAGCAAAATAATATAGATAATCCATTAAATATAAGCAAGGGATATTTTAAAAATAAATTACATTTGCACGTGCTCATTTTTGAATCTCTACAATTTGCACCGTTCGAAAGATTAAGAATTGGTATGCTTCTTGGTTAGTATCCTTTTTTGAAAGACATAAGAAATGAATTCTTTTTTTGATAAACCTTTATCCAACTGAACCAAGTTTTAACCTCTAAAGATTTCAATTGGATTATATGCTGGCAAGATATTTTAAAAACAAATTCGCACCCCGTTGGATTATCTTTTGTTGTGACCTCGCGTTGGTCACTTTTTCTTTTGTTTTCTCCTTTTTTCTTACGCGGTATGTACTGTTTGATCTTCACAGTGTAAGTAAATTAATACCCGCTATCTTTATAAATGCCTCAGTGTATCGCAGTGTGTGTCTTATTTTTCCCGATTTACAGGGGAATCATCAGGTATTCTGAGATAAATGATATTTTAAGAATAATAAAATTTGCATCGCTGCAATTTTTATTGTGGATTAGTATTTATTTATTAGATACTAAGTCCTTGATAACTGCATCCGTTTCAGTTCCGCTGCTCATTATAAATCTATTTAGTGTTATTTTTATTTTGGTATTATTCAGGTTGCTGGTGAAAGAAGTTTACTTTAGGGCACAACCAAAATCTAATAATATTACAAAGGCATTTATCTATGGTGCAGGTTCTATGGGGCAGATCACGAAAAGAGTATTAGAGCGGGACATCAAGAACAGAACCCTTGTAGTTGGATTTATCGAAGACAGCAGTTATAAGATAGGCAAGAATTTAGGTGGTTTACCGATCTATAGTGCTACCAGTTCGCAACTCCCTCATCTTTTCAAACTTAAGCAAATAAGTCAATTGTATATTGCGATTGATAAATTAACGGTAGAAAAGAAGATTGCTATATCAGACATCTGTGCACCTTTAAACATAAAGATTAATGTAATCCCACCTGCCAGTCAATGGTCGGGAGGTCTGTTCCAAAAAAGACAGGTGCGGGAACTAAACATTGAAGAACTTCTGGAAAGGGATGAAATTAGTTTGCCTCATAATATGTTGCAAGATACTTATAGCGGCATGGCAGTGCTGGTGACCGGTGCAGCAGGGTCTATCGGGAGTGAGATATGCCGGCAATTATTAAAATTTGATTTTAAAAAGCTTATTCTTCTTGACCAGGCAGAATCCGGATTATTTGACCTGGAATTTGAGTTGAAAAAGAAAGATTCAAAAAAAGTTTTTCAAATTGAGATTGCTTCTGTGAGAGATGCGGCAAAACTTAAAAAAGTTTTCTCCCATCACAAACCCGATTTTGTATTTCATGCAGCAGCTTACAAGCATGTTCCGATGATGGAAACCTTTACCAGCGAAGCAGTTCTTACAAATATCTTTGGTAGCAAACTTGTTGCTGATATGGCGGTCGCTTATGAAACCAAAAAATTTGTAATGGTTTCAACGGACAAGGCTGTTAATCCCACAAATGTCATGGGAGCCACTAAGAGAATTTCAGAAATTTATATACAATCACTATGCGATAGTCATAGCCTTAGAACTGAATTTATCACAACGAGATTTGGTAATGTACTTGGTTCTGCCGGATCTGTGGTTGCAACATTCAAAAAACAAATAGAAGAGGGTGGTCCAATTACTATCACCCATCCCAAGGTAACAAGGTATTTTATGACGATTCCTGAAGCGTCGAAGCTGGTATTAGAAGCAGGAAAAATAGGCGAATCGGGAGATATATTACTCTTTGATATGGGCAAACCTGTAAAGATTATGGATCTTGCCAAAAAAATGATCCAGCTTGCCGGATATAAGTCTGATGATATTTCGATTGTTCATACGGGATTACGCCCGGGAGAAAAGATGTATGAAGAATTATTCAAAGATTCTGAAAAATTTGCCGAAACATATCATCCACGAATACTTCGGGCAAAGAAATCATCCGAATTAAACGATCAATTCAATTCTTTATTAAGCGAACTTGAACAGGCCGCTCTCACTCATAATAATGATATAATTCCCTACATTTTAGGCAAAATGCTCCCGGAATTTATGCCTAATGCATTGGGTTTAAAAAAGCCTTTACTTTTAGAGCCCAAAAGTTTAACCGGTAATTAGTAGTTCTTATTGCCGCTGGGTTTTAGTCATTAATTTTCCAAATCAAAATACTTTTCAACAAAGAATTTAATTCTTTGTTGTTTAACTCATTCCCCCTACCTTTGCACTCCCAAAATAAATTTGGATCGATAAAAGTTCTTTATATATGTCTCAAAGAATCAGGATTAAACTTCAGTCTTACGACCACAATCTCGTGGATAAATCAGCGGAAAAGATCGTTAAGACAGTTCGTAGTACCGGTGCAGTTGTTACCGGTCCGATTCCTTTACCTACACATAAAAAGATTTTCACTGTGTTACGTTCTCCCCATGTGAACAAAAAAGCACGTGAACAATTTCAATTGTGTACGCATAAGCGCTTACTGGATATTTATACCAGTAGTTCAAGAACCGTGGATGCACTGTCAAAGCTGGATTTGCCTTCCGGTGTTGATGTTGAGATAAAAGCATAGCCTTATCTTCCTTCTCATTCGGAGAAGGGCGGAAGGTTTAGAAGTTCTTATATAAAATTGTAACATCCATCTCCACAAAACAAGTGGAGCGCTGGGTATAATAAGATAGAAATGAAAAGTATTATTGGAAAGAAGATTGGCATGACCAGTATCTTCGATACCAATGGCAGGCAAACAGCCGTGACCATTGTTGAAGCAGGGCCGTGCGTGGTAACTCAGAAAAAAACTGTAGATACTGACGGATACAACGCAATCCAGATTGCTTTTGGTGATAAAAAAGAAAAGCATACTCTTCTCTCAGAAAAAAATCATTTTGCCAAAGCAAATACAACGGCAAAAAAATTCATTAAAGAAATACGCGATAGCGAAACTGATAAAAACATTGGCGATACCATTAGTGTTGATATATTCAACGAAGGTGATAAAGTTAATGTAGTGGGTACCACCAAGGGTAAGGGCTTCCAGGGAGTAGTAAAGCGTCATGGTTTTCATGGTGTTGGTGAGCAATCACATGGACAACATGATAGATCAAGAGCGCCAGGTTCTATAGGAGGATCTTCTTATCCTTCAAGAGTTTTTAAGGGAATGCGCATGGCGGGTCGCATGGGAAATGATAAAGTACAGATTAAGGGCCTCAAGGTTGTAAAAATTTTCCCCGAAAAAAATTATTTATTGATCAGTGGTTCGGTTCCCGGCCATAATGGTTCCATCCTTTTAATTCAGAAGTAATATGCAGTTAGATATAGTAAATACAAAAGGGAAAAAGACCGGCAGAAAAATTGACCTGCCCGATGAAATTTTTGGAGCTGAACCAAATAGCCATGTAATTTGGCTTGCTGTAAAACAATATCTTGCTTCACAGCGCCAGGGGACTCATAAAGTAAAAACCCGTGCCGAAGTAGAAGGTTCTTCCAAGAAACTCCATAAGCAAAAAGGTACTGGTGGTAGTCGTAAGGGTAATCTTCGCAATCCTTTATATAAAGGTGGGGGTGCGGTTTTTGGGCCTAAGCCGCACGGTTATGATTTTAAAGTAAATCGTAAAGTAAAGGATCTTGCTAAAATTGGTGCGTTAAGTAGCAAAGCGAAAGAAAATAAAATTTTTATTGTAGAAGATATTACCATGGACGTTCCTTCAACAAAGCAGTTTATTGAAATTTTTAATACAATAGCTCCTGAAAGCAGGAAAGGATTATTCATTATGCCGGAACACAATGAAAATGTTTACAAAAGCTTTAGGAATGTGCCATCTATATGCGGAACGTTGTTGAGTGACATTAATACATATGATATTATGAATTCCGACACTGTAGTGTTTACTGAAAGTGCGGCAAAAATATTTGTTGAAGAAAATGAAGAAGAAAGCAAAGAGGTTGCAGAAGCATAAGTAATTTAAAATTAAAAAAATTTACAAGACATGAAACTGTCTGAAGTTTTAATAAAGCCGGTATTATCTGAAAAAGTTAACCGCTTATCCGAAAAGTATAATCGTTACACTTTTATAGTTAACCGTAAGGCCAATAAACTGGAAATAAAGAAGGCTGTAGAAGAATTTTACGGCATCCAGGTAGAAGATGTGAATACATTAACTATGCCTTCAAAAGTAAAGCAGCGTAATACCAAAGCGGGATTACTTACAGGTCGTAAGCCTGCAAAGAAGAAAGCAGTCGTTACTGTAGCGGAGGGTGAAACAATTGACCTTTATGGTAATATATAAAATATAGGAAAGAATTAAAAACAGCGAATAAATTAATCGTCATGGCTTTAAGAAAATACAAACCGACAACCGCAGGTACACGCTGGAGAATAGGTAATGCCTTTGCAGAAGTTACTACAAACGTTCCCGAGAAGAGCCTTGTAGAAAAAGTGCATCATACGGCCGGACGTAATGCGCAGGGACGCAGAAGTATGCGGTATTTAGGTGGCGGCCATAAGAGAATGTACCGTGTAATCGATTTTAAAAGAAACAAAAAAGATATTCCTGCTACTGTAAAAACAATCGAATATGATCCTAACAGGAGTGCATTTATTGCTTTAATTGCTTTTGTTGACGGTGAAAAAAGATACATACTTGCACCACAGGGTTTGCAGGTAGGCGGATCAATAATAAGTGGTGATGCCGTTGCACCTGAACTTGGGAATGCTTTGATGCTTAAAAATATCCCGTTGGGTACCGTGGTTCATAATATTGAAATGCAACCGGGTCAGGGCGGCAAGCTTGCAAGAAGTGCTGGTTCATCTGCGCAACTTGCCAATAAGGAAGAAAAATATGCGGTATTAAAAATGCCAAGCGGTGAGCTCAGAAAGATACTAATTAATTGTTATGCAACTGTTGGAGTGGTAAGCAATAGTGATCACAATCTGCAAAGTATGGGTAAAGCCGGTAGAAACAGGTGGAGAGGAATAAGACCCAGAACAAGAGGTGTTGCAATGAATCCTGTTGATCACCCGATGGGTGGTGGTGAAGGCAAAGCATCTGGCGGCCATCCGCGTAGCAGAACAAGCAAATATGCTAAAGGACAAATTACCCGTACACGTGGAAAAGGTTCAGACAAAATGATTATTCAAAGAAGAAACGGTAAGAAATTACCAAATAAATAAGGAAAGTTCTAAATCGTAAATAAGAAAAATGGCTCGTTCAATTAAAAAAGGTCCTTATGTAGAGGCTAAGCTTGAAAATAAAGTGCTTGGCATCAATGAAGGAAAGTCAAAGAAAGGTGTTATTAAAACATGGTCACGCCGTTCTACAATTACGCCTGACTTTGTGGGGCACACATTTGCTGTTCATAACGGGAATAAATTTATTCCTGTTTATATAACTGAATTTATGGTTGGCCATAAATTGGGTGAATTTGCACCAACAAGAAACTTTAAAGGACATTCAAGTAAGAAGATTGTTTAGACAAGTATCAAGTAATAAGTATCAAGTAATAAGTAATAAGTAATAAGTAATAAATGGAAGCCGTAGCTAAACTTAATAATTATCCCACTTCTCCACGTAAAATGCGTTTACTGGCAGATTTAATTCGTGGGCTTGAGGTTGAAAAAGCATTGGGCATTTTACAGTTCAACCCCAAACATCCGGCGGTGCCTATGTATAAGCTATTAAAAAGCGCCATCAATAACTGGGAACAAAAAAATAGTAATGAAAAGGTGGAAGATGCAGGTCTTATTGTGAAAACGATTATGGTGGATGGTGGCAGGGTTATTAAGCGCATGCGCCCCGCCCCGCAAGGACGTGGCTACCGTGTTCGCAAACGCAGCAATCACATTACAATTATAGTTGATAGCAGTAACTATAAAGATACCCCTGTAAAAAAATCACTTACAAAAGAAGAGCCTGCGCCAGTAGAAATAAAAGATAAAATTGTTGAAACGGAGAAGAAACCTACTTCGCCAAAAAAATCGGCGACAAAAAAGGCGGCGGTAAAAAAAGAAGCGGCACCGAAGCCAGAAAAGGCTAAGAAAGAGAAATCTTCAGACGAAAAAACTGAAAAAAAATCCTCAGCAAAAAATACTAAAAAATAAAAACCGAATATGGGTCAAAAAACAAATCCGATTGGTGCAAGGTTAGGAATCATCCGTGGATGGGACAGCAACTGGTTTGCTCATCCGAAAGATTATGGAAAGAAACTTATTGAAGATGATAAAATAAGAACCTATCTGAACGCACGTATCAATAAGGGCGGTATTGCGAAAATTGTTATCGAGCGTACACTTAATAAACTTATTGTTACCATCCACACATCCAAGCCGGGCATCATCATTGGTAAAGGTGGCGGAGAAGTTGACCGTATAAAAGAAGAATTAAAAAAGCTTACGGGTAAAGATGATGTACAAATCAACATCCTTGAAATTCGTCGCCCGGAACTTGATGCGAATATTGTGGCAGATACAATAGCAAGGCAAATAGAAAACCGTATCAATTATAAAAGGGCTATTAAAATGTCGATTGCGTCTGCTTTGAGAATGGGAGCAGAGGGCATTAAAGTTAGAGTAGGCGGTAGATTAGGGGGAGCTGAAATTGCACGTAGCGAAGAAATAAAACAAGGCCGTACGCCTTTGCATACATTTAGAATGGATATTGATTATGCAAACGTATTTGCGCAAACTGTGTATGGAAAAATTGGTGTAAAAGTTTGGATCTGTAAAGGAGAAGTGCTTGCAAAAAGAGATTTAAATCCTAATATAATTGCCGGCGGAGGAAAAAGTGATAACGAGATGCAGGGTGACAGAAGAGGTGGTTTCAGCGACAGGCGTGGCGGCAGCGACAGAGGCGATAGACGCAGTGGTGGTGCAGGTGACAGAAGAGGCGGTGGCGCCGGAAGGGGTGGAAGGAGATAATTCTGTTTAATAGAAATAATTAGATTAACAATACAACAATAAGATATGTTACAGCCAAAAAGAACAAAGCATAGAAAGATGCAGAAAGGAAGGATGAAAGGGAACACAAAGCGAGGTGCTACGATTTCATTTGGGACCTTTGGCTTAAAAGCACTTGAGGAAGTTTGGTTAACTAACAGGCAAATAGAATCAGCCAGGCAGGCAATGACGCGGCATATGAAACGTGAAGGAAATGTGTGGATAAGAATCTTCCCTGATAAGCCGATAACAAAAAAGCCTGCGGAAGTCAGGATGGGGAAAGGTAAAGGGAATCCTGAATATTGGGCGGCAGTAGTGCAACCGGGAAGAATTTTATTTGAGTGTGATGGAGTTTCATTGCAAATTGCTAAAGAATCTTTTGAATTGGCAGCACAAAAATTACCCATTGCAACAAAATTTGTTGTAAGGAGAGATTACCAGGAAGCTTAAAAGTTTTAAATAAAATAAGATGTCTAATAGAAACGATTTTGTAAAAAGTTTAAAAGAGATGAGCGAAGCGGATCTCAAATCGAGAATTGAGGAGGATGAGATGCGGATTAAAAAATTAAGATTTGCCCATGCAGTTTCTCCCCTGGAAAATCCAATGAGCATTCGTGGTGTAAAGAAAGATATAGCTCGCTTAAAAACGGAATTAAAACTGAAACAACAGGGTTCTAAATCCTAAATAATATAAAATGCCCGACAGAAATTTAAGAAAAATAAGGACAGGAGTGGTTTCCAGCAATAAGATGGATAAAACGATCACGGTAAAAGTAGAAAGGAAAGTAAAGCATCCTATCTATGGAAAGTTCGTTAAGAAAACTACCGGCTTTCACGCTCATGATGAAAAAAATGAATGCAGTATAGGCGACCTGGTTAAGATTATGGAAACAAGACCCTTGAGTAAATTGAAGCGTTGGAGATTGGTAGAAATTGTGGAAAAGGTGAAATAAGATTGAGCTTGAAAGAGGAAAAAATTTAAAAAAGAATAAAATGATTCAGCAAGAAAGCAGGTTAAACGTAGCGGATAATAGTGGAGCGAAAGAAGTGTTGTGCATTCGTGTTCTTGGTAATTCGGGCCAGGATTACGCACATGTTGGAGATAAAATTGTAGTGTCGGTGAAAGATGCACTACCTGCAGGTGGAATTAAAAAAGGAACAGTGAGCAAAGCTGTTATAGTACGCACTAAAAATAAGCTTAGACGTAAAGATGGTTCTTATATAAGGTTCGATGATAATGCGGTTGTTCTTCTGAATGCTGCCGATGAGCCAAGAGGAACGAGAATTTTTGGGCCCGTAGCCCGCGAGTTGAGAGATAAGGGTTATATGAAGATAATTTCCCTTGCCCCGGAGGTATTATAATTGTATCTTTGCGCCCCTTAAAAAGAGGCCATTAATAAAATAGTTAATCAAGACAAATATTTGTCAAACATGAAGACAAGGTTTAAACCAAAGTTCAATATTAAAAAAGGTGACGCAGTTGTAGTGATAGCGGGTGATGATAAAGATTTAAAGAAGCCACGCAAGGTTCTTGAGGTTATAACGGAAAGCAACCGTGTGCTTGTAGAAGGGGTAAATATTGTGACAAAGCATACTAAGCCATCTGCACAAAATACAAAGGGTGGGATTATGAAAGTCGAGGCGCCAATAGCTTATTCGAATGTGATGCTTTGGGATTCAAAATCATCCTCTGGTTCAAAAATCACCAGGACAAGAGAGAATGATAAATTAGTAAGAACAGCAAAAAAATCAGGGGAGGTAATTAAATAATGAGCAACGATAAATATACTCCGAGATTAGCAGAAAAGTACAGGAAAGAAGTGGTACCGGCATTAATGAAAAAATTTGCGTACAAAACCGTTATGCAGGCGCCGCGGCTAGCGAAGGTTTGCATCAATCGTGGCGTTAACGGCGCTGTTGCTGATAAGAAACTGGTGGATGTTGCAATTGAAGAGCTGGCAACCATTACAGGTCAAAAGGCCGTGGCCACAATGTCTAAAAAAGATATTTCCAATTTTAAGCTGCGTAAGAACATGCCAATAGGTGCGAAAGTTACTTTACGCGGAGTGAATATGTATGAGTTTGTTGACAGGTTGGTTTCAGTATCTCTTCCCCGTGTTCGTGACTTCAAAGGGATAAGTGATAAATCATTCGATGGCCGTGGAAATTATACACTTGGTGTAACAGAACAAATTATTTTCCCCGAGATTGATATTGATAAGGTAAATAAAATCACAGGACTCGATATAACATTTGTGACAACAGCGGGAACGAATGAAGAGGCTTTTGAATTATTGAAAGAACTGGGCATGCCGTTTAAAAATGTCAAAAAGTAAAATTTGAAAATTCCGAAACAGGAATAAATAAAAACAAAAAATTATGGCTAAAGAGTCAGTTAAAGCAAGGCAGAGAAAACGTGAAAAAATGGTGGCCCGGTATGCTGAAAAAAGGAAAGCATTAAAAGAAGCAGGTGACTATAAGGGGCTTGATCTTCTTCCAAAAAACGCATCTCCGGTGCGTCTTAAAAACCGGTGCCAGCTCACAGGTCGTCCACGTGGTTATTTAAGACATTTTGGAATTTCGCGAAATATATTTCGTGATATGGCTTTGGAGGGAAAAATTCCAGGGGTTAAAAAAGCAAGCTGGTAGAGAAAGCATTCGTCAATAAAAAATAAAAGACAAATCAATTATATGGTTACTGATCCGATAGCAGATTATTTAACACGAATACGAAACGCCCAGATGGCAAATCACCGCCTTGTTGAAATACCTGCAAGTAATTTGAAAAAACGCATCACAGAAATTTTATATGATAAAGGATATATTTTGAAATATAAATTTGAGGATGATTCAAAACAAGGCCTGATTAAAATAGCATTGAAGTATGATCCCCAAACGAAGCTTCCTGCTATTCAAAGCCTTGAAAGAATAAGTCGCCCGGGGTTGCGGACTTATTCTAAACCCGATGAGTTCAGGCGGGTAAAAAATGGATTGGGAATTGCAATTGTATCAACCTCTAAGGGTGTCATGACCGATAAGGAAGCAAAGGCCCAGAACGTTGGTGGAGAAGTATTATGTAATATTTTTTAATTTTTTTGGTAAGATTATTAAGCCTTAGTCGTGGCTGAACTCTGCCATTTTATACTAACAAAATAACAAACCGACTATGTCAAGAATTGGAAAAAATCCCGTGACAATATCAAAGGGTGTTAATGTAACTGTTGGCGCAGATAACGTTATTACAGTGAAGGGACCAAAGGGAGAATTAAAACAAACTATCGACCGCGATATAAAGGTTGAGGTCAAAGACGATAAAGTTGAATTTGTCCGTCCAACAGACCAGATAAGACATAAAGCAATGCATGGTTTATATCGTTCACTTGTAAATAATATGGTGCAGGGAGTTACCGAAGGTTATGTGAAAAAGCTTGAGCTGGTAGGAGTGGGTTATAAGGCGTCCAACCAGGGAAATCTCCTGGACCTTTCTTTAGGTTACTCTCACAATATTATTTTTGAAATTCCAAAAGAACTGAAAGTTTCTACTGCGCAGGAGAAAGGTAAAAATCCAATTGTTACACTTGGAAAGTATCGATAAACAATTACTTGGACAGGTTGCTGCCAAGATTCGCAGTCTTCGCAAGCCGGAACCTTACAAAGGAAAAGGTGTGAAGTTTGAAGGTGAAGTATTGCGGAGAAAAGCAGGGAAGTCTGCAAGTAAATAATTAATATAATTATGATTTCCGGCAGCATCGGAAAGTAAATTAAGGAACAATGAACTCAAAAGTTAGCGCCAGACAAAAGATCAGGTATCGGATTCGAAAAAAGATAAGCGGTAGTGCTCAAAGGCCAAGGCTAAGTGTTTACAGAAGTAACCGTGACATTTATGTTCAATTAATAGATGATGAAAACGGAACAACACTTGCTTCGGCATCATCCCGCCAGCCCGATATTTCAGCGCAAAAGGTGAATAAGGTGGAAGCAAGTAAACTGGTGGGTAATGCAATTGCAAAAAAGTCGGAAGAGTTGGGAATTAAAGATGTTGTATTTGATCGTAGTGGCTACATTTATCATGGCCGCATTAAAGCTGTTGCCGAAGGAGCCAGGGAAGGCGGGTTACATTTTTAGTTTTTATTGCTTGTTACGATCAGAATGCAATAAATCTAAAATCAAAAATTCAAAATAATAAATTTTATAATGTTGAAATCACCTACACAAAGAATAAAAGGCGCAGATCTTGAGTTAAAAGAAAAGGTTGTGTCTATCAATCGTGTTGTTAAAACAACTAAAGGTGGAAGGGCGTTCAGCTTTTCCGCATTAGTGGTAGTGGGTAACGAAAATGGAATCGTGGGCCAGGGATTGGGAAAAGCTAAAGAAGTTCAGGAAGCTATTTTAAAGGGCATTGATGATGCAAAAAAGAATTTGATAAGAATTCCTATAATGCACGGCACTATACCTCACGAGCAGTGGAGCAAGGAAGGTGCAGCAAAGATATTGATAAAACCTGCCGCCCACGGGACCGGGGTAATCGCGGGGGGAAGTATGCGGGCAGTACTTGAAAGCGCCGGAATTACGGACGTGCTTGCAAAGTCTCTTGGCTCTGCCAATCCTCATAATGTGGTTAAGGCTACTGTAAAAGCTTTGGCAACTTTAAGAGAACCAATAGCAGTGGCAAAAACAAGAAATGTCTCTTTAAAAAAAGTATTCAATGGATAATGGTAGTGAGTAGTAAATAGCAAGTAGTAAGAATGGCATTTCTTCAAACTTGATATCGATACTTGATGCTAAATATATACAGATATGAAAAAGATAAAAATAAAGCAGGTAAAAAGTGGTATTGATCGTTCGGAGCGTCAAAAGCAGACGTTAAAGGCCTTAGGCCTTAGCAAATTGAATTCTACTAAAGAAGTGGAGGCAACGCCGCAAATTTTGGGAATGGTGAAAAAGGTAAATCACCTGATTTCTGTTGAAGAAATTGCCTGATGGGTCTTGGCATTAATAAAATTATTAAAAAGCGAGCTCCGGGTACACGGAGCGTTAAGTAAAAAAAAGTACAATGCAATTAAATAATCTCCAGCCGGCAAAAGGCGCTACTCACAAGCAAAAAAGAATCGGGCGGGGTGAGGCTTCCGGTAAGGGTGGTACTTCCACAAAAGGTAATAAAGGAGGCCAGAGTCGTGCCGGATATAAAATTAAGATGGCGCATGAAGGTGGCCAGATGCCCATTCAACGCCGGCTTCCAAAAAGGGGATTTAAAAACATAAACCGTATTGAATATAAAGTTTTTAATCTTGGCCAGATAGATCAGCTTCTCGAGAAACATGATATAAAAGAATTTACTCTTGAAAATCTTTATATCAACAACCTGATAGGTCAGTACGATAGAGTGAAAATATTAGGTAACGGTGTTCTTAAAGCTAAAATTCCTTTTAAAGTGAATGCGATCAGCGAAAAAGCAAAAGGCGCTATAGAATCTGCAGGCGGAACTGTAGAAATAGTGAAATAAATAATTGATATTTGCTTTCTGAACGGATTGTAAATATTTAAATCCCGGTAATTCTGTGAAGAAATTTATCAATACATTAAAAAACATCTGGACAATAGAAGAGTTGAGAAATAAAATACTCACTACTTTATTGCTCATTCTTGTTTACAGGATAGGTTCGCATATAGTTCTTCCCGGCCTTGACCCCAATAAGCTTACTAATTTGGCCAACAGTTCCAAGGGTGGTATGCTTGGCCTTTTAGATGCATTTGTTGGTGGCGCTTTTTCTAAAGCATCCATTTTTGCATTGGGAATTATGCCATACATTTCTGCATCTATTTTTATGCAGTTAATGACTATCCTTGTTCCGCAAATTGCTAAAATTCAAAAAGAAGGTGAAAGCGGAAGAAAAAAAATAAACCAGTGGACACGTTACCTTACTGTTATTGTAACAGCATTCCAGGCCGCAGCATATATCGGGTTTTTAAAGACCTCGAACAGAGATGCTTTGCTCGAGTCATATACGGGATTTTTTTGGGTTTCTACAGTAGTGATATTAACTGTCGGAACATTATTCGTAATGTGGCTGGGTGAAAAAATTACAGACAAGGGGTTAGGAAATGGTACTTCGATAATTATTATGGTTGGGATTCTGGCACGGCTTCCGCAATCATTTATGCAGGAATTTACTGCCAAACAAACCCGCGGTGGTGGTGGCTTACTTATATTCCTGATTGAAATTGCTGCTTTTATTGCTGTGATTCTTGGCCTGATTGTTCTTGTCCAGGGGGTGAGAAAAGTTCCTGTAAACTATGCGAAACAGATTGTCGGGAATCGGCAATTTGGAGGGGCAAGGCAATTTTTACCACTAAAGGTAAATGCCGCCGGTGTTATGCCTATTATCTTTGCCCAGGCAATTATGTTTTTACCTACTATATTCGCAGGTTTTCAAACGTCTGGTAAAAGCTGGGCACTATATTTTACCGATCACACGAATGGTATTTATATGATTATTTATTCGGTAATGGTAATTGGATTTACATTTTTATACACTGCCCTTATTTTTAACCCGAAACAAATGTCGGATGATCTTAAGCGCAGTAATGGTTTTATACCCGGTGTAAAGCCCGGTCAGCCCACAACAGATTATATTGGCACTATCATGGATCGTATAACTTTGCCTGGGGCTGTATTGCTTGCGTTTGTAGGTATTTTACCCGGTATTGCACAACTCATGGGAGTAACACAGGGCTTTGCAACTTTTTATGGAGGAACCTCTTTGCTAATTATGGTTGCTGTTGTTCTTGATACTCTCCAACAAATAGAAACTCAGTTGCTTATGCGCCAGTATGATGGGCTTATGAGCAAAGGTCGGATTCAGGGACGGCAAACTGTGGCACCAGGTGTAACAGGAAATTTATAATTTTATATAATATATTTTATTAAACCCTGGCTCTTTGTGTCAGGGTTTTTTTTAAAGATATTTCTTAATGATCAATTATAAAACCCAGGAGGAAGTTGAATTAATACGACAAAATTGTTTGCTTGTAAATGATACTATTGCAGAAGTTGGTAAAGCAATAAAACCCGGCATTTCAACGCTGAGATTGAATAACCTTGCCGAAGAATTTATAAGAGATCACGATTCTATACCTTCATTCAAAAACTATCATGGCTTTCCTTACGCCTGTTGTATGTCAGTGAACGACGCAGTTGTTCACGGATTTCCAACTGACAAAGAACTGAAAGATGGCGATATAGTTTCAATCGATGTGGGTGTTTTAAAAAACAAATTTCATGGTGACAGCGCTTATACATTTGCGTTAGGAGCAATAAGCAATGAAGCAAAAAAGCTTCTTCGTGTCACAAAAGAATCTTTGTATAAAGGAATAGAGAAAGCAATTTCCGGAAATCGGGTAGGGGATATCGCATTTGCAATACAGGAACATACCGAACGTAAAAACGGGTATGGTGTTGTAAGGGAGTTAGTTGGGCACGGGCTGGGCAGAGATCTTCATGAAGATCCACAGGTTCCGAATTATGGCAAACGCGGCAGTGGAGTTAAATTAAATGATGGCCTTGTAATTGCAATTGAACCTATGATAAACCTTGGTAAAAAATTTGTGTTTAATGATAAGGATGGATGGACAGTCCGTACAAAAGATGGCAAACCTTCCGCCCATTATGAACATACAGTCTGTGTAAAAAAGGACAAAGCAGATATACTGTCTTCATTTGAATCTATAGAAATGGTTGAAAGGGCAAATGGAAATTTATGCTCTGATTACTATTAATTTCTTCCTGGCGATTTTTACTCTTATATTTATTTTTAGGTTTAGTTTCTTTTCATAAAACCCAAGCTAGCGGTTCGTTGTTATTGTCTGTCCACTGTGTAATTCAGCTCAGTTACCCCGGATGTAAATTGCCGGGTAGTCAATAGTTTTAGTTTTATTTTGTCTTTGATGTCTGCAAACAATGGAATACCTCGTCCAAGAATAATTGGATTAACAAATAGCCAGTAGCCGTCAATTAAGTTCAGTTGAATAAGTGAATGTGTTGCTGTCGGGCTACCAAAAAGCAAGATGTCGTTACCTGCCTGTTGTTTTATTTCATTTATTCTGTCCGAAAGATTGTCGCTAATAATTTTTGTGTTAGTCAAACCTGCGTCTTTAATTGTTTTTGATAAAACAACTTTGTGAACTTTGCTATACCACTTTGAATGTTCAATGTCGTGCCTGGTCGCTGTCGGCTTTTCTCCTGCGGTAGGCCAGTAATTTTCCATCATTTGATAAGTTACTCGTCCATATAATGCAGTGTCGCCTTCGCCTATCCGCTTACCGACATAATCAAAAATTTCTTCATCAACTTTAATCCAGTCCATTTCTCCGTTCAGTCCTGCTACAAAACCGTCAAGTGATATGTGCATAAATGAAATTATTTTTCTCATATAATTCTATTTTTTATTGTTGTCTACGGTTTGTTACTGTCTTTTTACACTGACCGCTAACATAGGCATTTCCGCTAAAATAAGCTACTCATTTTTATAAAACAATTGGCATCATCTGCTCTGGCTTAAGCAACTATAAAGAAATAAGCGGTTGTTTAAAAGTAGCGCAAATACAACCTGTTTGGCTGGTAAAATAACTTGTATAAGCGAACATTCACTGTATCAAAACCGAACAGTCGAAATATGTAGGGACGCATACTTCTGGCTGAAAATCATTCAAATAGAAGAGAGGTATCAACATTGTATCTATAAACCGGCTGCCGATAAATGAGTTGCTGATTCCACTGATAAACTGTTGAACAACACTACCGGCATTGTAATAAGAAAACATTAAAGATCTTTTATGATTAAAAATTATTTCAAAACCGCATGGCGCAATTTGATGAAGAATAAAATTTTTTCGCTCATCAATATTGCGGGATTATCAATTGGCATGGCTGCATGTTTATTGATATTGCAATATGTAAATTTTGAATTGAGCTACGACCAGTTCAATCACAACATCAGCGATCTGTACCGGGTTACCAACGACCGGTACCAAAACGGAAAGCTTGTTCAACATGGAACTATTACTTACTCTGCTATCGGCAAAGCCATGCAGGATGATTATCCCGAAGTGATCAATCATGCAAGGGTGGAACCTTTTGGTAAGAGCATCATAACGGTTAACGATAAAAAAATTGATGACCAGGAGATAATCGCAGTCGATAACTCTTTTCTCAGTATGTTTTCTTATTCATTAATTGCGGGTGATAACAAGACCGCACTGAAAGATCCTTATGCAGCTATTCTTACACAAACTGCAGCAGAAAAATATTTTGGCAAAAGCAATAATAATTTTGGTTCGCTGCTCGGCAAAACATTTATGATGGGCAAAGATTCCACGCCCTATAAAATAACAGGTGTTTGCAAAGACGTTCCTGAAAATTCACATTTGCAATTTGATATTCTTGCTTCATATGTAACCATGCTTTCCGGTAAATATCCTTACACACAGGCAGATTATGATTTTACAGATTCTGATTTCTGGCATTACATTCAATTAAATCATGGAACAGATTATAAAAAGCTGGAGGCAAAGCTGGGTGCATTTAGTGAAAAATATTTCCGGGGAAACAAAGTGTCGGGAAGTGTAGAGAAATTTTATTTGCAACCATTAGCCAAAGCTCATTTATATTCCGACTATGAATACGAGATTGGAAAAACAGGCAGCGCAACGGTTGTATGGGGATTATTGATAATTGCCTTATTCATTATCGTAATTGCATGGGTTAACTATATTAATCTCTCCACTGCACGCTCTGCAGAAAGGGCAAGAGAAGTAGGCGTAAGAAAAGTTACCGGCGCAAGCAAGAAACAATTGATAAGCCAGTTTCTTGCTGAATCATTTCTTATAAATCTTGTGGCAATAATGTTGGCTATATTGCTTGTAATTATTGTACAGCCTGCCTTTAATGCACTCATACAACACAGGCTTTCTTTCTTCAATCTTTTTCAAAAGAGCCTTGGTGGCTACAGCATAACGGCAGGGTTACTCGCTTTAATACTTGCGGGCATTTTAATTTCCGGGTTCTATCCAGCATTTGTTTTATCATCATTCAGGCCAATACTTGTATTGAAAGGGAAATTCAGCGCTTCAAAAAAAGGAATTGTTTTACGCAAGGGATTAGTGGTAGGACAGTTTGCCATAACGGTTGCTTTAATCATCGGTGCATTTGTGGTATACAAGCAAATAAAATTTATGAGCACACAGGAACTGGGAATAAATATTAACCAGGTGTTGGTGGTAAAGCCTCCTGTCTTTTCAAATTTTGATTCGTCATTTATGGCAAAGGAAAATAGTTTTAAAGAGGAACTAAAACAAATTGTAAATATACAAGGCGCTACCACGTCTAACAGGATCGCAGGTGATGAAATGGGCCGGGCTTTTAATGTTCACAGGTCTGATGATAACAGCGGTAATAAATTTACTGCCCGGAATATCGGTGTTGACTTTGATTTTATTAATGTGTATGGAATAAAATTACTGGCGGGCAGAAATTTTTCTCCGACCGATTATAATCCTGACTATGACAAGCTTCACAATGTTCTTATCAATACTTCAGCGATTAAGTTATTGGGCTTCTCTTCAAAAGAAGATGCAATAGGAAAGTCGGTTACGATGTTTAATAAAAAATGGGATGTTATAGGAGTAGTAAATGACTATCATCAAAAGTCGCTTCGCTACCCGATGGAACCTACCATATTTCAGCCTTTTTATGGAACGGATAATCCTATCTCTGTAAAAATAAGAGGTTCCAACCCGGCATCAACTATTGCTGCTATCAAAGCAAAATACGCTGCTTTTTTCCCGGGTAATTTATTTGATTATTATTTTCTCGATGAAAAATTTAATGAGCAGTATAAGAATGATGAGCTCTTTGGCAAAGCCTTCAGCATCTTTGCGGGCTTTGCCATTTTCATTGCCTGCCTCGGCTTATTGGGCTTATCTCTTTTTGCAACCACCCAACGCACCAGGGAGATAGGAGTAAGAAAAGTATTGGGCGCCTCGGTATCCAATATCGTATTTCTTTTATCTAAAGATTTTATAAAATTGGTATTGATAGCGTTTGTAATTGCGTCGCCAATAGCATGGTTGGTTATGCACAACTGGCTGCAGGATTTTGCCTATCGCATTCATATTGGTTACTGGATATTTATTATTGCCGGTTTGCTTGCGATAGTAATTGCATTGGCAACGATCAGTTTCCAGGCAATAAAAGCAGCGTTGGCAAATCCTGTAAAATCGTTGAGAACAGAATAAAGAGTAAAAATTCGAAATCCAAAAAATGAAAGCTATGATTTCAATGAATAAAATGTCACTATGCTTAAAAATTATTTCAAAACAGCAATTCGAAATTTAAAGCGCAACAAAAGTTATGCTTTAATTAATACCCTTGGTCTTGCAGTGGGTATTGCAGCATGCCTGCTTATTTTTTTAGTGGTAAGATTTGAAACCAGCTTTGATAATTTTCATTCGAAGAAAAATAGTATTTACAGGATAGGCACCGAACTTCATAACCAAAGTGTAGTAAGTTATTCCGATGGCCTTACATTTCCTGCTGCGAATGGTTTGCGCCTGGATTTTCCGGAGCTTAAAGGAGTAGCTGCTATTTTTAGGAATGGAGGCCAGGTAACTGTTGAGAATGGAAAGGGCTCTTTTAAAAAAATAAATGAAGACAATTTCTATTATGCCGAGCCTCAATTTTTCAGCATGTTTGATTTTGGTTGGCTTGCAGGTGACGCTAAAACTTCTTTGAAAGATCCTTACAACGCTGTGCTCACGCAGGCTACCGCAGAAAAATTTTTTGGCAACTGGAAATCTGCTATCGGCAAAACAATAAAATACGAGAATAAAGACCTGTACACTGTTACGGGCATATTAAAAAACATTCCTGCAAACAGTGATTTCCCTTTGAGCATTGTGGTGCCATACGCAGCGCTGCAGCATACATATATAAAGGATAATATGGATGACTGGAAAAGCACATGGGGAGGCGCTTATACTTTTGTTGTATTGCCTCCTGGATTACCGGTTACAAAATTTAATGCTCAACTAACAGCCTTCGCTAAAAAGCACAAGCCTGCAGATTATGCCGAAGACGGTTTCATTGCGCAGCCATTTACAGAAATACATTACGATGATCGCTTTGGAAATTACAGGGGTCACACCTTTAGTCATTCTTTGACAAATGCATTATCATTGATTGGCCTTTTTCTTATCATAATTGCCTGTGTAAATTTTGTAAACCTCGCAACCGCACAGGCGGTAAATCGTTCCAAAGAAGTAGGGGTGAGAAAAGTGTTGGGCAGCAAACGAAAACAACTGGCCATACAGTTCCTAAGTGAAACTGCGCTAATTGTTTTCATTGCATTATTGTTAGCTGTTTTCATAGCAGGTGTTACATTACCTTACCTCAATAAGTTACTCGAGGTTCAGATAACCTTAAATGTAATTAAAGACGTTTCATTGATTTTATTTATACTTTTTGTTGGAGCAGGAGTTACGTTGTTGTCAGGCATTTACCCGGCAATAATTTTGTCGGGCTTTAATCCTATCACTGCGTTAAAAAGTAAAGTAACTCCCAAAATGGTAGGTGGAATTTCACTAAGAAGAGTTCTCGTGATTTTGCAGTTTGCAATTGCACACATACTAATCATCGGGATGTTTATCGTGGTAAGCCAGATGAATTTTTTCAGAAATGCTTCTCTCGGTTTTGATAAAGCTGCGATAATTAATGTGCCGGTTCCCGGCGATAGCATTAATCATACGAAACTTGATTACCTGCGCAACAGGTTACTTGCCAATACCGGTATCCAAAATGTAAGCTTTAGTTTCGGAAGTCCTTCTTCTGAAAATAACTGGAACAGTGATTTTAATTATGATCATTCAACCAAAAAAACGGACTTTAGCGCCAACCTTAAATGGGCCGATCCGGAATATTTTAAAACCTATAACCTGCAGTTTATTGCGGGCCATGCATACAGCGCCAGTGATACTGTACGGGAATTTGTTGTGAATGAAACCTTGTTAAAAAAACTGGGAGTCAGCAATCCACAGGATGCAATAGGCAAAGAAATAAGTTTCTGGAACGGAAGCACAGTTGCCAACATTACAGGGGTAATACGTGATTTCAATTCTTATTCTTTGCGCCAGCCTATGGCGGCAGTGGTTTTAAGTACCTGGAAAGATGTGTATCAAACCATCAACATAAAAATAAAACCCGGGTCAGAGAAAAATGTCCTGCCTTTTATAGAAAAATTATGGAGCAGCATTTATCCTGATTATGTATATGGTTATAGTTTTCTTGACAACACCATAAAGAATTTTTACAAGCAGGAAGACCAGCTTTCACAGCTATATAAAATTTTCGCAGGCATTGCTATCTTCATCAGCTGTCTCGGCTTATATGGATTGGTTTCCTTCATGGCAGTGCAGCGTACAAAAGAAGTGGGCATTCGCAAAGTGCTTGGCGCATCAGTGCGCAATATTGTTTTCCTGTTGTCAAAAGAATTCACGATTCTGATTGTTATTGCATTTGCAATATCAGCACCTATAGCCTGGTTTATCATGCACCAATGGTTGCAGAATTATACCTACCGGGTCCCTTTAGGCGCATCCGTTTTCATATTGGCTATTGTAAGTTCCATCATCATCGCATGGATAACGGTGGGGCATCGTGCTGTTAAGGCAGCAGTTGCAAATCCCGTGAAAAGTTTGAGGACAGAGTGAAAAATTAAAAATTAAAAACCTAAAACCTAAAACTTAAAACTAAAACTTACAACTTACAACTCAAACTTACAACCCAAAACTCAAATGCATAACTCCACTTCATAAATATAAAATCATGTTTAAAAATTATTTTAAAACTGCGATAAGAAGTTTCAAGCGCAATAAAAGTTATGCGCTCATAAACACCCTTGGTTTAGCAATAGGCATTGCAGCTTGCTTTCTTATTTTTTTAGTGGTACAGTTTGAAAGCAGCTTTGATAATTTTCATCCGAAGACAAATAATATTTATCGTGTGGGCACAGAGTTTCACAACGAGGATGGAGTAGGTTATTCTGCCGGCGTAGCGTTCCCTGTTGCAACCGGATTACGTGTTGATTTTCCCCAGATAAAAGAAGTGGCTTCTATTTTTCAACAGGGCGGACAAATAACTGTTGAAGACGGAACGACCCGGCAGAAAAAATTACAGGAAGATAATTTCTATTATGCAGAACCGCAGTTCTTCAGCATGTTCAATTTTCCATTTCTTGCAGGCGATGCAAAAACCGCCTTGAACGGCCCAAACAGCGCAGTACTTACACAGGCAACAGCGGAAAAATACTTTGGTGTTGGTCCCGATAATTATCGGGATGCAATGGGCAAGACAATCATGTATGCAAACAAATCTTTGTTTACAGTTACAGGCATTCTAAAAAATATTCCGCATAATTCAGATTTTCCTTTAAGTGTTGTGGTTTCTTATTCTGCTCTTCAAAATACTAACGTGAAGAATAATTTAGATGATTGGGTAAGTTCGTATAGCCAGGCTTATACATTCGTTGTTTTGCCACCGGATTTGCCTGTAGATAAATTTAATGCAGAGCTGAAAGCATTTGCCAAAAAACATAAACCTGCAGAATATGCGAATGATGTTTTCATCGCACAACCTTTATCTGAAATTCATTATGATGAAAGGTTTGGAAATTTTAACGGACATACTTTTAGCCATTCACTTATAACAGCATTATTGTTGATAGGAATTTTTCTTATAGTAATTGCCTGTGTAAACTTTATAAACCTTGCAACGGCACAAGCTGTAAATCGTTCAAAAGAAGTGGGTGTAAGAAAAGTTTTAGGGAGTAAGCGTAAGCAACTAGTTATGCAGTTTTTAGGTGAAACTGCGCTCATAGTTTTTATTGCATTAATATTTGCAATCGGCATTACCGCACTGACTTTACCCTTTTTAAACAAATTGCTCGAAGTACAGATGACAATAAGTTTTATTGCAAACCCCGTATTAATATTATTTATTCTTGCAACAGGAGCCATCGTTACACTTCTCTCAGGCATTTATCCTGCTATTATTTTATCAGGCTTTAACCCAATCACCGCTTTAAAAAGTAAGATAACGGCTAAAATGATTGGCGGCATTTCTTTAAGAAGAGCATTGGTTGTTTTACAATTTGCAATAGCCCATATTCTTATTATAGGAATGTTTATTGTTGTTAGCCAAATGAATTTTTTCAGAAATGCATCACTTGGCTTCGATAAAGCCGCTATTATCAATGTTCCTGTTCCGGGTGACAGCATTAGTCACACAAAAATTGATTATATGCGCAATCAATTACTTGCGAACCCCAACATACAAAGTGCAAGCTTCAGCTTTCGAAGCCCGTCTTCTCAAGGCAGTTGGAACAGTGATTTTAAATATAATCATTCAAATAAAAGCACTGACTTCAATGCAAATCTAAAATGGGCTGATCCTGATTATTTCAAAACATACCACCTTCAATTTGTTACGGGCAGACCTTATTATCCAAGCGATACGGTACGGGAATTTGTAGTGAACGAAACACTGCTGAGCAAGTTAGGTGTTACAAATCCGAAAGATGCTATTGGTAAACAAATAGATTTTTTTGACGGCGGAAAAGTTGGAAATATAGTGGGTGTCATAAAAGATTTCAATTCTTATTCTTTGCGTGAGCCAATGGCTCCTGTTGTATTGAGTACATGGAAAGCTGTTTATCAAACCATCAACATAAAAATAAAACCGGGTGCAGAAAAAACCGTATTGCCTTATATTGAGAAATTATGGTCAAGCCAGTTTCCTGATTATGCTTATGATTATAAATTTCTTGACCAAACTATAGAGAATTTTTATAAACAGGAAAATGAGCTTTCGCAATTGTATCAAATTTTTGCGGGCATTGCCATCTTTATAAGTTGTCTTGGTTTGTATGGCCTGGTTTCCTTCATGGCTGTTCAGCGTACAAAAGAAGTAGGCATTCGTAAAGTGCTCGGTGCTTCAGTTCGCAATATCGTTTTCCTGTTATCAAAAGAATTCACCATTCTGATTGTTGTTGCATTTGTAATCTCTGCGCCTATAGCCTGGTTTATCATGCATAAATGGTTGCAGAATTATACCTATCGTATCGATTTAGGCGCATCTGTTTTCATATTGGCTATTGTAAGCTCCATTATCATTGCCTGGATAACGGTAGGCCATCGTGCCGTTAAGGCGGCGATTGCCAATCCTGTAAAGAGTTTAAGAACCGAGTAACAATTCAAAAGTCAAAAGTCAAAATGAAAAATTAAGCTGCTAAACTTTTTGACCTATAACTTAAAACATACAACTTAAAACTTCTTTAATGCTTAAAAATTATTTCAAAATCGCCTGGCGTTATTTAATGCGGTACAAAACATACACTGCCATCAATATTTCAGGCTTAGCGGTTGGTATTACTTGTTGCATGCTCATTATGCTGTTTGTAAGAAGTGAGTTTAGTTATGATCGCTTTAATACAAATGCAGATCGCATTTATCGCGTATGGCAGGATGAAAAAGCTGACGGGCAGGAATTTAAAAATACGGTAACATCAATTCCCGCAGGCCCTGCAATTCAAAACAGCTTCCCTGAAGTGGAAGCCATGTGCCGCGTATATACAAATAATACATTGGTAAAAATCGGCGATAAATCCTTTAATGAAAACATTACAATGGTTGATCCAACGCTCTTCCAAATGTTTGACTTTAAACTTTTGCAGGGTAATCGAAACAATCCATTTCCTGGAAACAATTCGGTTATAGTTACAGCGGAAATTGCAAAAAAATATTTTGGTAATGCGGGTCCTGTTGGTAAAAGTTTTGAAATTACTTTGGGTGATGAGAAGAAATTATTTACCGTGGCAGGTATTGCGGCCCGGGCGCCGGAAGAATCAAGTATTAAATATGATATACTGCTCCCTTATTCAAATGATGAGCTTGTATTTGGAAAAAGATTACTTCATAATTGGTTCAACGTTTTTGGTGAGACATATATCATGTTGCGAAAAAATGTTCAGGCAGCGAACCTGCAGAAAAAATTTCCTGCAATGCTTAAGCAACAGTTAGGTGAAGATTATGGCGAGGAAGAATACAATTTATACCTGCAACCTTTAACCTCCATTCATTTAGATGATTCAATGCCTGCAGGTATCCGACCCATCAGCAATCCAAAATATGCTTACATACTCGCAACAATTGGTATTTTAATATTGCTGGTCGCCTGTATCAATTTTATAACACTATCCATTGGCCGCTCAACAACAAGAGCATTGGAAGTTGGGGTAAGAAAAACTTTAGGTGCACAAAGAAAACAACTCATCAAACAATTCTGGGGCGAAGCACTATTAGTAACCGTTATCGCTGTCATAATCGGTTTAGTGATTGCCTTCTTTTTACTCAAACCTTTTAATGAGCTTATCAACAGGAACCTTGATTTTCATTTCGATGCTTTATTTATTATTTTCTGTATTTCGCTGATGAGCATCATTGCACTAATTGCAGGCATGTATCCCGCAATCATACTTTCAGGTTTTAACCCTGTTGAAGTGCTGAAAGGAAAATTGAATTTGAAAAACAATGCCGGCTTATTCAGAAAGGGATTAATCGTGGGACAATTTGTTGCCTCTATTGTAATGATTATTTGCACTATTATAATAAGTAAGCAAATGAACTATCTCAACAAAAAAAATCTTGGTTATAATAAAGACCAGGTAATAATTGTACCTACGAATAAGAGAAGATCAGAAGGATTTCCATTGGCAAAGTTGTATGAAAATGAATTGTCAAAATATCCGCAGGTGCTTGATGCGAGCGCTTCTACATTCAGTTTTGCCGAAACACCCTGGGCTACTCTTGGTTATTCTGATGATAAAAAGCAATACCACGATTTTCAGTATAATGAAATTGATTCACGCTTTATTAAAGTTATGGAGATCCCTATTCGCCAGGGAAGGAGTTTCTCACCGGAAAACCCTGCTGATTCAAATAATAGTATACTGGTAAACGAAGCGCTTGTAAAAAAATTTGGAATAAAAGATCCTGTCGGCAAAAGATTTGGAAAATACTCCCAGCATATTATCGGAGTCATGAAAGACTTCAATTACGAATCGTTACACACAGAAATAAAACCATTAGTACTATCCTTAAAATTTGATACGATTGCCCGGCAATCCAATGATGTTTCATTTGCCAATTCACCGCAACCACGAATTTCTGTTCGAATGAAACAAGGTAATGTGCAAGACAATATCAACATTTTAAAACAGGCATGGCAAACTATTGCACCCAACCAGGATTTTGAATATCATTTTTTAGATGAGAAACTGGCAACTGCTTATGAGCAGGAGCAAAAAAGTGCGACAGTTGTAAAAATAGCTTCGGTCTTATCCATATTTATTGCCTGCATGGGTTTATTTGGCCTTGCCACGCTAACGGTTACCCGAAGAACAAAAGAGATTGGGATAAGAAAGGTTTTGGGAGCAAATGCCGTACAACTTGTTCAGCTTCTATCCAAAGACTTTATAATATTGATTATGATTGCGGCGCTCATTGCATTTCCGGTTGCCTGGTGGGCTATGCATACATGGCTTGCCGATTTTGCATATAGAACCGATATTAGCTGGTGGGTATTTGTATTAGCCGGTGTCGTTTCAATTGTTATTGCCTTTGTAACTATAAGCACCCAGGCAATAAAAGCGTCATCAGCAAATCCCGTTGAATCTCTCCGAACTGAGTGAGAAGAATGAATCCGGTGTATTCCGAACGTTATTTTCTATCTATTCCTTTCACGTTCAGTATCGAACATGGAACTGTTCGTTATCGTACACTTAATGCCGTAAATAAGATACTAAGACTTTGCAACTAAGGAAGTTCTGATTTGGCATAGCCATTGTGTTTTTTTAAAAACTTCAACGACAACCTGGTTTAATAATTTTATTAAAATGCTAAATAGTGAATTTGAATTTGCTATCGTGCATTTTACTTCATTTTATCTATTCAAATCGTAAAAAAATTATGATCAGGCATTATCTCAAAATTGCATTTAGGAATATGACACGGCAAAAAATGTATGCCGCTGTTAACATCGGCGGATTTGCAATAGGTATTGCAGCCTGTTTACTCATTGCTTTATACATTAAACATGAGTTGAGTTACGATACACAAAATCCAAATGGCGATCGCGTGTTTAGAATTATCGGGAGAGCTACAATAAATGGTGTTGAACATAGTGGGATAAGTTTCCCCGCCCCGATGTCAACAGCATTGGTAAATGATTTTCCCGAGGTTGAAAAAGCCGGCCGCATCATGGCGAGTAGTCTTTTTGGAGGAGCAGGAAGTAACCAGATAAGGCGGGCTGATACTCCTGATAATAATTATGAAGAAGGTTTTTGTTTTGCTGACCAGGCTATTATTGATATTTTAAATATACCAATAATAAAAGGCGATAAAGAACATGCACTCACAGAACCTTTCAGCATGGTCATATCGAAAAGCATGGCCGATAAATATTTTCAGGGTGAAGATCCTATAGGTAAAGTAATGTATTTTAATGACCGCACTAAAATGCCGATTCATATTGGTGGTGTGATGAAAGATTTTCCATCAACTTCGCATCTTCAATACAAGTTTTTCATTTCACTTGCCGGTGTTTCATTCTGGGATAATGAGCAGAAAGACTGGAATTCCAGTAACTACGGTATTTATCTTTTGCTAAGGCCCGGTGCTAATATTGAGCAACTTCAAAAGAAGATGACTGCTGATGTGTTGGATAAATATATGATCCCCGCAAGAGAAGCCAGGGGCCAGGTAGATGCGAGAAAAAATTTGAGTACCGCACATCTACTTTTACAGCCATTGAAGGATATTCATCTTAAATCGTATAATATTGAAGAGGATGTGGCGAAAAAAGGCGATGTGCGTTTTATTTGGTTATTCGGAGCAGTGGCGATATTTATTTTAATACTTGCATGTATTAATTTTTTAAATCTTTCAACGGCGCGATCTGCCAACAGGGCAAAAGAAGTAGGGCTTCGCAAAGTGATAGGATCACAAAGAAGCAGCCTGGTAAAACAATTTCTTACTGAATCGTTATTGTACAGTTTTCTTTCTTTTAGCATAGCTCTCGTAATTGCCTATTTGCTTTTGCCGCTTTTTAATAAAATGGCAGCAACTCATTTAGCAATACCCTGGCTGCAATGGTGGATATTGCCTGTTTTATTTTTATCAGCAATAATTATCGGTTTAACAGCAGGTCTTTACCCGGCATTTTATCTTTCAGCATTTAAACCTGCCAAAGTATTAAAGGGACAATTGAGCAGGGGCAGCAAAAATGCAGGTTTGCGTGGAGCGCTTGTTGTATTTCAATTCGCAACATCATTAATTTTATTGATAGGAACATTTGTTATTTACAGGCAAATGCAATTCATACTGCATAAAAAAATTGGTTTTGATAAAGACCAGGTCGTGATGATCCAGGGAACAAATACATTGGACAAACAAACGGAATCGTTTAAGAATGAATTATTAAAATTACCGTTGGTTAAGAGTGTTTCAGTAAGTGATTTTCTTCCTGTAAAAGGAAGCAAAAGAAATTTCAATACATTTTATAGAGAGGGTAAAATAAAAGAGGAAGCGGGGGTGCATGCTCAAAACTGGGTGGTAGACAATGACTATATCGAAACGCTTGGAATGAAAATAATTGCCGGCAGAAATTTTTCAAAAGATCTGCGAACTGATTCCCAGGCCGTTATTATTAACAAAGCAATGGCAGAACAGATAGGCTATAAAAATCCGTTAGGTAAAGTAATTACTAACGGAAACAACTATACGATTATAGGTGTAGTTGATAATTTTAATTACGAATCTATGAAGCAGGAAATAGACCCGCTTTGTATGTTTTTAGGAAACAGTAATAGTGTTATATCCGTTAAAGTGAATGGTGCGGATATGAAAAAAGCTATCGCATCTATTACCGGTGTCTGGAAAAGTTTTCTGCCGAATCAAGCCGTGCGATTCGATTTCCTTGATGAAAGCTATGCAGCCATGTATGCTGATGTACAACGAACGAGCTTAATCTTTACTTCTTTTGCGGTGCTTGCAATTGTTATAGCTTGTCTCGGCCTGTTTGCATTGGCCGCGTTTATGGCTGAACAGCGGACCAAAGAAATAAGCATACGAAAAGTATTGGGAGCCTCTGTAAGCAACTTGTTTACCTTGCTCACCGGGAACTTTTTAAAACTTGTTCTCATTTCATTGTTAATAGCAGCTCCAATCGGATGGTGGCTGATGCAAAAATGGCTGCAAGATTATACATATCGTATATCAATTACGTGGGATGTGTTTGCATTGTCGGGTCTGGCTGTATTGCTAATTGCATTGATAACTATTTGTTACCAGGCAATAAAAGCAGCGATTGCAAATCCAATTAAATCCCTTCGGACCGAATAAACTAAACAACTTTAAAGCGTCATGATTAAAAATTATTTCCAAACTGCATTGAGAAATCTGATGAAAAATAAAATTTTTTCGTTCATCAATATTTTTGGATTAACAATTGGGCTTGCAAGTTTCCTGCTGATTGCCTTATATATTTTCGATGAATTTTCATTTGACCGGTTTCACAAAAATGCCGAAAATATTTACCGGGTTATAGAAGATATAAACACGGTTGAAGGAAAGGAGACGAAGGTGGCGGGCGCCGGTTACCAGGTATCAGACAAAGTTGTGGCGGATCTTCCTGAAATAAAAGATGCAGCCCGCTTTACAACCTTCGGCAGGTTGAACGTTGGCAACAATCAAAACACCAACGTTTTCTATGAAAATTTTACCATAGCAAATCCCGGGTTTCTTACCACTTTTGACTTCAAATTATTAGCCGGTGATCGAAACGCTGCATTAACAGCACCTCATTCCGTAATTATTACCGAAGAAACTGCTGAAAAATATTTTGGCACCGCCGACGTGTTAGGCAAAACTTTACAGATTGAAAGAGACAGTTCCCCATATAAGATAACAGGGGTATTGAAAAATTTTCCTTCCAATTCTCATATCGATTTTAATCTTATTTTTTCTGAGTCCAGTATCACAGGAGAAGGTTTCAGAAAATATATAAATGCTGATTGGACTTCAGGTGATTTCACCACCTATCTTCTGCTCAATAATAAGGCTGATGTGCATAAAGCTGAAACCAAAATTAATCAGCTTGTGGCAGCAAATGAAAATGGTGATGATAGAAATAAGATCAGTTATATTTTACAGCCATTAAAAGACGTTCATTTTTATTCAGGCGATATTGAAGGCAGTTCATTTAAAAGAGGTAATATCACATACATCTATGTTTTTTCTGTTATCGCATTATTTGTGTTGCTAATCGCTTGTATAAATTATATGAATTTAACTACTGCGGGCTTTGCAAACAGGGCTAAGGAAATTGCAGTGCGTAAGGTAGCCGGCGCCTCAAGAAGAATTTTAGTAAAGCAATTTCTTTCAGAAGCTTTTTTAACAACATTAATGGCATTTGTATTTGCTGTATTGCTTGTAGAAATATTACTGCCGTATTTTAATGATTTCACTGAAAAGCAATTAACGCTTGGCCTGCATACCGATTTCCGCGTCTGGCTCGGAATTGCAGGTATTATTGTAATCGTTGGATTATTATCAGGAGTGTATCCTGCATTATTTCAATCACATTTACGGCCGCTGCAATTGTTCAAGAACAAAATAAATATTGGTAAAGGAAATCTTTCTCTTCGCCGTTCATTAGTCGTTTTCCAGTTTGTGCTTTCCATTATTATGATTATAGCCACCGCTGTTGTGTATATGCAGATAAAATATGTGAACACGAAAGATATGGGCTTTAAAAAAGATCAGCTGGTTGTTGTTGATATCAACAGTGGTAAAGTTCGTCGCGGCGCAGAAACTATCAAGGCGGAATTTTCAAAATTAGCACAGGTAAAAAATGTCTCTGTGAGTTCGAGAGTTCCTGGTGAATGGAAAGATATTCCGAAAATAAAAGTCAGTGGAGAAAAAATACAAAGTCCTGCTGGAGACGATATGTATTTCCTGGGCATAGATGACCAGTTTCTAAAAACTTATCAAATTAGCTTAATTAAGGGTCGGAATTTTTTAAGCGGCAGCCTTGCGGATTCTTCATCAGTAATTATTAACGAAACTGCAGCAAAAGAGATGGGAATTACTGCGCCAAAAGAACAGTTAATTCAAATCCATAGTGATGAACCGTTTACTGCACGGGTAATAGGTATTGTAAAAGATTTTAACTTCCAGTCTCTACGTGAGCCACTGGCTCCGATGATACTCGGCTTTCAAAAAAACCCTGTACAAAGTATCGACTATTTTACTGCAAGGGTTACCACCGGCAATGTTCTTAAAACACTTGCTGCAATGAATTCTATTCTTCGTTCCGTTGACCAAAACCATTTATTTGAATATCATTTTCTCGATAAGCAATGGGATTTATTTTACCGTGAAGATCATATAAGAGAAACTATTTTTATAATAGTTGCATTGTTGACTATCTTAATTGCATGCCTTGGATTATTTGGCCTGGCTACGTACGCAGCGCAACAGCGAATAAAAGAAATTGGCATACGTAAAGTGCTTGGTGCAAGTGTTACCGGCATAGTTGCGATGCTGTCGAAAGACTTTCTTAAACTCGTTTGCATCGCGGCAATACTCGCTTTTCCCATCTCATGGTTTGCGATGAATAGATGGCTGCAGGAATTTGCTTACAGGATACATATTCAGTGGTGGATATTTGTCTTGGCCGCTGTTGTCGCCATGTTGATTGCATTAGTCACCATTAGTTTCCAGGCGGTAAAGGCTGCTATTTCCAACCCTGCAAGGAGTTTGCGAACGGAATAAGAAACACTTTAAGTTCTCTAAAAAAGCGAGGGATTCATTTATTAGATGAATCCTTTTTTTTAATCCTGATTTGTTGTAAATTTGTAAGGTAAACTTACAAGTTTAACTTCAGATTATGACAACACAAATAACTCATCAACTGGCATCAGACCTGAGGTTGGTAATTACCAGGCTCGTAAAAAAACTACGGGTTAAATCGGACACCGGTGCAATGCTTTCACTTACAGAGCGCTCAACGCTCGCATTGCTCGATCAGCATAAAACCTTGTTGCCAAGCGAACTGGCATCCATGGAAAAAATTACTACCCAATCAATGTCGCAGATATTAAATAAGTTATCCGAGATGGGCTACATCTCAAGGAAGCTTTCTAAGACGGACAAAAGGAAATCGATTGTTTCACTAACAAAAAATGGTGAAAACACTTTGTATAAAGTGAGAAATGAAAGAGATGAATGGCTTAATAAGGCGCTGGCAGAAATAACTACCGCCAAAGAAAAAAATATACTGCGGAGTGCCATCGCACCATTAACAAAACTGGTTGATTATGAAGGTTAAGATTTGTAACAATAACAAAGAAGAAGTTTAATATGAGGATAAGTACATTCAGCGCTTTTAAAAATCGTAACTACCGGTTATATTTTGCCGGGCAATCTGTTTCACTAATAGGCACATGGATGCAAAAGACTGCGGTAAGCTGGGTAGTGTATTCACTTACTCATTCAAAATTTATGCTGGGTGTTACGCTATTTGCCACAATGTTTCCGTCATTTTTATTTTCATTTATCGGTGGCGTAGTCGCAGACAGGTACAACCGGTACAAAGTTTTATTGCTTACCCAAATAATTTCAATGGTGCAGGCTGCTTTATTAACGGCTCTAATCTTTTTCAAAAACTATTCGGTATGGGAAATAATTGCACTAAGTGTAGTGCTGGGAATCGTAAATGCATTTGATGTGCCGGCACGCCAGTCATTGGTAATTGAAATGGTAAAAGATAAGAAGGATCTTCCTAATGCACTTGCCCTGAATTCATCGATGGTTAATTTATCAAGATTAATTGGTCCGGGTATTGCCGGCCTCATCATAGAAACTTTTGGTAATGATATTTGTTTTGGATTGAATGCATTAAGCTTTGTCGCAGTTATTGTTTCATTATTATTGATGAAATTGCCAAAGTATATTTCAAAACCACGTACCAAAAATATTGCAGGGCAGCTTCATGAAGGATTTGTTTATATTAAAAAAACACCCGCTATATCTTTTGTCCTCGGTATGCTGGCTCTTATCAGTTTATTTGTGTTGCCGTTCAGTACGCTGATACCGGTATATGCGAAAGATATATTTCATGGTACTGCGTCTACGTTTGGAATCATTGACAGCTTTATTGGCTTCGGGGCATTTGCAGGCGCTATATTTTTAGCTTCATTGAAGCCGGGCAGAAACCTGAGAAAAATATTAGCCATCAATACTTTTGTTTTTGGTACGGGCCTGGTATTATTTTCGCACACAACCTTATACCCGCTTGCTTTGTTCTTTGCTGTGATGGCCGCATTCGGTATGATGTCGCAGATAACATTAACCAATACCATTATACAAACCACTGTTGATCCCGCAATGCGTGGAAGAGTGATCAGTTTTTATGCAATGGCTTTTTTTGGAATGCAGCCACTCGGCGGATTGCTTATTGGTTTTATTTCAGAGCATATAGGTGTGAAGAATACAGTGATGGCACAAGGAATTATTGCATTATTGATAGGAGCATTACATGTCCGGTTCCTTCAAAAACGGAAACCAAAACAGGTAAATGCAGTTCCGACAATGGAACGTCAACCGGCAGAAGTGGTCCTCATGAGGTAATAAAATGGAGCGCCATTTATGAAAAATATTCATATCACTTTAAGTTGGTATTGGTGTTCTGTTGCAGAAAAACCGAACAATGACTGTATCAAAACCGAACAGTCCTGCTATATATTTCTATTGTTTCCCCACTGATAATCACGTTAGTATAATTGCGGTACCAGCATTGCTTTCTTTATAGCTAACTGTGTGTCTGTGCTCCAATAACAAAATGGCTTTATCATTAATATCCCATTTATGATAAAAAATTATTTCAAAATTACCTGGAGAAATTTGATGAAGAATAAAATTTTTTCCTTCATCAATATATTCGGACTGGCTACCGGCATGGCCTGTAGTCTATTGATATTTTTATTTGTAAAAGATGAAACAAGCTATGATCGGTTTAATAAAGATGCCGGAAATATTTACCGGGTCGTAAAAGATTTTGTGAATGATGACGGAAGCCGGTTACCGGACGCAACAACTCCTCCTGCGCTGGCGCCTGCCATCCAAAGTGCAATTCCGGAAGTAAAAGTTGTTACAAGAGTATTTCCTAACTGGGGCAGCAATTTTTTAATTAATTACGGAGAAAAAAAGATTACAGAAGAAAAACTATACCGGGTAGATAGCAGTTTTTTTGATGTGTTTACATTTCCATTTATATATGGCAATGCGCAAAATGCTTTTAAAGAAATCAATTCTATTGTTCTTACTGAAAGTGCCTCTAAAAGATATTTTGGAAATAATAACCCGATCGGGAAAACATTACATGTAGATGAGTTAGGAGATCTTGCTGTTACGGGGGTTATAGAAGATGTGCCCTCCAATTCTCATTTCCATTTTGATTTTTTAATTTCTACAAGAAAATTCGATGGCAATATTGACGCAAACTGGGGCTTCTACAATTTTTATACCTATATAAAAGTAAAGCCGGGGATCAATTCGGCCAATCTCACGAAGAAAATCCAGGCTGTTTATGAGAGTGGGGTTACTAACGGGAAAAATATATTTTACGTTCAGCCATTGACTGACATTCACCTTACATCAAATTTAAAATGGGAACTGGAGCCAAACAGTGATAAGTTGTACGTGTATGTGTTTACCATCATTGCCCTATTTATTATTGTGATTGCCGGAATCAACTATGTAAATATTGCGACGGCGAAAGCATCAGTGAGGGCAAAAGAAATCGGTGTAAGAAAGGTTGCCGGCGCATACAGGTCGTCGCTGATAAAGCAATTTCTCCTGGAATCAGTTATTACCTGCCTGATTGCTTCACTGCTCGCCGTGGTGATTGCACAAATATTATTACCTGTCGTGAACATGTTAACGTTGAAGCAACTCACTGTTATTGGTAACCCGGCTGTATTAATGTATATGGTATTAGCTGCGCTCTTTCTTGGAATCGTAGCAGGCTTCTTTCCTGCAGTTTACCTGTCATCATTCCGGCCAATTATTGTATTGAAGGGGCTTAAGATAAATGATAAAGCGACATTAAGTTTACGCAAGGCATTAGTGGTGGTACAATTTACTATTTCAATTGTTTTAATAATTGGTGCCCTGGTTATTTCGCAACAGATGCATTTTGTGCAATCGGCCAAATTAGGGTTAGATAAAGAACAGGTGATAGTTGTAAATAATGCGGGATATTTATCCTCCGCGGACAGAAGAGCATTTCAAAATACTGTTTTGCAATTTCCAGGCGTAAAAAAAATCGCTAGCTCCGACGGGGTAGTAGGTGGACAAAACTGGACTACAGGTTTACGCTTTAAGGAATCCCAAAATTCCCAGCTCGTAAATTTTCTAAGTGTCGGGCCTGATTTTCTAAATGTACTTGGAATGGAAATAAAGGAGGGCAGGGGTTTCTCTCCAAAATTTCCTGCTGATTCACTTACGAATGGAATTCCAAATGGTCCTTTAGAACAAACCATCGGCAGCATCGTGTTAAATGAAACAGCCGTAAAAGATATGGGCGTATCTAACCCTGTAGGGAAGAAAATTTTGTGGAGTAATGATGGTGATACGATGTATTATGTAACCGTGGTCGGAGTGCTTAAAGATTTTCATTTCACATCATTGCGCAACGAGATCAAGCCTTTTGCTTTTGTAAATATTCCACGAAGGGTGGCAAATTTTACTATAAAACTTTCAACAGATAATATTCGGGCAACCCTGGCACAATTGCAAAACACATGGAAGAAATTTTCTTCGGAAAGGACTTTTGAATATACATTTTTAGATGATACGTATGCGAAGCTCTATCAATCAGAAAACCGATTTCAAAAAGTATTTATCAGTCTTGTAATACTGGGTATTATCATTGCCTGTCTCGGGTTGTTTGGGTTAACAACTTTTGCTGCACAGCAACGCGTAAAAGAAATCGGCATTCGTAAGGTGCTGGGCGCTTCGGTCGGAAGTATTGTTAGCTTGCTTTCAAAAGATTTTTTAAAGCTGGTGGGTATTGCATTGCTGGTTGCGGTCCCTATAGCCTGGTATTACATGCACCGGTGGTTGCAGGATTTTGCGTATCGAATAGATATTAAATGGTGGGTATTTCTGATCGCTGCTATTATTGCTGCGCTGGTTGCATTACTCACTATTAGCTTCCAGGCTTTTAAGGCTGCTGTTGCAAATCCCGTAAAAAGCTTAAGGACAGAGTGAAGTCAAAATAAATTTCATACTTAAAACATAATTTATGAAGATCAAATTCGTAGCTGCAATGGTCCTCTTAACTATTTGCTTCGTTGCAAGCGCACAACATAAAAAAAATAATTACGAATATCATACCTTTTTGGGTGTAGATGTCGATAACAACATGGCTAAAACCGATGGCCTGTACATAAATGGAGTCTATAAAGGATTTGCGGCGGAAAAGGCCGGTTTGCAAAGAGGTGATATGCTGGTGGCTGTTAACGGAAAGCAGGTTCACAGTTTTAATGAATTGGTAAATACTCTCGATGAATATAATCCCGGCCAAATTGTGGAAGTAAGTTTTATAAGGAATAACCAGTTAATGAAGTTGCAGGCTAACCTCAACGATTATCCTGAGTTTTTAAAGTACAATTCAATGTTATGGACCAACGACCTCAAGGATAAAGGAATAACAGAAATTAAAAAGGCAAAATTGGGAATAGATGCGGATCCTGTGTGGGATAAATATGCTGTGGAAGTAACGGGATTTTCAGATGAGTCTCCTGCAAGGCAGGCGGGAATTCAAAAGGGAGACATCATATTAAAAATGAACGATTTTGAATTTGCTACGATCGAGGAACTAAAATATGATCTTTCAAAACTACAACCCGGAGACGTTGCCAACCTTACAATAGTTCGTAATGGCGACCAGCGTTCTATACCTGTAACACTGGGAGAAGAAACGCTTCATTTATCGCATAAAGAAAAGGACAAAATGAAGGATAAGGATAATAAAAAGTAACCAGTCACAAGGTTAGGATCTTTCAATAGTAAAGAACAAAAAAAGTTTGACAATTATATTTCACTTTTAAACAACATATCATGCTTAAGTTAAAATGTTTTCTCGCAATCTCCGGTATTCTGCTTTTAAATATTTCCTTCGCTCAAACTACAACAAGCGTAAATCATTTCAATAAGGTAATAATAAGTCCTCACATCGAAGTAACTTTTGTTGAAGGAAACGAAGAAAATGTAACTATTGAAAAAAGTACGGTCAATAATGAAAAAATAAATATCGAAGTAAATAATAATACGCTTCGTATTTATTTGGACGGTGAAAAAGAATTCCCTAAAAACAAAAAAGTTTACGAGAATGGCTACAAAGAAAAGCGGGATATCTATAGCGGAACGGTTGTAACGGCAACGGTAACTTATAAAACTTTAAATGACCTTTCCATACGGGGGGAAGAAACCCAGGTTTGCAAAAGTTTGCTGAAGGGTGACAAATTTAACCTCCGCATATACGGCGAATCTCAAGTAATTTTTAACGAGGTAAACTTAGGACAACTTCACACCACTATCTATGGAGAAAGCCGGCTTGAGATCAAATCCGGCTCAATAAGAAATCAAAGATTTATTGCTTACGGAGAGGGTGAAGTTAACAGCCTGGGCATTAATAATAATACAACCAAAATAACAGCCTATGGAGAAGCCAATTTCCGCTTAAATGTATCAGATGAAATCAAAATCACCGCTTATGGTGAAGCTAAACTCGCTTACACAGGAAATCCTGTAATCAACAAAGGAATAAATATAGGAGAGGTTCATATCGATAAGATTGATTAAAGAGTTAAAATATGCGATGAACATTTAAAAAAAAATAAATGCTCAAAAATTATCCGATAACTATCGGATTCAAAACTGCACTCAGAAATCTTTGGAAAAATAAAGCAACAGCGGCCATCAATTTATTTGGATTATCTATAGGCATGACTGCAGCCGTTTATATTTTTTTGTGGGTGCAAAATGAAATGGGCTATGATAATTAGTTATAAATAGAAGGGTGCGATAACACTTAAGAAACATGAGAAAGCCAGGCGTTAACCGCTGGTTTATTTTAAAAAATTGTAAACTTAAAACAAAAATCATGTGGAATCACAATGTTAAACTCGCATTTCGAAATTTATGGCGGCATAAAACATTTTCTTTTATCAATATACTTGGCCTTACTATAGGGCTGGCAAGTTGTATTATCATCGGGCTATATGCTTATAATGAATTAACGTTCGACCAGTTTCATCAAAATCATAGCAGCATATACCGGATAAATAAAATAACCAATGAGAAAGGCAAGCAACCGCAACAGGATGGAATCACGCCGGGGCCATTAGCTACACAGTTAGATAAAGAAATTCCGGAGATAGCGGCTACATGCAGGCTAAGGCCATGGTTTACCGAAATGCTGGTAAGTTATGATACAGTTAGAATTAGCCTTGATGATGTTGTTTATGCTGACAACTCGTTTTTGACAATGTTCGATTTTCCTTTAGTTAATGGAATTAATAAAGATGCACTAACCGAACCTTTTACAGCTGTGATTACAGAAACCACAGCCAGGAAATATTTTGGTAACACGAATCCATTGGGTAAAACATTAATTACGCTTAATGACATGCCGGTGAAAATTAACGGTATTGCAAAAGATGTTCCCCAAAACTCTTCCATTCAGTTCAATATGCTCATCTCAATGGCAACCCTTGAAGCGCCTGCCAATGCAGATAATTTTAGCTGGATGAATTCATGGACAACCAACGTGGATTATACTTTTGTTCAGCTAAAGCCACATGCTGACGCAAGGAAAACAAGTGGTAAAATTTCCGCTTTGCTTCATTCGCATTTTCCTGAAAAAGAATTTCAATACCGTACTTACCTGCAGGGATTGGACGATATCCATCTTGGATCAAAAGATATTTTATATGCAGAATCATTTCGTACCAATAGCAGTAGCATCATTTATACTTTATTAATAGTAGCGGGTTTAATACTGTTGATTGCCTGTTTCAATTTTGTTAACCTCACAACCTCCGGAGCGCTGGGCCGGGCAAAAGAAACCGGGGTTCAAAAGGTACTCGGAGCAAAGCAATCGCAACTTGTAAGGAAATTTTTTGGAGAATCATTTTTATTGTGTACTCTTTCACTAACACTGGCATTGATAATTGTAACGATTGTTCTTCCGCTGTTTAATCAGATAGCCGGCGCAAATCTGTCGGCTAATTTATTGTTGCAAATTAGAATTGTGGCAGGGTTAATGGGCTTATTGATTTTACTGAGTCTTGCGGCGGGTTTATATCCTGCAATATTTTTAGCAAGATTTAAATCAACAGATGTTTTCAGGAATGTAATTAAAGCGGGCAAGGATAGCTGGCTCAGAAAAACTTTAGTTACAACGCAATTTGCATTTTCTATTCTTTTGATAATCGCAACGATAATTGTAAATAAGCAGATGCATTACATGGGTACAAAAGACCTTGGTTTTAACAAGGATCAGATTGTTGTTTTGCAGTTGGCTAATACCGGCCTTGAAAGTAAATCGAAAGAGCTCATAACAACCATAAAGCAGAATCCCAATATCCTGTCTGTTTCTGCAAGTAACCGGGTGCCGGGACAAGGATTCAACGGTTATGGAATTATCCCTGAAGGGCACACTGCTGAGGAGCACTTGTTAGCAAGCGAATTTGAAACAGATGCCAATTTCGCATCCACCTATAGCATTCAGCTAACACAAGGAAGGTATTTTTCATCGGCCATGCCCACAGATACAACAGAGTCCATTGTTATAAATGAGGCAATGGCAAACATGCTTGGTTGGAAAAATGCGGTTGGCAAACAGTTTGAACTGTACCACTTAAGAAAAGGAAAAGTAATCGGCGTTATGAAAGATTTCAATTTTGCTTCGTTGCGAAAAAAAGTAGAGCCGCTGGCTGTTGTCCTTACTGATAATCCGTTGTATGTTTCTGTGAAATTAAAGGCAGGTAGTTTTCCTTCCGCACTTGCTTATATCCAAAAGACGTGGAGACAATTTTCAACTGAGCATCCTTTTGACTATTTCTTTTTAGATGAACAATTGAATCATTTCTACGAGTCGGATGCAAAGCTGTTGCATGTGTTGAATATTTTTGCAATACTGGCAATTTTTATTGCATGTATTGGTTTGTTCGGCCTTAGTATTTACACTGCAAGGCAACGAACAAAAGAAATTGGCATTCGTAAAGTATTGGGTGCAACGGTTACTAACATAGTAGGTATGCTTTCAAAGGATTTTGTAAAGCTTGTGTTGATTGCTGCGGTTATTGCGTTCCCTGTTGCCTGGTGGGCAATGAATACCTGGCTGCAGGATTTTGCTTACCGGATTAATATATCATGGATTGTCTTCGTGATTGCAGGCCTGGCATCGGTTTCAATTGCACTAATCACCATCAGCTTCCAGGCTATAAAAGCAGCAATGGCCAATCCTGTAAAGAGTTTGAGAACTGAATAAAATTAAAAGTCAAAATTCAAAAGTAAAATTGGAATGGTCCATCAATTCATAATTCTAAACTCTAAATTCTAAACTATAAAAAGTGGTTAAAAATTATCTCAAAACTGCGCTGAGGAATTTCCGGTCAAATAAAGTTTTTTCAATCATCAATGTATTGGGATTATCTATCGGCATAAGTGCGTCATTGGTTATTTATTTATTGGTAAATTATCATTTCACATTTGATAAGTTTGAAAAAGATGGAGATCGTATTTATCGTGTTGTTTCCAATTTTGTTTTTGCAAGTGAAACATATCGGAACTCCGGCGTTACATCGCCTTTGGCACCGGCTATAAAAAAAGAATTGACAGGATTTGATGCCGTTGTCCCTTTTCGTACTTCGGATGAAGTAAAGGTGACCATCCCGATGCCTGGAAAGGAACCTGTAATTTTCAAGCATGAAAAAGATGTTGTTTTTGTAAATGAAGATTACTTCAATCTCATCGGTTATCAATGGATGGCAGGATCGGCACGAACAGCGGTGCAGGAACCTTATCAAACAGTGTTGTCTCAAAAAAAGGCCGCATTGTATTTTCCAAATATGCCGGCAAATCAAATTATAGGCAAACAAATTTATTTTAATGATACGGTTGCCGTTACTATTTCGGGAATTGTAAAAGATATAACACAGAATACTGATTTTACATTTACAACTTTTATATCGAGAGCCACGTTAGAAAATACCAGCCTCAAGCCCGAAGACTGGACGCAATGGGATAACACCACTTCTGCATCGCAACTCCTGGTTAAACTTTCTCCGGGAACAAAGATTGCTGCAGTTGAAAAAGCAATGTATGGATTGTATAAAAAACATCATACGGCCGAGCCGGGTGATAACAGCAAATCAGAATTCAAGCTGCAGCCGTTGAGCGATATTCATTTTAATTCGAATTATGGAGGCTATAATTTGCCGCATGCCAGCAAGCCCACATTATACGGATTGCTTGCCGTGGCGGCTTTCCTGCTATTGCTGGGCTGTATCAATTTCATAAATCTCACAACAGCGCATGCCTCACAAAGAGCCAAAGAAATTGGCATTCGCAAAACGCTTGGCAGTTCAAGAAAGCAATTGGTAATCCAGTTTCTCAGTGAAACATTTTTACTAACGGTTGTGGCTACCCTACTTTCTGTTTTTTTGACGCCACTGATTTTAAAGGCATTTTCCGGTTTTATTCCCGACGGTTTACATTTTAGCCTGGCAGCACAACCCGGTGTGCTACTTTTTTTGGTTATATTGATAATTGCTGTTACAGTTTTATCGGGCTTTTATCCGGCGTTGATACTCTCAGGCTATAAACCGGTGCTGGTTTTAAAGAACCAGGCCTATGCAAATACCGGCAAGACGCGGAATGTATGGTTGCGTAAATCGTTGACTGTTTCACAGTTTGTGATTGCACAGGTTTTTATCATGGCCACTATTCTAGTGAGCAAGCAAATAACATATTCACTTAATAAGAATATGGGTTTTAAGAAAGATGCAATACTATATTTAAGCTTGAATTATTATGACACCGTAAAAAGCCATAAATATGTTTTTATGGATAAGCTTGCATCTGTGCCGGGCATTTCAATGATTAGCCTGAGCAATAATCCCCCTTCATCCAATAGCACATGGAGTAGTACTGTAAAATATAAAGATGGAAGAAAAGAAATTGAAACTGATGTAAATATCAAAACTGCAGACACCAACTATATTAAATTATATGACATTAAGTTACTGGCCGGAAATAATATTACGCAAAGTGATACAACTAATAAATTTCTCATAAATGAAACATATGCCCATATCCTTGGTTTTCAGAATTTGCAGGAAGCAGTTGGGAAATATCTTTATTGGGACAATAACACCCCTGAAATAATTTCTGGTGTCGTAGCAGATTTTAACCAGCATTCATTGCATGATCCGTTAAAGCCATTGATAATTTGCAATGGCTCAGAACGGTCGCGTACAATCAACATTGCCTTAAAACCGCAAAATGCTGACGGTACGGCATGGAAGTCTACCATTGCTGCAATAGAAAAAATATGGAAGCAAATATTTCCGGAGGACGATTTCGGGTATAAATTTTTCGATGAGGATATAGCAAAATACTACGATGAAGAGCAACATATCTCCAGCCTGTTAATGTGGGCAACGGGGCTTGCTGTTTTTATCAGTTGCCTTGGTTTGCTTGGCCTGGTGATTTATACAACCAACCGCCGTACAAAAGAAATTGGTGTAAGAAAAGTATTGGGTGCATCGGTATCACAAATTGTACAAATAATTTCAAAAGAATTCCTGTTGTTGATAGTAATTGCTTTTGTTATCGCTGTACCGATTGCATGGCTTGGGATGCATAAGTGGCTTGAAAATTTTGCTTATCGCACCCAGGTAAGCTGGTGGGTTTTTGTGCTTGGGATTACCGTAATGATAGTTATCGCCATACTCACATTGAGTTTTCAAACCATTAAAGCGGCGATCGCTAACCCGGTTAAGTCCTTGCGAACAGAATGAGCGAAACTGAATCCGGTTGCATGAATTTTTTTGTATAGAGTTATTAAAACACGTAAGCCATGTTCAAAAATTATTTCGTAACTGCCCTTAGAAATTTCTGGCGCAACAAAATATTTTCATCTATCAATGTGTTGGGACTATCTATTGGCATAAGCGCTTCGTTGGTAATTTTCTTAATCGTTTATTACGAATTTAGTTTCGATAAATTTGAAAAAGACAGGGACAGGATATATCGCGTGGTAATCCATGCAAAATTTAATGGTTCGGAAGGATATAGTACCGGCGTGCAGGCACCGTTAAGCGGCGCTATTCAAAATGAAGTTACCGGTGTGGATGAGGTAGTTCCCATTATGCAATTCCAGGGCGATGCATCTGCTAAAGTGAGTATTACTAAAAAGGGATCTTCAAATCCTGTTATTTTTAAGCATCAACAAAATATAGTTTTTACCAACCAGCAATACTTTAAAATGCTGGATTATAAATTTATAGCCGGTTCAAAGGAAGCGGCGATGAATCCATTTTCCATAGTACTTACGGAAAGCCGGTCCAGGCAATATTTTCCCGGTGTTGCCATGCAGAATATTTTGGGAAGACAAATAACTTACAACGATAACCTGACCGCAACCGTTTCAGGTATTGTAAAAGATTTAGATGAAAACACTGTTTTTTCTTCGGCGGAGTTTATCTCGTTTTCTACCATTGCAAAAACAAATCTTCAAAGAGATTTTATGATGGATGTTTGGAACGATTGGATGGCCTACTCGCAGTTGTATATAAAGCTTTCAGAAAGAAACGATCCGGTAAGAATAGAAGACCAGTTAAAAGGTCTTTTAAATAAATATAATAAAGATGCCAACAAAGATGCTGCCAATAGTATGGCCTTTGAATTGCAACCTTTAGATGATATACATTTTAATAATAAATATCCCGCCGTCGGCGGAAGGGTTGCTGATAAATCGACCCTATACGGCTTGCTGGCGATCGGTGTTTTCTTACTGGTTTTAGGTTGCATCAATTTTATCAATCTTACGACAGCACAGGCGTCGCATAGGGCAAAAGAAATTGGCGTTAGGAAAACAATGGGAAGTTCAAGGAGGAATCTTGTGTTTCAATTTTTAACTGAAACATTTTTTATCACACTTATTGCGACAATTTTATCAATAGCAGTTACTCCTTTTTTACTAAAAATGTTTAAAGACTTTATTCCGCAAGGTTTACAGTTTCATATATTGCAACAACCCGAAATAATAATTTTTTTACTGCTACTCACCCTGGCGGTTAGTTTTCTTTCGGGTGTATATCCTGCGCTGATATTATCAGGTTTTAATCCAGTGTCGGTTTTAAAGAACCAGGCATTTGCCGGCACAACACGGTCACGTAATGTATGGGTGAGAAAAACGCTTACCGTTTCACAATTTGTAATAGCCCAGTTTTTTGTGATCGCAACAATAGTGGTAAGTAAGCAAATTAATTATTCGATAAATACAGATATGGGTTTTAATACAAAGGGTATCATCAATTTTGAAACGCCGCGTGACACAGTCGCAACGCATAATCAGCAGTTGCTTAATGAAATTAATGCATTGCCTGAGGTGCAAACTGCGGGCACAGGATTTTTCTCACCGGCAGATGAAGGAGTTGCATTTACAAACATATCATACGAAGGTAAAAAAGACCTGAAAGCCAATATACAGATAAGATGGGGCGATCCAAATTATCTTAAGGTCTACAACATACAATTATTGGCCGGAAGAAATGTAGAACCAAGTGATACTATGAAAGAGTTTATTATTAATAGCTCTTATGCAAAATTGCTGGGTTTTCAAAAACCGGAAGATGCGCTTGGGCAACGGTTGAATTTTAATGGAAAGAATATGCCGATAATAGGTGTTATGCAGGATTTTCATGAACAATCGACCCATGCATTAATTGATCCTCTTGTATTTGCCGGGAGCAACGGCAATACCTTTCACATCCTTTTGAAGCCAAATGGCAATGGAGGAATTGCATGGAAAAATGGTATTAGTAAAATTCAACGAGCCTTTAAAAAAATTTATCCTGAAGCCGATTTCGATTATAAATTTTTTGATGAAAAAATTGCAAAACTTTATGAACGTGAGCAGCATACGGCGAGTCTTTTAAATTGGTCAACTGCACTTACAGTTTTTATTAGTTGCCTTGGCTTATTGGGTCTTGTAATTTTTACAACCAATAGCCGTACAAAGGAAATTGGTGTAAGAAAAGTTTTGGGCGCTTCTGTCGCCAATATTATTGCTATTTTATCCAAAGACTTTGTAAAACTGGTGCTGCTGGCTTTTATAATTGCAGCGCCTGTTGCCTGGTGGGTTACTCATAAATGGCTGGAAAACTTTGCCTACAGAACTGGCCTTAGTTGGTGGGTATTTGTATTAGCAGGGTCAGCAATGCTTATCGTTGCATTGTTCACACTGAGTGTACAAACGATAAGAGCAGCAATGGCAAATCCTGTTGAGAGCCTGAGGAGTGAATAGAAATAGATTAAGACGTTTTACTTTACGCCATTCTCCGGGTTCCACCATCCTTTCATTTTTCTTATATAAATGATCTGCCCGGTATGGTATGCATTATGGGTACCAATATGTGCAATATTAGAATACCATTTTTGTAAGTTATTTTCGTCCGAATTGGCAACTGCATTTTCCCATGCCGTTAGTATGCTGTCAAGACTTTGAACAGTCGTGTTCCACGTTTGTTCAGTTACGGGAGTGAATGTCTCCTTATTATCACCATTAAACGCATCCTGTTTTTTCCCTTCAAACTTATCGAGCATTTGTTTGTTCCAGAAAATAAGGTGAGTGGTAAGTTGTGCAATAGAATGATTTTCTGAACTATCCTTCCAGTTGGCCTGTTCCGCCGTGAGGTCTGCAATGGCTATTGATGGCGGCACAAACCAGTCTTTTACATTGTGTGTTGTTTTCAATTGTTCCAGCAAAATTGATTTAAGCGTGGGCGCACTATTGTTTTGTGCAAAAGAAAAACTTATAGTGGCTGCAAGAAAAAGGCTTAAAAAATATTTCATATGATCAATTTTAAGTGAATAAGTTGTACTGAAATTATTGAAATAATATTTGCCGTTTTGCAGCTTAGTGTTTTTTTTTATAAACGGTAATTGAAATAACGGGCTGATTTTATTGACGTAACCTGTTTTCGCCAAAACAATATTATCTTTCAAAATGAATTTCATCTTAAAAATATTTTCATGAAAACAATTCTCTTCATTTCATTATGCTTTATAACAGGCGCTGTGCTTGCCCAATCCGGCGAAAAGATATTTAATGGCAAAGACCTGACCGGCTGGACAATTCACGGGACCGAAAAATGGTATGTTGATAATGGTGAGCTTGTTTGCGAAAGCGGACCGGACAAACAGTATGGTTATTTATCTACGGATAAAAATTATAAAAATTTTATTCTTACACTAAAATTTAAACAGGAATCAAATGGCAATAGCGGTGTATTTTTCAGGTCGTCAATTGAGGGAGTCAAAATAAACGGGTGGCAGGTAGAAGTTGCACCCAAAGATCATTTTACTGCGGGTATATATGAATCATATGGAAGAGGGTGGTTGACTAAGCCGAAGCCTGAAGATGAAAATATTTTAAAGCCGGGTAAATGGAATACCCTGAAAATAAAAGTTAATGGTGACGAAGTAACCACCTGGCTTAACGGCCATCAAATGGTCTTTTTAAAAGACGAAATAATTGGAAAGGGAGAAGGGTTTATTGCTTTACAGATACATGATGGCGGCGGAATAAAAGTAAGATGGAAAGATTTTAAAATGCAGGAGATAGATGAATAATAGTTTGCTACATCTCTCTGGTGTGGCTGGTATTATGTAACGGCTGCTCCATATAGTGTGCGGTCCAATTCCCTGTTTTAATTTCAAAAGCGGATAGACCACACAGTTTATTAGTTAACTTTTTTCAATTCCATTTTGCCGATTACGTTTCTCCTGTCGTCGCAGGCATCGGACATGAAGTTGAGCAGCATCTGGTCGCCTGCAACTGTGCATTTGTATGTACCAATTGTATTTACATCGCATTCGCTCTGGCCAAAAAGCTTTTGAATTGTGAGTGTGCTATCACTGAAGGTATATTTCATTGTTTCCAGGCTGGAGCCGTCATCGGCATTAACTACATCGAGGGTATCAACGCTAAATCTAAAAACGGCGTCCTGCGGCTGATCGAGATTCAGTGTCCCTTTCCAACTTGTGCTGGCGAGTTGGGCACTTGCAGTAATTATTATAAAAAATGTGACAGCTACTAATAGAATTTTTTTCATTCGCCTGATTTTTTAATTGTAATAGAATTTTTTGACAAATTACAACATGGAAAGTTCTTTGGTAATAATTTTTTTAATTAGCTCTCAGAAATATTACCGGTAAGGCAATTACTTAAATGGTGAAATGATTCAATTTTATGAATATGTTCACCCAGGTAAAGACTAACTGTTTATCAGATCTTCCATGCAATAAGCGAACTTTATAACTAGAAAATGTAATCTTCTCTACCTTTATTTTTAAAAAGTTTAAAGGAAATTATATCCTTAAATAAACTCAGTCAATGATGCGGCCATGTTAATTTAGATAGCGACACTATGAATCAAGAAATCATTTCACAATACAAGGCTTCTTTAAGGATGCTTACAGATGTAATAAATAAATGTCCGGAATCTCTATGGAATGATAGCTCCTATGAAAACCAATACTGGCGGATTGTATATCATGCATTATTTTATACTGCACTATACCTTTCTGAAAGCCCGGAAAAATTTGTAGCCTGGCATAAACACCGGGCAACTTATAATTATCTTGGATCGCTTACTTCGGATAATAAGCCTGTTGTTATTGACAGCATTTACACAAAAGATGAAATGATAGAATATACCTCGATGATATCACAAAATTGTGAACGCCTGGTAAAACAAAATGAAGGGAAGAAAAGCGGATTTGATTGGCTGGTTATGACCAGGCTGGAGCTACAATTTTACAACCTGAGGCATTTGCAGCATCACATAGGTGAGCTTACAGAAAGGCTGCACCAGCTAGGGATTAAAGGAATACGGTGGGAGGGCTGATGAATAAAATAATTATTTTTTTATACCAGAAGCAATGATTGCTTTCCATCCGAAAACTACCTTACCATCTTTAATAAAATTTTGAGCTTTGTGAATTACGGTTGTTCTCACACTGTCTACTACTTCCGGTGGGGAATCTTTTAGCGCTTCCATTACCGGGCCTGCGAGATCTGATGATACTTCCCAATATTGTTCAACAGAATCATAAGCCATCTGTCCACTGATATCGGATTCACGTACTTTTTCCAGGCCCGCGCCAGTAAGCAACTTGCTGGTAAAGCCGGGCTCTGCACATCTGAATATTCCCGGCGCACCAGGGGGTGGCTTTGGAAGACTTAATTTTTCATTTACTGCAGCGCCTAACACCGTAAGAAATGCGTTATACTCCGGTGCGGCCCAGACAACTACGGCAAGAGTTCCCCCAGGTTTCAGAACCCTGACCATTTCCTCAAAGCTGCTATTCAAATCCGGGAAAAACATAATACCAAAGCGGCAAATTATACCATCAAAGAAGTTGTCGGTAAAAGGCATATTTGAAGCGTCACTTACCTGGCTTTTATAATGAATAGCATTCCTCTGCCGTGCATGTTCGTTTGCAATGCCTACCATGTTTTCTGACAGGTCAATACCAGTAACTTTCCCCCGGGGTAATAGCTTACTTACAGTAATGCCGGGTTCGCCTGTGCCGGTTGCTATATCGAGAACTTGCTCATGTCCCTTCAATTTCAATACCTCTATGAATTTTTCAGTTATTGGCCGCATTTCCGCCATCATGAGATTGTCCCATTTTTTCCAGCCGGCAGAATATTGGTTCCATATTTTTTTTTGTTGTTCTAATTGAGCTTCCTGTTGTTGATTCATTGTATTAACTTTTAATGGTCTGTAAATAATTTTGTAAAAATTGAATTTTTATTTTCCAAAAGAAAAATGCACCACCACCAGGATATTTATTTCCACGCCTTAAGTAATCTCCTTACAATAATTATTTCTCCCGTATGATAGCTATTGTGGTCCGCAAGTACCAAAGCTTCCTTAAGCAGGCTTTGCCCGCTTCCATGTTTGAAAGGTTTATATAAATCGTCACCTGCATTTTTAATTAGCGTTATAAATTCTTTCCGGTCAGTTTTAATAGCGTCCACACATTTTTTCCATGCTGCTTCCGATGGTGGCTTCGTTTCCTGTGGCCAGTACTCATCCGGCCATTTTGGAGAAACATGCTCTGCACTTTTTGAAAACTCGAGGATATCCCACTGCGCAATACGAATGTGTTCGGTAAGCTGCCATATACTATACGGGAGGTTGTGCGGCCTTTCGCCCAGCAATGAAAAAGGCATATCTTTTAACGCAGCATCAAGCGAAGCATGTGCATTTCCTTTTTCCAGTAAATGAATCAAATTATCAACGATGGCTTTATTATTTGTTGAATTATTTTTTTGTATTTGCATATCGTCTGCTTAATTGGTTGTTGCAAAGCTTGCATAAAATGGGTTTATGAAAAAATTATTTGTATTAAATAAATTCAAAAGTAAAATAAACTACAACTGTTTTTCTCTGCTGTATTAAATAACTTTATGCGAATAAAACTATTTTAAAGCCAAACTATGAGTGTAAAACAACAACAATTATTATATGATGTTCCCCGCAGGAAATTTTTGACTACAGCAAGCCTGGCAATTTTGGGCTCCGCATTGCTGCCATTGAAAACACTGGCCGCAAAAAAATCTTCATCTGTTCCGGCCAATATCGGGTTGCAATTATATACAGTAAGGGATCAAATTAAAAATGATATTGCCGGCACATTGCACAGGATAGCAAGTGTTGGATTTGAAGCGGTTGAAACTGCATTTTGGCCGGAAAATATTTCGGTAAAAGAAGCCGCAAAATACTTAAGGGATGCAGGATTATCTGTTTGTTCCTGCCACGTTGAATTGCCTGAAGGCGATAAAAGAAATGCGATGCTGGAAATTGCCGAAGCATTTAATTGTAAAAAAATGATCTGGCATGGGTGGCCCGAGGATAAACGTTACAGCACTCTTGATGGCACTAAAGAGCTTGTGAATATTTACAATGAAGCCAACCATTTTGCCAAATCAAACGGTTTGCAGTTTGGCCTTCATAATCACTGGTGGGAATTTAGAAATAAAATAAATGGCCGTTTTGTTTACGAGGTGTTATTTGAATCAGTTGAACCTGATATCTTTTTTGAACTGGACACCTATTGGATTAAGGTGGCCGGACATGATCCTGCAAAAATTGTTGCGAAATATGGTTCACGTGCACCGTTTTTACACATAAAAGACGGCCCAGCCAAATGGAATGATTCATTGCCGGAAGATAATCCTGATCCTATGGTAGCCGTTGGACAGGGAACACAGAACTTTCCCGGTATTGTAAAGGCAGCTAATGGAAATACACAATGGATGATCGTGGAAATGGATAAGACAGCGACGGATGTTTTTAAGGCAATCGATGACAGCTACAATTATTTAATAAAAAATAACCTGGCCACAGGGAAGAAAAGTGTGTGAGTATTTCTGAATTGATGCAACGTCCTTTTACATTATGATTCTTATCCTGCAATAGATTACGCTGTTGCGATATCATTTTCTTGTCATCATTTACTTTGTAACCGACGGACCCAAAAAATATCTACATAAGTTCTTCATCATCAAAAGCAGATATATCAATTGATTCACTTAAATCTTCAATAATAAGATAGTAGGCAGCAACTATTGCAATGCTCGCGACAGTGACAAAAATTAGAATATTTTTCATAAAAAAGTTTTAAATGAATCATACCAATTATTATACCACCAGATTATTTCTGCGAACGGGCCCTCACCAAAATCCTTGAAAGTCACTGAAACGCACGATGCAAATCAAAATCTTTTATTCCGTTTTCTTAGACGATGCCGTTTATGGATGAATAACGAAAATGTTGGCAGATGCCAACCTGTAGCAAGAGTCGAAACGATGTAATCTGTCCTCTAAGGTTGTTACTTGTATCCCGAAAACAATATTGTATTCCCCCCCATGAGCACATTGAGCGAAAGATATCCCACTGATGGTTGACAGAATACGTCATTTGCACTGCCATAGGACGTTATAGTACCATTAGCCAATGAAACTGTTGTTTCAAAACTGTCAAAAACCTGTGGAGTGGAAACACACGACACCTTAATTTTGTCTTTTGAAGGATGTTCTATCTTAACAACATAGTCGTTATAATGATTGTTGCTTGTTCCAACTATCGTGATAATTCCTGTATAACTCCCAACTGCCTCGCCAGCACCTTTTTCGCTGGCACTTTTGGAGCAGGCAAAAAAAATAATTATGACAAGCAGGTAACTGAGGATTTTTATTTTTTTTATTCGTGGGCTCATTAATTTGTGAAAATAATCTTAGATAAATATAGAAGTTGTTCTGGGATATTGCAATTTTTACTGCAGAAATTCTATTGCTTTTCCGATAGTGATTTTTCCAAGAAGAAAATTTGTTGTAGTTAAGGAGCTTTAGTTCCGACGATAATTTTCGATTTTGAAGAAAAAGTGTTATTCCGAGTGAATACGTAAATACAGTTGCTATAGCTGAAAAGTGAAATTCTTAGTCACGGGCAGAAGAAGGATAGAGGCCGGCCAATTTCAATTTCCGTTATATCCAATAGATTCAAGATGATGTTTTATTCCTTCCAGCACACCGCTTGCCAAAGGATGCTTTGCAAAATAGATGGATTTGTTTTTTTTTAAGTCTTCGAGTTCCGGGCTGTAATTAGCAACCACTATTCCCTTTGCTTTTCCCTTGAGCATGTCAATATCATTGCCACTGTTTCCCGCTGTAATAAAATGTTCCAAAGGTAATTTCCATTTGTAACTCAGGTACCGAACTGCACTTCCTTTGCTTGCACGAAATGGCAGAAAATCAAGATATTTATTTTCGGTAAGTAAAATTTTTGCCCGTAGTTTACGGTCATCAAGAAACTTATGAAGATCTGCAATTTCATCTTCATTGAAACTGTCATCTACATAGTAGCTCAACTTAAACCGCCATTGGGCAGCCTCTTCCTGTAAGCGAATACCCGGGAATTTTGATAAGGCATTTTTCAACTCCTCTCTCTTCCATTGATAATCTATATGGCTTTCATAACCGTTATCCTGGATAAGTTTTTCCGTGTAATAAATTTCAGAACCTGCAGAACAAATCATGATATCAGGATTGGGAAGGTCATAATCCGCAAATGCACGTTGGGTAATTTCTTTATTCCTGCCACTGGCCACGCCAAAAACAACCCTCTCTTTATTCTCAACAATCCATTGTTTTAAATCGTTTAATCCATCGGCTTTTTTACCCTCTACCAGTGTGCCATCAAGGTCCGAAATAATAAACAATTTAGCCCTCGCCAGTTTTTTGCCATAAGCAGTCTTATGTGTAAAGGTTAATGCATCTGCATCCTTCTCCTTAAACAGGTTTTGAATAATCTCAATATATCTATTGGCATGGGCTGTCCACGAATAAAGATGATTGACCTCCCGGATACCATTAGCAGAATATTTCTCCCACAAGGCCTGGTCGGCAATGATTTTCTTCAATGCCTCAGCAATGGCAGCAGGGTTCTCCACATCAACCAGTAATCCATTATCACAATGCTCAAGAATTTCTTTGGGTCCTCCGGTTGGCGATGCAACGACCGGAAGTCCGCAGGCAGCAGCTTCAACGATAGTGAGCCCAAAATTTTCACCCGGAGTTGCATTTACAAACACCCCCTTTTTGCGGGCGGCCACGCGATAAATTTCCGGCACCTCCAGTGTAGGATCATTCTTTTTAGGAATGGCCATTTTTCCATACAAATCATATTTGTCCAGGAGTAGCAACAGGTTGGTTAATATATCCTGTTCATCGGCGGGCATCTGGGTTATATCTTTTCTTACGCCGGCAAATATGGCGAGATTGGCCATAGCCTGTAATTCCTTGTCATTACCATAAGATTCTATAATTCTTTCAAAATTTTTTCGCTTATCTGCACGGCCAATAGAAAGTATCAATGGCTTTGCAGGGTTAAATAAGAAACGCTCAATATCAGAATTCACCCGGTACAATGCCTGCTCCTGCTCAATGGTCATTTGGAAAGATGGCATATCGAACCGGTAGAAAGGATAGAATAAATCAGCGTTTACGCCGGGCGGAATTACTTCAAACCTACCCGCTTCTTTATTGGTATATAAATCATATTGTGTATCTATTTCATGTTGGGTGCTCACAATAATTACATCAGCAGTTTTCAACAAACTTTCTTCTTCATCAATCCGCTGTTGCATATTGAACTTTTCATTGATCTTCTGTTCAGGCATACCTTCCTGCAGGAGAATATTTTTTTTGTTACGGCCCAAAGAATGACTGGTAGCCAAAAACGGAATTCCAAATACTTCGCTTATTTGGCCTGCGAGATAATTGCCGTCAGCATAATGGCCATGAGCTACATCGGGAAAATCATCTTCTTTCTCTATAAAACGAATTGTTTTATCTATAAACTCATCGAGGTGATCCCACAACGTTTCTTTTGACCGGTAGGAATTGCCACCACACGACATCCGGACGATGCGGGCTTTTTCATTTACTATTTCAATTTCTTTTTCATACGAAGAAGAAACTCTTTTATCGGCAATTCTCCGGGTAAAGAGATCTACTTTTCGCACTTGGGAATGATGCGACAAATTTTCCAACAATTCAAGCACATATTTCACTTGCCCGCCTGTGTCCTTATCTCTGCCAATCTCGGGGTCTTTGAAGCGTATAAGCCCATGAGGGCTGAATAACTGAATGTAATATCCTTGCATTATTTCTTTTTTCACATTAACCTGGCAACTGCAAATGTAGCCAAACACAATAACTTGGGTATCTTATACTTTCCGTTGTTAAATTTATGGTGTGTTTATATTGAAATATTAAATCTGCATTAACAGCACCTAAAAATATTATTTAGGTATTTTTGATTAAAAGGGCAAATAAGATATGTATTCAGGATCGGGATTCAGCGAATGGGAAATTGGTGATATAACGGTCATCATACACGAAGGAGTTTATCATTTATTTCATCTTATAATTCCTAATCATGATTATATAGCGCATGCAATATCCAAAGATGGTATTTCGTGGAAAAGGGTAAACAATGCATTATTTGTTGGAGAACCCGGTGAATGGGATGATGATATGCTATGGACGATGGATGTGTGCCAGACCGAGGATGAATTTAAAATGTATTATACAGGTTTGCAGCGGAAAGACCGTGGTGTTATTTCAAGAATAGGTTTAGCCGAATCAAAGGATCTCATTAAATGGGAAAAAAACCGGAAAAATATTTTTCCCATTGAACCAAAAGGCATTTATTACGAAACAAAAAATACCAATCCAAGAAAATGGCTGAGCTTTCGTGATCCCTTCCGGTATGAGTATCACGGTGACGTGTATTTGCTATTATGTGCCCGCAGCATTACCGGGCCTGTATCCCGGAGGGGTTGCGTAGGCATTGTTAAAATCACCAATGACGTTATTGAGCTGATGCCGCCGTTATTATACCCCATGATGTATGATGATATTGAATGTCCATGCGTGTTTGAATTACATGGTAAATATTATGTGATTGGTTCAATAAGAGAGGATGTTAAGGTGCGCTATTGGTTTGCACCGGATTTTTTTGGTGAATATCATTCTTTTCATGGAGATGTATTGCTACCACAAGGCAATTATGCTGCCCGCATCGTGCGGGATGGTGATCATTTATTGGTATACAATTTTTTCTATGCTTACGGGGAAATTAATGCCTTGCGGGTGCTGCCACCGCCAAAAGAGCTGGGTACAGATAAAGCGGGAAGGTTATTGCTGAAAAGTTATTACCGGTGGGATCAAATGGTAACAACAACATTTAAGCAGAGCGAAATGGGAGAGGTGGAGCATTTACTTTCTAATCCTACAGCATCTTCTGCTATTGAGCCTGTTAAGTGGACCTGCAGATCAAGAAGTGGGTATGAAATATTTTGCTTTCAAAAACCTTCGGCAGGTTTTATATGGGAAGGGTTACTAACGGTGGAGGGTATGGGCAAGCTTGGACTGGTAAGTGATATAGACAAATTAGGAAATGGCTATTTTATTTCTTTTAATGTTTCCAATGGTTTATTGCAGATAAGAGCATGGGGCTTTAGCCCGCTGAACGTGCGTAAGAATTTTATTTTTACTGATATCCAGTCCGGTGTTTTTAATATTGATGGAAAAAACTCTTTTCATTTCAGGCTTATTCGCTATGGTAACTATATTGAACTATCAATAGACGGGGTGGTGAAGCTTACATTAATGGACTATACATATTCAGGTACCGGTATCGGCCTGTACTCTGCTTCATCCGTTATTTCTTTGCAAAACTCTATTATAAAAGTTTTACCTGATCCCGAAGGAGAATATGCAAGCCAGGAAGAAGCGGGGAAATTTCCCAAGGTGGGTGAAAAAAATGATTAATACAATCGTAGGAGGCGAGGGTTGAGACCCCATCAAGGATTTTTTTTGATTCCTTACCGAATGAAAATTTTTGTGATTGCTGAAAGGAATAATACAAATGCTTACTTTTAGCAATGATGAGCTAGGAGTATAGAAATTTCTCCATTTTATTTTCATAGATGTTAACGATTGCCACCAATAAAATATATAAATATTCATGGGAGATTCAACTAACGTAAATACGCAAATTCCAAAGCAAAATACTTACGATGCTATTGTTATAGGATCCGGAATTTCTGGCGGCTGGGCGGCGAAAGAACTTACTGAAAAAGGCCTGAAGGTTTTGATGCTTGAGCGTGGAAGAAATTTTGAGCACATTAAAGATTATAAATCTGCAGCCAGGCATCCATGGGAGTTTGAGCATAGGGGTGGCGCTACAGAAGAGCAAAAAAAAGCACGCCCGGTAATTGCACGCGGATGGGCAGCTTATGGTCCTATTATGGACTATTGGACCAATGAGATTGATTGTCCATACATTGAAATAAAGCCTTTCACCTGGTGGCGCAGTTACCAAATGGGAGGCAGATCAATTCTTTGGGGACGGCAAAGTTATCGCTGGAGCGATTATGATTTTGAGGCTAATGTAAAAGACGGTATTGCTATTGACTGGCCGATCCGATATAAAGACATCGCACCCTGGTATGATTATGCTGAAAAGTTTGCCGGTATCAGCGGCTCAAAGGACGGTCTTGCACAATTGCCCGATGGACATTTTCTTCCACCAATGGATTTGAATTGCGTAGAGAAAGATGTATCTGCAAGACTTAAAGAAAAAATGAAACGCCACATGATCATCGGGCGTGTGGCAAATTTAACCGCACCTATCCCTGAAAGAACCCAATGCCAATACCGGAACAGGTGTTGGGAAGGTTGTCCTTTTGGTGGCTATTTCAGTACACAATCATCTACTTTGCCTGCCGCAGTAAAAACGGGCAACCTTACTGTACGGCCATTTTCTATCGTTACTAAAATCCTGTACGATAAGGACACTCAAAAAGCAAAAGGCGTTGAAGTACTGGATGCAGAAAATAATAAAACTTATGAATATTATTCGAAGATTGTTTTTGTAAATGCATCGGCATTAAATTCTGCATGGGTTTTAATGAATTCAGCAACGAATGTATGGCCGGAAGGATTAGGAAGCAGTTCAGGCGAACTGGGTCATAATATAATGGACCATCACTATAACCTTGGTGCATCGGCAAAGGTGGAAGGTTATGATGATAAAGATACTTATGGCAGAAGAGCGAATGGTTTTTACATCGTGCGCTTTACAAATTTATTTGGTGACAAACGAAACTATTTACGTGGCTTTGGATACCAGGGTTCCGCCAGCCGGGATGGCTGGAGCAGGGACGTGGCTGAACTAAATATTGGTGGAGATTTTAAAGATACGCTTTGCGAACCCGGTCAATGGTCGATTGGCATGACGGGCTTTGGAGAAATTTTACCTTATCATGAAAATAAAATTACGTTAGATAAAAATAAAAAAGATAAATGGGGATTACCAGTTTTGGCAATGGATGCGGAGTTAAAGCAAAATGAATATGATATGAGAAAGGATATAGTTGCTGAAGCAAGAGCAATGCTGGAAGCAGCGGGATTAAAAGATATATCCACATGGGATAATGGACATGCGATAGGTCATGGTATTCATGAAATGGGAACGGCAAGAATGGGAAAAGATCCAAAGACTTCGGTGCTGAATAAATATAACCAGGTTTGGGATGCAAAGAATGTCTTCGTCACCGATGGCGCATGCATGACTTCGTCCGCGTGTCAAAACCCTTCACTCACCTATATGGCGCTTACCGCAAGAGCCGCGGATTTTGCTTTTAAAGAATTAAAGAAAGGGAACATTTAAATGATTTAACAGTCGACTTTGGATAAACAAAATAAATTGGATTCTATCTTACTAAAATCCATGCTGCCCATTTATAAGGTTCATTAGGGTATTTCTTTTTCATGGTCGTTTGTGCATGATAAAATGCATCGCTGATAGACTCTTTTTTTAGTTCACCGA
>CAWCUN010000021.1:0-20268 GCA_963798665.1 uncultured Chitinophagaceae bacterium | reverse complement strand
TCCGTCTTTGTAAAAAAGTTGCTTGCTTATTTAGTCAGTCCTTAAAAAGTTATCAAACTCAATGTGGATAAGGTTTTTATAGCATGATATATGTTGCTTATTATGCAAGAAAATTGATTAGTTAAATAAATTTCTTGCAGATTTTTATGCTTTCCAAACCTGTTAATACCAATCAGATGAGTTTTTACAGCACATTCGAAGAGCAGCTGAGCCGCAGACATCCGCTGTATATTTTAGCCAATCGTATCAACTGGCATCAGTTCGATGAAGCGTTTAAAGATTTGTATTGTTGTGATAACGGCAGACCTGCCAAACCAATCCGGCTGATGGTATCGCTGCTAATACTGAAGCATATTCGCAATCTCAGTGATGAGAGTGTGGTGGAGCAATGGGCAGAGAACAGCTACTATCAGTATTTTGGAGGGGCCTCAAGCTTTGTGGCATCAGTACCTTGCGAAGCTTCGGAACTGGTCCATTTCAGAAAGCGTATCGGAGAAGCAGGTGTTGAGTTGATTCTTAAAGAAAGTGTCCGCATCAATGGAGATGACAGCAATGATCCGGATGTAAGTGTTGACACAACGGTTCAGGAAAAAAACATCACCTTTCCCACAGATGCCAGGCTGCACAAAAAGATTATTAAGAAATGTCATCAGATAGCCGAAAAAGAACAGTTACCGGTTCGTCAAAGCTATACACGCACGCTCAAAAAATTAGGTGTAGACCAGCGTTTCCGTCATCATCCCAAAAATAAAAGCAAGGCCAGGAAAGCTGATCGCAAAGTAAAAACCATTGCGGGCAGGTTGGTAAGAGAGTTAGAAAGAAATCTTCCGCCAGGCTCGATGTATCAAGGCGATCTAAATTTATTCAAAAAAATATTGGCACAAAAAAGAAGTGACACCGGTAAAATTTATTCAATTCATGAACCTGAAGTACAATGCATATCCAAAGGAAAAGAACACAAGAAGTATGAGTTTGGCAATAAAGTATCTATTGTTCATACCCAACATACCGGAGTAATTGTGGGTGCTAAAAGTTTCCGTAATGAATATGACGGACATACGCTGTCGTCTTCTTTACAACAAGTAGAAAAGCTGATCGGTAAGGCTCCCCGTACTGCATCAGCAGACCGGGGCTACAGGGGTATTACACAAATCGGGGACACGCAAGTGCAGATACCCAAACCTTTCAACGATAAAAAGCAAAGCAAATACAGGCAACAAAAACTCAAAAAATCATTTAGAAGACGTGCCGCTATAGAACCGGTTATCGGTCATCTGAAAGCTGACCACCGCTTAAGCCGCAATTATTACAAAGGCATATTTGGCGACAATATAAACGTGATGCTAAGTGCAGCAGCTTTTAACTTCAAAAGAATGATCAATATCTGGAAGCAGGCATTTTTGGCTTTTTTAAAACACATCCTTTGGATACTTGAAAAACTATTTTTGCCCCCTTTGCCCCATCATGTTTTTTTTGCTCAACGTTGAAATGGCTTTTTAAGCGCTGACTACATAGCATTGATTCGGTTTTCAGAAAAATTGCCTAGTGACCCCGGAACGACTCGAACGTTCGACCCACAGCTTAGAAGGCTGTTGCTCTATCCACTGAGCTACGGGGCCATTAAAATAAAAATTATTCGAAAAAATTTATTACTTCGGAATAATCTTACGATTGTGTTTTCTTATCAATAAAACATCATAAAACCGCCCAAAATAATCCGGCAAATATAACTTAAATCAAAACTGTGTTCCAAATATAGAGGGCAGAATTTATAGCCCGGGTATGCGGAATAATATTTGTTTGTATCTTCGGAACTCTAAAAAAAAAGCTAAAGAATTATTCTTATTTCTAAAATAGGAAATAAGATCTCCCAACTAAAACTTTCATGTATGAAACAAAAACTAAGTGCTCTTATTTTATTCTTTTCATTATGTTATTCTGCCCTTGCACAAAAATTTTCTTCTCCGGTTAAACCGTCACTTATAGGCTTTCACTATGCCTTAGTTGATTATAATTCGCCTACAGAAATTGATACCACTTCTTTGAGTGCTGTGTTTAAAAAAGGTGATATTTTTAAGCCAAGAAAACAAGCGTCAGCGTTTGCGGTATCATATTGGAAAGGTCTTAATAAGTACATAGATGTATCAGGAAAATTTAATGGAATTTTTTATGACTACGCTTTAAATAATTCCGGCCAGCAATATAATAATGAATTTGGTGCTGAGTTGGAAGGCGCTTTAAATTTTCATCCACTCAGTGATGATCATTTCTTCACACCATTCCTTACCGCGGGAGTAGGCGGCGGATATTATACAAATAAATTTGGTGGTTATGTACCGTTGGGCCTGGGTTTCCAGTTTAATATAAAAAGCCAGGTCTATTTTCTTTTGCAAACCCAATATAGAATTTCTTTAAGTAAAGATGTTTTCCCCAATAATTTGTATCATTCCTTAGGTGTGGGGATTAACATTAGCAAGGAAAAACCTGCCGCTCCCGTGGTGATGCCGGTATTAGAAGTTACCGATCGCGATAATGATGGGATAGTAGATAGCCTTGATGCATGCCCCGATGAAGCCGGTGTAGCTGCATTGCAGGGATGCCCAGATAAGGACGGTGATGGCATTGCAGATAAAGATGACAAATGCCCGGATGTAGCTGGTCTTGCGAAATACCAGGGCTGCCCGATACCAGACACAGATAAAGATGGCATTAATGATGAAGAAGATAAATGTCCCGATGTACCAGGGGTAGCCCGCTACCAGGGCTGTCCTATACCTGATACAGATAAAGACGGCGTAAATGATGAAGAAGATAAATGTCCGAATGAAGCAGGGCCAGCATCCAACTTTGGATGTCCTGTAATAGATGTAGTGGTGGTTGAAAAAGTGAATAAGGCAGCCCAAAATATATTCTTTGCGACAGGAAGTTCAAAACTGTTGGCAAAATCGTATGAATCATTAAAAGATGTGGCTCAGATAATGAAAGACAATCCAACTTATAAAATTGACGTAGATGGTCACACAGATAATACGGGAGGCGCCGAACTTAACCAGAAGTTATCAGAGAGTCGTGCTAATTCAGTAAAGCAATATCTTATAGACAATGGAATAGATGAGAGCCGTATAGTTGCGACGGGATATGGAGAAGATAAGCCGGTAGCAGATAACAAGACTTCAGCAGGCCGTGCAAAAAACAGGAGAGTGGAAATGAGGCTGAGAAATTATTGAATCGGGTGTAGAATTTATAATTTTAGAAACCCTGCAAAAAAATATTGCGGGGTTTTTTGTTAGATAAAATGATTAATCTAAAATCTATAAATAAAATGAAAATATTGAATTTTGAATTTAAGGCAATTGCCAGCGACCTGGATAAACTTGAAAAAAAACTCATGGAATTAAATCCAAAATTTATAGGTGAAGACGATCAAACTGATACTTATTTTGAAATAAATAAAGGCCGGTTAAAACTGAGAGAAGGTAAAATTGAAAATGCGCTCATTTATTACGAAAGAGAAAACACACAAGGAGCCCGGCAATCCGAAATATTATTGTATAAACATGAACCAGACAAAACATTGAAAGAAATATTAACCAGGCTGCATGGTATTAAAACCGTTGTTAATAAAAAAAGAAAAATTTATTTTATTGATAATGTAAAATTCCATTTCGATACCGTAAGAGGATTAGGAACATTTGTTGAAGTAGAAGCTATCGATAATACGGGAGAAACAGGAATTGAAAAATTAAAAAAGCAATGTGATTTTTATTTTTCCTTTTTTAAATTGAACGAAGCCGATTATGCAGAAAGTTCATACAGCGATTTACTGCTTCAGAAACATTTGACAATTGATGAAAAAAAATAGCAATCATTTTTCAACACGATAGGCGACTCTAAAATTCATATTACCCTTCGTAGTCTTATTAATTTGGTAAGAAGTTCTTCCAATAAGTCAAGTTTTAGCATATTGGCGCCGTCACTTAAGGCACATGAAGGATCGGGGTGAGTTTCTATGAACAATCCGTCTGCACCGGTTGCAATAGCGGCTTTGGCAATGGTCTCAATCATTTCAGGATTACCACCGGTGATGCCACTGCTTTGATTAGGTTGTTGTAAACTATGTGTGCAATCCATGATAACAGGTACGCCTTGATTTTTCATAATAGGAATGTTGCGGTAATCAACTACGAGGTCTGTGTAACCAAACGAGTTTCCTCTTTCCGTGAGCATTACTTTTTCATTGGATGTTTTTCTGATTTTTTCAACAGCAAACTTCATAGAAGCGCCATTTACAAACTGGCCTTTTTTCACATTCACTATTTTTCCTGTTTCTGCTGCCGCAATCAGAAGATCAGTTTGCCTGCACAGAAAAGCAGGAATCTGTAAAACATCCACATACTTCGCAGCCATCGCTGCTTCTTCATGGGTATGGATATCTGAAGTAGTTGGTAAAGAAAATCTCTTGTTCACTTTTTGTAAAATTGCCAGTGCAGTCTCATCGCCGACACCGGTAAAAGATCCGGCACTCGTTCTGTTTGCCTTTCGATAAGATGCCTTGAATATATATGGGATAGCTAATCTTTTACAAATGGTCGATACTTTTTCAGCAACTTCCATAACCAGTTCTTCGCTTTCAACCACACAGGGACCTGCGATCAGGAAGAAATTTTTTTCATCGTATTGCTGATTGATAAATAACTGCTTTAAAAAATCCTGCATTGTATCAATTTAAAAACAAAGATATTTTAAAGTGATGATGTCTATGATAGAAAGTAATAAATGAAGGGAAGGTTATATATGCAATATAACAATTAAAAAAAAATCCGCAAAATTACCGGCCAACTTATGATTGAGCGGCAAAAGGGGTTCGAACCCTCGACCCTTAGCTTGGGAAGCTAATGCTCTGCCAACTGAGCTACTGCCGCTTGATTACCTTAAAATTAAAAAGAATTTTCATTAAAATAAATTAACTATAAATACCGATATTGTGTAACCATCTTTAACCAGGGGCGTATAATTTTTATTTCGAAAAGATTACATAATTTTTTGTCTTGTTCCTTTTTATGATTGGTTAACAAGTTTAATTATATTTTCGTATTACAACTATCTGCCAATGAAATGTTGCTGTCGGTCCGTATCTACCTTTCTCTTAATTCTTTTAATTCTTAATAAAATAAACGGACAGGCTCCAGGCTCTGACTCTGCACAATTGGCTGCTTTCAATTACGCCAAAGATTACTTCCATGACAAAGTAGCTGAAGATGCTCATTTATATATAGGCAGAGATTATACGCACTATAAAAAGAGTAGTTTAACAGGTCATCCTTTTTTTGTTTCAGGGCAAATGCAAAACAGTGAGCTTTATTATGATGGGGCTTTATATGAAAATGTCCCTTTATTGTTTGACATAGTAACACAGGAAATTTTGATAAATCGCTACCATCAAAATGCCAGTATGAAACTGCTTAATGAAAAAATACAGTATTTTATTCTTGATAATCATCGGTTCGAAAAAGTAAGCCAGGTTGATAAAGAAGGCAACGTGACGGTTGGTATTTATGATGTGGTTTTCAATGGAAAGGCAAGTGTATTGGTGAGGCGGGCAAAACGTATCCATGCCACGTCAAATTTAAATGAGCCATCCACCTTTGTTGCAATAGATGAATTCTTTATCAGAAACGCCAATAGTCTTTATAATGTTGATAAAAAAAGTTCCATAATACAGGCATTAAACGATAAAAAGGAGATGATAAAAGCATTTATAAGAAAAAATAAATTCCGGTTTAAAAAAAACATGGAAGAAGAGCTGATTGCCACAGCCGCTTATTATGAAACTTTAAAAAAATAATCATGCGGGATTTTGTCCGGTACCTGACTGCAACTTTTTGTTCATTGCTTTTTAGTTATTCTGTAAAAGGGCAACAACCTGTTGTTAATGAAGAGTTTCATAATGTACCTTTTCCAAAGTTTGTGCAGCAGGTTGAAGCAGGGACATCTTTACACTTCTACTATAATGAGTCAGAGCTTGATTCATTTTTGGTTAATGCAACAATCGTTAATAAACCCATTAGCGAAGCGCTGAAGCAGGTATTCGATAATACTGAGTTCCATTATTCTATTGATCCAACAAATCACATCTTTATTACAAAAAACAAAGTACTTCAAACAAGTCTTGCCCCAGATTTTTTTAACGCTGAAAAATCTGTTATTTCTGAGCCCGAAGAAGTGCAAAATGAAATTGTAAAAAAAGAAAAAATAAAAACTTCATTTGCTGAAAATAAATTATTTGAAATCGGGTCAAAATCTTCGGCAAAAAAAAATAGTGCAATTCTCACAGGTTTTATAAAGGATGCAAAGAATGGTGAGGCGATTCCTGCAGCATCATTATACGTAGACAGCACTTTTACGGGTGTTGTAACCGATCAGTTTGGATATTTTTCTCTGACTATTTCACCCGGCAACCATATTTTGGAAGTTACGAGCATTGGCATGAAAAATACCCGCCGCCGGCTTCTAATATATGGAGATGGCAAATTAAATATAGACCTGACCGATGATATACCTACTTTGAAAAATGTGATTGTTATTTCAGAAAGGAGATCAAATGTAAGAAGTACTCAAATGGGAATCGACAGGCTATCTGTCAAAACAATAAAAGAAGTTCCGGTTGTGTTTGGGGAAGCAGATATTTTGAGAGTAGTACTCACTTTACCCGGCGTTACATCTGTAGGCGAAGCCAGTACAGGGTTTAATGTTCGTGGAGGCGCAGCAGACCAAAATCTTATTTTATTTGACGATGCTACTATCTATAACCCGTCTCATTTATTCGGATTTTTTTCTGCATTCAATCCTGACATAGTGAAAGGCGTGGAACTCTATAAAAGCGTAGTACCTGTAAAATATGGAGGGCGGCTTTCATCCGTCCTTGATGTAAGTACCAAAGATGGTAACGATAAAAAAATCTCAGGCAATGGCGGAGTCGGATTGCTTACGGGTAAGTTTACAATTGAAGGGCCTTTAAAAAAAGATAAAACTTCGTTTATCCTTGGCGGACGAACAACTTATTCGAACTGGTTACTTAAAACAGTTCCGGATCTTTCTTATAGCAATAGCAAGGCATCGTTTTATGATGTGAATGTCCACGTCAGCCATGCAATAAACTCCAAAAATGATTTATACTTTACCGGGTATTTAAGCAATGATGACTTCAGGTTTAATAAGGATACGACCTACAGCTATGGTAACAAAAACCTGGTCCTTAAATGGAAGCATATTTTTAATAACAAATTGTACGGGCTTATATCGGCGGGCATCGATCACTATCAGTATAATGTAAGCAGCAGTTCAAATGCAGTAAACAGTTACAACCTTAAATACGATATCAATCAAAATAATTTTAAGGCAGATTTTACTTACAGGCCGGATAATAAACAGTCATTTAATTTTGGCTTAAACGCTATTTATTATAAACTTCATCCCGGAAGTCTTCTTCCCAATGGAAATCAATCTTTGGTAAGTCCTGATGTTTTGCCTGCCGAGCAGGGAATTGAAAGTGCTGCTTACCTGGGCTACCTGTATAACGTTTCTTCAAATTTTTCATTGAATGCCGGAGTCCGTTATTCGATGTTTAATTATCTTGGCCCGCATGACGTTTACAATTACGTTGATGGATTACCAAAAGAAACTGCGACAATTACCGATACAGTTTCTTATGGTTCCGGCAAATTTATAAAAACCTACCAGGGCCCTGAATATCGTGTTTCATTAAGATATGCTTTGCCCGGTGACGCTTCAATTAAAATAGGATATAATACTTTAAGACAATATATACAACAGCTATCGAATACTGTTTCAATCTCACCAACTGATATCTGGAAGATGAGTGATGCAAACATTAAACCGCAAACAGGTCAGCAGGTTTCACTTGGGTTTTATAAAAATTTCAACTCAGATAATATTGAAACATCGGTTGAAGTATATTATAAAGAATTGAAGAATATCATAGATTATAAAAGTGGCGCTTCACTCCTGTTAAACAAGCATATTGAAACAGATGTGATTAATACAAAAGGCAAGGCATATGGCGTGGAGTTTTTAATAAAGAAACTTTCGGGCAAATTAAATGGATGGCTCAGCTATACCTATTCGCGAACATTACTCAGGCAGGATGATAAACTTGCGGGTGAAACGATAAACAAGGGCGACTATTACCCCGCCAGCTATGATAAGCCCCACAATATAAACTTTATCAGCAATTATAAATTTTCGCACCGGCTAAGTCTTTCTTTGAATGTAGTATATAGTACCGGAAGGCCTATAACGTTACCGATTGCTGTATTCAATTCCAATGGTGCACAGCGAATATTTTATTCGGAAAGAAATGAGTTTAGAATTCCCGATTATTTCAGGTCAGACATTTCTTTCAACCTTGATGGTAACCATAAGGTGAAACAAGCGCTTCATAACTCATGGTCCTTTGGAGCATATAATCTCACCGCAAGAAAAAATGCCTACTCGGTTTATTTCATCCAGGAAAATGGTTTTGTCAAGGGTTATCAATTATCAATTTTTGGTACTATTATCCCATATATCACTTATAATTTCAGATTTTAAAATGAAGAATCATTTCATATTATTTACCTGTTGCCTGGGATTATTAGTCTCAATAAGTTGCAAACGGCAATATGAGCCACCCGAAATAAAAGTTGACTACAACTACCTGGTAGTTGATGGGGTTATGGCCAATAATGTTGATTCGCCTACCACGTTTGCTATTAGCCGCACAAGAAAATTGACAGATACCGTTTTAAATTCGCCCGAAAGAAATGCAAACGTATCCATTGAAGGCAGCAATGGAGAAAATTTTCAGTTATCAGAATCATCTCCCGGCAATTATAGCATCAGCCATCTTACATTGAATACGTCGTCCACTTACCGGTTGAATATTGTGACAAGCTCGGGTGCACAATACCAATCTGATTTTGTGGAAGTAAATCAAACTCCACCGATCGATAGTGTTAATTACCTTCGGCCCGGCGATGTTACGATTTATGTAAACACTCACGATCCTACCAATACTACAAAATATTATCGGTGGGAATACGTGGAAACTATACAATACGAATCGCAAAACCAGAGTGACATTGGCGTTAACGGCAACCTAATGTACTTCCGTGATTCAACTAACCAAATATTTAATTGCTGGCACATTGTTCCCTCTACAGATATTTTTATCGGCTCCACTACTGCCCTTACTGAGGATAGAATCAGCCAGTTTCCTTTGATCACAATTCCAAAAAATTCAGAAAAATTAGGCATAAGGTATAGCCTACTCGTAAAACAGTATGCGCTAACACAAGCAGCTTATTTATATTTCCAGATTCTAAAAAAGAATACGGAGCAACAGGGTTCTATTTTCGATGTACAGCCTTCACAGCTAAAAGGTAATATTCATTCGGTAACAAATCCGGATGAGCCGGTGATTGGATACGTAACGGCCTGTAATGTTGCCCAACAGAGACTTTATATAAGAAACTTTGACCTTACGGGATGGCCACGCCCGGTTTTGACCGGATTGTGCGATGCGATTCAGCTGCCAACAAATCCCAATAATTATTTAATCTACACATATCCGGATCCCCGTTATGTTCCATGGTATTTTACAGGCATGGGATCTATTCTTGTGGTTACGCAGGAAGCTTGTGTTGATTGCAGATTACAGGGTGGTACTAATCAAAAGCCTTCATACTGGTAGAAAGATATGGACTAAAAAGTAAAAATTATCGCGATGAGTTATAAGAGTTGTATCGGCACAATTGTTTTTTTGTTTTTTGTTACTAATGTTTTTTCGCAGGACGGGATTGAAATAATTAAACAAAACTTTGAAAAATATGCAAGCCGCAATTACAATGAAAAAATTTTCCTTCATACTGATAAAACAATTTATGCAACCGGGGAAATCATTTGGTACAAAGCCTACGTAACCGATGCAGTTACCAATAATTTTTCTTCACTAAGTAAAATATGTTATGTTGAAGTTATCGGGTCCGATAACAAACCTGTTTTACAGGCCAAAACGGATATTGATTCCGGAAAAGGTAATGGCTCGTTTGTAATACCTTCCTCCATCCGTTCTGGTAATTATTTAATAAGGAGCTATACCAACTGGATGAAAAATTTTGATCCATCCTTTTATTTCGAACAGCCTCTTACAATAATTAATCCTGATAAAAAACCTGAAGTAATTAAAAACACCATATCGGATGCTGATACCTCCGATTACCAGGCCATCCAATTCTTTCCCGAAGGAGGCAACCTCGTGTACGGGTTGCGCAGTACCGTCGCTTTTAAAATCACGGATATATATGGTAAGGGCATAGCAGAAAGCGGTTTGATCTTAGACGAAAAAAGTGATACCATCGTAAGTTTTAGTACTGAACATTTTGGTATGGGTACGTTTTCATTTACTCCATTAAAGAGTCATAGATACCATGCGGTCATGCAAATAAATAATAAAACATTTAAAAGTGATTTGCCGGAAAGTTATGCTAACGGTTGGACCTTACACGTAAATGATGAAGACAGTACACTTTCTATACGTGTGGCAAGTGATGTTGCGGTTGAAAATTATTTTTTCTTTTTAATTCAAAACAAGGCTCGGGTGAAACTGGCGAAAGTACAATATCTAAAAAATGATACTGCAGTTATTATAGTAAATAAATCTGACCTGGATGACGGGATTTCCCAATTAACTGTTTTTAATGAAAAAAGACAACCGGTTTGTGAACGGCTTTATTTTAAAAGACCTACGCAATCATTGCAAATTAAACTGACTGGTTCGCAACAGAGTTTTAAAAAAAGAGATAAAGTAAATTTGAAACTTACTGCTGGTAGCGCTAACGGTAAACCGTTAAACGCAGATATTTCAGTATCTGTTTACCTTGCTGATTCACTGCAGCCAGAGCAGGAAACTAATATAGTAAATTACCTGTTACTTACTTCTGATCTGAAAGGCCCCATTGAATCACCTCAATATTATTTTGATAGCTCGGGTGCTGATGTTGACAGAGCGGCCGACAACCTTATGCTCACACAGGGTTGGAGAAGATTCAAATGGGAAGAGGTTCTTAAAAGCACAGCCCCATCCTTTACATTTTTGCCGGAGTATGAAGGCCACATTATTACAGGGAAAATATTGTCTTTAAAAACCGGCCTGAGAGATACGGCTGTCGATGTTTTTTTGTCCGTACCGGGCAACAACTTCCGGTTTTCCAATAGTGTTTCCTTTGCATCTGGCGACATAAGATTTAATGTTGAAAAATTTTACGGGAAACATGAGATAATTGTGCAACCCGGTATCGCAGACAGTAATTACAGGGTATTTATTGATAATCCTTTCTCAGACAAATTCGATGAATATAAAATTCCGCCTGTAACTATTCAATCCAGCCTGGCAGATGAAATTTTATTACGCAGTATAAATGGGCAATCGGACAATATTTATCAGCCTGCAAAAAATGAAAATTTTTACTTGCCACATTTTTATGATACAACGGCATTTTTTGGTCTGCCATTTAAAACGTATTACCTGGATGATTATACACGATTTCCTTCAATGGAAGAGGTAATGAGGGAATATGTAAAAGAAGTGCATGTGAGAGACAGGCAGAAATCCTTTCATTATGAAGTTCTTAATGGGGTTGGAATAAATTATTTTGAAAAAGACCCGCTTGTTTTAATAGATGGTGTTGCGGCTTTTGATATAAATAAAATTATAGAAATGGACCCTTTGAAAATAAAAAAGATAGATATTGTAACGACTACCGTCTTCCAGGGCCGTCGTCAATATGATGGAATTGTAAGTTATTCCACCTACGATGGAGATCTTGAAGGATACCAGATAAACCCCGCCTCATTGGTACTTGAATATGATGGATTGCAATTTGAAAGAGAATTTTATTCGCCTCAATATGAAACTGACAAGCAGGTTTCAAGTCGACTGCCTGATTATAGAAATGTCTTATACTGGGCACCCAACCTAAAAGTGGTAAACGGTAACCGGGATTTTTCTTTTTACACATCGGATATACCGGGAAAATATGTTGTATTGGTACAAGGCATTTCAAGTTCAGGGCTTCCGGGATTTGCAACAACAAGTTTCACTGTCACCGATTAGAACCACTTGTTCTTATGCGCCATTTGAATGATCTGGGCCTTGCTTTGTACCTGGAGTTTTTGATAAATATTGGCAATATGTTTTCTTACAGTGAGCGTACTTATGTTTAATGTTGCCGCTATTCTCTTGGCATCCCAGCCGTTAACGGTATATTGTAAAATTTCCTTTTCCCGCTCTGTAATGAAAGAAGGCAAAGCATCGCCTGGGGCAATAGCTTCGCCTTTTTCAGCCTGACTCAATAATTGTAATGTTTTCCGCGCTATCGCAGGACTCATAGGTGCACCGCCGTACTCCAGTACATTCACGACTGACTCATGTAAAAAACCGGACGGCTCGTGCTTAAGCAGGTACCCTGATGCTCCTGCCCTGATCGCATCAAAAATTTTATCATCATCATCAAAAACAGTAAGTACTATAAAATGAATTTGAGGATAGGTTGATTTAGCAATGGCAATGGCTTCTATTCCTGTCATCACCGGCATCTCAAGATCCATAAAAATTACCTGTGGCAATTTGTAATCCGGCAACCCCTTAAGTTCCTCAAGGCACTCATAGCCATTTAATGCAGTGAATAAAACCTCATAGCCTGATAGCTGATCTATCTTTTGCAGAAAAGTGTTTCTGTTAATGATGTTATCCTCCACAAGTGCCACTGTATATTTCATAACAAACTAAAATTTCACTTTTTAAAAACAGAATACAATAATTAATTTGTAGTAGATGAAATGATTACTGAAGTGCCGCCGGAATAATTTTGCTGCCATAGAATTTTCCAACCCGCATGTTCCGCTCGGCTTTTCATGTTAGTTAATCCATTTCCATCTTCGGTATTTGATTTTTTCGCTCTTATGCCTTTGCCATTATCTTCTATAATGATTTCCCATTGTTCGTTCGCTTCTACAGAAATGTTGATATGGCTGCCTTTACTGTGTTTCAATGCATTGTTAATGGCTTCCTGTATAATCTGGAAAAGATCAAATGCATGAGATGGAGATAGCAAATGATCAGTTTCTATTTTTTCATCTACGTCAAATGTTACTTCCGGGTAATTATTTTGCATTCTTTGAATAACAATTTTTATTCTGTCACTTATCGCTGTTAACGACAGCGCATCTTTTTTTAACGCCCATATCGTATCGCCCAGTTGAGAAACTATTGACTGCGAATTATTCTTTAGTTGCTGCAAAGCAAACTGGGTGCGATTATTTGTCTCGGAAATATTAATATGATCAATATTAGAAGCAATAGAAGCAGCATAAGCCCCAAGATTATCATGCAGGTCCGCAGCAATTCTTTTTCTTTCTGCTTCTTCAGCTTCGGTAACTGCCTTAAGTGACAGTTGTTTTTCCTCCTCCTGCATTTGATTCAATTTTATCTTTTGCCTTCTCCTGTATCCTTTAAACAAAAGCCATGCGACAATCGTAATAAACAAAAGCAATAAGAGGAGTCCATAAAAAATATATTGTTGTCTTGCCAGGTCAAGGCGTTGAAGAATAATAAGGTTTTCTTTTTTTTGAAGATTGTATTTTGCCTGCATTTCGGCGAGGGCGAGGGCTGAGTTTTTTTGATAAACGGAGTCTTTCAACATTATGATATTTTCTAAAACTTCGGCATATTTTTCGGTGTTGCCATTGGCTTTATAATTCTCTGCCAAAGTGCTGTATAAGAAGAACAGCTTCGTATCAATTTTATATTTTTTTGCTATGTCAATACCTTCATTGCAAAGCGTAATTCCTTTTTCCGGCTCGCCATTATGTGCATAAAAAAGACCAAGCTGTGCCATATCTGACACTATATAAAAAGGATCTCCGATGAGTTTACGGATAGCAACCACTTCCTTTAATGGATCTTCAGCCAGCTCGCTTTTACCTGCACTTACGTAAAGTTGAGCCTCGATAGCAAGCGAGTTAGATAGTGCAAAAAGGTTCTCATATTTACGGGAATAGGTAATAGCCTTTTTAATAAAATACATTGCAGAATCTCTTTTGCCAATGCCATTATAATTCAGGGCGAGGTTGGCAAACAATATTGAATACTTTTCGAGCACTAAATTATTTTTAGTAGTGTTATATGCTTTGAGGTGCCATTGAAGCGCTTCATGTAACTGACCCATCTCCAGGTATGCCCATCCTACAAGGGTTTTTCCTTTTATTTGTAATAAAGTGTCGGCAATATTTTCTGCTATTACAATTACCTGGTAGCCCATACTTATTGCTTCCTTGTATTGATTTTTGCGCATGTAGCACCTGCCTTTTTGATTAAAAAGATCAGCCTGTAGTTCCGGATTATGTATTTTATCTTTGAGCATAGAAAGGCAATAATCGGCCACTTCCAGTGCTGAATCAATAAGCCCCTTGTTTGTGAGTGCGTATGATTTGTAGTACAAAGCCTTTATTTGATCACTTAAATTATTTTGCTTTTTGGCCATCTCTTCGGCAACAAGACTGTAATACATCAATGTATCGGGATGAAGAGTATAACCCTGCTTACATAATGAAAAAATCGCAGTTAGTTTTGCCATCGCGGAGGGCGCCGCATCAATGTTGTGCTTAAGATTATTAATTATCTGCGTTTGACCTTTTGCATAAACGGAAAGCAGGATAAAAATCCATAATACAGCCAGTTTTGATTTCTGCATATTTAAATATTCAAGATCAAAAATAGTTTTGGCGATTTTATTTATCGCAAATGTGTATCGAATCAGTGTGGTTATTGATTATTATTTTCACTAAAATATTATTTTAGAAAATAAATTGGACCTTAAAAAATTCCTACAATAGTTTAAATTAACGAATACTACAAATTGAGTATTGTTGTGCCTGGTTGCATTTCAAACCTTTACGTTAATCGTCTCCACATTTCCTGATGAACTAACTAACCTTGAAGGTTGTATTTTAATTTTCTTTCAATAAAATTTGCATAATTGAATTTTCAACGCCGGATTAATCTGCCCCTTCTACTGAGTGCAAAAGAACTATTTGTTCTCTTTCGCAAAGTATCCGCCGGCATACTTACCTATTTATCAAACGTTGCCTGTAAGCAAAAGTCTGTTTCAAAAATTTACCAAACAATCGATATCAGATTCGGAAGATAGTAAGTTAGGGTTTATTCACGTGGTGTCCCCCGGGTTTTTTAACCCGGGGATTTTCTATTTCTAAAACGGGTCCATGGAAGTATCACGAGTTTACGTTGCTAATCTTTTTGCAAACTTACCAATCGTTAACCCCTGCACTACAATTGAAAATAAAACAATGATGTAAGTGATAGAAACAAATATAGCTTTGAAGTTTGAAACCGGTAATGATAGTGCCAATGCCACCGAAATTCCTCCCCGTAATCCACCCCACGTTAAAATAGGTATAACATTTTTTTCAAAGGTTCTTTTATATTTTAAAATTGAGATAGGAATGGCCACGGAAATAAATCTTGCTAACAATACAATGATTATTGTGATGCATCCAAGCCATAGCAAAGTGAAATTGAAAGGGATGATAAGCATTTCAAAACCGATCAATACAAATAAGATGGCATTTAAAACTTCATCCATCATTTCCCAAAATTTGTCAATATATCCTCTTGTTACATCGCTCATTCCTTTTTCCCTGCTTTTATTGCCGGTAATTATGCCTGCCGCTACCATAGCCAATGCGCCACTTATGTGCAGGTTATTTGCAAGTAAATAACCTCCCATTACTATAGATAAAGTAATAAGCACTTCAACAATATAATCATCTATTGAACGTAAAATCCAAAAACCCAGGTAACCAAGGATCACTCCAAATAAAATTCCGCCACCGGCCTCTTCTATAAACAACCAGGAGACATTCAGGAAAGTGACGTTGTCGGTACCTGTACGGATAACTTCTGATATCGTGACAAAGAGAACGATCGCAACCCCGTCATTAAAGAGGCTTTCACCACTTATTTTTATTTCCAGCGAAGATGGGATTTTGGATTGTTTTAAAATACCTAATACAGCTATCGGATCAGTTGGAGATATTAGTGATCCGAATAACAAACAATATATAAAATAGATATGTATCCCAAACCAACCGGCCACAAAATATAATAAAAGACCTACAATAAAAGTTGAAATCATGACGCCGATTGTGGCAAAAACAAAAATTGAAACCCCTTCTTTTTTTAATTTATTAATATCAATATGTATAGCGCCGGCAAATAACAAAAAGCTTAGCATCACCTTCATCAACGCAGTTTCAAAGTCAATCGTGCTAATTACTTCTGTAGTTTTTCTAAAAAACTCCCGGTCAAAAAAGCCAATAGCAATTACCGTGAGTGATGCTATAATTGAGATAATCATTATGCCAATTGTTCCCGGCAGCTTTATGTATTTGCTGTTAATGTACCCAAACACTGCGGTGATAACAATAATAATGGTAATAAGATTATATACTTGCAATGCAATTAATTTTATAAAAACGCAATATAAGTTGATTAACAGAAAAGCTTACCAAATATAAGCAGGAGATAATTTTTTGGTATTTAAAAGCTGCAAATTATCCCGCAAAATATTTTTCGTAAATTAAGTTATTAATAAAACTGTAAAATAGTTGCAGTAAATTAAAAAAAATAACGCGAGGTAAAAACCTATTGAAAAATAAAACATGTGGACTAAACTTAGAATATGGATTGCCAACAGGTACCAAACGGTAGTGAATAGTATAGCGTTTTATCCCGCACTTATAGCACTTTTATTCCTTTTTCTTTCTTTTCTTTTTATTGGGCTCGACTTTTCTGATACAGGTAAGCAAATAAAATCTCAATTGCATTGGCTTAGCTTGAAAGATGCTTCTACTGCACGCAGTATTATTTCAGCTATTGTCAGTGGTATTATTTCCCTGGCGGTTTTCAGCTTTTCAATGGTAATGATAGTATTGAATCAAACGGCTTCTCAAATGAGTAATCGTATTTTGGATAACCTGATAGGCAACCGTTTCCAGCAAATTGTATTAGGCATTTATATCGGCACAATAGTTTTTGCCCTTTTTCTATTAAGTACAATTCGGGATATTGATTCCGGTATTTATGTACCAGCATTGAGCACCTATTTGCTTATTGTTCTTACAATCATTGATATTTTTCTTTTCATTTATTTTCTTCATTACATTACCCAGTCAGTAAAGTACGAGGTAATAATCAAAAGAATTTTTAAACAAACGAAATTGAAAATGGAGAATTATTGTCACTCAGGAGATCAACTTCCAAATGATTTAATAACGGAAAATCTATATCCGCTATATACCAATTCTGCAGGTGTTTATGAAGGCTTTAATAAACAAACATTGTTGCGCATATGCAATGACAATGATTGCACTATTCACTTTTTAAAGGTTCCGGGAACTTTTCTGTATAAAAATACTCCCATTGTAAAAGCTTCAAAAAGTTTATCACCTGATATTGCAAACGAAATCATCGATACCTTGTATGTCAACGATGCCGAATCCATTGATAATAATTTTTTTTATGGTTTCAGGCAACTAATGGAAGTTGCTATAAAGGCCTTAAGTCCTGGCATAAATGATCCGGGAACTGCGGTAGAATGCCTGCGGGCATTGTCCGAATTGTTTCTGCATAGGATTAAATATGCCCCTTGCAATACAATTAAAAATAAAAATAACCTCGTAGTAATTATTACAAAGGAGATAACGCCGGAAGAGATTTTTGCAATTTGTTTTTTACCAATATGGGATTATGGAAAAAATGACCGGATGATTCAAAACGAATTTTTGCAAATGCTTACCCATTTCCGTTCTATTACAAATTTTTCCTTGCTAAATAAATTATTTGAAGAAGTAAATATCGTGAGTAAAAAAAATGCGGTTTAGATCACAACTTACTTCTTCAAATAAATTTTTGAAGACACGGGTATCAAAAGTTGGCTCTTAAAAAAAATAATAAAATACTTAAAGCGATATGCAAAAAATATCAGGTGCTTTAATTGTATGAGACGGGTTCAAATTGTAATCAATATCGCAATTCCATCATTATTAAGACGACCCCCCGGATAGACTTATATTATGCTTCTTTTTCTGCAGCCTTCTTATAGCGTCCCATAAGAGACCCTTTTCCAACGATATAGGGCTGCATTGCATCCTGTAAAGTTTTTTTATCTGAACCACCAGCCAGGTCAAGACTATTGCTCAAAGCATACACATGAAAAAAATACCGGTGAAAACCAGATGGTGGACATGGCCCGTGATACCCTGTTTTTCCAGCTCCGTTGGTGCCGCTAATTCCGGAAATTCTGTTTTCTTCCAAAATACGCCCGGGCGGTACATTCCATACCAGCCAATGATCAAAAGTTCCTTTTGGAGCGTCGGGATCTTCCACGATAATTGCGAGGGTTTTTGTATTATCTGGAATATTATCTATCGTTAATGGCGGATTAATTTCTTCACCGTCACAAGTATATTTGGCCGGTATGATTCCTTCCTTTTCAAATGCAGAACTGGAAACAATCAGGTTTGTTATTTCTTTCGTTTTCATAATTCAAAATTTTAAGTGAATAAACTTATGTCATAGAATTATCTTTTTTGATTGTAGAAATTATGCGACGTTTAGAATTTATTCCTCATTTCTTTCCTAACTAAACTCACTATTTTTTTTCGTAATAATTTTTTATCCTAAAGCAATCACAATGTTTTCTTCAACTAATATGCCATTATGCTTTCACTGACAGAGCTCATTAATGCTCAAGCAAAAATGATTACATATGGCAATAACCAAATATCAATTGTATTAAAAATATTTGAAGAAACTTTTTTGGATGTTGTGCAAATTCTCTGGCATAATTTTTCTACCCACTAAAACAAATTGTTTCATTGAAATATTTTTTAAAAGTATTCGCTGAAACATCTAATCAAAAAAATTATTTCTAACCTGTCTGTCAAATCAGGCACCTAAAAATGTAAATTATGCAAACAGAAACAATGAAAAATTCAAAGCTTCATGAATTTTTCTTAGATCAGCTACAGGATATTTATTGGGCTGAAAAAAAATTAGTAAAAACACTACCTAAGCTTGAAGAGGCTGCTACGACACAACAATTAAAAAATGCTTTCTCTGATCATCTTAAACAAACAAAAAACCATGTTACCAGGCTGGAAGATGTTTTCGACATCATTGGAGAAGAAGCCAATGCTTCTAAATGCGCCGCAATGGCGGGTATAGTAGATGAGGGCTCAGATATAATAGATGAAACTGAAGAAGGCACAGCACAGCGTGATGTCGGTTTAATTTTCGCCGGACAAAAAACTGAACACTATGAAATAGCCACATATGGCGGTTTAGTACAACTGGCAAAAACACTGGGCTACAATGATGCAGCAAGTGTTTTATCTAAAACATTAAGCGAAGAAAAAAAGGCAGATGAATTGCTAACTCAAATTGCGGAAAAAAATGTAAACTACAAAGCAAGTCATGAGCCGGCTGAGGCATAAACCTTAGTGCCCGGAAATTAGATGCAAGATTATTTCCAAAGAAATAGTCTTGCATTTTTTCTTTGCAAAAAATGAGTTGGTTTATAAGTTCTAGAATTTGAAACTATAACAAACTAATTGTTTGAAACGATAGATTTAGATTCATGTTCTTCCATTTTTTCATTTTTAACCTTTCTTCTTCTAAAATAGATAAATAGAAAAACACCTAAAATCATAAAGCCGCAAAAACTTAAAAATATAAATGTGCCCATAGGTTTGTTGCTAATTATTTGAATTCATAAAACGTTTTACAAAAACCATGCTTAAAAGAGTTGCTGAAATATAATCCGGGAAATAAACAGTATTCAAAAAATTTTTGATGGAACTTGCGTGTACTTGTAAACGCTTAAAGAAGATTAATGAAGACCGAGTTTGATGCAATTGTTGTGGGGTCCGGGCCTAACGGGCTTGCTGCAGCTATAACCCTTCAACAACCTGGGTTATCGGTATTGGTAATAGAAGCGAAAAGTACAATCGGTGGAGGCATGCGTTCATCGGAACTTACTTTACCGGGCTTTATCCATGATGTTTGTTCTTCCGTTCATCCGCTCGCAATTGATAGTCCTGTATTTGAAAAATTTTCGCTTGACAGGTATG
>CAWCUN010000020.1:0-80902 GCA_963798665.1 uncultured Chitinophagaceae bacterium | reverse complement strand
AGCGCTTTCCAAGATAAAATGAACGACAAGGTGAAAATAATTAAGGGGACTAAATTCCAGTAGGCCTTACGGTGGAATGCGACGGCGTAAAGGGTATTAAAACTTATACCCACCAGGTTACGCTTGACCCATTAACCGCCGAGTATGCAATGACTTGAGTGCAAAAAGGGATAAACCTCTTTTTAATGTATTTGGATAAATTAGAAGCTGATGGTTTAATAGAGAAAAATGAAACTGGGCATTTAGCAACTTATGAAGGATTATTTTTTAAAGGGTACAAAAAAAACAAAAAGAAAAGAAACTGTCCCAATAAATTTACAGCTAATATAATCATAGGCTATTGCTATAGGAACTGCATTAGCTGGCCTTTATGCACTTTATCAATTCCTCCGTAACAATAATTGTGGGCATTTATAAAATAAATCTTTAGGCTATGCATAAAATATTTTTCTTGTTTCTAATACTTTCTATAAAAGGGTTTTCACAATCACTTACAGTTGATGAAACGATTGATTATTTAAATAAGCTTTCATCAGAACATCCCGGCACATGGACATACGAAAAGGAGGCCGACAAATATTTATACTTCGCCATTATGGGTTGTGAAAATGAAATAACCTATAAAATAATATACAATAAGGGAAGTAGGTTGTGGATTGAGGAATTTAAAAAGAGAATTAATTGTAATTCTAGTTCAAAAGTTGAAACTTTTAACGGGTCACGTTACACAATTGATTTACCTGATTTTGATGTACAAGGCATAGAACTTCAAATCGACAAGTACAACGATAATGTTAACATAAACGGGGAAATAATTAAAACAGAGTTTGACAGTTCGATAAATAAATATTCAAGATGGGGTATAGTAAAAAATTCTGTTTCATTATCAGTAAACCATAGGGGCTATTTGAAAGTGTATTACAATGGCATAAAATATTTAATAGCACTTGCTAAATCAGAAATCCCCAAAGAAGAAATTGAAGTAATAGAGGACCCCTTTGTAACAAAAAAAAGCGAATCAAAAAGCAAAAATGGCAATTCCCCATCCAAGGTGATTTTAAATGAAGAAAATGGAGTAACAAGCCTTAATGTTACGGTCGGTGGAAAAATTATTTCTAAATTTATTCTCGACTCTGGCGCAGGTGAATGCAATATTTCTTCTGAACTCGAAAAGAAATTAATCGCGAATGGTATTATTAAAAAGACTGATTACTTAGATAATGGGTTGTATAAACTTGCTGATGGTTCTATTGTAGAAAACAAGCGAGTAAAAATCCCTAAAATGAAAATCGGAAATAAAACAATCTCAAATGTAATAGTATCTATTGGGCCATCAGACTCTCCAAATTTATTAGGGCAATCTTTTTTGAAAAAAATGGACAAATGGTCAATAGATAACTCCAAAAAAATTTTAACTATTGAATAGTGCTGCTGCCAACAAATAAGACTTCGTCGGGCACGAAAGTGCCTCCGATGAAGTCCCATATTGTACGGAACCCCCGAAAGGACGGGACAGGCCAGTGACTGATTTTTGTGAACTATTGGGATTTGAGTTGAAAGAAAGATCGCTAGGGAGTAATATATAATGTACTGCGCTTATGAGTAAGCGCTGGTATTTGAATACGGCGGCGGCAGATTTATAAATTTTGGCGTTGATCTTATATTATTTTTTTTCATTTCCCGGTTGGTTTCATTGTTTTTTGTATGCTGGCTGCATAGCTCTGCTAAACAGCCGCAGCGGTGATTTTTCAAACAAGGCATTCCAATAAATTTTTAGCCATTTGTTGCCAGTCATCAGGCGGTCCTTTCCGGTTAAACGCAACAGCGTTTGCATGGTTTCTTTTTTGCAACCGGGGCATTGAAATGGATTATATATTTCCTTTTGGGGTTTTGCAATTTGTTCTATGGGCGGCAATTGTTCTCTGTCCCAAGCCGAGTCTCCCGCAAGGGTATCAATAACTAATAAGGGACAAGTCAATAAGGGAGTAGCACAATTGCGAAACTAAACGTTTAGTATATTGGTTGGGTAAAATGAAAAGCATAATAGCAAACATTTCTCAAAAAAATGCGCCCCTGTTAAGGATATATTAAGAGTATTTGATTTATCTATTTTTATTTCCTCCTTAACACTGCTATTACAATTGTGGCTAATAATGAAAGAATTGAAATTATTATAGCAGCATTAGCTCTCAATTGAACTTTTGGGTAATTGTGTAATTGTTTTTTAACAAGCTTATAATCAATATTTTTTTATCATTTTCTTGATGCTTCTTTTCTTTGTACTTACCTAAATCAAAATCATAGTCCTTTAATAAAGTATATGTTTGATTGCCCGGCGGATCATCTGATATTACATTTAATTCAATCATACCTAATTTTAAATTCCTTTGGTCGGCGTTATTTAATCCATTCCAATTTTTCTCCATACTTGACCAGTCAAGTCGATGACCTATTCCTTTTTTATGGATTGCGATTATTTGAGGGATAAATTTTTCTAACTCAGGGTTCATCCTACTAAGCTACAAATAAGTAATTTCAAAACAACTATTTCTTATTAATCTTACTATTTTTAATAGGAGTATTTACAGCCTTTTTAATAAACTGTTCAAAGGTCATATTTAGCTTTGTTGGCTGCTCTTTAGGTGGAGTTTTTTAACTGATTTGGTAGATTTTTCGCTATGAATACAAGTTAAGAAATTTAGTGTAGATTTATTAAGTACCACCCACTAAATAAAATAAAGATTAATAAACAATGAAAGGGACAACTATAGTAGTTTTTATACTGAATATTGCAGTAGCTCTATTTTCATTTTATGTAGCCATAGCTTATTTTAAAGATGCTGATGCCCTTCATTATATATTGGGTTCCATTCTAATCCTACTTGCAATCTCTCAGTATTTCATACAAAAAATTCGTCCATTTAAGTATGTGGTTTTAACTACTATAATTTCAATTGCGGTTTTTTGGATTATAGCTACCATAGACACCTATGCTTAATGCTCTAAAATAAAAACAATACAATCCCATGTAGCATATTGTAGTTTCGAAATAACTAATTATGGATGCAATTACAGAGTTTAAAATATTTTTAATGGAAAAGAACAATGAGTACGCAGATTATTTTATGTCAAACGAAGGTGAAACCGATAATATTAATAGATGCTTTGCGATAAGAAATAATAATGATCTTATTTATATAAAATCATCTAAATTAAGGCAAGATATAAAAGAAGAAGTAGTGGGGAAATACAAACTTCTTTTAGGAGATAAAGGTTATTATGCTGAAACTGATTAAATTTTATCAAGCCAGTCAGTTATAAATTCATAGTGGCATTGAATAGATTTCCATTTGGGAATTGAAGGTTACCTGCAACACGGAACTCCATCAACATTGAATGGCCAAAAAAACCTTTTTCTAGATTTTCATTACCTGGGCGCTGGAAATGTAACTGCAAATGATGTAGCTGCAGCCCATCAAAAAGATCTTGCAGTTGAAAACAAGCATGGTGTAAACTTTATTAACTATTGGGTAGATGAAAAAGAAGGTGTGGTTATATGCTTGTCACAAGCTAAAGATTCATCATCTGTAATAGAAACTCATAAAGAGGCACATGGGTTGATCCCAGCCTATGTGTTAAAGGTTAAAGAAGGACTATGACGATTACAAATTTAAAAAGTATCATAAAGGCCGGCAATTTTTGCCGGCTTTTTATTTGATTCAAATAATATTGCAAAGCGGTGAAGTTTCTTAAGGCTGTAAAAATTAAAGTTTATGAAAACCCCTCGGATTTATTGACTTATTAATTTTCTTCAGTATATTTTTTAAAGTTGTCCAAAATAGCCTGCCAGCCTCCTTTTTGCATTTCGATGGGGTTTGTACTTTCGGCTTCAAAGCTTTCAACAACCTTGGTTTTGGCTCCCTCTTCTTTGAAAGTTATTTTTACTTTTCTGCCATCGCCAATTGTGTATTCGATGTATTCATTATTGGTTACTGCGTCATAAATGCCGCCAAAATCAAATCCAACGCTGCCATCTTTTGCTTCCATTCTTGAAAAAAAACTGCCGCCGACTTTTAAATCATTTTCTGCACGGGGTGTATGCCAGTCATCTGATGCGCTGCACCATTGAATAATATGTTCGGGCTTGGTCCAGTATTCCCAAACTTTTTCAATCGGTGCATTAATGGTACTTTCTACTGTAATTACTGCTTTGTCTTGCGTTACCATAATATTCAATTTTTTTTTAATTGTTTTTACAATGCAAACATCGGTCAACTATATAAAATAGATGCTGTGTGAAAGCGACAATTAATAGTGTGTTTTGCGACTATACAAACGGCGGTAATTCTGTAGGAAGCCTGCCAATTGTTTCATGCCTTCAAAGAATTCATATTTTTTAGGTAAGGAATATTTTCTATCAGTCCAATAAAATTTTTATCCGCAGGCACTTTCATTGAGGCTTACTTTTATTACCTTTCTGGTAAATTATTTTTATGAAAAAATTTATAATTATTGCCTCCATCGGCTTAGGAATGTTCTCAGAAGGTACTGCCCAGGTAAATATGCCTGCACCAAGTCCCGGTCAAACAATTATACAGGACTTTGGTTTAGGTAAAATAGAATTAATCTACAGCCGCCCGGGCATTAAAGGAAGACAGGTATTTGGAGAAAACAGTGAATTGGTTCCTTTGGGTAAGCCGTGGAGAACAGGCGCCAATGCGGCAACAAAAATTCATTTCAGCGATAACGTATCTTTTGGCGGTAAAGCTATCGATACCGGAACCTATGTAATATATACAATTCCAAATAAAACTGAATGGGATATTGTGCTAAGTAAGGGAACTACCTACCCGGGCTCTGACGGATTTAAAGAAAGCGATGATATACTGCATTATAAAGCTGCAGTAGTTTCCATAAAGGAGAAAATAGAAACCTTTACCATGCAATTTGCAAATTTAAAAAATGAAAGTTGTGAACTTCATTTAAGATGGGCAAACACTGATGTTGCGGTCCCTATTACTACAAATATCAAAGATCGAATACGGGCACAAATGGAAACTGCTTTGCAGGGAGAAAAGAAACCATATTTCCAGGCCGCATCTTTTTATTATGACTATGATAAAAATTATACAAAGGCACTGGAGTATATCAATAAGGCAACTGAAGAAAATCCGAAAGCCTATTTCATGTTTCTGCAAAAAGCAAGAATTCAAAAGGCTATGGGCGATAAGGCAGGTGCCAAAGAAAGTGCTTTGAAAACAATTGAGCTTGCTAAAGAAGCCAAGAATGCTGATTACGAAAATTTCGGAAATAAATTATTAAAACAACTTTGATATAAATACCATAATGGAAGATAATAATGAAATCATAGCCCGGGTTGACGGAGTTAAGAAACAATTGGCCAATTTTTATAATGGCGATTCATGGGTCACAGATAATTTCAGTAAAAAAGTACTTTCCATTGAATCCGCAGACGCATTGCAAAAGGTGCAGGGGCATAATCATTCGGTTGCTCAACTGGTGAGTCATATCACTGCCTGGCGCAATTTTGCTCTGCAAAAGCTAAACGGAAATGATGACTACGATATCCTGAACAACTCTACCGAAGATTGGCCGCAGGCTGATGATTGGAATATTGTACAAGCTGAATTTAAAGCCAACAACCAAAATCTTTCAGTTGCGATCGAAAACTTTCCGATTGAACGTTGGAATTCTACCGTTCCGGGAAGAAGCTATTCGTTCATCTACCTGCTTACAGGAGTCATTGAACATGATTATTATCACTATGGGCAGATAGGATCTGTGCTGGCAGCACTAAAGAAGGAACATGCAGGCAACTGATCTGAAAGACAAATCCCATTTCATTTGGTTAAGAGAACGCTTGTGTTTCCAAAAGCTTTCGGTAAAAGAAAACGTTTCTATTGCAAATAGACTTGCCGTTTATGCCATGAATATTTCAGGCTAACTGGAGGGCAACTTCTTTTTCTTTTCCCATGTAAATAAACCATCCGATCGAAAACATAATATAGTTTATAGAAAAGTGACTTGGCGATGGCCAATCACTTAGAGATGCACTACAAACTAGGGTTGATTGAAAAGGATCATTTTTGAATATCTTAATTTCCTGCGAAGAGTTGTTCAGCCTGTATATATAGGATTCACCTTCAATTTCGAGCTGTCCTGAGTCAGGACTGAGTTCATTAGTTGCTATTGAACCAAGTTGCTGACTATACTCATTAAGCAAAGTAGTTACAGATTTATTTTTTACAGTTTCTTCATAAATGAAAAATACTCTTCTTGAATCTTTGTATTTTATTCTAAAAGCGTTTGCATTAATGTCGAGCTTTATATGCATCTGTAGTTTATCACTTTCGCTTATTGAAAACTCGGGGTAAGGCTTATAAGAAATCAATTTGATTTTCATGAAAAGATTTTTTGAGAACTAAATGTAGGGCGATATATAGAATTTCTTTGAAATGATATTAACATTTTACTAAAAAGTTATCCATATCGGATGTTAGTTGTTGTCGGTATCTAAAGGATGATTTTGGGATTCTTTTCAATTCATAGAGATCACAATAGCTTAAATGTGAATGTTTTAGCTGAAAGTGCGCTACAGCAAAATCTTAAGAGAAACTAAAAAGTCGATGAATCAAAAGAAGCAGAAGAATTAAAAGAAGATAAAATAAAGAGGTCCCGAGCGGATTCGAACCGCTGTGGAAGCTTTTGCAGAGCTCTGCCTGACCACTCGGCCACAGGACCTTTTTTAAGCGCACAAAAGTAATAAAAATTTTTTTGGAAATTTTCGATGGTAAAATGCGAAATTCGATAATCTTAAATCATCTGATGCTACAACAAATATAATTGTTGAAAATTTTATGCAGCAAATCGCAGAGTCGGAATTAATCATTAACAGCAGAGGAGCCATTTATCATCTCGATGCGAGGCCTGAAGAAATTGCTGAAAATATTATCACGGTGGGTGACCCTTCCCGTGTCAGTGAAGTAAGTAAGCATTTTGACAAGGTGGAAATTGAGAGGCAACATCGTGAATTTGTAACTCATACCGGGTGGCTTGGCAAAAACAGGTTATCGGTCGTGAGCACCGGAATTGGAACAGATAACATTGATATCGTTTTGAATGAACTGGATGCACTGCTGAACATTGATTTTAATACAAGAACAATAAAAAGTGAAATAAAGCATTTAAATATAATACGAATAGGAACCTCAGGATCTCTGCAGGCGGATGTACCTGTAGATAGTTTTGTTGCCAGTACACACGGGCTTGGTATTGATAATTTAATGAATTTTTACCTGCATGAAAATAATGAAGAAGAGAAGCAATTGTTGCATTCATTTATCACTCAAACACAATTACACGGACGCTTTAGTTATCCTTATATTGCCGGCGCAGCTATGTCGTTAATAAAACATTTTGTAAATGGATATCACCAGGGAATAACAGTTACATGCCCCGGTTTTTATGGACCGCAGGGTAGAGTACTTAGGTTGGGTATTTCCAGTCCACACCTGATTGACAGGCTTACCGGCTTTCAATTTGGACATCACCGGATTACGAATTTTGAAATGGAGACTGCCGGAATATATGGACTTGGAAAGGCTTTGCATCATAACTGTTTGTCATTAAGCGCTATTGTTGCCAACCGCGTTCATAAAAATTTCAGTGCTGACGGAAGTGCCATTATTGAAAAACTCATTGTAAAAACACTGGAAATAATTTCAGAAAAACTATAAAAATGAACATCGAATTCTATAAATACCAGGGTACCGGCAATGATTTTATTTTGCTCGACAACAGAAAAAATACATACGGCTCTATCTCAACCAAACATGTTCATTTTCTGTGTAACAGGCGTTTTGGTATTGGTGCAGATGGCCTTATGCTGCTTAATGAAAAGGCAGGTTGTGATTTTGAAATGAAATATTATAATTCCGATGGAAATGAAGGTTCAATGTGCGGCAACGGAGCACGGTGCATTATTAAGTTGGCTTCAATGCTTGGTATAAAAAAATCGAAGTATACTTTCAGTGCATCAGATGGAGTTCACGAAGCTGAAATAGATCTTAATGGCGACGTAAGATTAAAGATGCAAGATGTGAAGGGAGTTGAATATTCACATGGGCACTACATTCTTAACACAGGTTCCCCGCATTTTGTAAAAAACGTAGGTGATGTAATGCAGGTGGATGTATTGCATGAAGGTCGCCAGATCCGCAACAGCAAAGAATTTGCTGCTGAAGGTATTAATATAAATTTTGTTGAAACATTGGATGATGATACAATTTACGTGCGTACCTATGAACGTGGTGTGGAAGATGAAACCCTTAGCTGTGGAACCGGGGTTACAGCATCTGCGCTTATTTCAGCACATAATGATAATGGGTTCAACAGGGTAGAAGTTAAAACGAGTGGCGGTAAGTTGAGCGTTGAATTCGACAAAATAAACGAGAATGATTTCGAGAATATATGGCTTTGCGGCCCTGCCGAATTCATTTACGAAGGGGAAATAAATTTAAAAAACTGATGATGTTTAATATTCGGGTGTATGGAGTATTGATAAACGAAAAAAACCAGGTACTTGTAAGCGATGAATTTATCAGAGGCAAATACTACACAAAATTTCCCGGAGGTGGCCTTGAATTGGGAGAGGGAACAAGAGATTGTCTTAAAAGAGAATTTAAAGAGGAAATGAACCTCGAAGTGCAAATTGAAGATCACATTTATACAACGGATTTTTTTCAGATGAGCGCCTTCAATCCTGATGACCAGATTATTTCAATTTACTATTTTGTAAAAGCCCTGGAGTCTATAACTGTTCCGCTCAGAATAAAGGAATTTGATTTTGATGAGGATCAGTTAAAGATATACGAAGAGAAAACTGAGATAGAAACTTTTCGCTTTATTGACCGGGATAATTTTTCGGCCGATAGTGTTACCCTGCCCATTGATAAAATTGTGGCGGCGATGATCACGCAAACACACTAATCTCTTGCAAATTGATTATTGCTTATCAAGTCATTGACTATACTACCCGGCCGTAGGAATATTATCAAACCCATCGCCTTCGCCCATTGCGGCTCGTTTCATCTTTGTCGCCGTTTCATGTCCTACATATTTTTCAATTTGGTTTTCTACAAAATAAATAACCGGTGTTAATATGATTGCCATGCTTGCTTTATAAATATAGTTTACAATACAAATAGCAAAAACAAGTTGCCAACTCCATCCCTGTCCCAATTTAAAAGCAATAAATAATACGATAAAACTATCTACCAACTGGGAAACCAGCGTAGAACCTGTTGCCCGCAACCATATTTTTTTTTCGCCGGTAGCTTTTTTTATTCTGTGAAATACCGTAACGTCTACAATCTGGCTTACCAAAAATGCCGTAAGACTTCCGAGAATAATCCACATTCCCTGTCCGAAAATTCCATTAAATGCTTTTGACATATCGGGTATGCCATTCGCAACGCCCGTTCCATACCAGAAATCTGCAGGCGGCACTCCCATTGCCAGGTAAAACATTAGAAATGCATAGGCTATTAAAGCAACAGCAGTATAAGAAATGCGCCGTACTGCTTTGGGGCCGTAATATTCATTTACAATATCTGTCATTACAAATTCAAGGGGCCAAAGTAATACTCCGCAGGTAAGGCTGATCGATAGATTTCTTTCTCCAAATAAAGTAAAGCTCAATGGATGAAAGCCAAATAGTTTTTCGAGCGAAAATATTTTTGTCCCAATACATTCGGCGATCAATGCATTGGCAACAAAGAAAGAAGAGAAAATTACAAACAGTTTTGTAGGGCGGTCACTTAGAATTTTATATATCATCATGTATGCTTATCGGAAAAAGAAGTATAAAAATTGCAAAATTAAAAATAGAAAATTCACAATTACCAGCCATTTCGGAAGCAACCTTTGTTTGCCAATAATAACAATTGCTGCATATACAATACACATGACAAGATTAACTACGATTGCCGAAATTCCAAGAGTAATAATGATGTCTTTCAGGTAGGGTACCGGAATAACTTTATCGGTGCTTTGCGTTACCTGTTTTCCTGATTCCAGTTTAGCAAAAAAAATAAAAAGTAAGAAACAAATGTTACAAATAATTGCCAGCCGGCTAAAAAAAGAAATTACTTTCATGCAAAATCATAGTTTGAAAATACTCCTGACAAAATAATATTAATTTACCGGATTAAAGTTTTTTGTTAATGGCAAATGTGCTTAGTATAGTTTCTTATAAAATCTTTCCTCCAAAGTTTGGCGGGCAAAAGGGCATTGCCAACTTCAATGAATATTTTTCGAAATACCACAATTTGATTTGCATTACTATTAAAGACAATTCCCCGTCTGAAGCATCGTATACAATTTTAAATAAGCTTGGAAATGGCAAATCCCGTTATATCAATATTTTTTACTTTGGAATGATTAAAAAAATTATCAGGCAATATAATATCTCTCATGTTATTATTGAACATCCATACTTTGGCTGGTTGGGGCTTTTGCTAAAATGTTTTTGTAATATAAAGCTCATTATTCATTCTCACAATATCGAGGCGGAACGATTTAAAACAACAAATAAGTGGTGGTGGAGGATATTGTGGTACTATGAAAAATATGTCCATCGTCATGCCGACTTTACTTTTTGTATTACTGAGAATGACAGGCAGTACTTTTTTAATCAATATAAAATTCCTTTAGAAAAAACTTCAGTGATAACTTTTGGAATTACATGGAACAAATCACCTGAATCCATTGAAAGAACAGAAGCGAAAAATGTTTTATTGAAAAAATATTCTTTACCTGAACAAACGTCCTTATTTTTCTTCAATGGCGCTCTTGAATATAAGCCCAATTTTGAAGCTGTTAAGAATATTGTTGAAAAAATAAATCCAATTTTTATTAGAAGTAACGGTTCTTATAAAATAATTATTTGCGGAAGAAATCTCCCTGGAGAAATGAATGATTTAAGGCAATATACTGAAGCAAATATTATTTACGCGGGATTTGTCGATGATATAAATTTATATTTTAAAGGCACAGATGTATTCATAAACCCTGTTACGGAAGGCGGTGGTATAAAAACAAAGTTGGTGGAAGCACTCGGGTATAACCTGAACGTTGTTTCTACTATTAATGGAGCAATAGGTGTTGCCAAGGATATTTGCAATGGGAAATTGTTATTATGTGGAAATACAGACTGGAAAGAATTTGCCTGGAAAATGTCGGAGTCGATAGGTATTAAGCGACAGATAACAGATGAATTCTTTGATTATTTTTATTGGGATAATGTCGCTAAAAAAGCTGCAGAAATTATTGAAAAAATATCCGGGAAAAAGTTGGTTGAATAGTCAACAAGACCTAAGAATTCATGCAGGAGAATTATTAATTTCTTCCCTTAAGCATTGGTACAAAAGAAAAATTAGAGAATGTTTCTTCCTCGTAACTTCCATCGTCATTTTTCGTAATGCGCATCATTTTTTGCATGCCATCATCTTCAAGAGGAACAACCATTTTTCCGCCAGGCTTTAATTGTTCAATCAATTTTGGAGGAATAAACGGCGCCGCTGCCGTAATTAGAATTTTATCAAATGGAGCATAGGTGGGCAGACCTTCAAAACCATCCCCGTAAAAAAATTTTATGTTAGGATACTTTGATTTAAGAATGAATTGCTTATTAAGCTCATATAATTTTTTTTGCCTTTCAATGGTATAAACATTAGCACCAAGTTCAGCAAGAACAGAAGCCTGGTAAGCGCTTCCGGTTCCGATTTCAAGTATCTTGTCGTAAGGTTCCACTTCCAGAAGTTGGGTTTGATAGGCGACTGTATAAGGTTGTGAAATTGTCTGTCCTTCCTGTATGGGAAATGCCCTGTCTTCATAAGCAATATGATCAAGAGCAGTGTCAAGAAAGTAATGTCGCGGAATATTCATAATTGCCCGGAGAACTTCTTCATCAGTAATTCCCTTTTTCCGGATAGAGTCAACAAGTTTTTTTCGCAGTCCCCTATGCCGGTAGGTATCTTCAAACTTTCGCATACATGTAATTTACTGATGTTGAAAACAACTTTTCAAAAAATAAAATCCAAAAATAATGTTATGTTTTATTAATTGCCAAAGTGTCTTATAAATCTGCCTCAATCAGTTTCAGCTGATAATTTTTATGTTTTTTTGATGATACATGCAAGTGGCAATTTTATTAGGCATAGCTTTTGCACAGCGAGGGACTATGAATAAATTTAGTACCCTCTTGTTTTTTATCGCAATATTTTTTATTGCATGTAATAACAAAAATAATTCTCCAAAGGAAAAAAAGATCAGTAAACGGGATTATAGCATTACGAAAAAAAATGCTTACAACAATTTGTTTCTTGACAGCAATGAAGTAGAAAGTTTTATTCTCAAGAATAATATTCCTGATTCATCAGCAAGGCGGGTGCGAAGTTTTTACAATACACGCAACTATGAATTTGCATGGTTCTCGACAAGTGGCTTAACGGAACAGGCCTATGGGTTTTGGAGCCTGGTAAATTATTCGGGAGATACTGTGCATCAAATTAAAGCTTTGAAAAAAACGATGAACGGGCTTATGGCGAACGACAGCCTGAGAGTAAGCAGCAGAGATAAATTTGCGATTTCCACGGAATTAATGCTTACTGAAAATTTAATTACCTACACACGAAGTAACTACGAAAAGGGATATGTAAAAAGAAAAGAAATGGAAAGATTCATTCCTTTCAAAAAACAAGATGCCCTTTACCTGGCAGACTCACTCTTAAACAAAAAACATAATGATGATAAATATTTTTCTGATGTTAATGCGGCCTACAAATTACTTTCGGAGCAGTTAAAAAAATATGCAGCTATCGCCAGGACCGGGGGATGGCCTTCAATTCCTGCAAACGCAAAAAATTACAAAGCCGGTGGCCAGGATTCCGGAATCATACAAATAAAAAAATTCTTTGAAATAACCGGTGATCTGACTCAACATGATACAACAGATGTTTATAATGAAAATTTACAGAATGCTATTAAAAATTTTCAAAAAAGATATGGCTACACGGCAGATGGAAAACTTTCATCCGCAATTATGAAAGAAATGAATGTTTCTGCAATTGCCAGGGTAAAGCAGATACTAATAAATATGAACAGGATGAGATGGATGCCGCAGGAACCTGCCGGCCAACTTATACTTGTAAATATCCCGGAATTTATTTTGCATGTTTACAACGATAAACGAAAAGTATTTGACATGAATGTTGTAGTTGGTAAAGAAGGGCATAACACGACAATATTTTCAGACAAGCTTACAACCATTGTGTTCAGTCCATATTGGAACGTCCCATCGAGCATTGTAAAAAAGGAAATCTTACCAGGTATGGATGAGAATAAAAATTATCTTGAGGAACATAATATGGAGATTTATGGGGAGCTGGACGGATTGCCGGCAATAAGACAAAAACCCGGCGGGGATAATTCACTGGGTAAGGTAAAATTTTTATTCCCTAATAACTTCAATATTTACTTTCATGACACGCCTGCCAAAGGTTTGTTTGATAAAGATGTGCGTGCCTATAGCCATGGATGCATACGACTGAGTGAACCGCGAAAGCTTGCCGAATATCTCTTACGCGATAATTCAAACTGGACAAAAGAAAAAATAAATGAATCAATGAATGGTGATGAAGAAAAATATGCCGCAGTGAAACATCCTGTACCGGTTTTTATTACTTATTATACTGCATGGGTTAGTGATGACGGAGTATTAAACTTTCGCAACGATATTTACGGTCATGATAAAGAGATTGCCGATAAGATGTTTAACTAATCAAATCCCTGGCTCAATTCTTCATCGGTTGCATAGTATCTAATTTTTGAACGGCATCCTTATGCATAACGATTCTTATTAATTGAATAATGGCTGTTAAAGCAAATATTCCACCGATAACCCAATTCAAAATATTTTGATTGGTATTTAATTTTTCGACAATATATTTTCCTCCAAAAATAAAAACGCAATTTCCCGATAATGTCCCGATGCCAATACCAATAATGTATAAGTTATAAAAAGCATTTTTTGGTTGTAAAATATTTTTTTGAAATAATACGGTGCTCCATCCAAACCAGAACGGAACCTGCATCGGGCTAATAGCGCTTAATAATAATCCCAGGAGAAACCGGTGCATATCATTGTTAAGCATAACGTTTTTTGTATGATGCTCATGGGTTGCTGCTATAAAACTACCTGCTGCAAGAGCGAGTACAATTGCCAATGTAATCCACTCCATCCATTTAAAAAGAACTTTTTGTTTACGAATCCAGTTAATGCCAACCAAAGAAATCCTTACATAAATCATTTCAGTTAGCAGAGAGCCCAGAGAAAAATAAATAGCATTGCTGATACTTTCCTGCACACTTATTTGCATAGCTGCCACATTCAACGTACCCAATGGGAGGGAGCCAAGGAAGCTCACAATCATTCCCCAAAAAAAAACTTTAACGAGACCCATAGTGGATTAACTCTTCTTGGCTAATACAGATAAAGATACATTTACGGTATTACTTAAAACAGCACTTTTATCTCCCACTCCAAAATCGAGCCTGTCAATTTCAAATTCACCGGTAAATAGCCAGCTATCATTTACTTTTTCAACATGAAAGGGAAATGACACCAGCTTAGTGCTGTCGCGTATGGTGAGATTGCCGGTAAAATAATAGAAGCCTGATTCTGTCTTATTGGTTTTATCGATTTTTGTAGAGGTAATAGAGATCAGGGGAAATTTTTCTGCATCAAAATATTCGCTTTCCTTAAGATGGCTATCGCGGCTTTCATTATCTGTATCAACTGTTGAAGCATCAACGGTAACATTAAATCTGCATGCGGAAAGATCAGTGGTAAAAAAATAAATTTCACCTTTAATATTACCGAGCTCTCCGCCTGTTTTAATTCCAAAGTTTTTTATAGTAAAATGTATTTTGCTGCCGTCATCCGTCGGCGTATATTTTTGCGCACACACTACGCCGGAGATAAAGCAGGTAAAAAGTAAAAATATCTTAATCATGTAGTCTCATTTTTAGATCGTAATATGATAAAATTTTATGGAATTATCCTATCTGCTGCTTTAATTTTTTTATAATGTTTTTTAGTTTCAATTCTAAAACGCACACCCTTAAGTAATGGCCAGTAAGCAACTCCTGCTTTATGATTTTGCCTGCTTATTTCGAAAAGTATCTTCCAGTGCTTTAAAATTTCCTTCCAGGCTCCACTAAGCGAATAGCCGGTATCATAAAAATGATTCGGTTCCGCACCGCAACCGTTATATTCTAATATCACAAAATTTTTGCCTTGTTTTAATTCTTCCAGGGAGCTACACATGATGTCATAACGGCCATAAAAAAAATCGTTTATTGAATTACTTATTTCATCAAGAATACCTGTAAGCCGATCGTCAATTTCGTTCTTAAGATCAACAAAACGGGCTCCCCGGTTATGATTAGCAGCAAAACTCAGCATATATTTTTCGCCATTATTTAATACTTTATCGAAATTGTGCTGATGCTTCAGGCTCAGTTCTTTTATCCTTTTTTTAGATTTTGAATTCATTACTACCAATTCCTCTAACGTATGAATGCCGTCTCCTGTTACCTGCATCGGAATTTTTTCTAAAAATCCCGTTATAACACCGGTTTTTTTACCAGGATAACGGTAATAAAATAAGCTTACCTCGAGAGGATATTCAATCAGTTGCTGAACGAAATATTCAACCGGCACCAGGTCATGATAGGTTTTTAGTTCTGTTTCAGTTTCTATTTTTCTGAATAGAATTCCCTGGCCGCCAACCTCCGGTTTTACTATCAACGGGAAACTTATTTTATGCGCTTCCAGGTTTTTTATCACACTCGAAAAATCCTCCGACGGCGACATATTAAAAAAGGCCGGGCATAGTTGTTTTGGAAGCAAGTCATGCATTTCCTTTTTCGGCTCTCCCTCCATTCCTCCAAAAGTGAGTTTGGGATTGCTTGGCGTGAAAAACCAAACGGCCCGTGAGCGCAATATGTACCAAAGCCACACCGGTGTAATAGGTGCGTATAAAATTTTGAATGGCCACTGTTCCCAGTTTTTTATTTTATGTAGAAGATTCAAATATTTTCGAATAGTTGCAAAAATAAGTTTAAACCTTTGAACCAATGGGCTTTCATGAAAATTGTTTGTTGTATTTTAGCTATTTAAACTGCGGTAAATGCATGTACCAACGATGGCTGAAATGATGGCTGAAAGCAAGTCTCCTGAAGTATTATTTTGGGTAGGCTGTGCAGGCAGTTTTGATCAGCGTGCCCAAAAAATTACTAAAGCGTTTGTAACAATACTCGATAAAGTAGGAATAAGTTATGCTATATTGGGAAAAGAGGAGATGTGTACGGGTGATCCTGCCCGCCGTGCCGGAAATGAATTTATGTTTCAGATGATGGCCTACCAGAATATACAGTTGCTGAATGGCTATGAAATAAAAAAAATAGTGACAGCCTGCCCTCACTGCTTTAACATTTTTAAAAATGAATACCCGGTATTAGGCGGTAACTATGAGGTAATACATCATTCAACTTTTTTGCAACAACTAATTGATGATGGAAAAATAAAATTAAAAGAAGCGGGAGGATTTAAAGGGAAAAAGATTACCTATCATGACAGCTGCTATCTGGGCAGGGCCAATGATATTTATGAAGCGCCGAGAAAGGTGCTGGAGGCACTGGACGTGGAATTGGTAGAAATGAAACGTTGCAAAAGTAATGGATTGTGTTGCGGCGCAGGAGGTGCCCAGATGTTTAAAGAAGAAGAAAAGGGTGATATACGGATTAACAACGAAAGAACAAAAGAAGCGTTGGGAACCGGCGCAGAAGTTATTGCCGCAGCCTGTCCGTTCTGCAACACAATGCTTACTGATGGAGTAAAGCTTAATGAAAAGGAAGATGTTGTAAAAGTGATGGACATAGCGGAAATTGTGGCCGATAATTTTTTCCAATAACACTTATTTAATAGATCATGTTTAATAAAAAATCAGCAAGCGTAATTCTGCCCTTATAAATTAATTCGCACCTAAACACACATCGTTAAATGCTCTCAGGAAAACAATAATTAATGAAAAAGAATGAGTGAAGAAAAAAGTTTAAATTTTATTGAAGAAATAGTTGAAGAAGATCTCAGTAAAGGGCATTATCAAAATATTTTAACCCGGTTCCCTCCTGAACCAAATGGATATTTGCACATTGGGCATGCTAAAAGCATCTGCCTGAATTTCGGGCTTGCTCAAAAATATAACGGTGCCACTAACCTTCGCTTCGATGATACCAATCCTGTAACGGAAGAAACCGAATACGTAGACAGTATTAAGTACGATGTAAAGTGGCTGGGATTTAACTGGGTTAATGAATTTTATACAAGTGATTATTTTGATGAATTATATGAACTCGCTGTAAAACTCATCCGTAAAGGACTGGCTTATGTTGATGACAATAGCCCTGAAAAAATTGCCCAGGAAAAAGGTACTCCTACGCAACCAGGTGTTGAAAGTAAATATCGCAACAGGAGTGTGGAAGAGAATCTTTTGCTATTTGAGCAGATGAAAAACGGGGAATTTAAAGATGGAGAAAAAGTATTGCGTGCTAAAATAGATATGGCATCAGTGAATATGCATATGCGTGATCCTATAATGTATCGTATTAAGAAAGCGTCCCATCACCGCACCGGCAATAAATGGGTAATTTACCCGATGTATGATTTCGCTCATGGGCAGAGTGACAGTATTGAACATATTACTCATAGTATCTGTACTCTTGAATTTGTGGCTCACAGGCCCCTTTATGACTGGTACATTCATAACCTTGAAATTTTCCCTTCTCATCAATATGAATTTGCCAGGCTTAATATGACCTATACAGTAATGAGTAAACGCAAATTGTTACAGTTAGTGAATGAGGGATTTGTTTCAGGATGGGATGACCCCCGGATGCCTACTATTTCTGCGTTCAGGCGTAAGGGTTATACTGCGTCAAGCATAAGAACTTTTTGTGATAAAATAGGAGTTGCAAAAAGAGATAACCTTATTGACATTAGCCTCCTGGAATTTTGTATAAGAGAAGAGCTAAATGTAAGCGCTCACAGGGTAATGGCTGTTCTCCAGCCTGTAAAACTCATCATTGATAATTATGATGCAAATAAGACAGAAACGCTTGTTACCGAAAATTTGCCTAATGATCCGGGCAATACAAGAACTATCTCATTTTCAAAAGAACTTTGGATAGAAAGGGACGATTTTATGGAAGTGCCTGTAAAAAAGTGGTTCAGGCTTGCGCCGGGAATGATGGTAAGGCTGAAGAGCGCTTACGTTGTCCGGTGCGATAGCTTCATTAAAGATGACAATGGAGATGTATCGGAAATACATTGCACGTATTTCCCGGAGAGTAAAAGCGGCCATGACACAAGTGGTCTTCACGTAAAAGGCACCATTCACTGGTTAAGTTTGCAACATGCATCCCATGCAGTGGTGAGATTGTATAATCGTTTATTTTCTGTAGAAAATCCCGCAATGGAAGAAGGCGATTTTAAAAATTTTATTAATCCCAATTCTTTAGAAGTCATACATAACGCCCGTATTGAACCTCATCTCGAAAATGCTCCGACAGGCGCTCAATTTCAATTTATACGCAATGGCTATTTTTGTGTGGATAAAGACTCCAGGCCAGGAGCAGTTGTATTTAACCGAACAGTTACTTTAAAAGACAGCTTTAAAAAAGTAGAGTTGATAAAAGAAACCGCGTCCAGTTCAGAATATTTTATCTTACTATTAAAAAACTAAGAGTTTTTGTTTCCTGGGTTTTTCATTTATTTACTTTTTTCAGCCATTTCTTATTGCCAACTAAATGCAGATCCGTTTAAGAAAACAAAAATAATTCCTGAAACATTTCACCAATTACCTTTTTCTTCAATTATACCGAAAGGATGGATTAAGACTCAGATTGAAAACGACCTCGCAGGTGATGAATCAAAATTTGGAATAGAAAAAAAGATAATCTTCATTTTTCCACAACTATGTTTAATCCGTTTAATAAAAAAAACGAGCTCATTCATTTGATTCCTATGAAGCAAACAATTTTGCGTCAAGTTAGTTTTAACCAGCAGAAAGGTTATAAAGATATCTCGTCAGTTGTGGATTTGAAAATGAGTATTTTCCTGTTTTTGTTATCATAAACAAATTTTGGAAGAACTGAACTGCAACCTTATTTTTGCGGCGGAGAGATGGCAGAGCGGTCTAATGCGGCGGTCTTGAAAACCGTTGAAGGTCACACTTCCGGGGGTTCGAATCCCTCTCTCTCCGCTAATTTACAATTCAAGCGAAATCATAAGCCTGCAAACTCAATTGTTGCGGGCTTTTTTATTTTTTGGCATAAGTTCCTATAATGTTCTGTACCAAAACGGAGGTCTCGCGAAATCAAATCCAGCCATAATCAGCGGATGATCCGTTTTCCATGAATCAGCAATATATGGAAAAAGAGGTAGAATAGATTTACTGTCATCCCATCCACCTTTCATCATTTATGTTCTCGCTTCTTTTAATGGAGCCCCTTCCTTGAATTTATTATTCATTTCAATGCAATCAAGAAATCCGGCCTCTCCGGCAAGGGCATTGAAGCCCATTTTTCCATTAAGAAATTTAACAAGCCGTACCATCAATAGAACGAATCTCGATTGAATGGTTTAAAAGATCTATTTCTTTTTGTCCAAATGTAATTACGGTCACCAATAAAGAAATGATAAACACAAATTGTTTCTCAAAACTATATTCCTTCATTTATCGGAAATTTATTGACGAACGGTTTCTCCGTTCTTTATTTACTCACGGGATATCTGCTTTATCTTATAAATGTCGGTGGCCTGTATTAGGGAAGAATCAAAGTTATTGTCAACACAACAAAAAAATTGTAAAAAAACGAAAACAGATTTAATTCTTATTTGTACGAAATTGTACGACTATTGTCCGTATTCGTACACTTGTGATAAATATGTATTGGTGAATCTTTATCATACAAATAGTTAATGTATGGCATAAGGATTGAGATATTATAAAAACATGAATCAAATAGTGAAGGTAATTACAGGTGTTATGTAAGAAGAGCTATCCGGAATTCTAGACCACATTATAGAATAAATATTAAGTGGTGGGTTTTCCTGGCCGTGGGTATGTTAGTATTTCTCGTTGCATTCATCACCATCAGTTTTCAGTCTATTAAAGCATTGCCAGCCCTGTAAAGAGTTTGAGAACCGAATAAAACTAATGAATATGATTAAAAATCATTTGAAATACGCATGGCGAAACCTGAAGAGGAGTAAAACATATTCATTTTTAAATATCGTTGGTTTGTCCGCTGGTTTAACCTGCTTTGCATTTATTGCACTATGGGTAAAAGATGAAGTGAGTTATGATAAATTCAATTATAATTATGGCAGGATTTTTCGTTTGACCGGAATTGCAAAAACAGAATCGGGCATATCAGAAGCGGCTGTATCAAGCGCTCCGATGGCAAAAGCTCTTCAGAACGATTATCCAGAAGTTGAGAATACTGTGCGATTTGACATGCACAACGAGGAACTTATATTACATAAAAATCAGCAAATACTACAACAGAATATATTATTGACTGATCCATCATTCTTTGATATTTTCAGCTATCATTTGTTGAAAGGCAGCGAAGCCACAGCTTTAAATGAACCTTACTCAATTATTCTTACGGAATCAACCGCAAAAAAATATTTCGGTGATAGCGATCCAATGGGACAGGTGGTTACTATCTATATGTATGACAGTGCCGGTCATGGAACTCCGTATAAAGTAACCGGTGTGATGCCGGATCCTCCGAAGAATGCGCATTTTACATTTAACATTCTTGGTTCATTTAAAACGATTGAAGTTGCTAACCCTGATGTACTGACCGTGGACGGATGGGGCGACGCCGGTTTCTATACTTATTTATTATTAAAAAAAGGAGTTGATTATAAAACATTTTCCAATAAAATTTCGCAGTTCTATGGAAAATATATCGGCGACAGGTTTGATGTTTGGCGGGATATATATTTTTATAAACTACAGCCATTAAGTGATATTCATCTCAAATCCCATCTTCAATATGAAATAGCAGCCAATGGTGATATCAACCGGGTTTATATTTTTTCTATTATCGGCATTTTTATTTTATTACTGGCGGGTATCAATTATATGAACCTTGCCACTGCAAGATCGGTTGAGAGAGCAAAAGAAATAGGTATCAAAAAAATTGCCGGCGCAGTTAAAGGTCAGTTGATCCTGCAATATTTGTCAGAAGCTGTTCTTCTGGTAATGATCGCTTTTGTAGTAACCTTATTATTATCTTCTTTTGTACAACCTTTCTTTTCACAGATCGCAGGGAAAAGTCTTTCGCTATTTTCTTCACAAACCCTGTTGATTTTTCTCGCAGGCGTCACAGTTGTGCTGGGTCTCTTGTCAGGCTTATATCCCGCATTGATCATTTCTGGTTTCAAACCTGTTACTGTTTTAAAAGGATCTTTCAAATCGGGAAGTAAAGGAGTTATCCTGCGCAGGTCATTGGTGATTGCTCAATTTACTATTACATTGATATTAATAACAGGTATCATCATTATACGTTCACAAATGTTTTTCATAATGCATAAACAATTGGGTTATGATAAAGACGCATTGCTTTTTTTAAGAGTTCATGGAAATACTGATGTGATCAATGGGTATGAAGCTTTCAAAAATGAAATAATTTCTAATCCACTGATTTCGGGAACCACAGCTGCCAATTCTTTGCCCGTAGGAGGATTAGGGTCAGGAGGGTCAGAAACTGTTGATGCGAATGGTGAACCGTTACAGGTAAATACAGCACGGCTGCGTGTTGATCCTGATTATCTTACTGTGTATGGAATTAAATTGATAGCCGGGAATAATTTTTCAACAAATGCATTGACAGATTCTATTCGCCCTGTTATTTTAAATGAAACTGCAGTCAAAAAATTCGGGTGGAAAAATGCAGCGGTTGCGATTGGTAAACCTTTCCAAATTGGCGACAGAAAGGGAGTTGTAATCGGCGTTGTAAAAGACTTTAATTTTAATTCCTTGAAGCTGGTGATAGATCCTCTTGCGATTTATCCGAGAGCAGGAAGATTTTCACGAATCACAGTGCGGGCAGATATTACCAAAGCAAAACAATCTATTGCCTGGATAGAGAAAACCTGGAAAAAACACTTTCCTTCAGCATTACTTGATTATAATTTTCTGGATAGCCAGATTAGTGAACAATATTTTGCAGAGGAAAGGTTTTCAAAAACATTTTCTTATTTCTCTGTATTATCATTAATAATCGCCTGCCTTGGATTATACGGTCTCATTGCCTATACTACTTCTCAAAGAACAAAAGAAATAGGCGTTCGCAAAGTATTAGGCGCTACCGCCAGTGGGATTGCTTTTATGTTATCAAAGAATTTTCTGAAACTGGTCATTCTGGCATTTCTAATTGCCACCCCGATCGCATGGTATGTAATGAATAAGTGGTTGCAGGATTTTGCATACAGGATAAATATTTCATGGTGGATGTTTGTTGCAGCAGGAATAATTGTACTCTTGATTGCATTCCTGACCGTGAGCTTTCTGTCTATTAAAGCAGCCATTGCAAACCCTGTAAAGAGTCTGAGAACCGAATAAACATATAAGAATGATAAAAAATTATTTTAAGGTCGTTGTCTGTCATTCCCCTTTTTTTGAAACCAAAAATCACTTCCTTAGCTAACGTTTAGAGATACCACTTCTTTTTGACGAAACACATTATTTTTAAGAGGCTCTTTGCAAGGCCGATGTTAGCATTGTTGCGTAATAGCACGGGCGTCATTCTGGTTGGAATGTAAAAAGCTTTTTTGCTCAGAACAAAAAAGCTTTGTGATCACTTCAGTGGTGATTCCGGTTTTACCCGGGAATCCCGTTCAGAATATTTTCATGTCAAAGATACATTCTCAAAGAGCATTCTTATTCACTTTTAAAAAAGAATATCATGCAAAAAAGAAATGTAAAAATGGAAGTTGTCAATCCCAATGCAGCAGGCATCGACGTAGGCAGTCGCTCTCACTTCGCCGCAATCGGCCAGGGCTCTGGTGACATCAAGGAATTTGGTGTTTATAATGAAGACTTGCAACAACTCACTAAATGGTTTTCAGACAATGAAATTAAAACAGTAGCTATGGAAAGTACCGGTACTTATTGGCAACACCTGTATATCACTTTACAGGCTGCAGGCTTCCGGGTTATTTTATGCAATGGAAAATTTACCAAAAATATCAAGGGTAAAAAGACGGATGTAAAAGATGCACAATGGATTCAAAAACTTCATACCATCGGGCTGTTAACCGGAAGTTTTTTGCCCGATGAAGCCACCGAACAATTACGCACCTATTGCAGGCATAGAACCAATCTGTTACAACAATCTGCCGATACTATCCGAAAAATGCAAAAATACTTACGGCTTCTTAATCTGCGTTTAGACGTGGTAGTGAAAGATGTAGCAGGGCTCACCGGCCTTACTATTATTGATGCTATTTGCAAAGGTGAAAAAAGCCCTGAAAATTTAGCAGCTCTAAGACATAGCAATTGCAAAAAGAGTGAGGGAGAGATTGCCAAAGCCCTTCAAAGCAATGGGAGAAAAGATTATCTCTTTGGATTAAAACAGGAATACCAGTTGTATGTAAACTTCCAGGAAAAGATGAAAGAGTGTGATGTGGAAATAGAAAAATTGTTGAATGAACAAATCAACAGTGATAATGAAAAAAGGCAACACTTTATTGATAAAAAGGTTTACAAAAAGATAAATAAAAACACACCCAAAAATTTAGACATTAACTTGCTGTCTTACCAATATTTTGGTGGTGTAGATCTGTTGGCCATTGAAGGTGTAAGCCATGCTACTGCACTTGCCCTGATGAGCGAAGTAGGAAATGGCATTCATAAATTTGAAACCGCCAAGCAATTTGCAAGCTGGCTGAGGCTGGCACCCAATAATAGAGTAAGCGGTGGCAAAATGCTTAGCAACAGAATCCCAAAAGGCAGTAATCGCTTAAAAATTGCTTTAAGAAATGCCGCCAATGCCATTGGAAATTTAAAAGATACTGCTCTATCTAATTTCTTTAAACGCATTGCATTTAGAAAAGGAAGACCGGCAGCCATCTCTGCCACCGCAAGGAAGTTGGCCGTAATCATCTGGAATATGATTGTAAAAAGTATTCCCTATAAACCAGCAACGGACTACGAATTTCTTGACCAAAAACGAAAAAGAAAAGTACAGGAAATGAAAAAACTAATCCATAAGTTTGATATAAAGACTGATGAATTAGGGCTGCAACTCATCGCCTTAAAACGTTAGTCAGAATCTTCTCCCCAATAAAGGATATACAATTATTAATATACTTGGTCTTGCTGTTGGTATCACTTGCTGCCTGCTTATCTTTCAATATGTTTCTTATGAAAGAGCTATGATAATTTCCTGAAAAAGAGAAACAAATTGTTCGACTACGGCTAGATTCTTATCAACAGGGGAAACTTGCTTGGCAATCTGCAACAAGTTATCCCGGCATTGGCCCGGCATCAAAAAGAGATTATCATGAAGTTGAAAACTTTTGCCGTCGGTTCGATAATAATCTTGTTTTAGCAAATGCGCAAAAGAATAGGAAAGTAAAAAAATTCTCTTTCCAAATAATAAAGAATGGATTTTTAAAGAGTGATGCGTTTGCTGATCATCGAGGCATTGGCGGTTAGCATTCCAAAAAATATCCTACACCCTGGCGCCAGGCAGCTTTTCTATATGCTTGGACTAATGAAGGGCTAAATTTAAACTATGGGGCCCTTCGGTAGAAAAACTATAAAAAAAAAGTAAATAATGTTACAGACTAACTATGAGTTTTGTGATGCATATTTCTTGGCGAAATATAATACTATTATGCTCCAAATTAATCCCATTAAATTAGTAATATCTTACTTTTATAAATATTACAATAAGCCTTAAGCGTTTACCATACTGTACTTGTTCATAACAGAACTTTTTAAATTGTAGATTGATATATGAAACCTATTGTTCAGATTTCACTTGACCTTACAAATATTGATGAAGCCTAGAAACTGCGGCAATGGCAATGCGTGCAGGTGTTGACTGGCTGGAAGCCGGCACACCGCTTATACTTGCAGAAGGTTTGCATGGTGTAAAAAAATTGCGTGAAGCATTTCCGGGATACCGATTGTTGCTGATCTTAAAACAATGGATGGTGGTTATCTTGAAGCAGAGATGATGGCAAAAGCAGGCGCAACACATGTGGTGGTGATGGCACGGGCCCATGAAGAAACCATTAAATGTGTGGTGAAAGCCGGTAGCAGATTTTGGCGTAAAAGTGATGGGTGATAATCTTGGCTGTCCTGATATGGTTGAAGCGGCAAAATGGTTGGAAGATCTGGGTTGTGATTATGTGATCCATCATATCGGGTATGATGAACGTCGCGGCATTGCTGCGCAAGGCAAGAGAATGCCAAGTCCATTAGATCAATTGAAAGAAGTAGTGAACGCAGTGAAAATTCCGGTGCAGGCTGTTGGTGGTTTATCCTTGAGCAAGCTATTCAGTGTCCCGATTATGGTGCACCGTTAGTGGTGTTGGGTGCGCCATTAACCATCGATGCTGATGCGTTTAAAACAGCCGATGGGAATCTCGAACAATCGTTACGCCTGATCTGCGAAAAGATACACGCTTATGGAGACGTCATCATTCATTAATAAATTATTCAATCACTTTTTATAATCATGAATATCAAAATTAAATCAGCAGCAGTAGTTAATTATGCACCTGAAAAAGGATCTGTGGAAATAAGAGAAATAGAGCAACCTTCAATTGGTGAAGAAGATGTGTTGCTTGAAGTAGCAAATGTAGGCGTTTGCGGAGTCCGATCTGCATCAATGGACAGCAGATCATAGCTGGCCGGTAAATTATCCTGTTGTGCTTGGTCATGAATTTGGAGGACATATAACGGAAATGGTAGCCGTGTTACAGGATGGAAAGAAGGTGACAGTGTTGTAAGTGAAACTGCTGCCATCATCAATGTAAACAGTCCTATGTCAAGACGGGTTTATATAATCTTGATCCCGACAGAAAAGGCTTTGGATATGGCGTTAATGGCGCCATGACCAATTTTGTACGGGTGCCTGCAAGATGTCTTCATCATGTGCCTGATCAGTTCCATTTGAACATGCCTGTCTTACAGAACCTTGTTGCGTTGCATACAATGCTGTTGTCGGTAATTCAGATATTAAACCCGGAGACCGCGTAATTGTTCTTGGCCCGGGCACGATTGGAATTTTGTGTGCAGCAGTTGCAAAGCTTTGTGGCGCTGAGGTGGCGTTGTAGGTCTGGAAGCAGATCAAGCATCGCTTGAATATTGCAAAGCAATATGGTTGCGAAGCAATCATTGGCGATGCAACAGAATGGGCAAAAAAAAGTGATGGCCTTGGTGCTGATTGTATTATTGATGCAGCAGGCGCAAGTATTACACTTAAAGATTGCCTTGCAACTTGTGAGACCCAATGGGCATATTACTAAAGTGGTTGGGGACCTCAGCCATTGGGCTTTTCACTTGATCCGTTGGTGCAAAAAAATATTACACTACAAGGCAGCTTCAGTCATAACTGGCCTATTTGGGAAAGAGTTATTGCATTGCTGGCCAGCGGACAGTTGGATGTAAAACCGATCATCGGTGGTGTGTGGCCCATTACAGAATGGCATGAAGCTTTTGAAAAAATGCATAATGGAAGTATTGTAAAAAGTGTACTTAAACCAGTATAACTATGAGATTGAAAATAAAGTCATCATCGTTACAGGAAGCACAACCGGCATTGGTAAAGCCATTGCGATACGGTGCGTTGCCGAAGGCGCAAAAGTTGTTGTTCATGGCCTGGAAGAAGCCTGGGGCAAAGAAGTAGTTGCGCAATTGGGAAATGAAAATGCTGTGTTGCATATTGAAGATTTAAGTAACAGAAGGTGCGCCGGAACGTTTGTTGAAACTGCAATAAAAGCTTTTGGAAAATTAGATGCGGTTGTGAATAATGCAGCGATTGTTGCTTCATCAAATATTCATACAACTGATAAAGCTTTTATAGAACGTATTCTTGCAGTGAATACCATCGCCCCATTCGTACTTATAAAAGCGGCGCTTCCTTATTTAACGCAACAGCATGGCTGTGTATTAAACATTGGTTCTGTAAATGCATAGAGCGGTGAGCCAAACCTTCTTGCCTACAGTGTTTCGAAAGGGGCTTGATGACAATGACCCGAAATTTAGGCGACACGCTGCATCGTGAAAATGGTGTGCGTGTAAATCAAATCAATCCCGGTTGGGTATTAACTGAAACAGAAAGAGAAAGAAAAAAACAACATGGCCTTGCAGAAGATTGGTATAAAGATCTTCCATCTGTATATGCGCCTGCGGGAAGAATTTTATCGCCTGCAGAAATTGCCGCAGCAGCTATTTATTGGCTTGCTGATGAATGTGGCCCTATCAGTGGCCAGGTGTTGATCTGGAACAACATCCTTTCATTGGGCGCAATCCACCAAAAGACACAAGCACTATTCCAGTATCAAAATAATATTTTATTCTTATGCCCAAACTAGCTGTTTTTCCTAAAGCATTTATGCAAGCGCTCTGTAAAGATGGAACTATGAGTGTTTCCGAATGGATTGAACTTGCAGTTCAATTAGATATTGATGGACTGGAATGGTATGCAGGTTTCCTTGAAATGCAGGATGAAAGCAATTGGAAAAAATTTCGAACGCATGTTGAAAGATTATGGTAAGTCAATCCCAATGATGTGCTGTTCACCTGATTTTACGCATCCTGATAAATCATTTCGCGAACAGGAAATTAAAAAGCAAAAGCGATGGATTGATATGACATTTGCGTTGGGTGGTTCCTATTGCAGGGTATTGTCTGGTCAAAGGAGACCAACGCTTTCAATAGACGAAGGAGTGAAGTTTGCAGCAGATTGTATTTATGAATGTCTGCCTTACGCACAGGAAAAAAATATGACACTTATTTTAGAAAACCATTATAAGGATGATTTCTGGGAGTATCCTGAGTTTGCTCAAAAGATGGATGTGTTTTGCCAATTGGTGGATGCTATTCATCATCCAATTTTTGGCGTAAACTATGACCCGAGCAATACTTACTTAGCAGGTGAAGACCCGATCGAATTATTAAAGCGTGTAGCCGACAGGGTTATAACGATGCATGCCAGCGACCGTTATTTATTGGAAGGAACCATTGAAGATTTGAAAAAAGAAGAAGGCGGAGCGTTAGGTTATGCAAAGCGGCTGAAGCATGGCGAAATTGGCAAAGGACTGAATGATTACGATGCCATTTTTACGGAATTAAAACGAGTGCATTTCAATGGATGGATCAGCATTGAAGATGGCGTGGATGGAATGGATCAATTGGAACGCAGCGTTGCATTCTTAAGAAAAAAAATGCAGGAATATTGGCCACAATAAAACTAGTTTGCGAAACCTTCAAGCGTTTGGCAAGAATTAAATGAGTCAGCGCTTAAAAAGCCATTTCAACGTTGAGCAAAAAAAAACATGATTGGGCAAAGGGGGCAAAAATAGTTTTTCAAGTATCCAAAGGATGCGTTTTAAAAAAGCCAAAAATGCCTGCTTCCAGATATTAATCATTCTTTTGAAGTTAAAAGCTGCTGCACTTAGCATCACGTTTATATTGTCGCCAAATATGCCTTTGTAATAATTGCGGCTTAAGCGGTGGTCAGCTTTCAGATGACCGATAACCGGTTCTATAGCGGCACGTCTTCTAAATGATTTTTTGAGTTTTTGTTGCCTGTATTTGCTTTGCTTTTTATCGTTGAAAGGTTTGGGTATCTGCACTTGCGTGTCCCCGATTTGTGTAATACCCCTGTAGCCCCGGTCTGCTGATGCAGTACGGGGAGCCTTACCGATCAGCTTTTCTACTTGTTGTAAAGAAGACGACAGCGTATGTCCGTCATATTCATTACGGAAACTTTTAGCACCCACAATTACTCCGGTATGTTGGGTATGAACAATAGATACTTTATTGCCAAACTCATACTTCTTGTGTTCTTTTCCTTTGGATATGCATTGTACTTCAGGTTCATGAATTGAATAAATTTTACCGGTGTCACTTCTTTTTTGTGCCAATATTTTTTTGAATAAATTTAGATCGCCTTGATACATCGAGCCTGGCGGAAGATTTCTTTCTAACTCTCTTACCAACCTGCCCGCAATGGTTTTTACTTTGCGATCAGCTTTCCTGGCCTTGCTTTTATTTTTGGGATGATGACGGAAACGCTGGTCTACACCTAATTTTTTGAGCGTGCGTGTATAGCTTTGACGAACCGGTAACTGTTCTTTTTCGGCTATCTGATGACATTTCTTAATAATCTTTTTGTGCAGCCTGGCATCTGTGGGAAAGGTGATGTTTTTTTCCTGAACCGTTGTGTCAACACTTACATCCGGATCATTGCTGTCATCTCCATTGATGCGGACACTTTCTTTAAGAATCAACTCAACACCTGCTTCTCCGATACGCTTTCTGAAATGGACCAGTTCCGAAGCTTCGCAAGGTACTGATGCCACAAAGCTTGAGGCCCCTCCAAAATACTGATAGTAGCTGTTCTCTGCCCATTGCTCCACCACACTCTCATCACTGAGATTGCGAATATGCTTCAGTATTAGCAGCGATACCATCAGCCGGATTGGTTTGGCAGGTCTGCCGTTATCACAACAATACAAATCTTTAAACGCTTCATCGAACTGATGCCAGTTGATACGATTGGCTAAAATATACAGCGGATATCTGCGGCTCAGCTGCTCTTCGAATGTGCTGTAAAAACTCATCTGATTGGTATTAACAGGTTTGGAAAGCATAAAAATCTGCAAGAAATTTATTTAACTAATCAATTTTCTTGCATAATAAGCAACATATATCATGCTATAAAAACCTTATCCACATTGAGTTTGATAACTTTTTAAGGACTGACTAAATAGTATTATACGTGACAGCTTCTTTACGCTGCAATGATGGTAAAGTTGATAATAGAGGACGTCTTATGGCTTCGGTACGCTTCAGATGGATTTTCTAGAGGGAGCCGGTTCGCTATATTGCCTCGAGTGAAAATCAATTATTGAATAAAAAACTAGGCAAATGTACCATTGCGAATGGCCTCGCCTGGTCGCCTGATAATACAAGATTATATTTTATAGATAGTCCCACTCATAAGGTTCAATGCTTTCTCTTCGATGAATCTACCGGTAATATCGTTTTTGAAAAAGATGCCATCCATATTCCCAAAGAAATAGGTGCTCCTGACGGTATGGCCATAGACGAAGAAGGCATGGTATGGGTTTCGCATTGGGGTGGTTTTGGTGTGTATCGGTGGAATCCGCTGACTGGTAAATTGTTAAGTGTGTTGAAATTCCCTGTTCCGAATGTAAGCTCCTGTGCATTTGCCGGAGAAAACCTCGATTATCTTATTATCACGACAGCGAGGCAAGATTTTAATGAAGAACAATTAAAAAAATATCCAGAGAGCGGAGATCTTTTTTCCGCGAAGCTCCACGCAAAGGGTAAACCTATGAATAAATGTGCTTTTTGAATTTGATAAAAAGAAAATCAGATGTGCTATTAATGTTTGATTTTTTTTTACACATATCTGAGCGGCGAATTGTTTTTTGCAAGCATAAATTCTGTAAGATTTTGAATGCAAATTCATTTTTTCTGCATTATTAATCAAATCCTTCTTTATCCTCAAATCCACGTCATTTGTGCATTACATGAATATTTTATGAGTTAGCTAAATAAAATAATCCTTGGAGAAACTCAACGCAATAAGACAATCATAAAATTTTATATTTTACCCTTTGTGGGGTTAAATTTTTTACCTTTGAATAACAGGGTTCTTAGCTTTCTTTGGCAGAATAGAGTTCTCGCGTAATTCATGAGTTTGTGACCTGATGTAATCGTAAAGAGTTGCAACTAAATACAATTAGCGGCAGGGTTCGAATCCCTCTCTCTCCGCTGAATAAATCTTGTCGAGTTGCTTCCTGCGACGAGAACTTTCAGCTTTGTTCTTATTAGTTCCCGTATTGATTTGCTTCATGCTTCACCAACTGAGCGTCCAAAACAATACCACGTGAAAAATCGGCTTGATCAAAACCTCCCTCGACTTCAAAATGATCATTTTTGATTCCCATAGTCACACCTGATTTAAGTCATAATTTAGTTTATTAAAAATAAACTATAGATTATAGATATAAATTAATAAAAATCAAGTGTTTAATTTTAATCAGTTTACTTTATTTGTAGGATTATCCGAAAGAAATGCCCGAATATTTTCTGCCGTTATATCAATAATTCTCTGTCTTGCTTCACGGCTCATCCAGGCGATATGCGGTGTAATTATGCAATTTTTTGCAGTTAGTAAAGGATTATACAAATATGGCGGTTCTGTTGATAATACATCCAGGGCGGCGCCTGCTATTAGGTCGTTATTCAATGCGTCTGAAAGATCCTGCTCATGAATAAGTTGACCTCGTGCCGTATTGATTAAAAATGCAGTTGGCTTCATCAATCGAAGCAACGCCCTGTTTACAAATTGAAAGTTATCATTTTTTAAAGGGCAGTGCAAAGTAATAAAATCACTGCCGGAAAATAATGTTTGTATATCCGTAAACATTATATTTTCAGCAGGTTTTTGATGAGGCGTATAACAAAGTATTTTCATTCCAAAAGAAAGAGCGATTTGCGCCACCTGCCTGCCAATATTTCCATAGCCAATAATGCCAAGAGTTTTACCCGATAGCTCTATTAAGGGTGTCCTTGTATAGCACCAGTCAGGTGCCGTGATCCATTCTCCATTTTCAACTGATCTCGAATGAATATCAACATGATTAGTAATTTCTAAGAGTAGGGCAAAAGTGTGTTGCGCAACAGAGGGGGTGCCATAGCCTGGCACATTACAAACAGTAACATTTTTTTCAACAGCCGCTTTTGTATCAACTACGTTGTGTCCGGTCGCCATCACACAAATAAGTTTCAGAATGGGCAAATCAAAAATAGTAGTACGATCAAATGGCAGTTTGTTTGATAAAATGATATCTGCATTTTTGCATCGTTCTCTAATTTCTTCAGGAAACATTCTATCATAAACTTCCACCGCTCCAAATGATGAAATATTTCCCCAGCTTAAATCACCCGGATTCACCGCATAGGCCTCTGCAATAATAATTTTCATAATAAAAATTTAATTCCATTAAACAGGCATCAGGTTTCTCAGATCAGTTGCAAACTGGGATTGTGCAAATAAATAACTCAGACGTTGCAACATTCTTCAGGCCCTCGTATCTAAGATATATTAATTCCCGATGATACTAATGAGATGATCGTCCTGCGCAGCAAAAGAGAATATATCAGCTTCAGTTCTTGTTTTTCATTTCTAATAGCCTGCAACGAAATTATTAATCAAGGGAGAGCAATTTACGAATAGGCAAGAGACTGAACTGACACATCAAAATGTCGGGCATTCCAGGCTGCGTTTAAGCTTCCTGGTAAGTCTATCTCCTGGGCTATGGGCCTTGCGGTTATATTTTTTTCCCTGCCTTATCGTAAAGGCGAGATAAAATCCCCCGGCCTGGGCTTTATTTTTTAAAAATAAGCTGCCCAAATTATGAATGCCAAATAGTAAAGGTCCGGCCTTAAATGCGGCACCTATCCACGCCTGTTTTTTTGAATTAAAGAGAAAGGGAAGATAAACTCCCAGGGATTTCGTTTCCCACCTTGGCGTAAGTGCCAGCAGGTTCATATCCCTTACAACCAATGTGCTTTTTGACGCAAGCGAAAAAATTGGTGCCGTCAATTCGGCATTTATAAAAAAGCCTTGTCTCAGGTGTTTGTCTATATTAACAACCAATCGTGTTGGTTGGTAAATTATGAAATCTCCTTCGGGTGTGCTAATCGAATTAGATAGCGAGGCGAGACTGTCATTAAAGTTATCGAACGTACTCACAGTTGTAAATTTATTTTCCAGTAACAAGTCGGTTACTCCTTCCGGGTCTGCTGTTGCCAGCCTGCTCCTGCGCCCGTGCCGATATTTATTGTTGCCTATATCCATAACCGAAATACCAATTTTTGCATCATAAGTATTGTCGTCGTTGTCTTCAGGATCTTCATCTGCAAGCAATATATATTCAATTCCTACGTCAACACTTATCCCGGAATATGTATTTTGTAAAAAAGCTTTCCTGTTGGCAGCGGCTGTATTATTATTGTCTACGTTATCAAAATTAGATGAGTAACCGTATTTTAAAAGGCCATCGGTAAGAGAGTAACTTCCATCTATGGTAGTTACTTTTGCATAGTTTACTTTTTCTGCACTTGCATACCCTCCGGCAAGCGAACGATTTAGTTTTAATGTAGCTCCCGCATTTAGCAGTCTTTTTCCATCGTCAATAATTGTTCGGGCATAGGTGGCATATAATTCTGCCCAGGTACTTGCGACAAAGTCCGCCGATAGTGGCAGGTGATCGATATTAATTTGCATAAAATCTGCGAGTGTTGAAATACTATCCTGCCAGTTGGATGTACCATTTCCTGAATAAATATAATTTCGGATATTGACACCAAAAGCAATAGCTGCTTTTGAATTCAGGCTGATCCTCGTATTTAATAACCTGATATCCTGGTTGGCAAGCAAAAATCTTTTTTTAGTACCGTTTTGTATTGACACATCCGCTTTTTTGAGCCTTGATAGCAACGAATAGTTCTTAATAGTAAAGGCATTTGTAGTATGTTTCTCCTGGATTGCTATAGGCGTAATATCCCATACATAGGGAGTGTTTACAATCGAAGCGGGATTTTGGCTGATACCCAAGCTGCCTGCAAATGAGGAGCCATTAATACCATGGTAATTTTGACCGATAACAATGTTAAAAAGAAACAACAACAGGATCAGGAGGTAATTTTGAATAGGATGCATATTTACAAATTTTCATTTATAAAATGACCGGACTTTATAAAATGTAAGATACGACTATATACGGTAGAGGGTTTTGATGTTCCCTGTTTTATTATTAACATACTTGTAAAATTGTGGTTCAAAATTGATGCCTCAGTCAAATACGCTAAGGATGTAAATACGCTGTTGTTGTCTTCAATCGTTGGTTTAGCATGAAGGCGATAATTTTATCATTAGACAAAGCATCGTGATATGTATCATAGAATGTATTTCTGTATTACTTTTACTTATCTCATGTTTGCTACGGAAGGCTAATCCTTAAGGAAGCAGGCTTGAGATTTTAAGAGAGTAGAAACTGCAGGCAAATCTTAGGTATAATTCTTGAATGAATAATTGCAGTTTGCAACAAGACGTTTCTATAATATACAACACTTAACAGCTTAAATACAAAAAAGAAATAAAATGGATAAATTATCAGAAGAAAACTTAACAGGTGTGAACCGTGAGGGAGTTCGCCCTAACATACCCTTAAAATACCTGGCTGCAACGTCTATAATCGGCGACAAAGTTTATAATGAGAAAGATGAACATATGGGCAAGATCGCAGATATCATGATAGATGTTACTGTCAGGCAAAATTGAATATGTTGTAATCGAATTCGGAGGCTTTCTCACTATAGGGGAAAAATATTTTGCCATTCCGTTTCGTCTTCTTAAAGTGGATCCTGTAAAAAAAGCTTTCATCTTTAATCAGCCGAGGGAAATGCTTGAAAAGGCGCCTGGTTTTGATATGAACCATTGGCCCGAGACAAACTTACATGGGGAAGAAACTTATTGGAGTTTTGTTTAAATAACAAGCTAAAAATTTGAATTAATTTCTTTCAATTTCCCTTAACAGATCCCCGAGGTCCAATGTTTTGGTAAACATCTCCAAAGAGCCATCAGGTCTGTAAGGCCACAATTCTTTTGGTCTGTCCCAATACAATTCAACGCCGTTATCATCAGGATCATTTAGATATAGTGCCTCTGAAACTCCATGATCACTTGCACCCGTTAACGGGTAGCGTGCCTTTAGCAGCCTGTTATAAATTATTGCGAGATCTTTTCTTGCTGGATAAAGAATCGCGGTATGGAACAAGCCGACTCCTTCTACAGGCGCAGGGGGAGCATCTTTACTATACCATGTATTTAGTCCGATATGGTGATGATATCCACCTGCCGAAATAAATGCAGCCTGGTTACCATACATAGTGGTAAGTTGAAAGCCGAGCAGGTCGCGATAAAACTTAAGTGACCGCTCAATGTTTGATACTTTCAGATGTACATGGCCAATCCTGGTTTGTGGAGGAACGATGTAATCACTCATTACTTTATTTTATTATTTCACGTGTGTAGTGCTTTCGATATAATTATGATCAACCGATCGGTGTAATTACATTATTAATCTTACTCCACCTAATTCTGCAACCTTATAAGAAAAACGATTGCCGGGTGAGCCGATGAACATAAAATTTTTTGGTATTCTCCATTTCTTTGACAATTCATCAATAATAGCAGGCCCGAATACTCCGTTAATTTCAACAAATTCAATATCAATCTCGGGGTATGCACGGTCAAGAACCTCGAGATCTTTTTTTAGAAGTTCATTGGTATCTTCTTCTTTTTTTACGTTTACTATTTTTAATTTTTTCGTGGTCTCATTGTCCTGCACATATTGCATTACCTTGTTCAATATAGCTACATCATCGCCTTTGGTAAAAAAAACAAATTCCTGTGAATTGATTTTATAATGTAGTTTTTCGAGATAGCGATTGCTCAAAATTACCATTCGTCGCATAGGCTCATACAAATAATCAAGTGCTTCAATTAACAATCGTACAATAAATGCCCGGTTTAACATAATGGCAATAAATATCAGTGTCGGAAACAGGTATTCCAGAAATGTATAAAAGGAGGGCAGATTCAACTCCACATTGCCATAAAAAGCTGAAGAAACAAACAATACTGCAATCACCACAATTATACCTCTTGCACGCACAGGCCGAGGAAGCTTTTTACGTTTTGCTTTCAACAATAAATTTCCAATTCCGAACAATGCCATCACGGTAAGAAATGAAAACGTGTACACTCCCGCTAACGATTGCAGGTTACCCTGTGTGGCAAATAAAACCGAAATGCATAAGACTAAGAATGCGATAATTATACGGTAATTGGCGCCACGCTGGTTTTTCTTTAAGAAGAAATTAGGCAATATCCTGTCAAGTGTTATTCGCTCAAGCAAACCGGATACACCTACAAAAGAAGTTAGCACAGCACCGCATAATACCAGCACAGCATCAAGAGAAATTAGAAAAGCTAACCACGCACCGCCTGTAGTATCGCCCAAAAAAGCAAGTAATGATTCCTTATGAAGGCCGACCTGTGTGAGGGGTATAATACATATAACTAACAGCGCCAATACAGGATTAAAAAAACTAACAACAGCCCACATATTTCGTAAAGTTTTTGGAAACACACCGGGTTTCTGTTCTTCAACAAAATTAGCTGAGCTTTCAAAACCTGAAATACCAAGCATAGCCGCAGAAAAACCTAAAAACAACGAATGGTGAATGTCGCCATGGGTAACCGGAAGATGCCAGTTAAGAGTAAATGTTTCAACACCGTGGCTTATAATAAACCAGAGTGACGCAAGAACCAGTAAGCAAAGTGTAAATAAATGAGTAATGAAAATAATCACTGCCACTATTGCTGATTCACCGATTCCTAAAATAGCCAACCCTGTGAATGCCAGTAATACCACAATTGTTGCCGTTGTAATGTGGAGGGATGTAAAAATTCCTGCCAGGTAGTGCATGGCTTCGCTTGCAGATATAACAGCGGTTGCCATGTAAGATAATATAGTAAGTGCCGCTGCAAGAGATGCAAGCCGCTTGGTTGAAGTATTCAACAACACATTATATGCGCCGCCGTTAAGTGGAATTGCACCAACAACTTCTGCATATATTTTCCTGTAAAATAACAATACGAGGGCTACAAGCAATAATGAAATCCATGCATACTGGCCGGCATATAAAATGGTAAGCGCCGATACATATAAACACGAAGAGCTGATATCATTTCCGCAAATCGAAGTTGCCTGTAATTCATTTAATTTTTTTTGAATCTTTTTCTTCATTAAGTGTTTTTGTTTTCTTCCGTATCCCCTTTAACGTTGAGATTAAATCCGGGGGCTTTGTAATTTTTTGACAAATAATCTGCCGGAATTGTAGTCATGTTGCCATCCCTTTCCGCCCTGTAATGCGGGGACATGATTTCAATACCTCTTTCGTTACATACATCCTGGATGTTTTGGTGAAGTTGGGAATAAATTGCCGCCTGTTTATTAGCTTCCCTTATGTAGGCATTCACCTGGTAAGAAACATAAAAGTCGTCAAGGCTTGTTTGCAGCACAAATGGTTCCGGTTTTTTTAGAACCAACTCAGTTTTTAATGCTGCATCTATTAATGCCTGGTGCATATCTTTCCATGGTACATCGTAGCCAATTGTTACAGTGGTGTAAATGATTAAACCATTGCTGTCAGCGTCGCTGCTGTAGTTTATAGTGTGGCTGCTCATCACTGTTGAGTTGGGAATAGATATAATTTCATTCTTAATAGTCCTGATGCGTGTAACCAGTAAAGATTTCTCAATTACATCACCGGATATATCACCAATCTTCACCCTGTCGCCCAACTTAAATAATCGCATATACGTGAGCACCAGGCCAGCAATGATATTTGAAAGTGAGCCTGCTGAGCCAAATGTGAACAGGAAACCAAGGAAAACAGACACGCCTCTGAACACCGGTGAATCGCTGCCGGGTAAATAGGGGAAAATAACGATTATCATAAAAGCAACAACCAATACTCTTACAATCTGGTAAGTGGGATTTGCCCAGTCGGGGTAGAAGCCCGATATATGCAACTTGCCTTTTTCAATTTCATTTTTTAAAAAGTGAATTCCTCTTAATATATACCTGAAAACAAAAACAATCACAACAATAGTGACCAGGTTGGGAATATAGTTCCATATGCCCAACGCGATTTTCTTAACCGGATTAAGAATATAACCGAATAGAGTACCCGCAAAGTTTTTCGTCCACGGAAAAATGCCGAACAGGATAGGCAACGTTATATAAATAGCCACCAGAATAATGATCCATTTGACTATCGTGTTTGCAGTGATCAGAACATTTACCTGACTCCTTGCATCGAATAAAGTATAGTTCTTAATCTTAATTCCCTTAATGGTGGTTCCTTCCTGCTGCTGTATTTTTTTGGCACTCCACTTAAATAGTTTTCCTGTATAAAAAATTAATACCGTAATTACGACTAAAACCAGTATTGCCAATCCAATCTCTTTGGCAAGCGTGACAAAACTTGTTTCATTTTTGTATTTCATTACGGCATTGCCAATAATCCCCTGGTATTTTTTTGCAAGCTCTTCCTTTGTTGAATTGTTCCATAGAGCATCATTTTCAGAAATGCTCATAATTGTATTGTCACCCAAAACGATGTCAGCAGAAGTCTCAGACTGGATTAGCTTTAATGAGTCTGGCTTGAAACCCAATTTATCTGCCAGTTTATTTATACGAAGACTTATGGCACTTGCCCGTTCCTGGGCAGAAAAGCTTCCTGATTTATTATATATCAGGAATAAAGTATCCTTAAAAAACCCTATTACGGGAAACCCGTTAGCAGTGCGCTTAAGAGAATCTATCTGCGCTTTTTTTTGTGCAACTCTTTCAGTTTCCTGGTCATTTAGCTCTTGTAGCTTTTTTTGTAATTCCTCCTTTTTTAAATTATCTGTCGTTTTTAAGGCGCTGATTTGTTCCTGCAGTTCAACCCTCTTGGCTGAATCCGCTTTTCTTTGTTTTTCAATTTCAGCTATTTTCTTATTGTAAGTATTGAGTATTATTTCGTTAAGTGAATCGTTTTTTTTGTTTATGCTATCTTTCTCCGTGTTCTGGGCAAACAACGTCCTGGTGCCAAAAATGAAAACAATGCATGCTAATATGATTTTTATATTTTTCATGCGATCTTTTATTGTTTTATAATTCGGTTTGAGGGAGAAATAATTGATGACAAATTAATTGCTTATTTTTTGCTAAATCAAATTTCTTTATACGCCACGGAAGTTGTCCGGATAGAAGACCGGTCTGAGGATATAGGATTTTTATTATGTTCCGGCGGTGAATGCGGGTTTAAAGCTATAATTGATATAGATACACATACTTATCGTAAAATGGATTTTCGGTATGTATAAACCTGGATTGCATAATGATTTGTTGTTAAATTTAACAGGGATTTTAAAAATCGTCAAACAATTTTTGGAGTGATTCTTTGGGTGACCGGGCCATAGGAAGATTAGTACCGGGTGTAAATTTATGTTTTAATTTTTTTTGTTATCAATTTTTATAGTAACACCTGTTAAGAAAATTTATTTTTTTGCTGAGCTCACCATGCGGTACATTATATTTTCATTCGATTCAGCGTAACCGTTAGTTTTTTATATAGCGATGCAGGGAAGCTTTTAGTTTCTACTTTTACAAGTTGCATTCCATAGAAAAGTCTTTATCGGATGAAACCATTTTTACAATATAACCACCGCAATTATTTTTTTCAAGAGCTTCTAACAGCTGTGGCTTTATGTTTTCACTCGCTGTAAATTTTATTTTTGTTTTTGAGCATTTTTCATCATGTTTCCTATCACCCCATTATATTTTGATTCTGTATATCCTGCCGGTATTGCAAATAAAGAAGCAGCAAGATTTTTTTGTTCCACTTTTGTTAACAGCATTTCGGAAGAAATGTCTTTATTTTTAACTTCAATTTTTACAAAGTAACCATCAGCACCTGCACGTTTCAGTGCATTAAACATATCAGGCGTTACCATAGATTTGGAAGTAGTCATCATTTTTTCCATTAGCGAATAGCCGGGTACACTCATGCATGTCCATATATCCATATCCATTTTGTTACGGCCGGAGGAAGTTAACCTGGCATGAACACAAGGGTATCCGCCAACGGTTTCATTTCCGATTTTTGTAACAGTGTACTTGTTACCTGAATTTATAAGGGAAGTATCAATTATATTAAGAGAATAAGTTTTGTCTTGATCATCCAATATAATGCTATAGGTTGGCTTACTGGCATGGCTTATTCCAATCATCGGGCTACCACCGCTGACACCCATCATAGCGGCTAAATTCATTTCAACACGTGCTTCGCCCGATGCAGCATACCACGTTTTATTGACATTTTTAACAGTGCCCTTTTTAGTAACAACGGTATTGGTGGTTTCATAATAAAACCCCGGGCCGCCACTTGCTTTCCTAAAACTTTTTATTGCGTCTGCGGAATCAGCAGCAGAAACACCGTCACCGCCAGCTAATATTCCCAGTGCTTTCATTGTTACATCTGCAGCAGACGTATCATTAGGATTTTGTTGAGCAGCTTTTGCAAATGCACCTAATACTTTATTTGTTGACGCGGTGTCGGCTTGAACCCCGGCAGAAGTTGTTGTATTTGATGTTGATTTGGTTTTTGTTGTACCATCTACTTTATCAAACACCTGGTTAGTGCTTTTGGCTGCTTTATCATTAACCCTATTGTCTACCGTATTTTTTACGGTGTTCATAATTTTTTTTAGTAACTGTGCATTTGCAGAAGATGAATAAAGTGAAGAAAAGAGACATGTAATTATTGCAATATAAAATGCTGACTTTTTCATAATAACTTTTTTTAAAAATGATTTAATTTGAAATGAATGATTTATTAGAATTTTTTTAATTAAATTTTATTTTGATATACGATAACAATAAAATAAGCACTGCCAGAAAACACAAAACTGTAATCAACAGCAACAGGAGTTTTATAATTTTTGTGCTTCTCATCAGCAGACGTATGTTAGTTCTATACCAGGAATTAATGTTTACCAAACTTTTGAAAATGAAGGCATGTGATAATCCATCATTTTCTGTAACGTGAAAGCCAGGTATTCAAAAGCCATATATGTTACATACAAAAAAAGAAAAGCGGATACTGTCATCAGTAATACGTCCTGTAGATTTTGTGCCTTTTTCATTGTAAATATTTTTAATGGTGATCGGATGCATTGCGGAAATGTTTGAAAATATTATACTGCAAAGATGTAATTGGAAATAAGGAGATTGATCAAATAACCGATAAACGTATTTTAAAAATCGTCAAACAGTTTTTTGTAATGATTATTTGGGTAGCAGGGCTAAAGGAAGATTAGTACCGGGTGTAAATTTTATGTTTTAGATTTGGAAAAAGCATTTGTTATGGAAGTTTCTGCACTGAGAGAAAAATTACATCTTCTTATTAATACTTCTTCTGAAGAGAAGCTGCAACACCTGTACGAATTGCTGGAAGAAGAGGAATATACTGATGAATTTAAAAATATTCTTGAAGAAGAATATGCAGCCTACCAAAAAGACGGGCTTGTTATACCACGTAAAGAGATTGATGAAGCTGTTGAAAAATTATTGCAAAAAAAGTAATCGCTTATCAAACAAGTTTTCGCAAAAGAGCAGCAGCAGAATATTTAGAATCTATTGCGTAGTATAAAGAAAGAAGCAAACAAGCTGCTGAAAATTTTATTAAAGTTGTTAATCGTATATAAAAGAAATAGAAAATAACCCTCACTCTTTTCTTAAAAGTTATAAGCAATTTCACTAATCTAAAACAAAAACATTTCCATTTTCCATCTTTTATTTTATTTTTTTTTAGAAAAACCTGGTTGTAATTACAAGCATCTTTCATCAGAAAAGAAATCCTTTCATAAAATCCACTCATTAGTTCATATTCTTACTGTCTTTTTCAAATACCTACTCCAAGAAGCTTTTATAAAAAAAACCATAATATATTATCCCTTATTTTCTAAGTATCATTAAATTTACAAGTGTCGCTGCTGTCAACTGTTTTTGTCTACTTGTAGTTGTATTGCTCATTACAAGTTCTTTAAAACATACAGCAAAAAAATTGAACTAACTTTTAATAGCTTTTTTATTTTTTATTTGTTTGAATTATTTCAACCTATTTCTCTACGCACTATTTCATCTGAAAATCTTTATCCCCGCATTGCCACATAGCAAATGCAAACATGATCTGCGAAGTTTGCAAAGGTTACAGACTTAGTCTTCTGTAAAATGTCCGTTATCATAATTTACTTTCATTAATACAGGCTTGCCTGATGTTGTTGCATTCTGTAATGCTGCCGCAAACTTACCGGGCTCCCATGCAATTACTCTCGGATCATTCCAGCCGCCAATACAAATAACCGCAGGGTATTTTGTATCCTTTACTACATGCTGCATTCCATCCATTTCATATAAAGCCCTGCATTCAATACTGTCTTTTACTGTTCCAAACTCCGGAATATTGCCGGGACCGTTCGGTGCAAATTCCATACGCATTGCATTTGCGCAACCTACATTGCAAATTGCTGCTGCATATAGATCAGGTCTTTCTGTAATTGCTCTGCTTATTAATATTCCTCCCGCGCTTGTACCCGTTCCTGCCAGCTTATTCGGAGATGTATAACCTTTTTCAATTAAATATTCTGCACAGCTATTAAAATCTTTCCATGTATTCGGCTTAGTGGTTTTATAATCCTGCCTTATACCATTCTTCGCCTTTTTCGCTACCGCCGCGAACATGCGGCCATAGCATATGACAATCACCTTTTATCTGCCAATGAATTTATCTAGTATAATTAAAGTATGGAATCATGCTGATGCCATAAGCTCCATATCCTATCCATCAAGCAGATATTATTTCCATCCAGCGTAGTTCCTTTTTTATAAATTATCGAAAGCGGTATCATCACTCCGTCATGACCTTTCGCTTCAACTTCTTTTACTTCTAAATCTTTATATGCTGCTGGATAAACAGGCGGCTTATTAAACTGACGATGGGAAAATTCATCTGTTGCAGCATTGTAATTAAATTCAGTCTAAGGTTTATTCCAGGAAGTAATCGCTGCAAAGCAATTATTTGTTGTATCATCCAGACACCAAAAATATAGCAGACCCTGTATAAGGTAATTTTATCTCACTTATTTTTTTTGTTTTAAAATTGATATTTATAAATATGATTATTTATGCCATCACTATAATGTGAGAAATAAATAATCTTTACAATGCGCTAATGCCTTCGAAGTGTCTGATCCGGTTTTTCTTCGGCTATCGTTTCCGCATTATTCCAATCAGGATTTGTTAATGTTGTATGAATAAGCTTATAATTCTTTGCATCTTTATAGGTAATGGCATATACATCATTTCCAATAATTATCTCTATTTTTTACAATCTTATCTTCGGGTCTGCATAATATTTTCCAGTCTATTTTCCCTGAATTAATTGTGAAATCGGAGCATAGTAAATCAGCTTTTCATTTTGTACAGTTGCTTACATCCCCAAAAATATAATTCTCTTGAATCTTTATTCAAACCTGCAAACGGTAGGCCTTCATTTGGTTTAATATTCATATTCGGGATAGCTTTCATTACTGAAGAAATCAATATCTTTTTTTATATCATCACCCAGCTTGTGCAATTTTGTTTTAGTGTTTAATTCAAATTCAGAGCTCGTATTGTCACCTGTCTTTTGGGAAAAATAAGTAAAGGCTTTATTATCAAATGTCCAGCTAATAGGGCCAAACTAGCTTGGATAAATAGTTTCCGGTAAATAGTTCTTTGTATCCACATCCATTACTTTTATGGTAGAAATTTCTTTACCTCCTTCGGTATAAGCGATAATGATTTTTTTCCCGTCATAGCTTGGTAATAAGCTTTTGAATAGACAAGTGTCTTGCCTTTTATATACGTCATAGGATCAAAAAGTAATTGCTTCTTTTCCATTCATACCTTCACGATAATAGAGTTTGCTTACATTTTCACCGGGCATTGTTTTCCGTGTAAAAATATTCTACCGCCTTTTTCATACTATACCTGAATTGATCTGGGCGGCTGCAGCTTATCCAGCTTTTTCCATTCTGCAATCAATTCGTCTCTTCCGGAGATTTTATTCAAGTATTGAATCACTGAAATTGGCCTGCTGCTTAAACCAGCTAACCACTTCGCGGATCTTTAATATTTTCTAGCCAGCGATAAGGGTCTTTAGTAAGTAACGCCAAAATAAGTGTCGCTGCTATCAACTGTTTTGTCGGAGGATAATTATATTGCGCATTACAAGTTGTGGTAACAACTATGGCAAAGAAAATTGTTTGTAAAATAAAGTTTAGAATTTTCAAGATGAATAATGTTTTATGAAAGCTCTGCTTATTGAAATTTTTTTTTGAAATGAACCGATAAACGTATTTTTAAAATCGTCAAACAGTTTCTCGCTGAAATAAGCTATTTTATTACTGCTTAAATTCAACCCTAAAAGCAACAATTCTTACATTGCTGAGATTCTCAATCCGGTGCGGGCCTTCCGGTTTCATAAAATGTGCATCGGCTCCCTGGCCACCTCCATGCTGACGAATACTATCTTTTGAGAAATACACATGCCTTATTGAGTCGTAACCGTATCGGTAATAAATTATATCATACTGCGAAGTATCATTATCCGGTCCAAACATTACACTTGCACAACGGTGTGTATGCATCGGTTCAAAGCCATAAGGCTCTACTGTTACTTCGAGTATTCTTATTTTATCATTTTCAAATAACACCTTATGACTATGGGGTGCAGCATTCACTGCATCAAGACTATCTGCCCATTGCCATTGAGTTGTGTCTTTTAATTGAGTGCTTTCTTTTTGTTTATTATTTATCCGCCTACCCGGCGTGTATATCATCGTAAAAATTAAAGTAGTTATTACTCCAATTACCACTCCGGTTAATAACGATGTTAATTTCATGTTCTTAGTATAAAAACAATTTCAATTGTTTTATCTTTTATAACTTCTCCTTCATTTATTTTCTAAAAAGCATACCGTTTTTTATAACAAGATAAACTGAGTTAATATTTTCAATATTTTCCAAAGGGCTTTTATCTAATATCAAAAGGTTTGCGATTTTGCCGGTTGAAATTGTTCCTTGTGTATTATCTATTTGCAAAGCTTTGACACTGTTTAGCGTAGCCGATATAATAGCATCAATTGGAGTAAAGCCTGCATCTTTAACCATTAATTCCATTTCTTTTTGAACAAATTCCTTCTGGTCATCATCAGTACCTGCATCTATTGTTACACCAGCTTTATACGCCTGCGCTGTAATGCGTTTTGCTATCTCATAATCATAGCGCATACCTGAATCTTCATCTGCCCAGCTTTTATATGCCAACATAGTTGCATCAAGTATTGTGTGATGTTCTTTCATCAATTGAAACAATGATGAAAGGTTAGGTACTGAATCACCAATTGAATTATAATGAGTGTGTCCATTTTTCCAATAGGAAGGAATGGTGTCCAGTTTATCGTAAATAAGCAAAGGCGAATGAGAAATAGGGCTTACTCCAGCTTTTACCACATCAGATGGCCTGGCATCCTGAAGCCATGCATGTCCCCAAACAATCATGCCTTGTTTATTTGCTTCAGCAACAATTTTATTAACGAGTGGCGCCGATAGATTTGCATATAATTTTATACCGGTTGCTCCTGTTCCTTTTGCCTCTGCAATCGCCAAAATCATGTCGGTAGAATCTGTAACAGCAAGCATGTAAGGCATTTTTCCTGAAACACCGCCTTTAGAAGATAAAGCAGTTCTCGGGTCGCTAAAAAAAATGGGACCGGCGATCAATGCTGAATAATAAATATCGGGTGAGTTAATATCGCCAGTTAATGCATCACGTGACAGGCTTGCCAAAGTGCGTGCATCACCAGCCATATCTCTAACTGATGTAATGCCACTGTACAACATGCGTTGCAATACATCTAATGTGTTCGCACGTTTATCAGTGCCTGATGGATCTGTAGCCATGTGCACATGTGCATCTATTAAGCCAGGCAATAAATATTTTCCTTCCATTCTCATTATATTAAATGAGTCAGGAATTGGGTTGGTTCCGTCATTAAAAATATTGCTGATGATATTGTGTGTAATCAATACAGTTTGATGCTGAAGCGGAGTTCGATGATTTGCATCAATGATAGTAACACCTGTTAAAGCATAATTATTTAATGCCACCTGTGCACTTGCAAGGTTATATATAAACATTAAAAAAACAGGTAAGATGCTGCGTTTTGTTTTATGTGATTTGCTGCGATGAAATTTTTCGGTATTCATTTTATTTTTTTAATTCCTTGTTTTTGCAGCCAGTTTTCGCAGGCGTCATAAAATTGTTTCGGTTGCTCAAACCAGCAAAAGTGCCCTGCATTCTTGATAACAATTTCAGAAGATGAGGAAATATTTTTTGCAATCCTGTCTGCCTGGGAAACTTTGTCACAAACAAAATCATCATCCCCTACTACAACAAGAGTGGGAACCGTTATTTTCTTCAGGTCGGGAAATAAGTATTCGGTGTCAAATTTTGCTGCGGTGGTGTAATTGCCGGCCTTTTCGCTCATTTGGGTTACACCGAGTTTCAAAAATTCTTTCATTTTAATTGAATCGTGAAAATAGAACGGCAGAAGAATTTTAGATGCTTCTGTAATAGAGTAATTTGTTGTATCCTTTCCCGAATAAATATCTATGCCTTTTTGATAATATGGAAGCCCCTTTCTCCTGGAAACAATTTTCATTAGTTCTGCTGTCCGAAGGCTATCCTCACCGGCAATTCCATCGAGGACAATCATACCATTCAATTTATCATTGTGATGAATACCATAATACAATACCTGAAAACCGCCAGCAGAATGTCCCATTAACCATACTTTTTCCTGGTGGAGATAAGTTCTCAAAGAATCCATATCATCCATAAAATCCTTGCTGGTATATTTTGTAGTATCCGCCGGGCCCGAGGATTCTCCGCTCATTCTTGTATCGTAATATACAATCGTAAAAAAATTCTCCAATGGTTGTAAAGTGGATTTTAGATAGCCTATGGAAGGTCCCCATCCTGGTGAAGGGAGAAGGCATACCGGCCCTTTTCCACTTACGTAGTAATGCATTCGTATGCCGTTAATCCCCGCAAAATGGTCGCCTTTTGATAATGTATTTTGTCCGAAAGAAAATATTGCAAAACAACAAAAAAACAAAAGACACAAATAATTTTTTTGAACTTTCATAATTTTTATATTGTAAATTGAAGGGAAGGATAATAAGAAAAAAACGTTGAAGGATTTGTTTTACTACACCGTACGTTTCGTTCTTTAGAATAAAACTTTGAACCTAATAAAAATTCAATATTTTCCAACCTGTCCCTTAAGCCGGGATAGCAGCTTTTGAGAATCAAATCCAATGCCGTGACGAAATACCAGTTTTACTTTTTCGATATTATTGATATCATCTGCTATATTTCCGTCTATTATTATCAGGTCAGCTGTTTTTCCAGGCTCAATCGAGCCAATATTTTTTTGAACACCTAATGCTATTGCACCATTATAAGTAGCTATCCTTATCGCTTCAATTGGAGTAAATCCTTCTTTTGTCAACAATTCAATGGCACGCAGGCTTCCATAACCTGCCAAGACACTTCCATTACCTGTAGGGTCTGTTCCCGCAGTTAAGAGTCCGCCTGCGTCGGAGAACTCTTTTTCCATTTTAAGGTCTTTTGCAAAACTGCTATCCATACCAGCGCTTTTTTCATGACTGTAATATTTCAAATACATTTCACGTGTATCGGGCGCCATCATATCCAAAACTTTTTGCGGAGTTATAGTATCCTGTGTACACAGACCTTCAAACACCGCCAGCGTAGAAGTAAGAATTACTTTATGCTTAATAAGTATATCAATAAGAGTTTTCACTTGCTTGCTATCAGGATCCACGCCGGCAAGCGGATCGTTAGACAAAGCACATGCATCCTCCTTTTTGCCAGGAATAAAATCTGTGGCTGCAAAAAAGCCATGCTCCAGTTGATCAATTCCCATCTCTGCTGCTTCCCGGTAAGTAACTGCACAAAGATGTGCTGTAATCTTTAAATTTCTTGCATGTGCGGCATCAATCGCTGCTTTTAATGATGCATGGCCAAGATTCATATACGCTTTAAAAGAAGTACATCCTTCATCAGCCCAGAAGTTTACAAACGCCTTTGCTTCAGCAGCATTTTTTATTTCACGCATCTGCGGAAAAAACGCTCCCATCCCTTCAAGATACGGGCCGGTAACATACATGGCTGGTCCGATTATTTTATTTGAATCTATATTTCTTTTTAATGAAAGATCAGAATAAGGCTCAATGCTTCCAGCGGTACGTATTGTAGTAACACCGCAGGCAAGATAAAGCCTTGGAAAAGTAACCGGTAATTGCTTCAGATGCATATAATAAGGCGAAACGCTTACAGCCGGATAAAACATGTGTTCGTGCAATAGTACATACCCGGGCAGTACCGATTTACCGGTACAATCTATAATGATGGCGCCTGCAGGTAATGTTATCCTATCTGCGCTGCCAATAGATGCAATAATACTATGTGCAATGATTACTGTTTGATCTGGTAAAACCTTTTTGTGTATTACATCTGCGAGGTAACAATGCGTAAGTGCAATTACATCCTGTTTATAATCTATGTATTGCTGGATGGATGGAGGATAACCAGGCTGGCAGGATACATTAAGATTGCGGGAAAGTAAAAAGAAAATAAATATTAATCTTTTCACAACTAATAATTTTTTTTTAAAAAAATATATTTTCATGTAAAATTTATTTATGGTAATCTAATAAAAATTTACCTGCAAATGTTCCGGCAACATGGGGTTATCATGAAAACCGTTCAATAGTTTATACGATTTTCTTATTTTACTTTAACCCAGGGATCATCAGACGGCCATGCGTCTGCCCTTCCATCGCACGCATCCTCTATCAAGATAAGGAACATTTTTTCATCTTTAAATTCCACTTTATATTTTCCTATCTGAGAACTATCGCAAGGACTGTCGCCTGAAATTTTTTGAAGACTTAAAGTATCATTTTCAAATTTATATTTCATTATTTCATGCACAAAGCCGCTATCCATAGTAGTATTGTCAATTAAAAACAATGTATCTTTTTTAAAATCAAACATAGCTTTAACCGGTATTGGAATATTTATTACGGCTTGCCATTGTGTTCCTGCTAATTGCGCTTTGGCATTTGTTGATAAAACAAAAACAAATGCAGCTATTAAAATTGTTTTGAATGTCTTTTCCATAATTATAATTTTCATTAAAAAAATAGTTATCTATCTGTTCCTTATTTAAATCAAGTATTTCGTTTACATTCCGGTTTTATCTTCTGTATATCCGGCAGGTATCTGAAACATGGCGGCAGGAAGATCCCTGTGCTCGACTTTAGTAAGCTGCACAACCATTGAAACATTTTTGCTTCCCATTTCCATTTTAACTACAAAGCCATCGCAGCCCATTTGTTTTAACTGATCTGTTACTTCTTTAGAATATAAAAAATTTCCCGTCTTTGATTCGAATTGATTCATTAAATCTTTAACAGTCGCCTGCATAGGAACATCATTGCTTCTCCAGATATCTACGGTATCTACAGTAGAATAAAAATTTCCTATAGATTTTTTGGAAATGATTTTTGCATGAACACAATTAAAGCCCAGAACTTTTTCTTCGCCAACTTTTGTTACCGTGGACTCTGTTTTTTCTTTTGTATCCAAATCTTCACGCTTTATGTGATTGATGGTATATGTCTTCGCTGAGTCATCAATTATAATACTTTCATCAGGCTTATTGGAATGGGCAATGACTATTATTGGGGCACTACTCTTATTTCCCTTAAAAGAATTTATCATGTTCATTTCTGAACGCATATCTCCTTTGGAAGAAACGAACATTTTAGTAACTCCATTTATACTCATATCTTTTCCGGTTGCAGTTGTTGTTAATTCATAATACATGTCATCGCCGGAACCGGAAGCGGAAGAAGCGGTAGTTGACGTACTGTCTTTGCCTGAGTTTTGTGTTGTATTTCCTGAGCACGCAAACAAAAAGACTGTTGACAGAATGAAGAGGGATAATAATTTTAAATATTTCATAATTTTTATTTTATTTTTTTTGAGATATTTTTTATTGCATGTTATCTAAAGTTGATAACGATTTTTAATTCTTAACCATCGGTATATCAAACTTACCATCGGTAACTTCAATTTCTTTTTTATCAGTATCATTTATGTTTCCGTTTAACGAAAATTTTCCTGTAAATGTGCCGGATACACGGCTAGCAGAAAGGCTGGTGATATTAATGGTAAAAGAGTCAGAATTATATATGGCAGTATGGCCCTTATTAATATTGGATATCAACTTCAATGCGCCATCCTTCTTCATCAGTGCCAAAGGAGAAACTTGCCGGTTTTATCAGGAACGGCAAAACGTAACGAGTGCACATCTTTCGAACTTGTGCTTTTGGGATCGGACAAATAAAAAAGCAATTCTTTTCTCACGTCAATGTCAACAATATAAGCTACGTTACTTTTATAACCATTAGTTTGTTGCATTTCATCGTCTATTATATTTCCAGTAATCGGCTTTACCATCTATTTTGCAGGAGAAATGCGCTGCATTACCTGATGAACTTGTGGCGGAAGAGTTACTATTATCGCTGTTTTTTGTTGCTTCTGTACTATTGTTTACTGAACACGCAGTTAATAAAAAGATTGGTAATATAATTGCAAATAAAAATTTTAAATATTTCATAATGTATTTTTTAAATGATTTTATTGCATTCCATATAAAGCCGTGTTTTTATCTTCCTGGTAATTAGCCGGTAGATTAAATGTTGAATCAGGCATATCTTTTTGAGTAATACTGCTAAGCTGCATCAATTGTAATGAGCCGGATGCTTTACTAATTGATTTTACCAATATACCGGAACAACCTGCATCCATTATTTTTTTTACAACATCGGAAGAATGGTTTTCAAAAATCACCGGTGATAAAAATTGAGAACCCGGTACTTCGGAACTGTACCATTCATCATTTTGCATATTCGTGGTTTGTCCCAATGCTTTTAGTGTGTAGGATATTTTAACATGTACGCAATTGTAACCGAACAATTTTTCGTTTCCTATTTTTTGTACCTGCACACCTGATTCATTTTTTCCCAAATCGTTTCTTTGCTGCTTATTATATTTTTTATACTGGTCGTTTAAAATGATGGTGTAATTTTCGTTTATGCCTGCCAGTGAGGTTGCATGCACTTTCATATTTATGGCAGATGATTCTGCATAACCTTCCGAATATACATTCCATTTGTTTGCTTTATTGGTGCTGATGTATAAGTTTTTCCAAAGCCCGTCTTTTTTATTGTTGGCAATAGTGCCTCCTGTATATTGAAGCATGATAGTATTTCCATTTCCTGAAACAGGTACTTTATAATCCACCGGTTGCTCAGGTGTATAAGTAGCAGTATATGTTTTGGAAGGCCCGGCAGTACCATTTTTTTGAGCCTCCATCATTCCTTTGGCAACAGATTTTAATGGATTATTATCCTTCATTTGTCCCAGTTGCAAATTCAGCAATGAGTTAGCAATTGCATCGCCGGGGTTCCCGTTTTTACCTCCCATCATTGATTGCATCTTCTGCATCATACTATCCATGCTACCTCCGCCGCCAAGGCTTTTCAAAATACCTGAATCGCCTTTACCAAACATTGAGCTAAGGCCTTTCATTTGCGAAAGCATACTGTCGGCATTATTGTTTTGCGCTGCAGTTGATGTATCAATATTATTTGCTGTAGTGTTAGAGTCGTTGTTATGGTTATTCTCTGTTACTACTGATGAGTCTGCGATACCTGATGTTGAGGTTGTGTCACTGGTCGTTGCTTGTGCTGTATTATTTTCCTTGGTTTTAGTTGAATTATTGCACGAACACGCAAACAATAAAATCGTTGAGAAAATAATTGCGGATGGAGATTTTATGCGTTTCATATCTTATAAATAATGATGGAAAATTTGATATCCCATTTCAACAGGAAATTTTGCATGCGCAGAAAAATAAAAAAAGCGCAGGAAGAATGATAATTAAAAATGATTTGCGTAACATAATTTTATTTTAAGATTTACTTTAAGATGCTTTTATCGTAACCATTACTTTTTGTTTATTTTTTTGGTTTTGGTATTGGGAGGAATTGGACTGCCTTTTCTTATTAATATAGTATCGGGAAGAGTAACCTTGTTTGAAGTGGTGACTTTAGTTATTGTGTTTTGCTTTATGGGAGTATTAATAATAGCAGTCGGAGGCTTGGTGCTGGCTTTCTTCTGTTGCGCTTGTCTTATTTTCTGTGCTTGTGAAAAACTATTTAATGTGGAAAACAAAAGCACTGTTGAGATTAAGAAATTTAGTTTCATATTCTTTAATTTTTAAAGTTTTGACAATAGTTTCAAACTAATTTATTTTTATTCTGGTCTCATATTCCCCTTTGAAAATGGGGTATCAAATTGATGATTTGAATTTTTATTTTTTAGAATAAGGAGACCAGGGTAAATCGAATTTTCCATCTATTACCGAAATTTCCTTTTTTGTTTTGGGAATCAAACAGAGTACCGGCGAATGTTCCTTTTACTCCTGATGCATCAGAAGAAGTTATTACTACCGTAACTTCTTTAAAGCCAAAAGTATTATCAATACCTCCCGGGGTATATTTGGCGGAATAATCTCCGTTGTCCGGGTTATTTCAATTATGCATAGTCGTAGTACCAAGGTCTGCTACAAAAAAGTTGAATTGCTCAGGTACACCTTGCTGGCTCTTATCCATTTTTACCAAAACGAAATTTATAAGACCGGGAGCAGTTCTTATAACCGCGTTTGAATAACTATCGTTTCCTTTTCCTGAAAAATCTTTCCCATCAATTTTACAGGAGAAGCTTGCATCGCCCGTTGAAACTTTTGCGTTGGAAGGTGAACCCGCAGATATGTTGTCTTTATTTTTATTGTTTTGCGAGTTACTATTACAGGATATAAGGCTGAATACTGACAGAAGAAGAAAAGACAAAAAGAAATTGAGGTGTCTCATACAAAATTTATTTTAAAGTTTATTTATGCAAATCAAATTTTCCGTCGGTTACCTGAATGTATTGAGGATAGTTCTTTGCAATCTTTGCCTTTGCCCCACCTAAGCCACCATCATAATTTACATTTACTAACTTTCCCGAGAAAGTACCTGTTAAATGATTTTGATCATAAGAACTAACAATTACAGTTACATCTTCTCCTGTATATGTAATCCCCTCAGGATTGTAATAATTGATTATACAGTTCATGTCGCCGGTAGCATCAGTCTTTATTTTAGTAGTGCCGCTTTTTTTGAATTCAAATTGAAATCCTTCTTTTTTTGCATCCCCATCCAGTATTTCGAGCCCGTCTTTTGCGCCATTTAGGTCAACACCGAGTGGTATTTCGAAGAAACTCTTTTGCACATTAAATGTTTTTTGCTTGCCATCCATAATGCAGGTTATGTTCTTTTGTCTGCACTCCCGGATGTGGAAGCTGAAGCCGCACTATTTTCAGCATTACCGGACTTGCCCGACCCGGAAGAATTGTTACAGGAGATTGCAATAGCAGAGAGCGATAAAATAATGAAGAGTATTTTTTTCATATAATTTTTTGAATGATTTAAAGTGTTGTCGTCACAGACAGAAGTCATTCTGCCTTATACAATTTTTTCCATTCCGCAGATGTAGAAAAAGGAATATCGAATTTGCCATCTGTTACTTCTATAGTTTGTTTTGAATTGCTGTTACCACTTCCTTTTTGAAGTGTGTATTTTCCGGAAAATGTTCCCGATACTCTCGAAGAACTGATTGAATTAATCGTAACAGTAACAGGATTATCAATGTAGCTTGCAAAATCACCGGTTGTATAGCCGTTGTAACTATAAGTAGGCGTAACATTAAAAGTTGTGGATCCTTCCTTAGCCGGTACCTGGAACATAAGCTGATCGCTTGAATTATTCTTATCAGAAAGCCGGAAAAATATTTGTCCTTTGTTATCTCCTGTGAGGTGAAAAGCGGCGTTTATATTTTGGTTTGTTCCGCTCCCTGAAAACTCCTTACCATCAAGCATACACGAAAAGCTTGCATCGCCGTCAGAGGCTGAAGTGTTAGAGGTTGAAGAATTAATGGCAGTGCTGTCTTTGCCCGAATCTGCAGCGCTATTACCGGAACATGAAACAAGGAATGTTGAGGATAAAAATATTGCAGTAATTAATTTTAAGTATTTCATAAAAATATTTTTAAAGTTTACACTATTAACCGCGTTTTAAGATCTGTAGACCAGCAGAATAAGAAAGAAATATCAATCTTCTGCATAAAGCTCCCAATAACCATTGGCTTCGTTTTTATATCTATTCGACCGCACGAAAACCATTATCAAAAATCAAATCCTTCTCCCTGCTATCCTGTGAAAGCGTTTTAGACGACCATTGAATTGTATGTGGCTTTTGACCCTGGAAGTTTAGTATGATCTTAAAGGATTGTATTTTCCACGTATCGTGGCCGTTGGGTGTAATTTTAATATGAATTTTTCCGCCATTGGTAAAGTCAGCTAATACAGGTGGGCGCATTACAGGAATTGGAAGAGATCCACTCAATTTTGTTTCCCCGGTAGGAGTACCAGCCGTCATTTCTATCGGCTCAGGTTCATATTTTGCATATTCATCAGTATTGCTGTTGTTGACATATATAGCTGCTTCCTGGCCCTTACTGTTAAACAATTCAAGCGTGTAATGGGTATCCTTGTCTTTGCCATCATCACCACTAAGGATGCTTACCTGTGGGTTTTGCAAATTGGTCGGTATATCAGCAGGAACACAATTCCTTTCTGTAAATTGGTCTGTTGCGCTTTGCTCTCCAATTACAACTCCATCCATATCATACAATTCATAACTGATAGGCTGTGCATTTTGATAAGTAGCGCCTGAAAGAGCAGATTGAATCCCCTTCTGTAATTCCTCTTTAGTATAATGAACAGTGGCCTTAGAACTTGGCCCTCCTATTATATAGGCATTTACAAGGGTAGATGCTGCCATGTTTTTAGTCAATATATCAAGATTTAAATTTGCATTAAAGCCAAAGCCAGAGTAAGCGGCTTTAAAATTATCAGCATCAGATTTTGATATAAACGTCAATTCCATGTTAGCCAATACCCTTATACCATAGGTTACGCTGCCCATAATTACCATTGGTGATGATCCATTCACAGGTGTTTTAAAATAGCCGCTATCCGGTGCAGCAACACTGATTGTAAATAAAGATTTTCTGGCATCAATGGTCATATATAAATGCTTTTCCTTGTCCTGTGTATTAAATTCATTACTAAAAGTAAATCCGTAACCGCTACCGCCTGCGCCCACTTTAATATTCAGGTCTGAACTATTTGCAGATTCAAAAACCTGGTATGCAATACTTTCATTTGCCGCATCTCCGTGAAAACGGCTAAACAATTTTGCCAATGCATTATGAATATTAGCTTGATTAGGAGTTTGTACTTCTTCGAAAGTAGGAGAATACATATTTGTGCTGGAGGACCCGATAATAATTGGATTTCGGTTTGCGGTTTCTTCCCTGAAGCTTCCATCATAAAGATTGTTGTAAGTATAAATGGCTCCGGGATAGATATGTGCTCCTTGTTTTGAATAATCATTAATCATAAAATCAGTGGAAGTAGCCGTAAGAGATACATTCGATGTTATACAATTATATCCGGCGTCCTGATCCTGTCCTGTTTGCTTTGCATTTACTTTTAAATTTGCCGTTTGGCTTGTAACAGAAGGGGTTTTTGTTAAACGAAGATGAACAACTGATCCATCTGAATACCGGATATCTTTGGTGTATTCAAACATTTTTATCGCATGATTTGCTGTAATCTTAGCCAATGCAGGGTTTAGTATCTTTTGTTTATATGCCGGATTGTGCGTATTTAAGTATACAAGGGGTTTGTTTAGTACAACATTAGCGTTAGGCTTTACAATAGGAACTGCTTTTGCAGCAGCAGCAGGTTTTGTAACGGGAGGTTGCTTTACAATAGGTACAGTTGTGGTTTTGTTTGTTGTCATTTTCTTTTTCGTCAACTGCCCAAATGAAGTTGCACTTAAGAGCGAACAAAAGCAAAGAGGAAATAAATAACTTTTTCATGAGTATTTTTTTTAAATGATTTAATCATCATAAAAATAGATGTCGTACTAACGCAGGGAAATTTTCTAACCGACGAACGTATTCTTAAAATCGTCAGAAAATCAAAAGGCATTTTTTTGTAGTTTTATACTAATTAATTCATCATCCAGCGCTTTCAAAATGCAAACTCCTGATCTACATCTTAAATATGTTGTAATAGATGATGATGAAATTGACCGTGCGGTAGTAGAAACAGAAGCTGGTAAATTTTCTTTCTTACAAAAAGTGGCAGCATGCAGTAATCCAATCGAAGCCATAGAAATAATTAACCGTTTTAATCCTGATATTATTTTCCTGGATATTGAGATGCCCGGTCTTAGCGGTATAGAATTGATAAGAAAAATATCAAAATGCGGCCTTCCTGTTTTTATTACCTCACATCCGGAATTTGCCTTAGAGGGTTTTGAGCTGGAAGCTTTTGATTATTTGCTAAAACCTGTTTCTTCTGAACGCTTTGCCAGGTGCGCTCTTCGCTTGCGTGACTTTTACCAGATGCATAAAAAAGCATTTGCATTTGATAATGAGCAGGACAATGATTTTATAATTATTAAACAGGGTTACGATAAATATAAAATACCCACGCATGATATTGTATATCTTGAAGCGATGCGTGATTATACAAAAATCACAACTATTACAAAACAATACCTGGTATTAACAACCCTAAATGGCATTACCGAAAAATTGCCACCCGATATATTTGTACGCATTCATCGGAGCTATGTTGTAAACAGGACCAAAATAGATGCTATTCAAAAAAATAAAATAAACATACAATCGCATGAGTTACCAATAGGGAAATTATATAAGCATGCATTGAGTTTTTCCGGGTAAAGGGAATGGTCGTTGTTAATTAAGCTTTTTAAATTTTCAAGGCCATCTGTTTTATCTTTATAGCTTGATACAAACAAAATGAGAAAAATTTCTCTTGTACTTTTTGTTTTACTGAATAGTATAGCCGGAACAGTTAAATCTCAGGCTCCGGATTTGTCAAAAATTCAAAATCATAACAAAAAAATTAAAGCATGGCTCGGTTACTGTGCTGAACTGCGTTTAAATAAAACCGGCGCTGCAAATAACTATGTCGTATTAGAAGAAGCAGGATTACAAGGTTTGCAGTTGGTAAACCCGAATGATGATTCCGATAAAGCAAGTTTCTTTTTATATACTGCGCTTGGAAACTATTACCAGCTAAAAGCCGACAGTGCACAATATTATTTTTACCAAAGCCTCTATAGCGCTCAAAAAGCTAATGCCACTAAACTTATTGCCGGCGCATGCGAAGCGCTGATGAGCATTAATTTTCAAATGCAGCAACCTGACAAAGTTGATTCCTGCAAAAATATTTTGCAAACCATTGCCGATACTTCAAAGGACAAAGCTATTCTCCAGGATATTTACTCAGCATTCGGAAGTTATTACCAGCAGAAATCATTTTATAGCACGGCGCAGGATTATTACATTAAAAGTATTGAACTGCGTGAAAAAGATGTGGATACCACAACAAACTCCAAAGCAAAATTTGATTACGCCATTCAATGCGATCAACTTTCCAAGTTATACCTCAATACACAAATGGCTGATAAAAGCCTGGCGGCATTGAGAAACGGCGAACGCTTTGCATCTGTATCACCCGTTGTAAGCAATCGGTTATTAAGTTCATTCGTGGAAGCATTTACCACTTCCGGGAATATTGATTCAGCATTATATTATAATAATCTGCTTGCAATTAGTACAAAGGGCCAAACTATATTTCCATCAGAGCTGGTTTCCTCTAATCTCAACATTGGGTTATACTATATTGATCATAAACAATATGACCAAGCAATTCCTTATATAAATAAAGGTGATTCACTTGCGGAGGTTATTCAATCGCCGTTTTTAATTTTTCAGTCCCAAATGATTAAGGGACGATACCTGGAGGAAACCGGTAAATTTCAGCAGGCAATTTCATTGTTGACACGGGCCCTTCCAGTTGCAGTGCAACTAAGCAAAGAATTGTATTCTAACATTCTGAAATATATGGCTCTTTCTTATAAGGGAATTGGCAATGCAAAAAATGCTTTGCAATATTATGAGCAATATGTCGGCGTACAGGATACACTTAACAAAGAAAAAATCTCAAGGACTTTTGCTGATCTTGAAACTCATTATCAAACTGCAGAAAAAGAAAACCGCATTATTGCACTTGATCAAAAAAATAAGTTGAACGTCCTTGAATTAAAGGAAGCTTCCAACACAAGAAGGTTATTGATTCTGGGATTAGTAAGCCTCGGTGTTTTTTCACTATTGTTATATTTTATTTACCGCAATAAAGAAAAACTTAATAAGATTCTTAACCAGCGGAATCAACAGCTTGACGAACTTAACAACGAGCTTTCTGTTGCCAATGATACAAAAGCAAAATTGTTTGGGGTGATAAGTCATGACTTACGGGCGCCCGTGAGTAAAATTGTACAGTTGTTACATCTGCAAAAGGAAAACCCGCAGCATTTTGATAATGAATTACGGCAGCAATATGATGAACGATTAAATAAAGCTTCGGAAAGTGTACTGGAAACCATGGAAGACCTTTTGATATGGAGCAAAAGCCAGATGAAAAATTTTACACCGCAATATAGGCCTGTTAAAATAGCGCCTTTGATCTCCCGGGAAATAGCACTTTTTGAAGAACAGGTTATGGAAAAGGAACTACGTGTAAATGTAAACATTAGCCATGATGTTTCTCAAAACACTGATGAAAATTTTTTAGCTGTTATACTAAGAAATTTAATACAGAATGCTATAAAGCAATGTAATAATAACGCCACTATTATCATTAACGCAGATGTGAATACTATCACCATTACCAACCCATCGGAAATAAAAATGCAGATGAATTAAATTACATATTGCAACAAACGCAGGTCAGCAGCAAGTATTCGGGGCTTGGCTTACAAATTGTAAAAGATCTGGCGGCCAGGGTTGATATAAAAATATTTTATAAGCAACACGACACGCAAAACATTTCAGCGGTGGTAAGTTGGGCGTGAAAATAAGCCAATGGAAGGCTTCGTATTTTCAATAGTTATGTGTACATAGTCTATTCAACGTGCTAACTTTGTAATGTTACCTATAACCTTCTTAATTCATAAAGGTCTTTTCTCCGGTCTTTAAGATTTTTTACATTGCCATAATTGTGGAGCTCCGTTAAGAGATCAATGTCTACGTCTGATATTAAAATCATCTCAGTGTTTGGTGTAGCTTCTGACTTAATACCGTTAGTCGGAAATGGGAAATCGCATGGAGTAAAAACCATAGACTGTGCGTATTGTATATCCATGTTATGAACATTTGGCAGATTTCCCACACTTCCTGCTATCGCTACAAAGCATTCATTCTCTATCGCTCTTGCCTGGGCACAATACCTCACTCTTGAATAGCCATTTTGTGTGTCAGTTAAAAATGGAACAAATAATATGCTCATTCCCTGGTCTGCCAGCAGGCGCCCTAATTCCGGGAATTCTACATCATAGCAAATAAGAATTCCAATTTTTCCACAATCCGTGTCAAACGTTTGCACCTTATTGCCGCCTTTTATACTCCATACTCTTTCTTCATCTGGTGTTACATGAATTTTTTCGTACCGTTCGTAAGAGCCGTTGCGTCTGCATAAATAACCAACGTTGTACAAAGTGCCATCAATCATTTCAGGCATACTACCTGTGATGATATTGATATTATATGATATTGATAATTTTGAAAATTCCTGCAGCAATGGCTGAGTATGATCTGCAAGTTTTCTCATTGCATCTGTCAAACTTAAATGGTTGTATTCGGCCATTAACGGCGCATTAAAAAATTCAGGGAACAGCGCAAAATCGCTTTTGTAATCACTTAATGCGTCAACGAAATATTCAACGTTCTGCATCATCTCCTTAGCGTCCTTATAAGGGCGCATTTGCCATTGTACAAGGCCGAGCCGTACCACTTTTTTAATATTCTTTGCTTTGGTGCTTGGCTTTTCATAATATATATTTTCCCATTTAAGCAGAACAGCGTATTCTCTTGAAACCTCATCGCCTTCAAGATAACCTTTAAGTACTTTTACAGGATGAAAATCATTTGATAATTGAAAATTAAGAACCGGATCATGGATTTTCTTATCCTTTACTTTTTCAATGTATTGTTTCGGGCTCAATTCGTCAGCATATTTATGATAGTTAGGAATACGGCCTCCCAACCAAATTCCTTCGAGATTTAACTTTTCGCAGAGATCTTTTCTGTACTCATATAATCGCCTGCCGAGGCGAAGCCCTCTATATTCATGTTTAATAAACACATCAATACCATAAAGCGTGTCACCTTCATCGTTATGTGTTTTAAAAGTATAGTCACCGGTAATCTCCTTATAAGTATGTTGCTCTTCAAACTTAGCGGAATCAACTATGATTGAGAGTGCACATCCGGCTATTTCCCCGTTCACTTTTACTACTACCTGTCCTTCAGGAAATATATTTAACAGTGCATTGATATGTGATTCTTTCCAATAAGCATTGGGCATAGTTTTATAGGAACTTATCATGGCGGATTTTAGTTCCTGGTAGTCTTCAATTTTTAAAAAATCAATCTCGATGTTTTCTATAACTTGTTTCATAAAATATTTTGTTTTAACGCAGACATTTCTCATCCCGTGGCGGATGTGATAAGTGGTGCAGAACACTTACCGCAGCGTTTATTCAGAAACTTAAAGGTAACATTTTTTTGGCTGCCGCTTTATTGCCGGGTTGAGCTCCTGGTTGCAAAAATCACCTGGCATGATTAAATTAATCTACAAATAAAATAAATCATATTGGGAATTCCTGTAAACAGATGTTGCCACTTTTGCTGACTGCCTTTATATCTCTGTTTAAAGTGTAATTGCCTGTTTTTATTTCCGAAGCTTGGGCCAGGCCTGTCAGATCGCTTATTTTTTTAAAGAGAAGCTCATTCGCATTTCTTACTATGTCAATTCTCTTACCGAAACTCGCAAATGGCCTTTCTTCATTCTTTGCATAAATTTCTGAGATAATAATGCACAGTTCAAGTATTTTGCTTTCGAGGAATACCCGCCGGGCCGCCGGCCTCATTTGGCTGTAAAATATTTTTTCGAGAATTGAATATACAACAGGCCGCCAGTTGGCAAACTCGAAATTTAAATTTTTCCTGTCTTCAATTCTGAATAATTTTTCGGAAGTTAACCCGGTGCTTTCGCCTGTTAGTTTGGCAAAAATCTGCGGTTTCATAAAGAGGGTGATCAAAGACAACTGTGGCAATAGTTCAAGTCGTTGGGCAACATAAGCCTGGTGGCATGAAAAAATTACTCAGCATTTTATTGCCTGAGTTGGCAATGTTATATCCATTGCTTAATCTGAAAGATGTTTTACCCGAGAGGCAAAATTTAAAACCGATATTGTCCCGGGTATTTTCAAAGTGATGAATTAAAGTAAGAGGTTCTCTATGACTACACTGAAATAGATGAACAGAAATGCTTTCTGTTAGCTGAATATTTTTGTAATTGAAAATTAAGCCTTCATCTTTTAATTTTTCTATCCTTTCATTGTTATGTGTTGTCAGGCTCTCCATTAATAGATGGCTCCTGTTTCAGGAAACATCAGTTTCTTAAAACATTTGGGGTACTCAAATGTATCAAATCTCCCTGATTTAAAAATGGATAAGTGGATAGCCACTGGCTCAGGGTTGAGCAAAGTATCAAAGGCGTGTTGCGAAACCTGGTTGCCACGGATAGTTAATTTGGTTGATCAACCAACAGAAATTGTCATAGAAAAGACATCTGTGCAGGTTATAAAAAAACCGGATTATTTTTCTTGCTTTCCGTTTTTATTAATTTTATTTTTAGTTTCAATCTCCCTTTTGAATTCTTCTCTGCTCTGCCCACTTTTTTATTTTCTTAAAATTTTAAACATCACTACAATGAAGCAATTCAAATTTTTGCCGGCCATAGCAACCGGCATCTGTATGGTATTTTTATTTTATTCATGCGGCTCAGGCGGAGAGTCATCCACTGAATCAACTTCCGATTCTACCGCTATTGATACATCGTCTTCGATGACAACCCAGGAAACCCCATCAGAAGCAAAACCGTCCAATGTATTACTGATGAAATTTAAAGTTGCTGATTTTGCCAAATGGAAAACAGGATATGAGTCCCACGATTCTATTCGTCGCTCTTATGGTTTAACGAATTATGTTTTGGGGAGAGGCTCAAACGATTCTAACGTGGTATTGGTATTTTTAAAAATGGATGACGTAAATAAGGCAAAGGAATTAACTTCCTCCGAAGGAATAAAAGACAGGATGAAAAAGGGTGGGGTACTTGGAAAACCTTCTTTTGACTACGTTGATGTGGTAATGGATGATAACACGCCGATTGATGAAAATGCCCGGGTTATGGTTTCGCACAAAGTAAAAGATTTTGATGCATGGAAGAAAAGCTTTGATAGTGGTAAACAGGACAGGGTGGGTGTGGGTCTTATAGACAGGGGGCTTGGATACAGTGATGGAGACAATCACATGGTATCAGTTGTGTTTGCAATTACTGATAAAAAGAAAGCGGAAGATTTTATGAAATCAAAAGACCTGAAAGATAAAATGACTGAAGCCGGCGTGGAAGGGCCGCCAACTTTCTTTTACTACAATATTGTACAAAAGTATTGACAAGCAATTTTTTAACGACTGCCGGTAGTTGCCGGCAGTTGTTTTATGTGATAGTCACATGCAAATAAAAAATGTAAACTGCATAAAATTAATCGTATTGTGATCCGCTTTATTAGATTTATGCAATGATTTTTTTTAATCATGTAACTTCATCGTCAATATTTATTCTCACTTTTAAAACATTGTTATGCCCTTATTAAGAATTGGCTTCGTTCTTATTTTTTGTATTGTCTCCGTTACTGTAATTGCGCAGCCGCCACATGGTATCCATTGGGCAAAAGACGGTAGTTATTATCAATCAAAAAATGGTGAGATAGAGCAAATCAATCCTGCGACTTCCCAATCAACCACAATCGTAACGAAAGAACAATTAACACCGCCCGGCGTTTCAAAGCCCCTGGCTGTGCGTAATTTTTTCTTTTCTGTTGACGGGAATAAGATTCTTATTTATACCAATTCAAAGCGTGTATGGCGTTACGATACACGAGGCGACTATTGGATCGTTGATATTAAAAATCATACTTTAAAACAAATCGGAAAAGGCAAGCCCGAATCATCGCTGATGTTTGCAAAATTTTCGCCCGATGGAAATAGTGTTGCGTACGTGAGTGATTATAATATATATGTTGAGAACATCAGCAGCGGCGCAATAACACAGCTTACAACTAACGGTACACGTGAGTTAATAAACGGGACGTTTGACTGGGCTTATGAAGAGGAATTTTTTTGCAGGGATGGATTTCGATGGAGCCCGGACAGTAAAAAAATTGCCTATTGGCAAATGGATGCAAAGAATACGAAAGATTATTTAATGATCGATAATACAGATTCTATTTATCCATTTGTAAAACCGGTAGTATATCCCATAGCGGGTGAGCCGCCATCACCTTTTAAAATTGGAGTGGTAGATATTGCGAATGCACAAACGATATGGATGAACATTCCAACTGACCCTGTCTTACAATCGTACGTTCCCCGGATGGAATGGGCGGCAAATAGCAATGAGATCATCATTCAGCATCTGAACCGTAAACAAAACGCAAGCGATATTATGCTTTGTGATGCGGCCACCGGTAAATCAAAAACAATTTATGCAGAAAAAGATTCTGCATGGATCGATATTTTACCCCTTTGGGACCAGGATTATTCTTATGGCGGATGGGATTGGCTGAATAACGGTAAAGAATTTTTATGGGCGACAGAAAAGGATGGCTGGCGTCATTTATATCGAATTGATCGTAACGGGAAAGAAAAATTGATTACCAATGGGAATTATGATGTGATGAAAATAAATGCCATTGATGAAAAAAATAACTATGTATATTTTGAAGCTTCACCTCAAAATGCGACGCAACAATATTTGTACAGGACCCGGCTCGATGGTAAAGGGAAAGCGGAACGAATAAGTCCACTTAACCAAAACGGAACCCATGATTACGATGTTTCGCCACAGGCGAAATTTGCCTTTCATACTTTCTCTAACTATTATACGCCCGTAACAAAAGAATGGATCTCTTTGCCGGATCATGCCGCACTGGATGGGCACAAAGTTTACGATGCAATACAAGCTGCCGATTCTTCAAAATCAAAGATGAAATTCTTTACCGTAACAACAAGTGAAGGCGTGGAAATGGATGCGTGGATGGTGAAGCCAACAAATTTTGATTCCACAAAAAAGTATCCTGTATTATTTTACGTTTATACCGAACCGTGGGGACAAAATGTGAAAGATGAATACGGAATCGCAGACAATTTTTTATATGATGGAAGCCTTGCAGATGATGGCTACATCTATATCTCAATTGATAACCGCGGAACTCCTGTGCCAAAGGGAAGAGCGTGGCGAAAGTCGGTTTATCACAAGATAGGATTGGTTAACATTCGCGACCAGGCAATGGCCGCGAAGGAAATTTTTAAGTTACCATTTGTTGATACATCACGGGTGGCAGTTTGGGGCTGGAGTGGCGGCGGCTCGGCAACGTTAAACTTAATGTTTCAGTATCCTGAAATTTATAAAACAGGTATAGCAATTGCCGCTGTGGGAAATCAACTCACTTACGATAATATTTACCAGGAACGTTATATGGGTTTGCCACAGGAAAATAGAGAAGATTTTATAAAAGGCTCACCTATTACTTATGCAAAAAACCTGGAGGGAAATTTATTATATATTCATGGAACAGGAGATGATAATGTGCATTACCAAAATGCAGAAATGTTATTGAACGAATTGATAAAATACAATAAGCAATTTCAGTTTATGCCTTATCCCAATCGTTCACATGGCATTTTTGAAGGTGAAGGAACAAAAGAACATCTGCAAACTCTATATACAAATTACCTGAGAAAATACTGCCCGCCGGGCGGGAGATAAGTTTTATTTTTAGTGCTCAATGAGGAGTTGGTTGATAAAATTTACGGTAACATCCGGGCGGTTATTATATCTTTACAATATCCCCCGATGAAAAATTCTTTGCAAAAATTTAATTGATCCACCACTGCGAAAATTTTACTGCAGGCCTGCAATGAACACCATCATATATTCTTGGAATTCGCATTTAAACAATGCGGTTCTCGATATTTGTAATAATGTAACTGGTATCATTAAACGCAATTGTATTGTTATGTATCCTTTGCAGTTGTGTTAAATAAAATAAATGCAGCAATAAACTTTTCATATTATTTATTCTTTAACCAAAACTATAGATCAATGGAAACAAAATCTTTTACAAAGTACATTGCAGAATTTCTTGGCACATTTTGCCTTGTATTATTTGGATGTGGTGCCGCAGTGATAGCCGGTGCATCTGCCGACGGGATTGCTCCGTCAGGAATAGGGCTGCTTGGTATCGCCCTTGCATTTGGATTAAGTGTGGTTGTGATGGCCTACACCATTGGGCCCATTTCAGGATGCCATATAAATCCTGCTATCTCTGTTGCCATGCTGGCTGCCGGCCAGTTATCTGCGAAAGATACCATCGGGTATGTTGTTTCACAATGTCTCGGCGCCATTGCGGCCTCTTCGGTTTTATACCTCATACTCTCCGGAAAGCCTGGCTTTGAAATGGCTGAATATGCATTGGGAGCAAATGGATGGGGGGAAGAATATCTCGGGAAATATTCTACCACCGCAGCATTTATTACCGAAGCTGTCTTCACTTTCATTTTCTTAATAGTAATTTTTGGCACTACTGCAAAAAGAGCCAACCCGGCCATGGCAGGTTTGGCCATTGGTCTCACACTTGTCTTAATTCATCTTGTTGCGATACCGGTTACGGGTACATCAGTAAATCCTGCACGCAGCCTGGCACCCGCAATTTTCGCAGGCGGACTTGCCTTGCACCAGCTTTGGTTATTTATTGTGGCGCCCGTTGTTGGCGGTCTTATTGCCGCAATCTTTTGGAAAAGTGTAATGCCAAAGGATGATATAATTACTAAAAAAGTAGTGGACGTTCACGAGGATATTTCCATCAACCGATTGTAAGATTTGTTTTCTGCCCCGTTTACGGGGCGGAATTTCACTGAGCCCATTTTCAGAAATGCGAACGGGTATTGTAGTAATTGCGACTTAATATGTAATCGTTCTGCGACTAAGATTTTATCTGCGATGTCTTACACTAATTACTACATTAATACCTTATCCTGATATTTGGCAAATCATTTGATGCCTGGTAAGCTAAATAAAATATTATGAGTAGTTCTGTTATTGCGAAGAGTTATTTAAAAGAACTGGAGGCGGAAGCCATTGCATCCGGTAAATGCCTCGAAAGAATTCCTGAAAGCAAATTTGATTATAAGCCCCATCCAACCTCTATGGCGATGGGATACCTTGCCCTGCTCGTGGCAGAAATACCGTTATGGATTACGCATATGATTGAAAAAAAAGAAATAGATTTTGCTACTTTTAAACATACTGAAATAAAAAGTACCAATGAGCTTGTTAAACATTTTAAAGAAAACATGCAGGGCGCCAGGAAAGCATTGCAAAATGTCTCAGATGAAGAGCTGGAAAAGCCTTTTTACTTAAAAAATAACGGGCAGGTTCTTTTTACAGCAAAAAATTCAGAATATATAGGCCCAACAATTAATCATTGGGTTCATCACCGCGGTCAGCTCACGGTCTATATGCGATTGTGTGAAATACCTGTTCCTTCTATTTATGGTCCTTCGGCTGATGACAAATCATTTTAATTTTTAATGTTTTTCAGTAAACAAAATCAGTAACCTCTCTTTATCGTATTTTTTCAAGTTTTGATTCAAGGCATGTGCATGCTGGCAAGAAAGTTGTGTGTTTTATGTAGTTAAATTTTATTTTATGAAACACAGAAAATTAAATAATACAGGTGAAAGATTATCCGCAATTGGCCTGGGCTGTATGGGGATGAGCTTTGCCTATGGTCCCAAAGATGACAAAGAAAGTATCAAAGTTTTAGAAAAAGCATTGGAACTGGGTATAAATTTTTGGGATACTGCAGATATGTATGGACAGGGCCATAATGAAGAACTCATTTCAAAAGTATTAGTGCCTAACAGGAAGAAAATATTTATCGCAACAAAATTTGGTTTTAGGATAAAAGAAGGCAGCCAGGGATTTTCCGGCAGGCCGGGAACTTATTTTGATGGTTCGCCTGCATATGTGAAGCAAGCAGTTGAAGCAAGTTTGAAGCGTTTGAAAATTGATACCATTGATTTATATTATGCACATCGCGTAGATCCAAATGTTCCCGTTGAAGAAATGGTAGGCGCTATGGCAGATTTAGTGAAGGAAGGGAAAGTCCGTTATCTCGGTTTATCAGAAGCATCTCCGCAATCAATTCGCCGTGCGTATAAAGAGCACCCGATAACGGCGTTGCAAACGGAATATTCTTTGCTCTCCAGGGATGCCGAAGGAGAAATTTTTGATACCGTTCGTGAGCTGGGTATCGCTTTCATTCCATATTCACCGTTAGCCCGCGGTCTTGTTACTGCAACAGTTGGTGATAAAGATACACTGGCAGATGATGATTTTCGCAGAACCTTACCGCGTTTTGATGATGAGCATTGGCAAAATAACAAGGAGCTGGTTGATGACTTTGCGGACTTCGCTGAAGCAAAAAATTGTACACCGGCGCAACTTGCCTTAGCATGGGTATTGGCGCAAGGTGAGAACATTATTCCGATTCCGGGCACTAAGCGAATAAAATATCTTGAGGAAAATGCTGAAGCGGTGAATATCGAATTAACAAACGATGATCTGCAGACGATCGAAGATATTGTTGCTAAACATCCTGACGTGGGTGAGAGATATAGTGAAGGCGCCATGAAACTGGTAAATCATTAAGGTTTTTAAAATTTTTTTCAAATAATATTTACAACCGGGTTAATGAGATCTGAAGAAAATAAAACAGTAGTGCTTCGCTTCAATCGAGAATTTTTACAGGATGGCAATACAGAAGTATTGAAAGAAATTGTTGCAGAAAATTTCACGAATCATACAGCGCCCGAAAATTTTCCAAAGGATGTAAATGGCTTAATACAGTTTGCAGGTGTATTGCACAAAGCATTTACGGGTTTGCAAATTGATATTCATGAACAACTAAGTGAAGATGACCTGGTGGCTACACGAAAGACAATCCATGCAACGCATACAGGAGAAATTATGGGGCATGCGCCAACAGGAAAAAAAGTTACCATTAATGTTATAGATATAGTTCGGTTAAAGGATGGGAAGTATATTGATCATTGGGGAAGAAATGATATTATGCAGGTAATTCAATCTTTATAAAACATAATTGTATAATAAAAAATAAAATAATTATGAACACGCAAACTATTTTAATAACAGGTGCTACCGATGGTGTCGGTAAACTCGTGGCATTGAATCTTGCAAAACAAAATCCACATTTATTGCTGCATGGAAGAAATGAAGAAAAACTTGACAAAGTAATTAATGAGATAAAATCATTAACCAATAATGAAAATATTGAAGGCTTTGTTGCTGATTTTTCATCGATGGATGAAGTGAGCCAAATGGCTAAAGATGTATTGGCAAAACATAATACAATTGATGTTCTTATTAACAATGCAGGTGCAGGTTTCGTAGCCCCGCGTTATGGAAAAGACGGAACAGAGATGCGCCTTGCTGTAAATTATCTTGCGCCATTTTTACTTACAAACCTATTATTGCCTGCAATAAAAAATGCATCGCCTTCCCGCATAGTAAATGTAAGTTCAGCAGGACAATCACCGATCAATTTTAATGATATTATGATGGAGAACGACTTTGATGGGGTTACCGCATACACACAAAGTAAACTTGCGTTAATCATGTTCACCATCGATTTGGCAAAAGAATTAAAGAACGATCATGTTATGGTTAATGCATTGCATCCTGGTACCTATCTTAATACTAACATGGTTAATGACGCTGGCATCAAACCATTGGGGACGGTTGAAAGTGGAGCAAATGCAGAAATATACCTGGCCACATCTCCTGATTTAAATAATGTAACAGGCAAATATTTTAATGTAAAAATGGAGACGAAAGCCCATGCACAGGCTTATAATGCAGAAGCAAGAAATAAATTAAGAGAGTTAAGCTTACATCTTACAGGGCTTGAGGAGCCGATACATCAATAATTGATCTTTGATTGATTTTGTTTTTGAAAATAGCGCCTGCTTTTTGTTTTCTCTGGCACGCGAATGTGTTGTCATCCGTTGTTTTGCCCAACAGACACGGCATAACTATCTTCTAATAAGCGATACCTTTTAATCAGGCCGTTTTCCAATTTTAGCTGGATACAAAAAGGAGAATTAACGATATTATTTGTTTGCAACATTTTTGTTGAAAATTCACCGGTAATTACAGCGCTATCATCTTCAACAAAAATCTTATCAATCACAGCAGTAAGGGGTTCTGTATTTTGCCATAGCACCTGGTAAAATTCTTTTACTTCCTTCCTTGTGTTTCTCCTGCCGAGCCATTTGGCTTTTTGTTCATCGCCCGGAATATACCAATCTAAATTTTCTGAAAAAAGATTGATTAATTCATCCAAATTTCTTTCCGTTAGTAATTGAAGAAAATTTTGCACCCTCGTCCGGGTTTGATCTGCGTTCATTGATTTTTATATTTAATTATAATTATTATTTGGCAACGCCGCGGGATGTTCGGCGTTAGTTGAACGGGAATAATATTTTCCCAATTCAAAAAATATTTTTTGGGAAGCCAGGGTAAACTTTTAAAATAGTTTTTGATATCGTATGGCATTGATTTTACTATGCCATAAGAAGCCATATCAAGATCGTATTTCGGGTTGTCATTATATGTATAATTGTAAGTGATAAAAGTGAATACAAAGGCTCCCAATATTTTTTCATTCTCAAAAATATCCAGCAGCTCCAAAATATTTTTTGATTGAATTTCTTCATCTCTTATATACTTTTCCTTTAATTCCGGCGGATCTTTTTTCCAATCAACAATTGCCCAGCCCATAGCTCCTTTATCTTCTGCTCCCTTATAAGTGCAACAGCCAAATTCTAAAACTACCAGGGGCTTTCCAAATCCTTTATACTTTCGAAGCTCATTAACATAACTTGATTTATTATAAGAAGCCACGATAGTGATCAATGCCAATTATATCAAATACATTCCAATCAATTTTTTCCCACGTTCCTGAAGCATAAGTAATTTGCACCGTGAAACTGCTTTCTTATCTCTGCAACAACTTCAGATAAAAATTTATTGAGATGCCTGTTGTATTTTCTTTTAATTCCTAGGATATTTTTAACCGTACTTAGTGGTGAAAATAAATTGGCAATTCTTTCATTTCCAGTCTCACCTTTCACAAAACCACTTGTAAATAAGCTTAGTTCGCAGCCCACAACAAAAATTACATTTGAAAATTCCGCCCTTAATTTTTCTGCAGCAGCAGCGCTTTCTATAATATAGTTATGTGTATTTTTCCTGTTGTCATAATGCAGGGAAGGGGAGAACCAAACAGTTAGCCCAATCTTTAATGCAATTTTGGAAGCATGTACAACTCTTTCAATGTGAAATCCGGAAATTCTTATCGCATTACAATGCAATTCATTTTTAATAATTTCTATTTCCTTTCCAACGGTATTTAAATCAAATGTTTCCCGGGTCAGGCCTCCGGTTAATGTCTTGGTTCCTGTGTCATAATTTATTCCCTTGTATTTCATGGTTGCGAAATTTAAACGGATACAAAGTTTTGTATTTCTTGAAGAGTTTATTAAATCCATTTATTTAAAAAATTTTATTCATACCCAACAATTGAATGAGGGATATAATCGGAAGTGAGTGCACTCATTTCGTCTTCAGATAAATTGATATCCAGGGCTGCTACTGCATCATCAAGGTGGACAGACTTTGTGGCCCCGACTATTGGCGCTGTCACCACAGGTTGTTGCAACAACCATGCAAGCGCAACCTGTGCATACGGAATACCTCTTGCTTCTGCAATTTTACCGACCTGGCAAACTACTTTTTTATCAGAATCCTCAAACCTTGAATAAAGATTCCTTGCAGTTTCATCAGTGCTCACTCTATCAGAACTTGATGCTGCATTCCATGGTCTTGCTAATCGCCCTCTTGCGAGCGGGCTCCAGGGAATTACTCCAATACCTTCTGAAGCGCATAGCGGTAACATTTCACGTTCTTCTTCCCTGTTGAGGAGATTATAATGCGGCTGCATCGACACAAACCTTGTCCAGTTATGCTGTTCTGCAAGGTAAAGTGCTTTGCAAAATTGCCATGCAAACATTGAAGAAGCCCCGAGGTAACGAGCCTTCCCGGCTTTAACTACATCATGCAACGCTTCCAGCGTTTCTTCAATGGGTGTTTCATAATCCCATCGATGGATTTGATACAGATCGACGTAATCCGTTTGCAGGCGTTTAAGACTTGCATCAATTTCAGCCATAATTGATTTACGCGAAAGTCCGCCTCCATTTGGAGTATGCCGCATTGGAAAGAAAATCTTTGTTGCAATTACTACATCATCGCGGCTGGCAAAATCCTTTATGGCCTTTCCTAAAACTTCTTCGCTTTCACCCAGCGAATACATATTGGCAGTATCAAAAAAATTAATCCCCAGGTCGAGTGATTTTTTTATAAAAGCTCTTCCTCCTTCTTCATTAAGATGCCATCTTTTACCCGCAATGTCATAACTCATGCAACCAAGCGCAATACGTGAAACTTTGAGACCGGTCCGGCCAAGATTAGTGTATTTCATGGTTCCTCCTTTTTTAAGTTTACTATCTAAAACGATTATGAAGGTAAAATTATTAAAAAATTACTTTACTATCAAAATTAATTTAGATGGAAAAGTGTAAATTTGTACACAAACGGTAATATTATGGAAAAAATAAAACTGGATCCCGGGGATTATACCGGTACATATAAGTTAATTGGTGAAGAAATAAGCCTTGACTTTATAAATACGATATCGTGGCGTGATACTGAGAGGGAGCATGAATGGCTTCACGATCCGGCAAATTTTATAGCATGGGCTTTGTCGGCAAAACTTATCGATACCCCTATTGCAAAAATTATGAAGGCACGACCTGCCGCAGAACTTACAAAGGAACTTGAGCAGGTATATGCAACAAGGAGAGATTTATACAATATTCTTACTCCTTTATCCTTTAATAAAAAGCCCGGAGAAGAAGCCATTAAAAAGCTGGATGCAATGATCCATAAGATATTCAGGCATCGCCATATTGGTTCGAAATATGAATGGCTATGGGATGCCCCACTTACTTTACCGGAAATTATTGCACCGGTAATATGGAATGCTGGTTATATAATTACCGATCTTGATCATTCACGCATCAGTCATTGCCACGCATGTAAATGGGTATTTTATGACAAGACCAAAAACCGGAGCCGCAGGTGGTGCGATATGGAAGACTGTGGCAGCAGGGATAAATCGCTGCGGTATTATCATCGCAAAAAAAATTAGCTTGTGTCCGAAACCTGTTCACGGGCATTATCATTGTAAGACATCAAAGTCTTACCGCACTAATGTACTGGTTCCCTTTTGCCTGTAAATTTTATTATCAACCCCTACACCTTCAAATACCCATGCCACCACCTGTGATGTTTGCGGAATACCTTTAAGTCTTCCATCCCATCCTGACTTCGCTGAAGTCGTTTCAAAAATCTGCTCACCTGCCCGGTTGAATATTTTAAAATAATGGAATTCTTTGATTCCTCTCAGTATAGGATGCAAAAGGTCATTGAGCCCATCACTGTTAGGAGTAAACGCAGTTGGCACATATATCTCAACACCCGTAATGGTTTTTACCAATTGTGTATCGACGGTTTCACATCCCGCCTTTGTTTTTATTGCTATTGTATATAATTGTTCAGATGGGCCGGTAAATACAGGGGTATAACTTGTTGTAGTATTTAATGAAGTGCCGGGGCTCCATGAAACAACTTCTCCAAATTGTCTTGCGGCCAAATCAAGCGGCAGGTTTACCACGGCATATTCAATAGGATAGTTAATGCCGGGCGTAGGATCGTCAATAACAATATCCTGTGTCCTGGTAGAAATACTGCAGCCGTCATTATTTACAAGTAATGCATGGTAAGAACCGGTTTCAGTAGCCCTGTAGCTCACCTGGTCGCTTCCGTTTAAGAAATTCTCATCTTTAAACCATTGGATACTTTTTGTAGGCGTGACCTTTAGTACAGCGCTGTCCCCGCTGTCTGAGCAATAAAGGGGGCTTCCCGATAGTCGTAACGAGCTATCTATTATGGATGCCCTTACCAGCACAGAATCTTTATTAACACATCCGCCGCCATCGTGATTGGTGGTAAGTACATATATAGTGTTTTTATCAGGAGCGGCAACAGGATTTGAAACTTCGGGATCGGATAATCCCGCGACAGGGCTCCAGCTATACACAAGGCCGGGCTTTGAAATAGCGCCTATAGGTACCGGGTTATGATTGCAGGAAAGTGTATCAGGCCCAGCATTGGAACTTACAGTTAATGAATCTGATAATCTGGCATATAAGGTGTCCTTACAGCCATAGCCATTATAGGGTACAACGGTTACAGCATAAGTTGTACCGGGTGCCGGAGGGGGGGTAAAGGAAATAGTTTGCTTTGTGCCAAGCACTTTTGTAAACAAATTATCATACCATGTGTACGACTGGTAACCAAATGGCGCTGTTAAATTTACAGCCGTATCATCGGGGCAATAGGCATTTCCTACAAATTCGCTGGAGCATTCTGAATTTACATCAATGTATGCATATCCAAAATGTCGCCTGAAAGTACAATCGGCAGTTTTAAAAAAAAGCTGGATTGTTTTTCCCGCCATTCCATCAAGGTTAACTGAAACGGCGGACCAGTTTTTACACCAAACAGGTGTGTTGCCATTTGGGTTAGGGGATTCAAAGAAGCCGGGCAAAAGTGTACCATAAGGAATAAAAGTAAACGAAGAGCATTCGATTAATTTATTATCAGTGATATTGGTTATTTGAATTACCAATCTTGGTTGCTGATATTGTTCATGATTAGGATCCTGGAATACTACCGCATAATGATAGATAAGTGAGTAAATATCCTGGTCGGCAGGAATAGTAAATGTGTAAGATAGTCCTTCAGCTTCTGTACCCGCCGAATTATTTCCCAACCTGATAGAATGGCCGCTTCCATTAGGACAATTTACAGGGAAGCCGCCATATGGATCCCGTGCATTCCCTGTGTTAGCAGTATACATAGTATGCCGGTTATTGACGGGGCCTCCCGAGGGATATAGATCAATGATGCTGCGTCCACCTGCTTCTTCTGCAGTACCAATATAGCAGGTCCAGCCATTAAAAGTTCCTGTTTCGAAATCAATGTTTGGTGGGCAATTTTGCGCATTCGCAAAATAATAGCCGGGGAATAAAATTAAACCCAATAATACTCTCTGAAATCGTAGCTGGTGAACCGGCATGTTAGTTTTATAACGGATTGAAAAAAAATTCAGTTGCCTGGTTGATTATATGAAGTTAAAAACTTTATCTGATGGTTGTACATACATTTTATAGACATAAAAGGCTTATTTATTTTATACAAAGGATAATGCATTGTTATTCTTACCAATAAATCTTGGTTTTTAAGATAAAAAAAGTTACTATTCACAAAGTGGATAACAGTGCATGGAAACATTTACATCCTTGTGATGTTATCATAAGTAACAATCAATACATTAAGAATTAAAACAGTAGTATGAATTTCTGGAATCAAATTTTTTTGGGAAATCCTTTAAGGGACTGGGCAATAGCATTAGGAATTATTATCGTATCCTTTAGTCTTATAAAATTACTGAGGGGCCCGGTATTAAAGAGATTAAAAAAATGGTCTGCTAAAACAACCAATACATTCGATGATTTTATTGTGCTGGCAATGCAGAAATCCGTGATACCCTTTTTATATTTTGCCGCCTTATTTGCAGCAGTTCAATCCCTTACTTTTAATACCCGTACGGAAAATGTTATAAGAGTTGCTATTTTATTTATTATTACTTTTTTCATTTTACGACTTATATCATCTGCCATACAATATTCCATTTTCACCTTCTTAAGCAAGCAGGAGAATAGTGAAGTAAAACAAAAGCAGGCACGTGGATTAATCATAGTGTTGAAATCTGTTGTATGGATTTTAGGGCTTGTATTTTTAATAGACAATCTTGGTTATAATGTTACCACGATTATTACAGGACTGGGTATTGGTGGTATTGCCATTGCATTGGCAGCGCAAACAATTTTAGGCGACCTCTTCAGTTATTTTGTAATTTTCTTTGATCGGCCGTTTGAAATTGGCGACTTTATTATTCTTGATGATAAAAATATTGGTGCAGTAGAATATATCGGGATTAAAACAACAAGAATACGTGCCATAAGCGGCGAGCAAATTGTATGCTCTAATAAAGATCTTACAGATTCGAGAGTGCATAATTTTAAGAGGATGCTCAGGAGAAGAGTTGTATTTAGTATCGGTGTTGTGTACCAGACACCCGCTGAGAAACTAAAAAAAATACCACAAACCATTCAGGATATTATAGACAGGAATGAAGGAGCAACTTTCGATCGTAGCCATTTTTCCGGCTTTGGTGATTTCAGCCTTAACTTTGAATCGGTGTACTACATCGAAGGGAGTGATTATAATATGTATATGGATATTCAGCAAAAAATTTATTTGGAATTATTCGAAATATTTGAAAAGGAAAAAATTGAATTTGCTTATCCTACTCAAACTTTATTTGCTGCCAATGAATTTATAAGCAGGGAAAGCCTGGAGGAAAAAAATGGAAGTGGTAAAGCTCATTTATATCAGAAAAATGTAAAAGAAGAAAATTAAAAATTTATTTCTTTCTTATGTAAGTGAAATCATAATTGGTAGTCCATGTTTTTCCACCGTCGGCAGATGTTTCGCTGAATTGTCTTACCTGGTTGCGGCCCTGGTTATAAAAAATAAACCGGCCGTTTAATTTGTTTCCCTTCGCATCTTTGGTTACAAATTCAAACCGCATAGCGCTGTCTCTATATTCGCCATTGGTAAATTCCTGTATGCCACCGGGGTAGGAGCCTGCCCAGGCCTGTTTCCATTTATTGGTTACAGGATCAATATAATTGATGCTTTTTCCTGTGCTGCCCACGCCTGTCCAGTTTTCTAATAAGGCACAACCCCCCGAAATGATTTGCACCGAACTTTGGCCCGCCATTGCATTTGTGCCGGTTGGATGTACGTCCCATTCGCCGGCCCAGAAATCAAATTCTCTTGCATGTTTATCTATCATGCATGGGTACACGAGGCCAAATAATTTTTCTCTTAACTGTTTAAACGATTCTTCATTGCGGAGATTATTAAATTCTTTGAGTGAATCCAGTTCTGATAAGTTAACATAACCTGCGCTCACGGCACTGTCTAAATCAGCAATGGCTTTTTGCTTTTCATTTTTTTCAGCATGTATTCTTGCCATTCTTGATAAGGCCGATGCTTTTACAGGCGGGATTGGATTGGAAGCCAAAGCTTTTTCAAATTCAGTTAATGCTTTATCATTATTACCTAAATTATAATCCGAGAATGCGAGCCTGTTCCATGCAATGCTATTTTTCGAGGTATCTTTTAAAACAGATTCATATATTTTTTTTGCATTGACCCAGTCCTGTGCAAAATATAATGAGTCCGCTGTCTTGATATTATTTTGCCCAAAGCCCGGCAAGGCAACTAATAAAAAAAATACCGGGAAGAGAATATTGGTAAATCTGTTATTCACTGGCTGTTTAATAATTATGATTTTGCAATAAAATGAAAAACTCAAGAATTCAATAGGTGAAAATTGACTTTTTTAATTCATGCGACCATCTTACACAGCGTGAAAAAACATTTATTTTTTCGTGCTATTAGCTTTATGCCGTAACCGTGAAGAGCTATCATAAATTTGTCGCTAGTGGTTTATCTAAAAACTGAATCAAAAAAACTTAATTAAAATAGAGCAAAAGGTTATTGATAGACTACTGAAAAATATCCTTCGGTTAAATCAGCCGTTTGACTGCCCAGGATTTCACTTGCATGAAAATTAAAATTACCTCTCACTCTTTTTGTTGTGGCGTTATTTTCTAAAATAGTAAGCGTTCCAGATTCGCCAACAAGATAAGAATTGCCAATATTATATTGAGCAATATAATCCGGGCCAAAGCTTGTAAATGTATAAACACCGGGCGTAGCATCTGAGGGAAAAGAAATACCTACTGTTTTAGTTACATTCTGATCGCTTGCGGAAATGTTGATCATATTATAAACAGATATGCCAAGTGTAGAAAACACAGGGAAATCGGCCCCGTTAGCTTTTACCCTGAAAGTATCCGATGAATTGGCAGGTGGAATGGCATTGGTATCATAAGAGATATTCTTAAATATTCCTTCCGTAATAACTTTTTGTGTTGAGTCAATCTGCCTGTACACTTTAATGCTAAAAGTGCCGCTTATTGTTTTTTTATTCGTATCGATGGAAGTAATTGACAAAGTACCGCCGGATAAACCGCCTTCGCCTCCATTGGAAGTGTATGCAACACCGTTGTCTTTAGAATAGGCGGCAGCATTGGTTAAACTCTGTATATCCAATGAATACACATGAACACCGGAGTCTGCAACTCTTAGAACGATCAACTCTCCATTTGTTGACTGGCCGGTTATGGCGATTACACCTATTGCCTTTGTGGCGGCAGCTACCTTGTCGGCCACGAATTGGACCCCGTCTATTTTAGCGGTAAAGCTGCCGGTAACAGCAGGAGGTGTTGTGATTGTTGAATCACCTTCTGTGGGAACATATTCTTTTTGGCATGAGTGAGACCCGATGCAGATAACGGCTAATAATAATATCCCGGTAATAATTCTCATAAGGCGGTGTTTAGAACAGATTATAAAATTTTAAAACTTTTTCCTATAAAAGAAAGAGTAATTTCAAATGTAATATATTTTGAGAATTATGAAACATATTTCCAATAATTATCTTGTGCATCATTGCTTTTAGCAACCCAACTGTTCCGCACATTACGCAATTAATACCACCAAGTAATTATTGACATTGCGTAATATAGCCTGTTTACTTACCAGTAAAATCTGAATATAAAGAGAGGGTGAAAGTTCTTCCCGTTAATGAAATTTGCACGTATCAGCAATTTGCTTCTTCGCACATTTCTTTCGTAGCGAAGGGAATGGCAGATGATTGAACCCACCTTCCCTGGATTAATTTAAAGCAAAAGAATCTGCCATTAGGTTTTTTTTGCATGCAGGCGCAATCTCTATCTTCAGGAAAATCGTTGGTTGCATCTTCCGGAATTGCCTGCACAGTAATGGTTTCAAGTTGCAGATGATCATCGGTATTTTCGTCACCGGTTTCTTCTTCCGGTAGTTCTGTTTCTATATCAGCTTTTTTTTCCGTTTCTTTTTTTGTACCTGGTTTCTTTTTGGCAGATTTCTTTGAAGAAGATGAAGATTTTTTTGTTGCCATAATTATTGAGTTAAATGAAGTGTGCTGTTATAATGAAATTGTAAAGCATTTTTATCATGAAAAACTTTTTGTATTTCAAAAACCAAAGGCTTATAGCCGCCCACTTTATTAGGATCGAGCCTGACAATTTTTTCAATATTAAACTTATCACCGGCATTTTTTGGATTTGCAGGAAAATCTGCGGGCATAAACAACAACCCATTTAGTTTTTTATTTCTTTTAGGCACTTTTAGATAATAATGATCTTTATCTTTTTTAAAAGCAAGCTCCGTGTCAAACGCAATAAGGTCGTCTTCTTCGTTAATCACCCCGAAATAACAGGGAGTTACTCCAACGGTATTTCCCCTGCCGTTACGTTTCACTGAGAAAAATATTACACCCTGCACAGGAACATCAAATAAATTTCCATTCGCACTTTTTGCAGTATAAGTAAAATCATATTTCAATAAGTATAGGTTTTGCGAATAGCCAAATTCCAGTCTATAGGTTACAAATGGAATGGTGGTGCTATCGTTAAGCTCCGTGTATTCAAGCAGGTTATCTTTTTCAATGGCTTTTTCACTAAAAGATGAAACATACACTTGTATATTGTCTGCCTTTTTCGTAACCGGTTGATTAAAATATGTAGCTCCACCCAGGCCGGGAATTTCTTTAAAGAAGTTTCGCTTTACCTCTTTATTAACGCTGAATAATATTTTTTGCTCCATGCATGATGATAATGACATAGCGATTACAGAAGCAGTTATTATTATTTTACAGCTTAACATTATTCATATTATTATATGTGCCACCAATGTAAAACCTGTTAATATCGTTATTGGGATGAAGCGGGTATTTCAGCATGGTATGTATAATTTCCTGCAGTCCAAAAACCCTTCCTGTTTTTGTGCGCAAGGAACCAATTACTCCTGCATCAATCGCATAGCCTTGGCCCAAAAATATTTTAAGATTATAAGCGGATGTATTAAATGAGGGTGAAATATTTTTTCCATTGTTATATTTTGTAACAGAAGAATCTTCCACATTATAATCAGGAAGATTTATTCCTATAAGATTTGAGAGCTCGTAGATTAATGGAGAATATCCTGTGAACTGGTCGAAGCTAAGTTCAGCGATATTATAATTTTTATGGTTGTGAACATAAATGCCAAAACCACCCGTCCACCAGCGATCAAAGTTATCTGCAAGCGGCAAAAAATTAAAAGGTGGTGCACCGTCATTATAATAATTGATTGAAAAGTCAGGCGTTGATAATGATACAGCGCCAACAATCTGGTTACGTTTATGATTATTGAGAATAAAATTAGTGGTCAGGAATGCACCATATTTTCTATCGCTGACAATATTATAATAAGAACCGGTATTGAGTGTCTTAAAAAATTTTGTATAAGTAACCTGCTTTCCCCATGCGCTTCCTATGCTGAATGAATTGGTAAAATCTATTTGTATATCTCCTGTTAACGGATTCAGATTCGCACCAAGTGATTTGGTATAAATTGATACGGAAGGCCCATAGTTTACGGTAAAATTATTTTTATAAATTCCGTTAGCAATAAATGCAGCGTACAATCTTAATCCCGGAAATGTTTGTGAAGGCCCGTAAGTAAAATTAAGATTGCAGCCGAAATTAAAATATCCTTTGTAGGTCCAGTTGGGTTGTGAAAATGCAGTGGAACTGTCAATGAAAAATGAAATGATAAGAAGATATCTTTTTAAATTTTTCATTTGGGGGAAATGAGAATATCAGGAATTAATCTATAAATATAATTCATAGGG